>DASTJH010000028.1:0-41064 GCA_035716645.1 Terriglobales bacterium | reverse complement strand
TTGTCCGCGCTGAACACCAGAGTAGGGGGTGGCTCCGTAACGGCCACTTTTACCTGCTGCTGAGTAGATGTGCCGCCACTGCCGCTGGCGACAGCCGTGTACGTTGTACCTTGGGTGGGACTATCGCTAACTGTGCCGCTGGCCTGCGAAGTCGGGGCCAGAATCTGCGTTGTGCTTCCATCCGCTCTCGCTGCAGAAATGGTAATGGACGTGCCGTTCGTCATTTGCCAAGTGAGCGTAATCGGCTGGCCGGCGGTGACGCTATTCTTATCGATGCTGAAGGTTAAGGTCGGCGCGACTTGGCTGACCGTCACTTTGACTTGCTGCTGCGTTGAAGTACCGCCCGCGCCGGCCGCCACGGCCGTGTACGTCGTGTTTTGCGTCGGCATGTCCTGCGCACTGCCGCTCAATTGCGAGTTGGTCGAAATCGAGCGGCTGCTGCCATCGGCTCCCACAGCTGAGATCGTTACCGATGTGGCATTGCTTGATTGCCAAGTTAGGGTCACCGGCTGTCCGGCGTTGATGCTGCTGGCGCTGGCCGTGAAGCTAAGGGTGGGTATGTTTCCGCCCTCATTGCCGCCCGGCCGCACTCCCGCACAGGCCGACAAAAAGAAAACAGAAAGAATCGCAAGGAAGGCAATAAGAAGCTGAGCCCGGGAACATTTCATGAAAGTTACGGCACCTGTACGCTGATTTTGTCCACGTCTATCAAAAATTCGATTCGGGTGCTCTGGATGGAGTTGCTCAGCGGCCCCCTCGCAATGAGGCCAGAAGCACCGGACAGTGACATTCGCGGTTCTGATTTTCTTTTTCTATTGAATACCGGCAGCGGTGGCGGGATGCTCCGAATCGGAGCCTTCCATGATCGTCCAAGGCATGCAGCATATAGCCGAGATCACCAGAGTGGCGGATTCTGTCACGCGTCGGGAGCGTTTTCACTACGCGCTTCGGCGTGAAGCGTCTTCACACATTATTTACCGGGGCGAGGAACCGAACGAACCGGCCGCCATCCAGATGGCGCAGATGTATCTGCGTATTCTGGACGACAGCGCCGCACTCCTGCATCAGAGCGCAAATTCCCGCCCCCGCCGTGTGCGATTTGTAGCGAGCACGCCCGACGGTGCTACAATTCATCGAGGCGAATAGAAAGCGAAAATTGCCTCGGAGTTGCAGGGTGGGGTCTCTTCCGTTCTTTCCCGGTGCGGCTTCCGACCGTCTGGTCGGGATCGCCAAATTGGCTGCCGAAGGCCATGCGCTCGACAGCGGACACAAAGTCGAATTCTTCTCGCTGCCCGTTCGCTCGATCCTGAACCGCTGCACCTCGAACCGTAAGCTGCCGTTCGCCTGGACGATCAATCCGTATCGCGGATGCGAATTCGCCTGCAAGTACTGCTATGCGCGCTACACACACGAGTTCATGGAAATCCGCGACTTCGATGAATTCGAGCACAAGATCTTCGTTAAGGACGAAGCGGCGTGGCTGCTGCGCCGCGATCTGAAAAAAGTCAAAGCCGGCGAAGAGATTGCCATCGGAGCTGCCACCGATCCCTATCAGCCGGCCGAGCGCCGGCACGGTGTCACGCGATCTTTGCTCGAGGAATTTTCCCGGCACACTGGGTTTACCGTTGGGATCGTCACGAAATCGAATTTAGTTTTGCGCGACATTGATGTTCTGCAAGAGGTCGGGAAACGTAATCGCGTTGCGGTCCACGTAACCGTGACGACGCTGAATGCCGATTTGGCGCGCATTCTCGAGCCGCGCGCTCCACGCCCGGACTTGCGGCTGGAGGCGGTGAAGAAGCTGAATCAAGCTGGTATTCGCGCCGGAATAAACTGCGCGCCAGTGCTGCCCGGGATCACGGACAAACCCACCGACCTCGAAGCTCTCGTGAAGGCTGCGGCAGAAGCAGGAGCACCCGGCCTCTTCGCCAATTCGCTGTTTCTCAAGCCGTGCTCGCGTGCCGTTTTCCTGCCATTTGTAGCCAAACATTTTCCGGATTTGAAACCGCTGTATGAACGTATGTATGGCGAGCGCGACTTCGGCTCACCCGCTTATCGTCAGCAGTTAAGCGCGCTGATGGCGAAATTCAAAAAGAAGTATGGCATCGGATCGCGAGGACCACGAGGTCCGATTCGGGAATCCCGCGAGCCGGAAGCTTTTGGTCAGATGACGCTGTTCTGAAAACCGGGGTGAACACGGAGGACACGGAGAAGACGGAGAAGCAATCGCGACTCCTCTGTGACCTCCGTGTTCGCCCCGGTTTTTCTATCCCGTTACATTCTCATTTATGGGAATGAGCCGGTCGAGTTTGCGTAATGCCGGGAAAAGCCACGCCCAAATGGCGACTACGATCACGGTTCCGATTCCGCCGAAGACTACCGCGGTCACGGCGCCCATCCACTGCGCGGTGATCCCGGATTCGAACTGTCCGAGTTCGTTCGAAGCTCCGATAAAGAGCAGACTCACGGCGCTTACGCGTCCTCGCATCGCCGCAGGAGTGGCGATCTGCACTAGCGTGCTGCGCACAACGACGCTAATCATGTCAGAGGCGCCGACGACCAGCAGCATCACCAGCGACAACGCCACAGAGCGAGAGATACCAAAGATGATGGTCGATGCACCGAATATCCCGACCGAGATCAGCATCAGCAATCCCGATCGGCGCCGCATCGGCCGATACGCGAGCAGGACGGCCATCAACGCAGCGCCGGCAGCGGGCATACTGCGCAGAACGCCAAGGCCGCGCGGACCGATGTGCAAAATGTTCTCCGCATACACCGGCAACAGAGCCACGGCTCCGCCGAGCAGCACGGCAAAGAGGTCCAGCGAAATCGATCCTAAAATCACCTTTTCCTGCCACACGTAACGAACGCCCGCGAGCAGCGTGTCGATGGAGACCGATTTTTTTTCCATGCGGCCGGTGCGCACGCGCAGAAGAGCGAAGAACGTAATCGATCCGCAGTACATGCAGGCCGACGTTGCGTACACCGGGTGCGCGCCGCCGGCCCATCCATAGATCAGTCCGCCGAGTGCCGGACCCAGCACCGTGGCGATTTGGAAGATTGACGCTCCCCAGGTTACGGCGTTGCCGAAGTGTTCCGGCGGGACCATCTGCGGCAGCAGCGACTGGCTGGCCGGACCGCTGAACGCCCGGGTCACGCCAATCAGCAGCATCACGCCGAAGATGGGCAGAACCGAAGTGACATCGTTGCGCGCCTGGAAAAACAGCAGCAGCGAGCAGATCGCGTAAGAGACATAGCAGCACAACAGCACGCGGCGGCGGTCAAAACGATCGGCGGCGTGTCCCGCGGGAATCGCCAGCAGGAATGCAGGCAGGAACTGAAAGAGGCCAACGTAGCCGAGATCGATGGGCCGCCGGGTGATCTCGAAAACCTGCCACCCGACGGCGACGGACTGCATCTCGCTGGCAATGATGGAGAGCGCGCGTCCCGATTGGAAGAGCCGAAAGTCGCGGTGCTGGAAGGCGACTCTCGGCGAGACTATGGCGTCGGCGGCGCTGGGCACACCTTAGAGTACACGACTGCGAACTCGTATAATGCCCGCGTGAACCAGCACATCCGAATTGGACTACTTGCCATTCTTACCGCATTTATAGCGACGCTCACCTTCGCGCAGCACACTCCCATTCGCTCGCCCGAAGTGCAGCCCGACGGCCGAGTCACGTTTCGCTTCCATGATCCCAATGCGCAGCAGGTGGAAGTCCGACTCGAAGGCCGGACTGCGGCTTACGCCATGCAGAAGGACGAGAACGGAATCTGGTCAGCCACCACCGATCCGCTCGAGCCTGATTTCTATGGATATTCGTTCATCGCGGATGGTGTGGCGCTCATCGATCCATCGAATCCGCTGATGAAGCCGAATTTACTCGGGACGCAGAGTGAAGTCCATGTGCCTGGTCCGCCGTCGCTGTCGTGGGAAGTCAACGACGTGCCGCACGGCGTGGTGCATCATCACTTCTATCGTTCCAACGTAGTCGGCGATCAGCGAGACTATTACGTCTATACTCCGCCGGGTTACGATCGGGCCAAGAAGGCGAAGTATCCGGTGCTCTATCTGCTACACGGCTACAGCGACGATGCCAGCGGTTGGACGGCGGTGGGCCGCGCGAATGTGATCCTCGATAATCTGATCGCGCAAGGCAAAGCCAAGCCGATGATCGTCGTCATGCCGCTCGGCTACGGGGCGCCGGAGATTCTCACCCTCGGCTTTGGCGGTTTCAGTCACGAGGACCTTCGCGAGCAGAACATGGAGAAGTTCCGCCAGGCGCTGCTCACGGAAGTGTTGCCGCAGGTCGAGCAGAACTATCGCGTAGCGAGCGACAGCAAATCGCGCGCGATCGCTGGCTTATCGATGGGCGGAGCCGAGTCACTGTTCACCGGCCTGACGTCGCTGGACAAATTTGACTGGGTCGGCGCCTTCAGCTCCGGTGGACTGGGAGATAACCTCGACCAGCAATTCGCGGGAATGGACGCCTCCAAAGCCGCGAAGCTCAAGCTGCTATGGATTGCTTGCGGAACGGATGATCATCTCTACTCGTCCAACCAGAAGCTGAGAACGTGGCTGACCAACAAAGGCGTGCATCACATCGATATCGACACGCCTGGCGCTCACACGTGGATGGTGTGGAGAAGAAACCTGTCGAACTTTGCGCCACTGCTGTTCCGGTGAAAGTCAGGCGCTGGGTTCTGGTTGCTGAGTTTAATCGTGCCTGCCCAGCGCTTGACGACTCGCTTTGGCGAATTTGCTCTCGTTCGGAAGTTGAGCGACCGTCGGCGTGCTCTTCGTTGCTAACTGCAAGGGCAAACGATAATCTCTCGCCGACGCATGTCCGGCGCGAACCCAGCCGATCCGGGTGAACAAGGATCCAGCAACGGTCGAAGCCGCTGCGGCGCGACGGAGTTGCTTGGAGTTTCCTTCGCCCGCTAATGCCGAAGCAATGCGGAGCGCGAGCGGCAGCGGGCCTGAGAGCAAGCCGCCGAGACGCGTGATTACTCCGCTCACACCTTTCTTTAGCGGTTCATTTGCCGGCTTGGACGTCATCTCCAGCTTTATGCCTTCCAGCGTTTCTCCAACGGCGGCGGCGAGGCCGAGCATGTTGAGCGCGCGGCTGTCTTCATTACCCATCAGCTCAATGGCTGAGACACCGGCGCCAAGTCCTGAAAGCGCGAAATGCGTCGGCAGGGAATCGATGTTTTCGTTCCAAACTGGGATTGCGGTGACGCCAATAAGCACGCCGGTATAGGTGGCCATACCGAGGCCGAACAGAGCGGAGAATAGGCCGGAAGCGCTCTCGATCATCTTCAGCAAGATTCCATCGTGATTGCCGCGGAGATAGTTGGCCATCTTGGCGAGCGTCGCGGTCGGACCAAATCCGCTCACGATGTACACGCCAACCGACATCGGGCTCTGCACTTTGAAGACGCGCAGCATGTTAAGAAAGCGCGACGGCATTCCGAGATCGGCAACGAGCAGCGCCGGAGCCAGTAGCGAGCCAATCGCAGCAACGGTGCGCGCATCATTCACCAGTTCCGTTTTGGAACCGGTCATCTGCGCGAACTCAGCGATCACGGCGGCTGCTCCGGCAGCGCCACCGGCGAAGAAGTAAACAGGGATCTCCCAACTCCACTGCGGCTCTTTCAGCAATGGAATGCCGTAGTAACCCGCTTCTGGGCTGGCGATGGGAAACGGCGAGCCTGCCGGACGAATGCCGGCGCCAGTCACGCGTCCGGTGTGAAGCGCCTGACGGCGAACTTCTTCCAGCCGACGTTCGCGACTTGGTTCGGAAAATTCAGGAGCCTCGGTTGGCAGACGCTCGGGAAGGGAAGACTCTTTTGCGCTCATCGGCCATTGCCTCCGAGAAATGCCAGCAGCGTGCCGGCAGTGAGAATGCCGGCGCCAATCGCCGCGGATCTCCAGCCCTGTTTGGCGTAGATGGTCGGGATTTCCGGCTTGGGCGGCAGGTTGTACTGTTTGGGATCGCCGCGCGTGACGAAGATCGCGTGAATGCCGCCGACGCTCGTGTCCGTGGGATCGTAGATCATGGCATCGTCGATTCCGCGATCGTTCAGTTCGCGTACACGACGGTTGGCTTCCTCGCGCAGATCGTCGAGCTTTCCAAATTTGATCGACTCGGTCGGACACGCGTGCGCGCATGCCGGAGTCAAGCCGGCCTTTTGCCGGTCATAGCAGAACGTACACTTGAAGGCGCGCCCGTCTTCCTTGTTGCGCTGGATCACGCCAAAGGGACAGGCGACCACGCAGTACGAGCAGCCATTGCAGATGTCCGGCTGCACATACACTCCGCCGAATTCCGTGCGCACGATCGAGCCCGTGGGGCAAGCTTCTAAACATCCAGCGTTTTCGCAGTGTTTGCATACGTCCGAGGAAAACGTCCATGATGCTGGCGCTTCGCCGCTGTTGCCACCGTATCCGGGTTCCGGCGGATGCTCGACGAACTTCACGTGACGCCAAGTCGAGTGGCCGACCGCCCCGGTGTTGTCGTACGAAAAACCGGTCCAGTTCAGGCCGTCCTCGGCGACTCCGTTCCATTCTTTGCAGGCGACCTCGCAGGCTTTGCAGCCAATGCACAGCGTGGAGTCGGTGAGAAATGCAGTAGTTGCGCTCATGCGGTCTTCCTCTCTTGCGCGTGCTTTTCTTCCAGCGCAGCCGGACCTCGTGGGCGACGTCCTGGCCGAATGTTGCAGATCAGTGCCTTCGTCTCCATGATGCGGACGTTTGGTTCTTCGGAAATCGCGAGCAGATCGTTGACGGTGTCCCCGACGGCAATGCCGCGGCGTCCCCAGTGATAGGGAAGTCCGACCTGGTGAATGCGTTTGCCCTGGACATTGAAGGGACGCACGCGGTCGGTCACCATCACCCGCGCTTCGATGATCCCGCGCGGCGAAGTGATCGTCGCATAGGCGCCGTGCTCTAAGCCGCACTCTTCGGCCATCTCAGGAGAAACCTCGCAGAAAAGCTCCGGCTGCAATTCCGAGAGATGCGACAGCGTACGCGACATGCCGCCCCCAGTGTGATGCTCGGTTAGACGATACGTGGTGAGCACGTGCGGCCAGCGCTGGTCGTAGGGGAATCCGTAAGGATTGTCGGGACGCTCCTTTTTCTGCGCCGGCGGATTATGTGGCTGGTCGGGATAAAGCTCGTTCGGCACCACCGGCTCTAGCGGCTCGAAGTGCGTGGGCAGCGGACCATCTTTCAATCCGCTCGTCACCCAGAGCCATCCCACGCCGTCAGGATGCATGATGAAGGGCTGATCGCCGGCGATCGCCTTCATGCCGTCCGCATCTTTGCTGGGACGATAATCGGGCGGGACGTCTTCTTTGAAATCAGGCACATCTTCGCCCGTCCACTTCTTTTTGCCTTCGTCCCACCAGACCAGCTTTTTGCGTTCGCTCCATGGCTTGCCGTCCGGACGAGCCGAGGCGCGGTTGTAGAGAATGCGCCGATCGGAAGGCCAGGCGAATCCCCAGCCGTGCCCGAGATAGTCCTTCGGTTTGCGCATGTTGGCGACGTTGTGTCCCGTTTTGGGATAGATGCCGGTGTAGATCCAGCAGCCGGACGCGGTTGAGCCGTCATTTTGCAGTTCGGTGTACTCACCTACCGGCTCGCCGGTTGCGACTTTGTAGCCGTTGATCTCGGTGAGGATGTCATCCATCATCGGATCCGCTGATGGGCCATGCGTGCGATAGTTCCAGGTGAGATTGGCCATCGGCGCATTGCGCTCGCTCGGCTCAGCCTTCGCGTTCGCCTGCAAGCGGCGCCCGAGGTGATACATGAACCACGACTCGCTTCGGCAATCCTCCGGCGGCTCGATGGCCTTTTCGTGGAACTGCACCAGGCGCTGCGTATTGGTGTAGCTGCCTTCTTTTTCGACGTGCGCTGCGGCAGGGAAGAAGAAGATTTCGGTGGCAATATCTTCCGGCTTGTACTGCCCGCGCTCTACTTCCTGAGAATCGTGCCAGAATGCCGCAGTTTCATTTTCGGAAAAATCACGCACGACCAGCCACTTCAATTTGGTCAACGCAGAACGTTCGAAGCGACCGTTGGGAGCGCCGACGGCAGGGTTCTGTCCCATGATGAAGAGGCCGTCCATCTTGCCTTCCATCATGTCAATCCAATACCCAAAATGGGAATGGTCGCCGGTCACGCGCGGCAGCCATTCGAAGCGATAGTCGTTGTCTTTGGTTGCAGCCTCGCCGTACCAGGCCTTCAGCAGGCTGACGATGTATTTGTCGAAGTTGCTCCACCACCCGGCGCTGCTCCTATGTTTCTCGATGTACTGCTCCAGCTTGTGCGCGTCGCTCTCGAAGAACGGCATCGGAATGTAACCGGGCAGAATGTCGTAGAGCGTCGGAATGTCGGTTGAGCCCTGGATGCTGGCGTGCCCGCGCAAGGCGAGAATTCCGCCTCCGGGACGCCCAATATTTCCGAGCAGCAATTGCAGAATCGCCGCCGCACGAATGATCTGCACGCCGGTCGAGTGCTGCGTGAAGCCGACCGCATAACAAATCGCTGCGGTTTTATCAGGGCCGGAGGCGTTGGTGAAGGCTTCGGCGACTTTGAGGAACTGATCCTTGGGCACTCCGCAAACGCGCTCAACCAGCTCCGGCGTGTAGCGCGCGTAGTGCTTTTTAAGAATGTTGAAAACGCATCGCGGATGTTGCAGCGTCGGGTCGCTGTCGTGCTTCTCGACCTTACCCGCTTCGCCTCCGCGATCTTTGCCGTGACCGCCGCCCGCGCTGGCGTGCCCGGCAGTGTGCGCGTCTCGCTTCTCCGGCTCGCCCTGGTATCCCCAGGTCTCCGGTGAGTAGTGTTTCTTCTCCGCATCCCAGCCGGAGAAAAGCCCCCCGAGTTCATCGGGCAGCTTCATATCCTTTCGGAGAATCGTCGGCGCGTTCGTGTAGTGTGTGACGTACTCGCGGAACTCTTTGCCGTTTTCGAGGACGTAATGAATGAGACCGCCGAGGAAAGCGATGTCGCTGCCGGAACGAAGCGGAACCCAGATGTCCGACATTGCCGACGTGCGTGTGAAGCGCGGATCGACATGGATGACTGTGGCGCCGTGCTCGCGTGCCTGCATCACCCACTGGAATCCCACGGGGTGATTTTCTGCCATCGACGATCCCATGATGAGGATTGCGTCGGAACGAGCTAAGTCTTGCTGAGCAGTGGTCGCGCCGCCGCGTCCGAATGACGTTCCCAGACCGGGAACGGTCGAGCTATGTCATATACGGGCCTGGTTGCTGATGCAAACCATGCCCAAACCTCCACTGAAAAGTTTTTTGATCAGGTAGTTTTCTTCATTGTCGAGCGTTGCGCCGCCGAGATGCGCGATGGCTTTGGTGTGCATCACGGCATGGCCTTCCTTCTCCATCTGGAAGGTGCTCTCGCGCGACTTCCACACGCGGTCGGCGACCATGTCCATCGCTTTTTCGAGATCGATGTATTCCCACTCGCGCGAGTACGGCCGGCGATACTTCACTCGAGTCTCGCGGCCGGGCTGATTCACCAGCTCGAAGCTGTCCGCGCCTTTGGGGCAAAGGTGTCCGCGCGAGATCGGCGATTCGGGATCGCCTTCAATGCTGATCAGCTTCCCGTTTTTGTGATACGCGAGCTGCCCGCATCCCACGCCGCAGTAAGGACAGATGGACCGAGCGACCTCGGCGCCATCAGTCTTCGGTTTCAGGTTGCGCGTGTGCGCGCTCATCGCTTCAGGCCCCGTGCCGTCCGCGCCGGTCTTGAGCTGTTGCAGGAGAGGCCACTCAGAAATCAGGTTCTTCAGCATGTGAGCTCCTGAGGAAGAATAAGGTGAGAACCATAATGAGAAGACAGAAGCGCCGCCGGAGGTTGCTGCGTCAGGGTGCGACAGGGAAGCAGCCCCGAAGCCGCGAAGCCCCGAAGCTGCGAAGCCCCGAAGCTGCGAAGCAAAAACGTTCACGAGGTAAGGGAGGACGCAGAACGAACGCATGTGCAGGGATGAGAGTCCATTTCTGCAACTGCCGCGTACTGCGAAGCGCGGTTTAGCTCCGGGGCTTCGGGGCTTCGCGGCTTCGGAGCTGTCTCACTCGCTTCCGATCTTCACTTTTACTGTGTTGTCGGAGCGGTCGGCTTCGGGGACGCTGCCATCGTTGACGGTGATGTCAATCGGGCGGCTGCTGACCTCTACTCGCACGGCGCTGCGGCCGTGTGCCGGCACCCGGAGGCGAGACATGATCTCGCCTTCGTCGGTGTGCACGATCACCGGAACCTCGGCGCTCGCGCCGCCCGTGTTGTCCACTGTCGCCGAAACTAGGTAGATGTGGTTCGTGATGCTGGGACGCGCGTACGCATTGCTGATCGTAAACTCGGCCAGTCCGCGGTCCTGATAGACCCAGTCATCGAAGAACCACTCCAGATCTTTGTGCGAGTTCTTCTCGAGCAACCGCTGCAAGTACGACGCTTCTTTGTCCTGCGCCGGATCATATTGTTGCAGCGTGTCCAGCACCGCGCGTTCGCCGGCGATCTCGCGCAGCATCCACCAAACGTACATGGCTTTGGTGCGATAGAAAACCTCGTTGCTGGTATTGATCAGGCTGTTCGTCTTCAGCGCCTCCGGCGCGCCGCTATCGACGAGCGCCAGAGGCGAGAGCCGCCGGCTCATGTACTCGATCCCGGCCGCGCGACCATCCTGACGCTCACGCATGAGTGCCTGCGCGAAGTGGGCAGCGCCTTCGTAGATCCAGGGCCGCGGGGACCAGAGCGTCTGGTGCGCGAACTGGTAGGCGAGCAAGACTTCGAGCGACTTGCGGTCGATCGGTTTGATAGGCGTTAGGAACATGCCATCAGCATCAAAGCTCGTGTCGGAAGCCTCGGGAAGATCGGCAAGGCTGACCGGCAAGTTCTGGCTGCCGGTGATCGTGGGCAGCGTCTCGTGGATCACGCGCGCGTAGTCATCGGCCACAGCTTCGTGCTCAGAAAAAAAATCCAGGGCAAAGGGTAAGTGTCCGGCTTCCTGCTTTGCAACCAGGCTCTGATACGCGCCCGAAACGAGAACGGGTCCAGCGATGTCGATGTGCTTCCACTGCTCGACCCAAAGAGAGCTCGAGTTGCTGGTAGTTTCATGCGTTCTGGATTGCGCATTGCTGTACACCGGCTGATCCGAATCAGTAGAGACTTCGAGTTTCATATTGGAAAGTGCGTGGCGAATCTGCCATACGCCGGTTTCCTCGAATACGCGATTGCCATCACCCAAAAGCGCAGGTTCGATCGCAACAGGAAACCAAAGGACGTGGCCGACTCCGCGCAAACAGGTGAACGTGGGGGTAATGCGGTCGTAGTCGGTGGCGGTGCGAATCTCCAGCGGCACGCCGATCTGAGCTAGCCGGCTCGTGTCCAGCGAGACGGTACCGCTATACGCCACCTCAAGTTGAACTTCTTCTCCAGGACTGATCGGCGCAGGCAGGGTGACCACGGCTTCATTGACGTATCCCGTGTGGTCGAGATCGGAACGCAGGTTCGAGTTCGTGAAAGGCAGCACCTTTACATTCTGCCGGACAGAAGCCCAGCGCAATGATGACGACACCTGAAGGGCCACTTGCTTTTGAGGCGTAGAAGAATCGTTGCGCAGGACCAGCTTGCCGCGAATTTCGAGAGCTTCGGCTTGCGTTTGGATGCGCGCATTCAAGTCCCAATACAGGAACGTGAATGCCTCGCGATCGGTTGTGGTCTGCGCCTTTTGTTCAGCCGCGGTGGTTGGTTTTTGCGGAGATCCGCTTTGTGCAGGAACAAAAAGAGCGCAACAGAGGAGAGTGCCGAGTACAGCAATCCGCGCGTGATGCAACATCAGGAACCCAATCCTTTGGTCTTCCTCGGGGTTTCGGAACGGGATGTCTCAGCGCGTGACGCGCGCCGTTGCCGGGCAACTTCGTACATCACGATGCCACCGGCTACGGAGACATTCAGAGACGGCACTTGTCCCATCATGGGAATCGACACCAGGTAATCGCATTTTTTCCGTACGAGGTCGTGCAGGCCTTTCCCTTCGGCGCCCAAGACGAGAGCGCAATCCATCTTGTAGTCGATCTGGTCGTAGCTGGAGCTGCCGCGTTCGTCGAGTCCAACAATCCAGATATTGCGTTGCTTGAGTTCATCAAGCGTTCTGGCGAGATTCACCACCCGAGCGATCTTCACGTGTTCAGAAGCACCGGCCGACGCCTTCGCAACGGTGGCATTCACTGCCGCCGCTCGCCGCTCGGGAATGACGACTCCATCGACACCTGCTCCATCCGCGCTGCGGATCAGCGCGCCGAGATTGTGCGGATCTTCGATGCCGTCCAGAAGGAGGAGGAACTTTGGCCGAGTGCTCGCCTGTAGCACGTCCTCAAGATCGAAGTATTGTCGCTCGGCGAGCATCGCCAGGACGCCCTGGTGCGACTTAGCGCGGGCTGCACGATCGAGCTGCTCGCGGGGAACAAAGCGAAGAGGAACGCCTTGTTTGCGAGCGAGGTCGATCACCGATTGAAGCCGTTGATCGTGGCGCTCCCGTGCAACCTCGACATAATCGATCTGACGGTTGGCAGCCAACAAAGCTTCCTCAACCGCATGAATGCCATAGATCACGGCCATTGAAGACAGTGTACAGGCCTGGACTGACCGCCCCTATTTCAGCCAGAAGGGTACGAAACGGCTATTGACCGATCAAATGTCCGAGCTTGTCTTTCTTAGTTTGCAAATACTTGGCCGATCTCTCACCTACCGCAGGCTCGCAGGGAACGCGCTCGGCCACTCGGATCCCAGCGGCTTCCAGCGCGGCAACCTTCTGCGGATTGTTTGACATGAGTTTCACTTCGGGAATCTTCATCGCATGCAGAATCGCTGCCGGTAATGCGAACTCGCGATGATCGGCCTTGAAGCCGAGCTTCTCATTAGCCTCCACCGTGTCGAGTCCCTGATCCTGAAGCTGATAAGCCTGGAGTTTCGCAATCAGGCCGATGCCACGTCCTTCTTTTTGCTCATAGATCAGAATTCCCGCTCCGGCTTTTGCGATCATCTCCAGAGCCAATTCGAGCTGCTGGCGGCAATCGCACCGCAGGGAATGGAATACGTCGCCGGTAAGACATTGAGAGTGGATTCTCACGAGCGGCGTCTGGGCATGCACATCTCCCGTCACCAGAGCCACGGCGGCTTCTGGACGACACGTTTCCGGATCGCGCTCCGTGCCTTCGAAGCCGAGAATCCGGAAATTTCCGAAGCGCGTAGGAAAATCGGCCTCAGCACGCAGACTCGCCCGAGAAGTTTGGTTTAGGGGGGTCACTTTTGTGATTATATCCAGCGGGTTTGTCGGCCTTTAGAGCTTCGTAGCTCCGGAGCTACGGGGCTGGTTTCCTGCTAGGCTTACAGTTGCGTGGACCAGAAACTGATCCTCATCACGCTGCTGATCCGGCTAGGCGTGGTAGCCGCTATCGCCAGCGCTGTGGTACGTTCGCGTGCATTCAAAGCGCTGCTCTTTCGCAATGAGGTGCGCAGCGCGCGCGAACAAATTTATATCGTTTTGTTTTTCGGGATCCCCGTCGCTCTCGGCGTCTGGGTACGCGCCGCTGTGCCGAACTTCTATGCTGCCGACGTCGCGTTCGAGAGCGCGATCATCGTTGGCGTAATGGGCGGGCGCCTCGCCGGCATTTCACTGGCTGTACTCTGCGCGGTGCCGGAGTTCTGGCGACATGAGTTTCTTGCTTTACCGCTCAATGCGTTGGCAGGATATGTGGCCGGCGCCTTTCGTGAGTTCGCGGCCAATCGCGAAGACATCTGGTCGTTCTCGCCGATGGTGGATCTGAGCATCTATCGCTGGCTGCGGCGAAATTTCCCGCGTCCACGTCACGATTGGCAGGTGGCGTTCTTCGTCGGCATTCTGTTGCTGCAGTTCTTGCGCGAGCAAGTAGGACGCGGTTTTCCCCGCCAGCTCTTTTTGCTACACAGCAGCAATTTTTGGGTAGAAGTCGCTGTTTATGCCGGCACGATCGCTACGGTCGCGATCCCTATTAAGATCTGGAACGCCACCCGCATCGAACTCAAGCTCGAAGAGCAGGAGCGTCTGCTGCTGCAAGCCCGGCTTGATGCGCTGCAAAGCCAGATCAATCCTCATTTCCTATTCAACACATTGAACTCAATTTCTTCGCTGGTGCGCGTGCGACCCGAGCAGGCGCGCGAGCTGATCGTGAAGCTGGCGCACATCCTGCGATCGCTGCTGAAAAAGCACGATGCCTTCGTCATGCTGCGCGAAGAGGTGGAGTTCATCGACAACTACCTCGACATCGAGGTCGCGCGGTTTGGTTCGCACAAATTGCAAGTCATCAAAGATCTCGATCCTCAGAGCCTGGACGTGATCGTGCCCAGCATGATGCTGCAGCCGATCATAGAGAACTCGATCAAACACGGGCTTGCTCCCAAGATCGAAGGCGGAAGTATCGTGCTGCGCAGCCGCCTGGTTTCGGGAAACCGCCTCCACATCGACATCGAAGACGATGGCGTCGGCATGCCGGGGACTCATGGGAAATACGGCGAGCGGCGGAAGTACGCGCGCGACCTCGATGGCAATGGCCTACATGCCGAGGGCATCGGCATGTACAACGTGGCGGAGCGGCTGCGCGTTTTGTATGGAGCCAACGCCCACATGATGGTGCAAAGCAGTCCCGGATTGGGAACGCGAATTTCGATTGAGTTGCCACTATTGCAGAGTGAAAAAGAATTTTCGGCAGCGCAGGCGATTTACGAAGCGCGCTCCAGCACCCGCTCGTAAAATCTCTCGTATTGCGGAACGATCTTGGTCGAGCAGAATCGCGACTGCGCTTCAAATCGCGCCAGCTTGCCCATTTCCCGCAACCGCTTTTCCTCGGAGAGAATCTCGATCGCGCAATCCGACATTCGATCCAAATCGCCTACCGGAGCGAGAAATCCGTTCTTCCCATCTTCGATCACTTCCGGCACACCGCCGGCGTTGGTCGCGATGGTCGGAACCTCGCACGCCATTGCCTCCAATGCTGCGAGACCGAAAGATTCCAAATGACTGGGCAGCAGCATCAAGTCAGAGATCGCCAGCTTCTCGTGGACGTTGTCCTGCTTGCCGAGGAAATAGACACGATTCGACAGGCCCAGGCGCCGCACCTGCCATTCTGCCGCCGGCCGCTCCGGACCGTCGCCAATCATGATCAGCCGCGACGGGATCTTCTTCTGCACGCGATGAAAAATTTCAATGACGTCGCCGATCCGCTTTACCGGACGGAAATTGGAGAGGTGCACCAGGATTTTTTCCTCAGGTTCGGCGAAAACCGATCGCTCCGCACTGATGTCTTTAGGACGGTGGTAGAGGTCGCAGTTTACGAAGTTGTAGATCACCTCGATCGGCTTATTGACCGAGAACTCCTGCACCGTTCGCTCGCGCAAATACTCAGAAATCGCGGTAACGCCATCACTCTGCTCGATCGAAAATCGCGTGACCGGAAGATAGGAAGGGTCCTGCCCGACCAGCGTAATATCTGTTCCGTGCAGGGTCGTCACGTACGGAAGGTGTCGGGCAAACGTAGTGCTGGCCAGCATCTGCCGAGCGAGCAGCGCACTCACCGCGTGCGGAATTGCGTAGTGCACGTGCAGAAGATCGAGATCATAGATTTCGGCGACCTCCGCCATGCGCGTCGCTAGCGCGAGGTCATAAGGCGGATAGTCGAACAGTGGATATTGCGAGACGCTGACTTCGTGAAAGCGAATGTTGTCCTGCGGCGTCGTCAGCCGAAAGGGCTGTGAGTAGGAGATGAAGTGAATCTCATGCCCGCGCCGCGCCAGCTCAATGCCCAGCTCAGTCGCGACAACTCCGCTGCCGCCGTAGGTTGGATAACACGTGATCCCGATTTTCATGCGCTATTAAGGATAGCGGCTGATTGGATGTGCAGCCTTGAGAAGAGTCGCAAAATGTGGAGCGATGGCCTGAGATACTTTCGAGCTATTAGGGCGAGAGTAACCGAAATGATTTGAGAACTCGTGCTAAAGCTGCGGGTCGGGGATTGCTTCTCGGCCAGCCCGCGGAAAAGGCGTAAATCCTGCTATGGGTGCAATACGTAAGCTCATATCCGTCGAGGTCGGAGCTCATCTTCCAGTCATATCCGACTCCTTGATATTTTCCTAGCGTCACATCTTTGACCGACGCTGAATCGATGTCGCCCTTTCCAGCACGAGCATCATCTTTCAATTGAGAAATGGTTGCGGCACAGTCCAGGTCTTTGTGCACCACGTGGAGACTCACTTTGGCATTGGATCCAATGGGAGCAGAATAAACGGTTGTATCCGAAAGCCCGGCTTCTGAGTGCGCTGTCGGCTCTTTCGGTAGCGTTATGGCGAATCCATCCGTAGGAAATGTGTATTCCTTCCAGTCGGACGTTCGCTGCTGAGACAAGGCGAACCCTGCAAAAATGAGCACTATTATCAGATAGCTAGTCGGCTTCACAACTCAACCTCCGAAAGCAAACCCACTTTGTCCGATCGATCTATAACCCTGCGTCTTCCAGCGATGATTGACCAGATAGATCGTATGCCTACCACCGCAGCGTTGAGATCGATTCAGCAGCCAAATCAACCTGCGTCGCAAAATTCCCAAACCCAATTTCTATGCCTTGCGGCGAACCCGTCGTATTGGTGAGCACCAGGACGTAGCTGCCATCGGGATTTATAGCCGCAACGTGTTCGATGCCGCCTGCGGTGGCCTGCGGATTTCCCCAATCGGAACTGATGATTACGGCATTGCGCCGGATGTGACGCGCATAATGAGCGAACGCCCAGTGTTGTCCGCTGCGGGTGACCTCACCGGATTGCGAGTGAACGGTTACCAAGCCGCCACAGGAGAACGGACCGATGTTGGGTTTGCCGTGCTCGTCGAGCGCGACATTCCAGGCGGTGATCGAGCGCATCCCGTTGCGCAGAATGCCGGTGAACGTACGGCTCCATTGCGACCAGTCGGTAGCGTACTTAGGGTCGGTGATCTCGGGCCCGCCTTCGGTCCAGTACATCTCGGCATCCGGGTGCGCTTCGGCTACTTTGCGCACCATCTCCGGCTCACCGAGATAGCCGTGCCACGCAATCGACTTGGTCACGCGGCTTACCTTTTCATCGTCGAGTTCGCAGATCGCGCGTCCCCAAAGGTTGTAGTTGTGATCGAGCAGCCAAATCTTGGTCGGCAGGCCCGCCCGCTCGATCACCGGCCCCAGCATCTCGCCTACGTATTGCACCTCGACTTCCTGCGGAAACAAACAGGCTGGCATGCGGCTGTCCTGGTCTGTATCGACTTCGTTCTGCGACGTAACCGCATTCACTTCGACACCTTCGCCACGATAGGCTTGCAGAAACTTCACGAAATAGTTTGCATAATTAGGCATGAAGTGGCGGCGGATCGTGCCGCCGAGCATCGAGTTGTTGTCCTTCATCCACCCAGGCGGACTCCAGGGTGAGCCAAACAGGAACAAGTCAGGATTGATCTCACGTGCAGCCCGCAGCGTCGGCAGAATGTACTCGCGGTCATGGGCAATGGAAAAGCGCGTCAGTTCGGGATCGGGAGCGCCTTCGTCATAGCTGAACACGCTGCGCGAGTAATCGCTGGAACCGATGCAGATCCGGCAAACGTTGAATCCCATTTCGTTCGGACTGAACAACTCGTTCAGCAGACTGCCACGCGCTGCTTCCGGCAATTGGCTGATCACGTAGCAAGCCGCGTCGGTAAGCGCGGCGCCAAATCCCAAAATGGGCTGCGCTTTCTTTGCCGGATCGACAATGAGAGTACCCGGAGAAGCGGATCGTGCTTCCGTCCAGCGCAGCGAGGTGGCCGGCTGGTGGCGCCGCTCGGCATCGGTGACAAAGACTTGGATTTCCGGTTTAGGCGCCGGTACCTGAGTCGAAGGCGAAGAAGCGTCCGCCGCGTTCGAGGCCGTACCGGCCAATAAAGCTAAAGCCCCTGTGGAAGCGGCGCTTTTCAGAAACTGCCGACGATTCTGCATGTCGGCGAAATTGTACAAGAGCGAACTCCCGCCACCGCTGCCTGCCGATCCTTGCGGGCAAATTAAGAATTTGCGTTTGCCGCAGCCGAGCAGGCAGTCTTGGAGAAAACGCCCTTCAACACACGCTTTCTCTGCGCCTCGGGCAAACGTTCGATCGCGTAGCGCAGCGCAGTGCGCGGCATCCTGGCATAGTTTCGTTCAAGAAAGTCGAGCAGCGCCGGTTGAGAACGTTTGCCAGTTTCGCGCAGCATCCAGCCGACGGCTTTGTGGATGAGATCGTGCTCGTCGTCGAGCAATCGTGCGGCGATCGCGAATGTGTCCAACAAATCATTCTTTGCGATGAACGCCATCGTGGAGACGATCGCGATGCGGCGCTCCCACAAGTTCGGCGACTTGGCGAGCTTGTAAAGAATTCGGCGCGAGCGCGATACTAGATAGTCTCCGACAATGAAAGGCGCGGAAGTATCGACCAAGTCCCAGTTATTCACGTGATGCAGATGATCCAAATAGAATTCATAGACTCTGCGCTTCGTCGAGTCGTCCCCGCGTTCATACTGAAAGACAAGGATCTCCAAAGCGGTAAACCGATGTTCGTGGACCGGCGAGCGCAATAACTTCTCTACGTCGCCGAGAGAAAGGTGTCCATATCGCCGAGCGATCTTCCGCTGGACCGGAACGGTGATGCCGCAGAAGCGATCTCCTTCGCCGTATTCGCCTTTTCCCGTTTTGAAAAACCAAGCCAGTTTCCGCGCACGCTCCGGATCGGAAGCTTCCGCGAGTTCACGGCGTAGATCGGCGATGATGAGTTTGCCCGCAAGTGCCATGGAATAGAAGCTTAATGCAGAGGCCGCAGGCGCCTGTACGCCAGGCGCCGTGGTGAACCGGAGCTCGCGTCATTCTCGTAGGAGGTTTAGTCTCGCAGTGGCGGCGTGCCGGATGCCGACTCGCTGGGATAGTTGAAGAAGAGCTGATTACCGTCAGGATCGTCAATCACTAGAAGCCGGTAACCCCACGAACCATCACGGACCTGGACTCCCTTAACCTCGAGTTCCGCGCGCAGAGCGTCCAATGCGGCGTTGGCGGACTCACGCGTCGCCGGCTCGACATTCAGCGAGATGAACATCAGCGCCTTTCCAATTTTCTCCGGCCACGTGTCCGCCAGGATGAGCGCGCAGCCCTGGCGATCGATCTGCGCCACGTGCGCTCTGCCTTCTTCGTCATAGCGCCAGGCACTCGTGAATCCAAGCCGGTCAATGTAAAAGCGAAGCGAGGCCTCAACATCGGCCACGTGCAGGACGGGGCGCGCGAACCAGTCTGTCATACGCTATATCCTCAGATAGAGATTACTTCTTCTTAAGACCGGTATTAAACATATGACGAATCTCTCGCGCCGCACCGAATTGAATCGAGGCTGTGCGATGCGGGGTTGTTGAAGTGGCCGCAGAAATTTTGTATGGATTGGGAAGATCACGTCCTGAATTGTCAGACTAATTGCTCATGACGGCAAACAAGCGAATCGTTCTGGCCGGGGCCATCGGCAATGTTGTCGAGTGGTATGACTTTGGCTTGTACGGCCTGCTGGCTCCGGTTCTGGCTTCGCAGTTCTTTCCTTCTCACGACAGAATTGCCGCTCTGCTCGGCGTGTACGGCGGATTTGCGGTTGGTTTTGCTGTGCGGCCGGTTGGCGCGGTGGTATTGGGACGCGTGGGCGATCGGCGCGGAAGAAAATTTGTTCTCGTGCTCTCGGTTGTGCTGATGGGAGCAGCTACCGTCGGCATCGGCGTGCTGCCATCGTATGCTGCCATCGGCATTGGCGCGCCGATTCTGCTCATTCTTATTCGGCTGTTTCAAGGCTTTTCTGTGGGCGGTGAGTTTGTGGGCTCGGTCACGTACCTGGTGGAGACAGCTCCCGCAAATCGACGCGGCCTTGCCGGCAGTGTCGCGAACATCGGCGCAACGATCGGCATGTTGATCGCCGCCGGAGCTGCCGCGCTCACGGCAGCGCAGGCTGACGTTCACGAACTGTGGCGACTCGCGTTTTTCTTTGGAGGCGTTCTCGCTCTTGTCGGTTACGTGCTTCGACGTCACTTGCCTCGCGAGGAACTTGAGATCGAAGCTGAAAGAGATCTGTCACGAACTGTGACAGGCAAGCCGACCCTGCGCGATGCAGCGGTCATGACTCCGCGCTCGAGCAGATTCGGCGCCTTTGTCGCGCGCTGGCCGGCGTTGCAGGCTTTTCGCGAAGTGCCGCAGACGATGTGGGTCGCTCTGCTGTTCACTGGCGGCTACGGCGTTTCGAATTACGTAATCATGATTTTTCTGCCGACCTTCGCGCGCGAGTTCTCGAATGTCAACGAAGCGGCGGCACTGCAGATCAATACCATCGGGCAGGCGCTCGTCCTGTTTGTCGCACCGTTTGCCGGATGGGCCTCCGACCGATTTCTGCGCCGCAGGACGATGCTGGCACTGGCCTTTGCCGCGCAAGCAGCCGTGTCTTGGATTTCATTCCGCGTCGTTGCCCATTCGGGCGTAGCGGGTTTGTGGATCGCGCAGTTAGTATTAGCCGCGCTGTTGGCGGTGGTGATGGGCACGGCGCCGGCGATGCTGGCAGAACAATTTCCGCGTGGCTATCGCGTGAGCGGCCATGCTTTCGTACTGAATGTGGGCATTGGCATTGCCGGAGGCACCGCGCCGATGATCGCGGTCGCGCTGATCGACGCCACCGGCAGCCGAATGGCTCCAGCTGCGTATCTGATTGCCGGCTGCGCGTTGTCAGCAGTCGCTGTGCTGTTTCTCCGCGATCGCAGCCGAACAACGCTGGATGACGATCCAGCTCATTTGCAATCCCACGCGCAAACCTTCGCCGACGTCTGACCAACGATAATCGTCCAGTGGAACACATTCCTTCTCACGGAAGGTTAATCATCGTCTGCGGGCTGCCCGGCTGCGGCAAAACGACTCATGCGAGGCAGCTTCAGGTTGGCCTCGGCGCGATTCGTTTTTCACCCGACGAATGGATGGACGCTCTCGGGCTGAATCTTTGGAATGAAGAGAAGCGCGCCAAGATTGAGGCTCTGCAATGGCAAATCGCTCAGCAGCTTCTTCCGCTCGGTGTGAGCGTCATCGTTGAATGGGGTACCTGGGGAAGATCGGAACGCGATGCGCTCCGGCTGCGTGCGCGAGAGCTCGGAGCCGCGGTTGAGCTGCACTATCTCTCCGCCCCGCTCGATGTCTTATTCGAGCGGATTCAACGCCGAGGCGTGGAAGATCCGCCGGTCTGGCGCGAGCAATTGGCTGAGTGGGCCAGGATATTCCAAGCACCGACAGAGGAAGAGATGGCGTTGTTCGATCGTGTCATGAGGATCGAGAGTTGAATTGCGCGATGGCTTTGCTTCAACGCGGAGAGGAAAAGCGTGCGATTGCTCATTCGCAGCCAAGGAGTTGAGGTCCGCCAGCTTCCTCGAAGGCCAGTCGCGCCTCGCGCTCGCGGTCTTTGGTCCGGGAAAGTAAGTGTTTGAATTTCGAGCTACCGTGCAGGGGTTGCAGCCACGAATCGTGCGTCATGGCGGCCGAACTGGAATAGCCCTGCTCGACGGACTGCGAGAGAAGTTTGCACGCGAGTTCCAGGTCTTCGAATCGAGCCGCTTGCCGCGCCAAATAAAAGCGAATTTCCGGGTCGCCTTGCTCATCGAATTGCGCGGAGAGCGCTGCTATGCCCTTGGCGCGATCGGAATCCAAATAAGCTTGCAAAGAATTCATCAGCGCCGGCTCCATGGAAAACGAGCTTCGCCTTGTCCACAACAGCGCTGAACATTCTTTAAGACGGTCCATGCACGCCAATGCCAATGCATCGAGATAGAGGCCCGCAGGATTGCCGTACCAGCAGAGCGTCTTCTCATAGTCGCCAAGCAGAAAATAAGTATGGGCAACGCTGGTCACCACGTTTCGATCCAGAGCCAAGGCGCGCCGATGCGCCGCGAGCGAAGCGTCAAGCTGGCCACAGTAGCGGCAAGCATGGACAAGCCCGGCAAAGAGCTCGGGATTATTTTCGTTGGCACGCACCACGCGCAGAAGCCGAACCATCGCCTCGATAGCGTATCCGGCATCGGCTTCCAGCGGAGTGTAGGCGCTGTGCGCAATTGCCAATTCGGGATTCAAAACAAACGCGCGTTGAAACGCCGCCGCCGCTGCATTTCGCAGGCGACCGCCAGGCTCGACTCGAAATTTATCGAGAAAGCGGTAGCACCGGCCCAGACGCGCCCACGCCGGCGCATATTCTGGATCTTTTTCCGTGCAGGCGAGATACAAGTCCCGCGCCAGCGCGACATTCTCCGGCGTGCGCCTCAGCATCAGGTGGTTGGCTCTCAAATAGAGTTCGTACGCATCCGCATTTCCCGGCGCGCTGATCGCCATTGACGCTCTGCCATCCTTCTGCACGCCGCGAACGAGAGAACGCACCAGAAGTTGAACAATCCCATTATGGAACTGAAACAAATCGTGACGAGCAACGTCCCAGACTTTCGACCACACCACCGTTCCGGCAGAAGCGTCGATGAGCTGCGTCGTAATTTGCAGACGCTCTCCGCAATGAGCGACGGTTCCGGTGAGGATCACGTCCACATCTAGTTCGTTCGCCACTACCTTCGGATCCCACCGCGCCGCATCGAATCGAGCCGCAGACTGGGTAGGTCGGACGGTAAATGCATTCCATTCCGCCAAAGCCGACGTGATCGCGTCAGGCAAGCTGTGGGCAAGATAATCCCCATCTCCCGAATCGGTGCGGAAGGGGAAAGCGATGATTCGGATCGCTGTCCTCTCGCTCTTCTCCGTGCTTACCGGCGTCGTTCGTGCTGGCGCGACGCCCTGCACAGGAGCGACGAAGCGATAGCCCCGCTTCGAGACTGTTTGGATGAATTGCGGCGCCCGCGGCGAATCGTCCAGAGCTTTGCGGAGCTGTCCGACCAGGTTGGACACGTTCGCTTCTTCCACGAACGTGTCCGGCCACAACGTCTGGATTATGGCGTCCTTCTCCAGCAAGTGTCCTGCGTGTTGCAACAGTAGCGCGAGCAAATCAAAGCATCGCGGCGCGAGCGGTACGGCTATGCCGTCACGCGTGAGCAGGCGCTCATCCCGATCCAGATGAAAGGGACCAAAGGAGTATTGCGTCGGCGCATCGCGAATAACTCCGTTCCGTTCCGGGACAGGACTTTGCGATCGCTGAAAAAAAAGTGAATTTTCGTTGAGACTTCCAGACGCCATACACAATAACTTCTCACTCGATCACAGCAATCGGGAACTTGCTTCGCCGTAGCATACCAGTTGGCCGGCAGGAACGATCAGCGCGGTCGTGCGTTTACCGCCTGTGCCGGGGGAGGCGACTGGTAGGCAGGTTCCCTTGCAACATCGAAGGAGAACAATTATGCGCTCGGTTCTACTGTTTGTCGCGTTGATGGCCTCGTCCCTGTACGCCCAGCAAGGCGCTAACTGCCACGAGGTGGCCGGGGTCGCCTCTACAAATTTTATCGATGCCACGGAAACTCTGGGCACCGCAACCGGCGATCTCAAAGGCGGCTTGGGCGTGAATGTCTTGAGCATTGCCCAAGACTCAAAAGGAAACACGGTCTTTCACAACCACCACCAGTGGGTCACCGACTCCGGGGACACGCTGTTTTTCGCCGATGCGGATGCGACCGCGTTCGCAACCCCTCAATCTGGATTGCTTGCCCTAGACTACGTCGATGGAGTCAACATCGTAGGCGGAACCGGACGATTCGACCACGCCTCAGGAAAGCTCGCCTTCTTTGGCGCCGCGGATCTCACGCAAGGTCACATCGTGCTGCGCTATCAAGGACAGCTCTGCCTGCGGCCAGTCAGCGCGGATTCGTCGAACCGGTAAGCTGGAACCGAAACCCGGAGTGCCCACTCGTCTGCGGTGTTCGATGAGTGGGTATTCCTTCTTTGATTGCAAATGGCAGGTGTCCATTTGCGAACACGATGCTTTCGGCATTGAAGACGGCCGAGTGCTGCACAGCGCTACGAAATCCCTCCAACTTATTAACCATCAATCTCTTCGGGTTTTCTCCTGATCGGCCCAGAACCTGCTCACCGAATGTGTGAACGCGCCGTCTACCCTTTGCGTAGAACATGCGTGAGGCCAGGAACTAAGGCACCCCTTTTTATGAAATCTTTGCGCAACGGACTCTTCTTTCAGGATATTCGCTACGGCTTCCGCATGCTGGTGAAGTCGCCGGGCTTCGCCGCGATTGCGATTCTTACTTTGGCCCTGGGCATTGGCGCGAACACGGCCATCTTCTCCGTGGTGAATGGCGTATTGCTGAATGCTTTGCCTTTTCCGCATTCAGACCAGATCGTCTCCCTTTTCCAGAAGATGCCGAACTTCGAGAATGCCTCGATCTCCTATCCGAACTTCGAGGATTGGCGGCGGATGAACCGAACCTTCACTACGATCGCCGCCTATCGTCCTTCCGGATTCAGCCTGAGCGGCAACGGCGAGCCCGAGCACGTGCAGGGCGAGATGATCTCTCACGGTTTCTTTGAAATCCTCGGATTGAATCCCGTTTTGGGAAGAACGTTCCGAGAGGATGACGACCACATTGGCGCCGAGCCGACTGCCATGATCACCGAGGGTTTGTGGAAGCGGAAGTTTGGCGGCGCCCGCGACATTGTTGGACGAAGCATCGTGCTGAATGACATCTCACGCACAATCATCGGCGTCGTGCCCTCGAATTTTCACCTCGTCATACAGAATTTCCAACAAGGCAGCCAACGGAACGATGTTTATGTGCCCATCGGCGAATACAACGAGCCGGCCTTTCACAACAACCGCGGCGCCGGCTGGGGAATGGACGCGATTGGCCGTCTTAAGCCCGGCATCACGCTTCAGCAAGCTCGTGAGGACATGAACCGCGTCGCCCACGAGCTCAGCGTCGCCTATCCCGACGTAAACGCAAGCAAGCAAATGGTGACGATCTGGACCTTGAAAGACGAAATGGTCGGTAAAACACGACCGGCGCTTCTGGTCCTGCTGGGCGCTGTGGTCTTCGTGCTCCTCATCTCCTGTGTGAACGTCGCTAACCTGTTGCTCGCGCGGTCCACCTCGCGACAGCGCGAGTTCGCGATTCGGCTCTCGCTCGGCGCAGGACCGCGCCGAATCGTCCGCCAACTTCTCACGGAGAGCGTGATGATGGCGCTGGCCGGAGGCGCGCTCGGGCTTCTGCTCGCGAAGTTCGGCATCAAGGCCGCGATCGCAGCGGTGCCCAGCACGCTGCCGCGCGCCGAGCAGATCGGGCTCGATCTTCGCGTGCTGCTGTTTACTTTTGGCGTGTCGCTCGTTGCCGGAATCGTATTCGGACTCGCGCCCGCCTTAAAGATCGCTAAGGCCGATGTGAGTGAAACTCTGAAAGAGAGCGGACGCAGCGTGGCTGCCGCGCGCACTCCGGCACAGAACATTTTCGTCGCCGGCGAAATGGCGATGGCGCTGATCCTGCTGGTCGGCGCGGGCTTAATGCTCCGCAGCCTGTTCGTCTTGTGGGGACTCAATCCGGGATTCAACCCGCACAACGTTCTTACCTTCAGTGTCTCCGCGCCCGAATCGCTGGGCAGCCAATCGGCGGAGGCGATCCGCACGGCTCTGCGCCAGTTCCACGAGAAACTCGCTGCCACGCCCGGAGTCGAAGCGGTTTCGTTGAGCTGGGGCTCCGATCCGATGGGAAGCGACAACGACGGCTACTTCGCCATTGTTGGTCAACCGATGCCGGCGCACATGGCCGACTTGCCGATGGCTTTGAACTATGTGGTCGAACCTGACTATCTCAAAGCCATGCAGATCTCGCTGAAGCGCGGGCGCTTCTTCACCGATGCTGACAATGAAAACGCGTCCAGCGTCGCCGTGATCGACGAACGCATGGCCGACAAGTATTTTGCCGGCAAAGATCCCATCGGGCAGTACCTCGACCTGAACACCAATCCCGAGGATCAGGTTAAATTTCCCAAACTGCGCATCATCGGTGTTGTTGGCCACGTGAACCAGTGGGGACTCGCTACCGACAGCAGCTTCCCGCTGCAAGCCCAAATGTATCTGTCTCTGATGCAAACGCCGGACGCAGCCATCAAGGAAGGTCATCTGGGATTCAACGTTTACGTTCGCACCGCGCGCGCGGGTGTTCCCTCGTTCCAGGATCTCCGGCAGGCTATCCTCGCAACGAACCGTGACATGGTCGTCTTCGATCCTGCCCCGATGGATAAGAATGTCGCCGATTCCATCGCAGCCGAACGATTCACCATGACCTTGCTCGCGGTCTTTGCCGTCTTTGCACTGGTGCTTGCCGGTATTGGGATCTACGGAGTGCTGTCCTATTTAGTGGGGCAGCGCACGCAGGAGATTGGCGTGCGTATGGCGCTGGGCGCACAGCGCTTCGATGTGATGCGAATGGTCTTGCGCGATGGTGCGCGCATGGTCGGCATTGGCATCGGGATCGGCATACTCGCGGCGCTCGGACTCACGCAGTTGATGGCCAGCATGCTGTTTGGCGTAAAACCGACCGACCCAGTGACTTTCGCTGCCGTCGCGGTACTTCTATGCGCGATTGCTTTGCTCGCATGTTACGTTCCCGCGCGGCGCGCGATGAAAGTCGATCCGATCGTCGCGCTCAGATGCGGATGATGAGGAACAGCCACGGAGCCACGAAGCTGCGAAGCAAAAAACCAAAAGCCCCAACGCGTTGGGATGCGAGATTTGGGGTTTAATCTAGCCACATGCGCATCCTCCTAATTTTGCGCGGTCCGCTATCGCAGGCCGTTTTTATCCTGCTGTTCGCTATCACGGTGTCCGCCGTCCCGCAGGAGAACGACAAGAGTATTCAGCGAGCGTTGCAGAGTGCTAAGAAACTGATCGTTGTCACGGCTCCCGATTGGGATTCGGCTCAGGGAACGCTCACTCGCTACGAACGCCACGGGTGCAACTGGGTTAAGGCCGGCGACTCGATTCCGGTTGTGGTTGGACGCGCTGGATTGGCCTGGGATCCGGCGCTCACGCGAGAAGCGCCCGATCGTTATCCCGGTCCGGTCAAGCACGAAGGCGACGGACGTTCGCCTGCCGGAGTGTTTCCGCTCAACCGCGGAACATTTGGATTCGCCGATGAACTTCCCGGCTCACGCCATTACCTGCACCTCACCTCCGCGGTCGAATGCGTGGACGATCCCGATTCCCGCTACTACGCCAAAGTCGTCGATCGATCAAAAGTCGATCAGGTGGACTGGAAAAGCTCGGAGAAGATGAGTTCGATCCCGCAATATCGCTGGGGAGTGATCGTGAACTACAACATGGATCACCCTACGCGCGGAGACGGCTCCTGTATTTTTCTCCATCAGTGGAGCAGCCCAACAAGCGGCACAGCCGGATGCACCGCGATGGCCCCGCAGAACATCGAGCAAGTTGTGCGCTGGGTTAGCGAGGAAGGCAGTTCCATTTTGGTCCAGCTACCAAAATCGGAATACGAACGGCTGAGAGTCCTGTGGGAATTGCCGTGATGCTGTAGACCAGCTTTGCTGGATGACCTGAACCCGTCTACTAAATGGATTGTCATCCCTCGCGCAGCCTGATGTTCTTTCCGAAATTGAGAATCCGATTTTGCGGCGCGGGGGATCTGTTTTACCTTGACCGATAAGAAAAGCAGGTCCCCCAAGCCGCATGGGCTTCTTGCGATGCCTTTAGGTACTGCTGGCGGCTTGAGGGATGACAATTCACAATTGAGAGAGCGCCAGGTGGGCACCGAATCTCAATGGCCCCGAATTGACGGAAGGCTAACAGCCGGACGTGGTGCGCGCGCCACCGCCGCGATCACCTTCCAAACACCATCTGCCCGCCCAGGCTTCCCTGATAGACGAGCGCGAGCACGGCTAACAGCGCGCATGCCAGATACGCAATGCTGGGGGGAACGTCGCGTTTGTGAATCCTCCAGCGCCAGACAGCAAGCACAATAAACAGCACCGCTGCCGCGGTTCCCAGCCACTCGTGTACGGCGATCAGCTTTGGCGGCAAGGCGCCGGCGGAGGCATGCTTCCACCACCATCCCGCTGCAACGGTGAACGGAGTGAGAATCGCCTCATAGAGCACCAACCACCACGCCGCATTGTGCAGACTCTGGCGGCGGAAGATGCGGCCGAGAACGTCACTCAACAAAGCCAGCGGCAGCAGAGCCGCCGTGAAATTGACCAAAATGGGATGGAACTCTTCCGGCGCACTGGGAGGCACCCACTTGAGCGTCGGGCCGCTGTCCTCGCCGCTGGGAGCAGCCGCGTTCGCGTTTGTGCCTTCCTGGCCCGCCGCCACGACGAGCTTCGCGGTCATGTTGGGATGCGGACTGCAATGATAGCCAACCGTTCCCTGGCCTTGGATCACCGTGCTCCACGAGCTGCCCGGAGCGATCAGTCCCGAATTGAAACTTCCGTCATCTGCCGTGACGGTATGAGCAAAGATGTCCTGGTTCTTCCACTCAACCGTGTCCCCGGCGTTCACCGTGAGTTGGGCAGGATCGAAGTGCATCTGTTTGATGATGACAATGTGCTGCGCTGCTCCGGCGGATGGAGCGGAGGCAGCGCCCAGGGAGATGGCAGACAAAATGGCAACCGCCACTCCTGTCAAGACGAGCGTTCGCGTTTGCAGTCGTGGCGGTTCCATATGGGTATGCGCTCACTTCATGGAATCAGAGTTGAGCATCAAGGCGATCGTTCCCAATTTAGCTGCCACCTTGCAGCGACTTCTCGATTTGCTGGGCGTGCTCCAAGTGTCCTTGCAGGAGCGGAGCCGCGCCCTCGAGCGCAGACTTCAGCTCGGCATTTTTCGCGTTCGGAATCAGCGTGTTCTTGGCCGCATCGATCACCGCCTGATGATACGCGACTTCATGCGACACATATTCCTGATCGAAGGCTTTGCCGTGCAGGCCGGCAAGCTTCTTCGACTCCTCGGCTGCCTGCTGCCGCAGTTGTTTCGACGTGGCGCTCGCTTGCGGTTTCACACCCAGCTTCTTCGCGAGATCGGCGACTGACTTCTCCAGGTTGGTGTGATCGGAAATCATTTGATTGGCGAATTCCTTGACCTGCGCGTCGTGTGATTTCTTCAACGCGAGCTTCGCCTGACTGATGTCAATCTGATTCGCGGCCTGAACGATTCCCACGATTTGCGGGTCACTCGGCGCTTGGGCATAAGCCGCAAGGGCACTCAATCCAACCAGCGCCGCAGAGGCCAACACAGTGATAAAACGAGGCTTCTTCATATTTTTGGTTCTCTCCTTCTAACTTCATTTGGCAAAATGGCGACAGCCAAAAGGCTGTAGATAGAAAGAGTCGCCACGAATGAAAAGGTTACAAGCCGGGGCCGTTTTCGGTTGCCGTTGCAGTTGACTGCTAACACCAACACCAACAGCAACAGCGCCACCCGCTACCGCAGGTGGTTCCGTTGTGTTCCCCTGCCTAGGCGACACCAAAATTCCCTGTTAGTTCCCTGCTAATTCGCTCAGCACCCGAGCGGCTATCCTCCAGCTGCTAGCTACTAGCTTGAAAACACAAGCAGTTACACGGAAAATTAGAAATTCCGTGTTAATTCACTGTTAATTCCCTCAGCGTTTTGCGCGTACCCGCGTGAATGGCGGGTGTCCGCGACTCGCCGCGGCGAGTTCGCTGAGGAATTCGCTGTTCTCAGGGAATTCTCGTTTTTCAGCCAGCCTCACTTGCAGTTTTCTCGACCCGGCCTGGAAGCGGTGCACGAGGAACTGCCAGATTCCGTACGTCATCGCGCGTTGAACAGCTCTGGCATGTTTCGGCGGTCTCATCTCTCTGAGCGAGCAGCAACGGATGCTACTTACCTTTGCATCGATTGAGGTACATGCTGCAAATCTGAGCGCTGCGGCATGGATCTTTAGTTGTTCGGGACCTTGGAGACGAGATGCGCATCGCGGTAGTCGGATCGGGATACGTGGGGCTGGTAGCTGGAGCCTGCTTCGCTGAAATTGGACACGACGTTGTGCTGGTGGACAACGACGAAGTGAAATTGAGGGCGCTGAAGCAGGGAAGAATTCCGATCCACGAAGAGTTCCTGCCTGAGTTGTTGAGCAGACATGCCGGACGGCGAATCTCGTTTTCTCCCGATCTGCCGGCTGCTGTCCGCGCTTCCTCGGCGATCTTTATTGCTGTGGGCACGCCGCCGACTGAGGATGGCGATGCCGATCTCTCCTACGTCGAGCAGGTCGCTTGCGAAATTGCCGGCGCGATTGACGAATACAAAGTGATCGTCGAGAAGAGCACCGTTCCCGTGTACACGAACGAGTGGGTGCGGCGCGCGATGATTCTGAATGGCGCTCCGGCTGAGATGTTTGACGTCGTTTCCAATCCAGAATTCCTGCGCGAGGGAACGGCGGTGATTGACTTTCTGTATCCTGACCGAATCGTGGTCGGAGCCGATGCTCCTCGCGCTCGCGATCTGCTGCGGCAGATATATCTGCCGCTTACTTCAGGAATGTATTACGAAGACAAGCTGGCGATCCCGCAACCCTCAGCGGCAAAAATTCCGTCGCGGCTGATTCTTACCAGCGCCAAGAGCGCGGAGCTGATCAAGCATGCCTGCAATGCTTTCCTCGCGATGAAAATTTCGTTTGTGAATGCCGTGGCAAACGTCTGCGAGCAGGTGGGCGCCGACATCGAGCAGGTAACGGAAGGTATTGGCAGCGACTCGCGGATAGGCGGCAGGTTTTTGCGTCCGGGAATCGGGTATGGCGGTTCGTGCTTCCCCAAGGACATTTCGGCCTTCCAGGCCGTCGCGGCCAACAGCGGCTACGATCTGCAGATTCTGGAGGAGGTCCGGGAAATTAACCAGCAGCAGCGCAAACGCTTTCTGCGGAAGGTGCGGCACGCTCTCTGGAATGTGCGTGGAAAGAAGCTCGCCGTTCTTGGCCTGGCGTTCAAAGGAGGCACGGACGATATTCGCGAATCGCCGGCAATTGAGATCGTCCAGTCCTTGCTGCATGACGGTTGCCGGATTGTGGCGTACGATCCGGCCGCGATCGATCGCGCTAAGGACGTGCTGAACGATCCCGCCGTTCGCTTCGCGGAAGACGCCTATGAAGCGCTCCAAGACGCCGATGCGCTGCTGATCCTCACGGACTGGGAAGAGTTCGCGAATCTTGACCTGCAGCGCGTGCGCAGGGCGCTCCGATATCCGGTGATCATCGATGGCCGGAACCTCTATTCTCCGGCGCAGATGGCGAAAGCTGGTTTCCTCTATTCCAGTGTGGGACGCCAGGATGTTTTGCCTCAGTCCAGTGAGGAATTGAACGCGAAGAAGGCTGCCTAAAGCAACACAGATTCTCCAGACTGATTGCGCAATCGATGATTTTCCGCTGGCGGCAACCGCGAGATTGGAAAGCACCCAACCTTTACCTGATTGCAGGCGCGTAGCGCCGGATGCCAAGGTCACCCACACTGGCAGGTGTGGGTGGAATGAACGAGAATTGGCACGAGCGCCGGAGGCGCGGCACCAAACTCCCGGAAGTGTCGCGCCTCCGGCGCTCAATGTCATAGGCGACCTGAACCCACGTCTTCCGGCGTGGGCTGACCTTTGGCGAACGGCGCTCCGCGCCTTCAAGACAGAACCACAACCCACCAACCCAGCCGGCGACGATATTCATAGGCTAGGTCAAACTTGGTTCTGCTCTAAACCTCAACCTTCGTCTATTTCAGCAGCCCATACACATCCAACTCCCCGCGAGCATGCTGGCCGGAGGTGCCGTCGAGGGCATCATGCGCTCCCACCACGTACACCTTTCCGTTCGCGACCACCGGCGACGTGAACTTTATACCGAGCGGTCCGGCGTCGGCTGCAGCTTGTGTGCTGTTGTAGAGCTCATTAGAAACGTTCGTGGCATCGTACGCGTGCAGGACTACCGGTTGAGGCGTCGCTCCGCCCGCCGCCTGAATCGCAGCACCATGATTATCGAGCGCCCAAATAATTCCATTTTGGGAACCATTCGCGGAGACAAAAGGTGCCGCGCCATTGCTGTGCGGGTCATACATTGCGCTGGCGTTGCCGGTGTCCACGAGCTTGCCGCCGGAGAGGCTCCACTGCTTCATCGGTCCTCCCGCAGCGGCAACGTAGACCCATTGCTGGAAGCTGGCGATTCCCCCGTAGATCTCATGACCGTCCCCCTGGCCGGTCTGAACCTGTCCGTTCTCATCAGGGCACGATCCGCTGCTGACGCTGCTGGGAATGTACCAGAGCGTTTGCGCCGCTCCGGCATCGTTGTTTTGCAACCCGCCCAGAGCCCCACGGTTCAGCAAATAGAGCTTCCCGTTTTTCTCTCCGGTCAGCAGATATGCGCCCGTGGAATCACTGAGCAATGTCGCGGTGGCGCTGCCGAGGTCGTCGTCTTTGCAGTTCTGGTATTGGTAATCGAAGGGCGTAAAGGAATCGGTCACGTTCAGGTCGCGATCGAGCTTGAGAATGGATTCGCTCCAGGAATGCTGTCCGCCGAAGACGCCAAAGGGTCCGTCGGAGACAACCACATAAATGTTTCCGGCCGCATCGGCAGCAGGGCCGCCGCCTCCCCCCCAAATGCCTCCGGTTCCAGCAAACGGATCGCCGGCATAGGCAGCGTTGATCTGGTTGGGAGTGATGCAGAGCACGCCGACCTGCGTCAGCTTGTCCTCGTCATAGCCGAGAATCCAGCCGCGCTGGGAATTACCAAAGGCGACGTAAACTCTTCCCTGGCTCAGCAGCAGTGACGCGCGATTGAGATCGTAGTTGACAAGCGAGATCATGCCGTTGATCGCGTCCGGCGCGGAACTGGGCACGGAAGCCTGAATAGCAACCGGGCTCCCCGCGCGTTCACCGCCGGTAAGAATGTTGAGTGCGTGCAGGAAGTGGCCAGCGGTCGTGGCAGTCACCACATACATGGTTCCGCTGCTGGCATCAATCACTGGCGTGGCGGTGATGCCAATCCACGGCTTAATGGGTCCGGGTAGCAGAGCATTCTGCCCCGATCCCAGCAACGATGCGTGCCACAGCGGGGTGTTGTTGTTGTAGTTGTCCGCGTCGAAGGCATAAACGGAGTCAAATTCGGTGGCGACAAAGACAACATTGTGCGTGCCGCCATTGATGTTGAGTCCTGACATGTACAGCGGTTCCGCGTACAGGTAGCCATCGACCAGCACCGAGAACAGCTTTCCGAACGATCCGCTCTTTACGTTCGCAGGAGTAAGAATTGTTTCGTTCAGGTTGGCTCCGCTGCGCGCGTTGTCGGCGTGCCATGTAGTAATTTGTACGCTTCCGCTCGGTGGAGGTGGAGTGGTACCGACCGTAACGGTTGTGCTCGCACTCTGCGTCCCACCCACTCCGGTTGCTGTGGCTGTGTAGGCGGTCGTCTGTGCCGGGGATACTTGCTGCGTACCTCCGGAACCCGGCAATGTGAACTTGTTGCTGTCTTGATTATTTGTGATCGTCACGCCAGTCGCGTTGGTGGCGGTCACCGTTAATGTGGTGGATTGCCCCGGTGCAATCGTCGCCGGATTTGCCGAAATCTTCACTGTCGGCGCATTCGGAGGCGGTCCGGGCGGCGGCGTGGGCGCATTAACGGTTACTACCACACTGGCCGTCGGATTGGCGCCAGTAGAAGCATTCGCGACCAGATGATACGTGGTGGTTTGACTCGGTTTTACGGCGACGTTGCCGTTGGCCGGCTCGGCCCCGATTCCGGCATCGATGGTCACCCCAGTGGCGTTCGTCGTTGTCCAACTCAGCGTGGTGGACTGTCCCTGCGCGATCGTTGCTGGAGACGCCGATGCGGAGATGGTCGCGTTTTGTGCCGGTGTTGCCTGATGTGAGCCAGGCGAATTCCCAGTGACTCCCACACAGCCAAGAAATGTCAAAACCGCTGCAATGACGACAAGAAAAACGCTTTTTCGGACGGAATGAACGCGCATGGGGCCCTCCCGCGCCCGCCGAGACATGGCAAGGCGGGTCACAAATCTATGGCTTGGTTCACCCGGCTGCAGGCTGCACTACGATTCTGAAACAGCAACTTCGGGTACAGGTCTTAAAGATGCCTGCTGTTCTGGCGTGAGATGCTCCCGGTTTCCTCCTACTTTGTCTTAATTCCTCAGCACGACAAGTTTTCGGAAATTGCAAGGGAGGGTCGGTGAGAATTGGGATGGTAGGAGCGCAGTTTCACCAAAATGCAGAAGAGCGCACAAAGTGTGCGCTCTTCTTTCTTCAGCGGAGGAGTTCTACTGCTTCTGTGCCTGCGTCGAGAGGTCTTCCAATTTCTTCAGACGTGCGCGGACGGTCTCTGCGTCTGGCGCATTAGGAGCCGCCGCCAAATAGGCTTTCGCCTGCTCGGCTGCGCCCGCGTAATCGTGCTTGCGAACGAGGACATCGCCGAGCACTAACGAGGCTATGGGACGCCGGTGCTCGGTATCCATCGATAGATACTTCCTGAGATCTCGTTCAGCGGAATCGTAGGTCTTCAACTCGTAATTAGCCACGCCGCTAAAGTAATACGCATCCGGAAATGCTAAAGGCGCGAGCCGGTTTACCTGGTCCGTCAGGCGGACAGTCTCTTTCCAGTTTTGCTTTTTAGCCTGCAGGACAGCCATGCCGAAATACGGATTTGCATATTGCGGATCGGCGCCGATCGCTTGTTGATAATCCTTCTCGGCATCATCATTACGCTGGAAGCTCTGCTCAACCATTCCCAAAAGCGACCATGCAGCAGCGAATCTCGGATACTCCTGAACGGCCTTGGTCAATTCCTTTTCCGCGTCTTTCAGCTTCTCGTGTTGCAAAGCTTTCTGTGCCTTTTCGTAGGCATGCTTGGCGTCGTTGGGCGCTTGCATCGTCGTTAGGCTGATCGTTGTGCCAGTGCCGCCGCCGCCAAGAGGCTGGAGCACAATTGTGTCCACCTTCAACTCGCCAAAGGTATCTTCCGGGTGCAGCATGACTTCCGTTGAGTGAAAACCAGCGAGCACCGCACGAATTTCGCAGCCCATCAGATCGCGGGGATTCACTCCCCCTTGGCCGCCGGGCATTCCGAATCCGCCAGCTCCGCCGCGACCGGGATCAAAGCCGCCCATGCCGCTAACGTTATCGGTTTCCGAGACGTCCTGCATTTCAAAATTCTGGCCAAGCTGGATCTGATATCGGCCTTTCGAATCGGTGTAGCCTTCACGGCGCGCTTGTCCATTGCAGACACGCTCGATGGCTACGGGCTCGGGAGGTGGGCCCCCGCCCTTCAGCACCACGCTGCCGCTGATGAAAATCATCCGCCGTTCGGACTGGATATTGGGGATCGTGCTGCCTGGCTGCGGAATCGACGTGACACTCGGGGTGCCGCCGGGAATTGATCCTCCTCCAGCCGGCCTGCCACCGGCGCCTGCACCCGCCCCCGCCCCCCCACCCGCGCCGGCGCCTGGAGCTCCGCCGTGCTGGGCCATTGCTGGTTGGATGAAAATGGCAAGAAGGAACACGAGCGTTAGGCGAGGAGAGAAATGCATGGGGCCCTCGTTTCTGGTCGTTGCCTCCGAGGCAGCAGCGACTACATAGATGCCATCCTACGCTGTTTATTGAGAGTTTCGCATCAGAGTCTGGAGTTGGCTGGGATGAACGTTCGCCGCATTCGTGCTACAAGCCTCTTAGCTCTCGTGCTGGTGACCGCGCTGGCAGTTCCCCCTAGCTACGCCTATTCCGTTTTCACACACGAACAATTGGTGGACCTGGCATGGGCTGCTTCCATTCGCCCTCTGCTGCTGGCGCGATTTCCGGGTACGACGGAAGCACAACTGCGCGAGGCACATGCCTACGCGTATGGCGGATGTCTGATCCAGGACATTGGCTATTACCCTTTCGGTAAAGACCTCTTCAGCGATCTGACGCATTACGTCCGCTCCGGCGATTTTGTGATGGCGCTTTTCCGTGATGCGCGCAATGTGGACGAGTACGCCTTTGCTATCGGGGCGCTCTCGCATTACCTGGGCGATTCCATCGGGCACTTCCAGGCCATCAATCCCGCCACCGCGGTCGCGTTTCCCAATTTGGAACGAGAGTTCGGGCCCAGTGTGACTTACGACGAGAGTCCGCACGGGCACGTCCGCACCGAATTCGGTTTCGATATTGGACAGCTCAGCAAGCACCAGTTCGCTCCGCCGGCCTACATGCAGCACCTCGGGTTCCTGGTCGCTCGCAGGCTTCTGGAGCGCGCTTTTCGCGAGACGTACGGGATCGACGTGCACGGCATCTTTGGGCGTGCGCGACCGGCACTGAGAAGCTATCGCAGTTCGGCCCGTTCGTTCATCCCGGAAATTGCTGAAGCCGAAGTCCTGCTTCATGCGCGACAATTTCTGCCGGATGAGGACGACCCCGCGTATCGCCTTTTCAACCAACGGCTTGCCCGCGTTGACTTCGAGCGGCAGAAAAGATTTTCCTACGAGAAGCCCAGCTTCAAAACCCATCTGCTCGCGTTTGTCATTCGTATCGTGCCTAAGATCGGCCCACTGTCGCTGCTGGCCATCAAGATCCCCGATCGCAAAACCGAGGAATGGTATCTGGAGAGCGTCAACCGCACGATCGATCGCTATCGCGAGATGTTAGATGAGTTGCGCGCAAGTCCCAAAAAGGAACTCGCGCTGGCGAATCGCGACCTCGATACCGGCGACGGCGTGAAGCCGGGCCGATATCGACGCACGGATACTACGTACGCCAAATTGCTGGACCGGTTGGCTAAGACGCCGGAAGCATCGATCTCGGCCGAGTTGCGTCGAAATATTCTCGACTTTTACTCCGATCCCACGTCTCCTATAGCGACGAAGAAGAACGCGCGCGAATGGAAGAAGATCAATGTCGAGTTGGAGAAGCTGCGGGCCATGAAGGCCGTGGAGCTAGCGGAAATACCAACGATTGCAGGCGAGGACGATATGCGCTAAATCGATTGTGCAGGAGGATGGGAGCGAAGTCCCCATTTGAGAAGGAGCATTGCTCGTCTGTGCAAGAGTAAGGCGAAGTTGAACTGGTCCCACCCTGTGACGCGCATAATTACCTATCTACACGGGCTGGGAAAGTTCGTTTTGTACCGGTCCGTCGATTCCTCTGGGTGTAGATCGTTGCAGACGAGACGTAGTGGATTCACGGATCACCAGCTCAGGTTCCACAGCGACCTCTTTCGGGCCAGGACTGTTCTTGCGCAGGCGTTCGAGCAGCGTTTGCGCTGCGATCTCGCCCATGCGGCGCAGAGGTTGACGAATCGTAGTTAGGCTGGGAGTGTGGTAGGCCGCGCTGGGAATGTCGTCGAAGCCGACCACGGCAACGTCCTCGGGAACGCGCAGACCAGCATCGCGCAGCGCGCGAACGGCGCCGATCGCCGAAACATCGTTGAAGGCGAACAGAGCAGTAAAGCGTTCGCCGCTGGCCAGCAATCTCTGCACAACTGGATATCCCATATCGGGAAAAGGCGTGCTGAACTCAATTTCGACGCAAAGCCCCGGCTTCATCTCCAGTCCCATCCTTCCCGCCACCTCGCAGATGCTGCGCCAGCGTTCCTCTGTATCGGAACTGACTTTAGGGCCCTTGAAGAACGCAATCTCGCGATGCCCCATGCGCATCAGGTGCCCTAAGGCCAGCTCCGCCGCACGGCGATGATCCAGCACCACGTTGGTGACCCCGGGAATATTGCGATGTCCCGAAATGGAAACAACGGGGAAGGGTAGAGAATGCTGGAGCGGCGTATCGATGGTGATCAAACCTTCCACCGAACGGTCCATCATCAGCATCGGATACTCCTCGATCAGCTCCGGATTATTGCGGTGGCCGGCGGCGAAGTAGAAGTAGCCTTCCCGCGTGAGCTGGTCCTCGATGCCGCTGGTGAGGAGCGCGACATAGTCGGAGAGATCGGGATGCAGCACGCCGATCATGAACGAGCGTTGAGTGCGCAGCGAGCGTGCGTAAAAGTTCGGGCGATAGTTCAGCTCTTTCGCCGCGCGAAAGATGCGCTGCTGTGTCTCATCCGGGATGGAAGCAGCAGCGGGAGCCCGGTTCATCACCAGTGACACCGTTGCCGGCGACAAGCCCAGGTGTTCGGCCAGGGCCTTGAGACTAACGCCTCTATTTTTCGTGGATTTGCCGCCCGGCGGCTGTCTGGACATGAATTTTCCGTAGCTCGAAGTCGAAGGATCGCTGACGAAAATCTACACGTTTTCGTACCAAAAAAGATGAAAATTCAAAAATTTTTCTTGACAAGCCTTCCCCTTGTGTTGCCAAATGGCTCTCCGTTGTGGCTCTACTAAATCGATTTGTTAAACAAACAGCCCGGTTGGCGCAGGTCACGACCGGCAAATAGACAGTCCAAATCAGGCCCTGTTTTGATTGATTCGATTGGGGAGGTTGCAATGAAGCGCTTAAGCGCTCTCGTGCTGTCATTGCTGTTCTCGTTCCTGTTCGCCACATCCGCCCTCTACGCCCAGAAGACCAGCGGAAGCATTACGGGAACAGTCACCGATCCTACCGGCGCAGCCATAGCTGGCGCCGCCGTTACTGTTACGAACACCGGAACCGGAGCCGTCCACTCCGCAGTGACGGACGGGCAAGGGAACTACACGTTTCCCGATTTGCCTCCCGGCACCTACCGGGTCACGGTGAAAAACACCGGCTTTAAGACCTACAACCAGCAAAACGTCATTCTCGACGTGGCGACGATCCGGCGTGCGGACGCGAAGCTCGAAGCTGGCGGTGTGACCGAAGTGGTCAACGTTGAAGCCAACGCGATCCAGGTGCAAACGAATAGCGCAGCGCTTGGAGAAGTGGTCAACGGCCAACAAGTGCGCGAACTGCCGCTGAATGGCCGCAGTTTTGTCGAGCTTACGCAGTTGCAGCCTGGCGTTTCCGCCGCTAACAACTTTTCGACACAGAACAAGGGCTTATTCGCCGGCGTCGATTTTTCGGTCAACGGCAATCCGGTGACCAACAACCTGTTCCTGGTGGACGGCGCCAACAACAACGACGTCGGGTCCAATCGAACGATCCTTGTGTATCCCTCGTTGGACTCGATTTCTGAGTTCAAGATGCTGCGCAACTCCTATGGCCCGGAATACGGCGACGCCTCGGGCGCAGTGATCAGCATCGTGACGCGCGGTGGCACCAATCAATTCCACGGCTCCGCGACCTACGACGGACGCAATGACTTCCTCAACTCGCACGAGTACTTCGCGGCCCGTCACGAAGCAGCCGTGGTTGCCCAGGGTGGATCCTTGCCCAACAACGGCAAAGACGAACTGCGGCGCAATGACTTTGCTGTCGCTCTCGGCGGACCGATCAAGAAGGACAAGCTGTTCTTCTTCTACAGCGAAGAATTGAATCGTCAGATCCAGGGCTTTACCCGCGAAAGTTGCGTCCCCACCGCGGCGGAACGCAGTGGTGATTTCAGCGGGGCACTAAGCTGCGGAGCCACGGCACCCAACTTACAAGTTGCGGACCAGGCACCTGGCAATCCTTTAAAGATTGCGAATCCCAGCCCAGCTGGCTTACTACTCCTGCAGCAGTTTCCATTACCCAATGTGACGCCTTCGGTCGGTACCGACGGCAACAATTGGTTTGCGTCTTTGGGATCGCCGATCTACTATCGGCAGGAAAACGCGCGCGTGGATTGGAACGTTACACCGAAGAACGTAGCCACCTTCCGCTACACTCAGGATCACTGGTGGAACAATTTTCCCATCGACGAGCCGGCAGGCCTCTGGGGCGACGATCCTTTTCCCGCCATCGAGGGCGGCTGGGCTCAACCCTCTAAGAGCGCTGTCGGAAAGCTGACCACGACTATTACCAATACGCTGGTCAACGAGGCGCAGTTCTCCTACTCCGGCAATGCGATTATCACCAACGTTTCCGGTAGCGATCCGGGATTGGCCGCGCAGCTCGATCAAGCCATTCCTACCGTGTTTCCCAAGAGTTCGAAGCTTCCAGGAGGCATTCCTACTTTCTGGGGTGGAGCATTCGCTCCCTATATGAACTTTGGCGGGCCGAACATCTGGTCCATCGCTCCTTACGGCAACAACATGGATCTGTATCAGATTCGGGACGACGTCTCGAAGGTGCACGGGAACCATACCTTCAAGGCTGGCGTATTCATGAGCTTTAACGCCAAGAACGAAGATCAGTACGGCGGTCAGGATCAACCCATCTTGGGTTCTGCACAGGACTGGGCTGTCACTGCGAATCCGACCGGCAACGCATTGGCTAACCTGTTGGCGCCGTCCAGCAACACGATCGGAGGAGTAGCAGAACAGGATATCAACCCGACCGATCAGGGACGGTGGCGTGATTATGAGTGGTATTTTGGCGATACCTGGAAAGCGACTCACAACATAACTCTCGATTACGGTTTCCGCTGGTCTTTCCTGCGAGAGCCGTACGACGCCAACAACCAGATGGCCTCATTCAGTCTGGCTGCTTACAACCCGAGCTTGCCAACCACTGATCTTTGCAACGGCGTCATTATCGTTCCGGGCACAGATCCTTGCAGTGCCGCGAACCAGAAATATGGGACGGCATTCAGTTCCGGAACGCCGGGACCCGATCGTGCGCTCGTCAACAATAACAATCACGATATCGCTCCTCGTCTGGGAATTGCATGGGACCTGTTCGGAAACGGGAAAACCGCCATCCGCACCGGCGCCGGGCAGTTCTTCCAGCGTGAGCGCGTGAGTCCGCAGGTAGGGCTTACTAACACCGCACCTTTTGCCATCACTGCGGTCGTGAATCGTACTCCGGACGCGGTTGTACCGTTCAGCCCGTCGATTCTGGGAGGATCTTCACCACACGGTCATGACCCGCGCGCGATTACGCCCAACTCCTGGCAGTGGAACTTCTCGATCGAGCAGCAGTTGGCGCAAGATACCTCGTTAGAACTTGCGTATGTGGGCAATCGCGGTATCCACCTGACTGACTATTACGATTTGAACACG
>DASTJH010000027.1:0-63562 GCA_035716645.1 Terriglobales bacterium | reverse complement strand
GGCCAGTTGCTCTCCAGCAGAGCTCGCCTCCGCTTCCTCAGCCAAGCTCATGCTCAACCAACAACTTTCGTTCGTCCAGCACTTTGCAGCGAACGGCAACCGGGGAATGTCCCTACTGTCTCACTTCAGGGGGTCACCCCACACTAGAAGGTCTGAACCGGCGCCGCCCAGACCGCAAGCTGCTTGCGCATGAGGTCGGCCACTTTACGCTTCCAGGCGAATACCAGCGACGTCCCAATCAGGAGTAGCGAGAGAGCGAGACCTTCCCACAGACCCACTGCGCCCAAATGACGCACGAAGCCGAGGTAGTAAGCAAGTGGCAGGCCGATGGCCCAATACGCAAGAAAAGAGCTGAACATCGGGATGCGTGTTTCTCCTGCGCCCCGAAGCGCGCCCGTTGCGACTGTCTGCAACCCGTCGAAGAGCTGAAACGCCGCGGCGACGTACAAAAGCTTTACTCCAATGCGCATGACCTGAGGATCGGGTGTGAAGATCCGCACGATGAGATGAGGAACGAGTACGAAGACTAGTCCGGCGCATGTCATGAACGCAGCGCCAATTGCAATGGAGGTCCAGCCCGCCCGTCCAGCAGCCGCGGGATCGTCGCGACCAATGGCTTGGCCCACCCGGACGGCAGCCGCCGAGCTGATCCCGAGGGGAACCATGTAGCTGAGGCTCGCGCAGTTGAGCGCAACTTGATGCGCGGCGATGGAGGCGGCGTCTAGTTTGGCGATGAGCGCCGTAACGGCGGCGAAGACTCCGATTTCAAAGAGAATCTGCGTTGCCGCCGGGAATCCAATCCACAACAGCTCGCGGATCCGCGTCAGGTCCGGACGAAACGGCGGTTGAAACAGTGGAAGCTTCTGCCGGCGATGCTGCCACAGAATCGCGACGAAGAGTACACCGGCCATGTACACGCGCGAGACGAACGTGGACCATCCGGACCCAACCACGCCATACGCACGAAAGCCGAGATGCCCATAAATCCAAATCCAATCGAACACCGCGTTCACGACGTTGGCCGAAATCAGCGCAAACGTAACTGGCTTCACCAAGTTCACTGCCTGTAGATATCGGCGAAACGCGAAGTAAAGTAGCAGAGGCAGCGTGCTCCAGTTCATCGCGTTTAAGAATGGAATAGCCTGCGCCAGGACTGCGCTGTTCACATGCATGGCGGGCAGCATCCGACCGCAGGCCCAGATCACGATCATCAGCGCAGGAGTGAGCGGCGCCACGATGTAGAGCGCACTCAGCAGCGAATGATTGGCATCTTCGAGATTGCCTGCGCCAAACGACTGCGAAACCTTCGTATCGAGTGAAAACAGGAGCGCGCCGCCGAAAATCGCGGCGGTATGAAAGATCACGCCGCCGAGGCTCACACCTCCGATGGCCTCGGCGCTGTTTCGCATGTGGCCGACCATGATCGTGTCCACGATTCCAGCGGCCATCCAGCCAATCTCAGCCAAGACGAGGGGCCAAGCCAGCGAGAACACGGCGGGAGTTTCAGAGCGGAGTTGCTGGAAAATCGACTTCAACATCGTTCTCACCACAGAGACACAGAGGCACAGAGACGGATGATGCGAGAAATCTCAACGCGGCTACATCGGTAGAGTGAAGCCTCACAAGAGAATCTCACAATTCCCTGATTTTCTCGGTGTCTCTGTGTCTCTGTGGTGAAAGACTCCGCTATTTCGTCGAGAACAATCGTGCCAGGCCAAATGCGGCGGCAGCGGCAAATCCACCGGTGAATGTAGTTTGCAGAGCGCTGCGGACCGCGGAGACTCCGGTCACTCGGCCCTTGATATATCCAAAAAAACCGAGAGCAATGATTGTAATGGCCACCGACCAGGTAAGAGCGGTGAAGACGTCGGGCAGGACCATATATGGCGTCAGGGGAATAAATCCGCCCACGATGTATGAGGCTGCAATGGTAGCAGCGCTGTTTCGAGCCCGTTGCGGCTGCGGTTTCTCCAGTCCCAACTCGAAACGCATCATGAAATCTACCCAGGCTTCCGGATCACGTTTTAATGCATTCAGAACCGGTGTGCTCTCGTCCTGACTAACACCGTAGTGGCTGAAAATGTCGTAGATCTCCTGTTCCTCATCATGAACGCGTTCCACGATTTCCCGCTCTTCGCGATTGCGTTCGCTGGCATAGTGCTGCGCGTCGCCCTTGGCGGCGAGATAACCTCCGAGGCCCATAGCTATGCATCCGGCTGCGATTTCGGCTAAACCGGCCAGCACGATGAGACGGGTGACGGTCACGGCTCCGGTTAACCCGGCGGCCAAGGCAAACGGGACCGTGAGTCCATCGGACATGCCGATCACAATGTCGCGTACAAGATCGCCAGAGGCAAAGTGGCGTTCGACGTGGGCCACAGGCAAGGCTTGCTGAACCATACGGAACAAGATAAAGGAAGCAGAGAGAACCGTGAAGGTGATCTTAGCTTCTGGTGTTCTTGGGATTGCTCAGCCTGAATTCCACGCATCCAAGGAGGAGGAGAGCTGCCGCTCTGAATACAGCTTTAGGTTACGGATAAAAGGCGAAATAAGAATTGGGATATCGACTCCGCTGGTTTGTTTCCTGTGCGTTTTTGATTGTCGCTTTATCGGCTCGGGCAGATGTTGGTCTGGTATTGAGCGAGGCTACTCCGCAAGGCATGTCGCAGTGGACGCGTGCTGGTCATGCGGCAGTTTACTTTTCTTCTCTTTGCGCGGCGACACCGATTCGGCTGCGTCCCTGCCGCGCCGGAGAGGCAGGATCCGTAGTTACAAATTATCCCAGCTTCGGAGAGACTCACGCGTACGAGTGGAATGCCGTACCGTTGAATGTTTTTCTGTACGGAGTAGAAGAAGAAGATCAACGCCCGCTACTCGCTTCGCATGAATTACGAGACGCGCTCCAAGAACACTTTCGGGAGCGCTTCTTGGCGGAGATTTGTCCTGGCCCGCCATGTAGTACTGATGCCCGCGCGCACTGGCGTGACACCGTCGCCGAAAGCTTCGTTCGCGGTATGTATATCTTCGTAGCCTATACCACGGCCAACCAGGATTTGAAGTTCATGGCCGACTTCAACGGGGCTGCGAACGTGAACCACTACAGCGGAATCAGCAATAACTGTGCTGATTTCGCGATGCGCCTACTGAACTCATACTTTCCGCATTCGGCCAAACCCGACCACCTGAATGATTTCGGCATTACGAGCCCGAAGGCGATTGCCAAGTCGTTTGCTCATTATGCCGCTCGGCATCCTGAGCTTCTTTATCACGTAATCCACATTCCACAACTTCCGGGCAGTTTCAAATCCAGCGGAGACTGCCGCAAAGGTACGGAGGTTGCGTTGCGCTCCAAACGCTGGTTCTTTCCCATGCTGCTGCGAAGCCACGAGCTTCTGTACTTCGCAGCCAGTTATTGGCTGACCGGAAGATTCAACCCGCAAAAGGAATTCGAAAAGCATCCCTCGGAAGAGACAGCACAGATCGAGCAACGATTGAAAGCTTTGGCGAATAGCAGTGGATCAGGAGAAGTTCGGCAGCTCCGCCGAGAAGTGCGAGCAGCGCAAGTCAAACAAACAGGAACGGATGACGATTGGCGCAGATTCCGGATGCTCTTTCGCGAGGACCAGGCCGGCAGCGCGCCGGATCGGGAGCTATTGCTGTTTCCCACTGGCACCATCGCCAACCTGGCTCGCGGGATCGATTTGCGCGGCGAGCCTGAAATTTCGCCTGACGGAAATGCCTGGCTCAACCTACGCGAAGGAGGCCCCCAACTAACTGCTGGATTGGATGCTGCAAACGTAAATTCCACTAAGGCAGACGCCCGTTTCGCCTATCAACTTATGCTCGCCCGGGTGAGGAGCGAGCTAAAAAGCGAACCGAAACGACGCGAATCCTTACCACAGTTCAAAAAGGACTGGTTGCGCTGGCAAAGCGCCAGCCTGGAGTACCGACACTGGGTCGCCTCCCGCGTAGGAGAATCGACGACAGCAGAAACCGCAGCTGGGGGTCAGCAATAGGCATAAGGAGCCTCCCACATTAGCGGCTTACGAATAGAGGTAGTCTTAACGCAAAGCGGTAGACGACGCGACCTAATTAGCTCTCAGCTTATGTTGAGAAAAGTAATCCTCGCCCATTACTCTAATATAGTTTTCAGATAAGCTTGGTGCCTTCGAGTATGGCAGGTCGGGGATTCAGATAAGCAATCGATCCTACCCTGCTCACCGACGTTGCCATACTGTAGTACAATTCCTAGTCTTCACAATCGCAGTCTTCACAACCTTGGAGCAGAAATGAACAAAGAGAGAGTCCTAGCTTTTCTCGACGCCGAAATTCAACGTCTTCAACAAGCCCGCCACCTGCTTTCCTCGACGGAGGACACAGGACCGCAATCCAGCTCGGGTCGGTCGTCCCGTGGTGGCGCCCGTCGAGGGGGAGTTCGGCATATGAGCGCGGATGCGCGCAGGCGAATCTCGGAAGCGCAAAAAAAACGCTGGGCCGCCCGAAAAGGAACCGGCAGCTCTTCTGGTGGCTCCCAATCTTCAGGCAAACGGCACCGCCATTTGAGCGCGGACGCGCGCAAGAGAATTTCTGACGCGCAAAAGCGGCGCTGGGCGGCGCGCCGAAAAGCGGCTTAAGCGAGCTAAATTCTCGGTTCGCTTGCCAATCTGGAGGACTGGGGCATTGTTCTTCCTGCGATGTAGGGAGCTCCGGCCTCTCTCATTCGCTCGTAGCTACGCACCAGTTTCTTGGGTTTCATTCCTAAAATGGGAAGCAAATACTCCAGCCATAGGAGTGCCCAAATTCCGAGACAGAGCAAGCGGAGTCGCACGGCAGAACGTGCCAACTTGTGCATGTGTCCTGGACTGGATTCTCCTTTCTGTGCCGTGTCGGCTTCTCCAATCAAGCGCAGCAAAACCGAGCAGTTCTCTGCGATCCAACTAAGATACTGCTGTGTAGCGCGCACGCGCGCGCGTCGCAGCTTCACATAATTAGAACGGGAAAGCCTGGCACGCAGAAAATCATCGTCTTCTCTCGACATTAGATTCCGAAGAGCCGGCAAATCAATATCGCGAAAATCGGAGGGAACTCCCGCGCTTCCGAATCCCCAGTTTCCGCGCGCAAGCCACAAAAACAACAGCAGCAGACCAACCGCAAGGATCGTTAGGATGTCAGCGAGCATCGCTTACTCCTCCAATGTGAGCAGAGCTGCTTCATTCCATTCCGTCAGAGATCCATCCACAATCCTGAGGGAGCGTACCGGCGGCCTCCTCGTCGCTAAAAGAAAATAACAGACCCATAGCAGTTTCTGGCAGTTACTCACGATCAGAGTTGTCCAGGTAAAAACGCCGTTTGCTGCTCGTCCGTAACGTGCTCTTAAAGCTAGAAGAACGAGGTCCGCAGCTACCGAGAGAGCGAGGCCAGCCACGATGCCAAAGGCAAGCTGACGCCAGGGTACAGCCAGAATTAGGGTAAGAAAGAACAAACATCCAATCATCCCAGCTTTGACCAGGGTAAGTACCCGATCAATAACAAGAATCTCTGCCACCAGCCGACTGCTGTCATTTCCTCGGTCGGAATACGCCAGAAATAGAGCGGCAATCAGCAAACTGAACAATGCACACCGAAAAAGAACAGAACCGAACTTCTGCATGCCCAGGTTCTGCGTAAATGTCTTCAGAAATGCCTCTTGAATAAGCCAGAAGATCAGCAGATAAGCCAGAGCTTCGGAAATCCAATAGGTATAAAAGTATCGCGAGTAATGAGCACGAAGGGAAAACAGAACCGCAGTCCTGGCAACTTCAAAGCCTAAGTAACAGGAGAAAGCCGGAAACTCCCGACTGAGCTTTCGCCAGATCATGCCGGTCAGGAGCAGCACCTCCAGGACGGCAGGCGTGAGCCATAAGCAATTTTCGAGAGTCCGGTGCATCGCGGAAAGTTCTCTGAGGGTACATCGAACTCTCGAAAAAGGGAAAGCGGTTTTACTGCACTGTGCAATTCGGCTGATCCGGAGGACACAACGGCACCGGATCATTACCATCGGCAAAGCTAGCGGTTGACAAAGCCGCATTGAGGAGCAAAATGGTGGCTGCCAACGAAAGGATTCGTCGCATGACGCAACTCCTGAAATGGATTTGCGTCGCAGGATGGACGAGATATGGCCGGACAACTTACGCAGCCACAAAAATTGACGTGTTCGGAAATCGTAAATCCCGGCGCCAGACTTTCTCCGCTTGAGGATTTCAAAATCCGCTCATTGGCAGTTCTGCGCGGCTTATGGACAAAGCTCTCCTACATGGCCGAATTGCGTTCCCATGATGGTACGTACGAACATTGGGGACACCGTCGCGTGCATGGCGACGAGAACAGTCAGTTCGCGCTAGCTGCGGCTCATTCTGAGTTGTATGTTGAAGTCTTGCGCAAGCCTTTGCGGGAAATGCTTGACGATCTGGAACTCTCCGCGATTCAGTCCGCTCAGTCCGCCGAAGCACTTCTCAAGGCCATCAACGAGCATCGGGCACAGATGATCCCGGCGCAACTTTGTGGCGGTGCGCCGCGGCACTTTAGTTCAGTTGTGATGGCCGTTTCCCTGCTGCAGCAGGATGCGCAACTCTCCACTCGTCCAACCGCATAGCCACACCTACCACCTGACCCACAACTTCAGCCTCCTGCGGCCAGCGGAATACGCGAGGCTTCACCGGCGAAAGCGGATGCGGCTGCAGGATCAGCTGCTCCTCGTCGCTGAGGTCGCACCAGGAGCAGAAGAACTCTTGCCGCGTTTCCACAAAGTAAATAGGACGCTCATACTCAGATCTCCATCCCTGCTTCATGATTTCCGTCTTGCCCTCGTCCACCTGCAGGAATGACCCGGGCAGCAGCAGCGGATACATCGTGAAATCTTCTGTTCCCAAAAACACATACGTGTGTCCCGGACGCGAGAAACGGGTGAGAAACTGGAGCGGGACGGTTCCCCACTTCTGAATCATGCGTCCCAGGTTCATCGTTTGCCGAATATCGAAACCCGGATCAAGCTCCACCGGCACGCTCAGCGAGTTCCAATCTGGGACCGGTCCAAACCGGTGTGTGCGCCGGATCGGCGCGATCTGCGCGTCCTCGCCCATGCCCTCGAAGTTCACGCCGTACAACTCACAGATACTGCGATGGTCCTGGTGGTAAATCGCCGCCAGAGAATAAATCCGAAAGATGCTGGGAATCATCCCCTTGGTTTCAATATCAAAGATCCGACTCAGGGGCAGGAAGAACTCAGAGTTGCTGTGCTTCGCCGCGATCTCGGAACTAGCTGCTTCTACGTCCCGCAACGTGAGCCCGAGCTGCTCGCGCAAGTGTCTCAGTTGTTGTCCGGCATAGATTGACATAGGAACTGCTACCTGAACTGGATTGTGCGCAGCATTGTAGTACGGAAATCTCATCTCGGAAACTTGGCTCCCACGCTAAATTTCCGGAAACAGAACAAGAGCCCCATGAACCGGACCATCTTGGGAATGATCGGCACATTCTCAAACAGCCCGCCTGTTCTGTTTCCGTAACTCGGAGCCATAAACCTGTGGTTCGCCGATGGCGGTACACTGAGATCGGAAGCATGAAACCGCGCATCGCCATACCCGAGCCAACCTCCCAAAATGCCAACTACAATCAGCGGTCCCTTCCCCCGTACCTCGACTGCATCGAGGCCGAAGGGGGTGAGGCCATCGTGATCCCCGCCGGAGCCCCTCCGCAGGAAGTTGCCCGCCTAATCACCAGTTGCCAAGGCGTGCTCCTGCCGGGCAGTCCGGCTGACGTCGATCCGCAAAAGTACGGCGCCGAACGCCATCCTAAGACCGCTCCCGCCGACCCTGGCCGGGACAACGTCGATGAGCTTCTCCTGCAGGATGCTCATAACCTTCACAAACCGATCTTAGGCATCTGCTACGGACTGCAATCGCTCAACGTGTGGCGCACCGGCACGCTGGTGCAGCACATCGAATCGGCTTTAGATCACGAAGTCGGACGCAAGCAGGAATTCGCTCACAAAGTGCAGATCGCTCCCGGCTCGCGCCTGGCCGGCATCCTCCACCAGCAGGAAGTCAAAGTGAATTCCAGCCACCACCAATCCGCCGAGAAGCCCGGAGATGGACTGCGCGCGGTCGCCCAGGCCGACGACGGCGTGATTGAAGCTCTCGAAGGCACCGCTACCGATCACTTCGTGCTCGGCGTGCAATGGCATCCGGAGCGGACCTATCACGCCGATACGCCATCGCGGCTGATCTTCCGCGAATTCCTAAGCGCTGCGCGTAATTGGCGTCCGCGAGAAATCTTTGAATCGGTCGGTTGAACTTCCGGTTCACCACGGAGGCACGGAGACACAGAGAAAACAAGAACAGAATGCAGTGTGCACGGATGCAACAGGTGGCGAATTGAAGCAGCCATTCAAACGATGTTGCGATTATTTCTCAGATGTATCCGTCCAATCCGTTCCAATCCGTGGAATCCGCGTTGCGCTTTTGGTTTTGTTTTTGCGCCTGGTTCTGTTTCGCTTCTCTTGTCTTTTAGTTTTCTTCGTGCCGTCCGTGCCTCCGTGGTGAAATGATTCCAGTGTGAACCTCGACGACACCATCGTCGCGATCTCCACGCCACCCGGCCGGGGCGGCATCGGCGTCGTGCGACTGAGCGGGACCGGAACACGAGAGATCGCCGAATCCTTGCTGCGACTCAAGAGTCCACTGGTTCCCGGCCAAGCTCGATTGGCTAAACTGCTCGACGCGACAACCGGCGAACGTATCGACGAAGTAGTAGTCACCTTTTTTGCCAAGCCGCATTCCTACACGTGCGAAGACGTGATCGAAGTCTCCGCGCACGGAGCTCCGGTCATCCTTGAGTACGCCGTCGAGCAGGCAATGGCGCGAGGAGCGCGGCTCGCCGAACCCGGCGAGTTCACCATGCGCGGATTTCTCCATGGCCGCATCGATCTTGCTCAGGCCGAAGCCGTCCGCGACCTGATCGAAGCGCAAACTCTGTTTCAGGCCAAGGTCGCCGCGCAGCAACTCAATGGTGCGCTCTCGCGCCGCATCCACCCAATCAAGACGAGGCTCGTGAACCTGATCGCCGTTCTCGAAGCCGGCATCGATTTTGCTGAAGACGACGTCTCGGTCGAAAGCGACGAACGCATTCTTGGCGCCATCGAAGAAACCTGCCATCCGCTGAAGATCCTCGCCCAATCCTTCACCTTCGGGCGCGTCGTCCAGCAAGGTTTGACGCTGGCGATCGTTGGCCGCCCGAATGTCGGCAAATCCAGCCTGTTCAACTGCCTGGTCGAACGGGAGCGCGCGATCGTTACTGCCACACCCGGAACCACACGCGACCTCGTCACAGAAACCGTTTCCCTTTCTGGGATTCCCGTTCGCCTGATCGACACCGCGGGCATTCGCAGCGCCAGCGACGAAGCCGAGGAGATCGGCATAAGAAAATCCTACGAAGCCCTGGCCGATGCCGACCTCGTCCTGATCGTAACCGACAGCGGCCCTGAGCAAGTCAATCCGGACGACAAACAGTTGCTGCAAGCCGCCGAGGGCCGCACTCGCATCCTGGTTCACAACAAAAGTGACCTTCGCCGTAAATCCCAAAATGGAACCGAAGGCGAATCGCACGACCTTCCCTGGGTCAGCACCTCCGCCATGCGCGGCGAAGGAATCAACGATCTGCGGCAGATGATCCTCGCGGAGATAGGCGGCGCCGCCCAGCAGGAAACCGGATTCCTAACCAACCTGCGTCACAGAAAACTGATCGAAGAATCGTTGGCAGCGCTGTCGGCTGCTGTGAATGCAGTCCGCAACCGCGTTCCCCACGAAATGTTGCTGATGGACCTCTACAATGCCCTCCGTCCACTCGACGCAATCACCGGCCAAACCACCACCGACGACATCCTCAACTTGATCTTCAGCAGCTTCTGCATCGGGAAGTGACCTCTCTGCCAACGTCCTCGCAAAACCCTCATCAACCACCAATACATCCGCTTATATTCTGCTTCATCTGTCACCCTGACGCTCGGTTTTGGCGGAAAAGTCTGCCCTGAGCTTGCCGAAGAGTCTTGCGTTTCACTGCCTCAGAGTCCATCAGTGGGCGGAAGGTTGAAAAAGTGATCTTTGCGGCGAGGCTTGAAAGCCTCCCTCCTCCGCACGGATGCCCGGCTCCCTGCGGAAAATCTTGCCTCTTGGCCCCCACTCACCGTGCTGTTTTCCAGTTAGGCAAAACGGCCTGCTCGATTCGAGTTTGATCTATAGTACTGCTCTAGCATTCACCAACACTCCAGTAGAGGGGAAAGAGTCCAGCGCATGCTGCCGGTTACTCGTTTTGGGCTGTTCGGGCAGTTCTGTCTTCTTGCTTTTCCGGCTCGCGGAATCGGGCAGGCACAAGGCAGATTCGAGGTTACAGAAACCACCATCGCTCAGACTCAGGCTGCGATCCGTTCCGGCAAAACCACCTGCCGCCAATTGGTAGAAGCGTATCTCCAACGCATCCAGGCTTACGACCAACCTACGGGCCTGAACGCGATCGTGACGATCAATCCGAATGCGTTGGCCGATGCCGATCGCCTGGACCGTGAATTCAAGCGCACGGGAAAACTGCGTCCTCTGCAAGGAATCGCGGTAATCGTAAAAGACAACTACGACACTGCCGATCTTCAAACCACAGGCGGCTCCCTGGCCATGAAGGGCTTTGTCCCAAAAGAGGACGCGTTCATGGTGAAGAAGATCCGCGAGGCCGGCGGAATTGTTCTGGCAAAATCCAACATGGCGGAATGGGCTTTTAGTCCTTACGTAACCGTCAGTTCCATTGCGGGAATCACGCGCAACCCTTACGATCTGGACCGCGTGCCCGCGGGTTCCAGCGGAGGCACAGCCGCCGCGGTTGCCGCCAGTCTCGGCGAGGTAGGACTGGGTACCGATACCGGCAACTCCATACGCGGTCCTTCCTCGCACAACGCGCTGGTGGGAATTCGTCCAACCATCGGGCTCACCAGCCGCGATGGCATCATTCCTTTATTTAGCGGCGCGGATGTAGGCGGACCCATGGCTCGCACCGTAGAAGACGCAGCGCGAGTGCTCGACGTGGTTGCCGGATACGATCCCGCGGATCCGGTCACCAAACTTTCCGAAGGCGAGATTCCGAAAACTTACACCCAGTTTCTCGATAAGAACGGGCTTCGCGGCGCGCGCATCGGTGTATTCCGCAGGTACATCGATACTCCGACAACCGACCCGCAAATCAAAGCGGTGACGGAACAGGCCATTGCCGATCTGAAAGCGCAGGGAGCGGAGATCGTCGATCCTTTCGAAATTCCCGATTTCGAAAAACTCACCGAAAACATCTGGTGCGGCGATTTTCAGGGAGATCTCAATCACTATCTGGAAAGGCACGCGCAAAACGCCCGTTACAAGAGCCTGGCGGAAATCGTGCAATCCGGTTTGTACCTGCCGTACATCGAAGGTCGCTTAAAGGCAGCCATAGCGCCGAAGAACGCCGAGCGAAGCCAAGCAGAAGACAGCGCGCCTTGTCCGGATGTCTATCACAACCAGAAGAAGATCGCCTTCCGCAATGCCGTGACAGCAGCGATGGACGCAGCCAAAATCGATGCAATCATCTATCCCACATGGAGCAACCGGCCGCGCAAAGTGGGCGACATGAAGAGCCCCGCTGGCGACAACAGCCAGATTCTTTCTCCGCAAACAGGATTCCCAGCGATCACGGTTCCCATGGGATTCACCTACAACTCGCTCCCCGCCGGACTCACGTTCGTAGGCCGCGCATTCACCGAACCCACCCTGATCAAGTATGCCTATGCGTACGAGCAGGCGACCCGACATCGCCATTCACCAGAAATATTTCCTCCACTGAAGAAGGCCGGATCGGCGAAGCCGCAGGGTGGGAGCCCTTCCATTCATGGGAGGGAGCGAGGCTTTTAAGCCTCGCGGAGGACGAGGCGAATCCTAATTTTTGTGCGTTAGCGCCGGGACGCGGTGCGCGCGCTGCGACAATTTTCCGCATCGATCCATTTTGGGAATCTCCCGTCCATCCCGGTGATTCGGGCAACGCTGGTTATCGATAGCCGATGTTTTTCTGCTAACCATCCCTTCCTGACATGGTCTATCTGCACAACAGGAGAATTTGGCTATGGTCCGGAGTTCCAGCGGTGTCCTTCTGCTCTCGCTCGTGTTTTCTCTGCCGTCGTTCGCGCGAAACCACGGCATCAGCGTCAACATCGACAGTAACGAGCCGGTCACCTCGTGCGACCAACTCCACATGCGCACTTGGGACAACCAGGAGATTGCGCGCTCTGAAGAGCGCGTCACCCTGCCTGGGACTTCCTCGACCGTATCGGCGGATGCCTCGCGTAATGGCGGCATTTACGTCTACGGTGAGGATCGTCAGGATTTTCAAGTTCTGAATTGCAAAGCCGCAGTGTCGAATGACCAGGGATCGGCCGAATATAAGCTTCAGCAAATCAAGATGTCTTCCGACGGCGGACGCCTTACCGTAAGCGGCCCCGAGGATGGAGACTGGGTTTCCTACCTGATTATTCATGCGCCTCGCACGAGCTCGCTGGCGCTTTCGGGAGAGAACGGCCCAATCTCGGTTTCCGATGTCTCAGGAAAACTTGATGTGCATGAGATCAATGGACCTTTCGCGGTAAAGAACTCGGGCGGCGAGATCACGGCGCAAGTTAGGAATGGTCCAATCAGCTACTCAGGCACAGGCGGCGATGTGCATCTCCGCGCTGAGAACGGTCCCGTATCGGTTCGACTCGGCGGCAGTTCCTGGAATGGGAAAGGGCTGGAGGCGCACTCGGAAAACGGACCTCTGAGCGTGAAGCTTCCGAATCACTACACCTCGGGAGTTCTGGTGGAGACGAGCGGTTATTCGCCATTCCACTGTTCTGGCTGCGAAGGAGCGCGCAGAGATTTCGACGATAACAATAAAAGCGTGCAGTTCGGGAGCGGAGAGCCGGTAATTCGGATGTCCACAACGAACGGGCCGGTGTCGATTGATAGTGACGAGATGGAGTGAGAAAGAAGCAGTCAGCGGTGGGAGCCCTCCGATTCATGGGAGGAAGCGAGGCTTTTAAGCCTCGCGGAAGACGAGAAGAATTTTGTTCTTGTGCTTTAGCGCCGGCTCACGCGCTTCGCGCGCTCGCAGAATTTCTTGCATTCATTTGGGAACGTCCTCTCTGCCCCGGCGGTTCAGAGAGAATACGTCTCGTCTGTTGGATCCGGACTCGAACCTTTGTTTATGCGGAAGTTGGCAGCGGCGAAAAGATCAAATCGCTACCAGTAATTTAGCGCCAAATCATGCACCCACACCGAATATGCATCGGGGTTTCCATTGGCGTTGAGCTGGATGTGTACACCGAAATCGCCGCTTAGCCCCGTGATCGGTTGGGGGTTGAAGGCCATGTTTACGGGCACAATATTGCCATTAGTGCCGATGGAGACGAAGACTACCTGGCCATTGCTGCGTTGAAACTCGAGCCGCACTTGGGTGTGGGTCGAAGGCGCTGGTCTTGCGCATGGCACCGAAGTGGGAACCCAGCGCTGGTTCGCTGGATCCCAAACTTGCCAGATCCCATAGCCGAAAGAGCATTGCACGGCGAAGTCGTAGAACTCGCCATCGAGGAGCTGGTTGGCTTCGTACTCGATACCAAATGAGGCGCCGGGATTCTCCATGTATTCGTCGAGAGTGAGAACGAAGTGCGACGGGTTCGGATCGTTTCCCATGCGTCTCCACCAGAGCGCATGCGCCCAGGCCGCGCCGTGGGCAAGCGAAAACTGCGTTGTGCCGGGCTGGGGATAACCGAGTCCCTGGGTCATGGAATAACCGATACTCCCGCCTCCAGAACAGGTGTCACAGGAATCCCAGCCAGACATCTGTTCGATGTTGCTGATAGTCGTGCCGGTCGGAGTAGGCGGTACTGGAGCCGGCGGCGGAGTTGGACTTCCGCTCGAAGACGAGCCTGAAGGCGGCGCAGTCGGCGACGCGTTCACGGCCGCCGTGTTGCTGGGCACGGAAGCTGTGGCGCCACATCCGGCGAGCGCCAGCAGGAATGTGCCGGAAAGAGCAGCGCTCAAGATCGTGAGGGGAACACAACGCATCTTCTAATTCTAAAATTCAGGCCGGGGGAGACACTCTCGAATCGCGCCCTAATTCGGAGTGATTAGGGCAAATGCGGTCCTTCGAATCGGCCATCGCTAGGGGTAATCAGTGCCCCAGCGAGGCGGTGGTCAGGGGCATGGATTTGGTGTGGCGCTTGGCCGTCGAAAGCCGGAGGACAGCAGCGGCGGCGGCGTAGCGCACCGCTTGTTTCTCGTCCTCAAGTCCGGGGAGCACGGCTGAGAGCAGGCGGCGATCACCGCGTTCGGCGATGGCGTCGATGGCCGCAACGCGGACGTGCCAGTTCGGATCGCCGGCAGCATCGGCGAGAGCAGTCGCGGCGCCGGGATCGGGATCGTGCGCGAGTATCGTCGCGGCTGCGGCGCGGACTCCCATTTCGGAACCGCCTCTGAGAACGCGGTAGGCCTCCAGTCCCATGCTGCCGAAGGGAACGAATCCGATGCCTTCCTCAAATCCCATTTCAGCAAGTTTCTTTGGGTTGCGAAGCACGCCGAGCTCCTGCTCGACGGCGTTCTTGCCGCCCTTGCGCTGTCCGGTGAGTACCTCGTAATAGACCTCATAGCCGCGCCCGTTGTGGAGGCTGATTAGAGACTTGGCGGCGGCGAGCACGACTTCGGGCTCTTTGTCGTCGAGAGCGGCGAGAAGACGTGGAACCGATGCGCGAGCGTGCATCTTGCCCAACGCGGTGGCGGCGGCCGCGCGCACCAGCGGATTCGAATCGCGCAGAGATTTCTCGGCGATGCGAATGACGTGACGGTTGTTGATTACCACACCGAGCGCGCCGACGGTCATGGCTCGTATATCGGCACTATGGCTGGCGACGCCTTTGTCCAGCAGCTCCCATGCGCGCTGCGTTGGCGAATTGATTTCGCTCCGAGCGCCCGCGCTGCTGCGATGAACTGCGGCGCTGCTCTGACCCGCGGCGGGCAGTACCCCGCAGAAGCAAATCAGGACGGTCGCAGCAATGGACGATGAATGCACGCAGAGCTCCCCGACAGCGGCTTCCGGCTGCAAGCACCGGCTTCCGGCTACGTTGTTGGGGAACAAACGCCTTACTTTCTTGTATGCAGCGAGGACAGGAAGAGTTGGTTCGCAAACCGGAAAAAGCAGAGAACGATGCGCCCGAGGGGGTCCCCAGTAAACGTGATGTTCGTTTGCTGGGGTGGGTTTATGCGGGGGAGCAAGGCTTTTAAGCCTTGCGGCAATCATGTCCAAATGAAGATTGCGCTGGCCTCCGTCTTGCTTACGCTCTTCTCTCCTTGCCCGCTTCTTGGATTCAAAAGACGCAGCCGCTGCGGCTGCGTCTCTGCCGGAGTAGAGCGATTTAGAACCGGATCGTCGGACCAAACGTGATCTTCAGATTGTTCTGCGCACCGTTGTCAAAATAAATCTCGTCGCCCGCATCGGCGCGAATGCCGAACGGTCCCAGGAAGAACTCGATTCCACCGCCCGGATAAAGAACGCCGTTTGTGTCCGTGCCCTTGACCTGAGTCGGGAAATTCCCGAATGTGACCGGTCCTGGAGTAATACCGAATCGAACGAAGCCTCCCTTAACAAACAGGAAAGCGCGTACCGGTGAGTTTGTGCCCAATTGGAACTTCGGACCCGCCAGGAAATGCGTCGCCTTCAAATCAGAGCGGAAGACCGTGGTATTTCCATTGATATCCGTAACGCTCTGGGTATTGCTCTTGGCAAAATCGTAAGCTCCGCCAATTTCAAATGCGACGTTCGGATGAACATTAAATCCCACTCGACCGCCAACGCCATAAAGATTCAGGCTCGAAGCCGAGGCCCGGAAAAGCTCACCGAATATTCCTACTTCCCCATGGTCCTGCGCCAGCATCGCCGGAGCTGTACATAGGACACCTAGACAGAACAGCATGATTACCGCACGTGTTTTCATCAAATCCCCCAAACCAGTCGTTCGTCTTACACGAGCCTCACAAGCATCGCGGGATGCGAGAGTCTGCTTGCGAAGCTGTCGTGAGAGACAGTAGGTAGGACGTCCGCAGTTCCGGGCAGGTTGGCAGCCGATTGTAAGTAGCGCATACCGGCGCTTCGATCCAGAAGCGGCAGCAGAGTTGTTCCACGCGGGATTGTCCTGTCCGGCGGCAAACCATTCGTCCACGTTTGTGTCTCAAACTAGAGTTGAGGTGACAGGATGCATGGAACATTAGATATTCGGCGCGACAGCAGCATGAACCCGGCCAGCGCCATGTATCAGGTGAGGTACGAAGATCTAGCCGGCAACTCCTTTGCTGCCAGCATGAATGAGGACGATCTTCATGAATTGCTTTACGAGAGACTTCCGCTCGATATCGCCAGTTGCGATCTTGATCGTCAATATGACTTAGTTCGACAGGGCGGACATGTGAGCTTTCCGGAAATGGAACTCAAGGAAGATCAGCTCGCTGGAGTCGGCCTGAAGTACCTGGCAACTGAAGGATGATTTTGGCAAGCTTCAGGCATATCCATTTCACAGCGCACAGCGAGGCGGGTCAGCCCTCCTGCCTCTGACGGACTGCATCCAAAGTTCCCAAAGAAGCGGGGACGAACCTGTCCGCCCTGAGTCCCCGACCAGGAGAACACGACATGAAGACACTCTGTCGGTGGATATCTGCACTGACGATCGCTCTGCCCCTCGTCTGCGTCCCGCAATTAACCGCGTACACACAAAATCAGACCGTCAAGATCATCAATGGACCCAAAGTCGAAGGGGTCGGTGACAACTGGGCCGTCATTGCCTGGACGACGAACACGGGTGGAAGCTCGCTGGTCCATTATGGAACCAATCAAAGCTCGCTGAGCCAAACCGCCGAATCAGCGTATGGTAAGGCGGCGTCCGGAGCAAAGTCTGAGACGCACCGCGTAAGGATCAAGAACCTGCAGCCGGATACCACCTACTACTTCCAAGCCGATTCAGGACAAGCCCAGGGCACCGGCACCGAAGCTAAGAGCTCCGTGTCCAGCTTTAAAACCAAAGGCGCGGGGGAGACCAAAGCTGCCGGGCAAGGAAAGTCGGCGGCGGTAAAGATCATTGCCGGGCCGCGAGTGGAAGGCACAGGGAACAACTGGGCGGTGATCGCCTGGACCACGAATACCGGCGGCAGTTCGGTTGTCCACTATGGCACGAGCGAGAGCGCGTTGAATCAAACTGGAGAATCCCCTTACGCAGATAAGGAAGGCGCCGCTTATCAAACTCATCGCGTGCGGCTAAAGAACCTGCAGCCTAAGACGATTTACTATTTCCAGGTTGATTCGGGCCAGGGCGAAGACACGGGCACGCAGGCGAAGAGTGCAGTGAGTCAGTTTAAGACCCATTGAGTCTGAGCTGCGCTATACAAGCCACAGCGCACGATCAATGGATGGTCTTGCTCTTGCGCGACATGTAGTCCATGAGCAGATACTGCCCGAGCGTGTGCGGAGTGGTGAAATAGGCTTTGCCGCGGCACATCTCGCTGACCTTTTGTACAAATTGAATTAATCCGTAGTCCGAAGCGAGCATGAAGGTGTTGATCATCACGCCGGAGCGCTTGCAGCGCGAAACCTCTTCGAGCGTCTGGCTAACGACGAGCGGATCGAGACCGAAGGCATTCTTGTAAATCCGTCCGTCTTCGAGCGTGAGCGCCGACGGTTTGCCGTCGGTGATCATCACGATTTGCTTCATGTCTTTGCGCTGGCGTTCGAGGATGCGCTGAGCCATGCGCAAACCTTCGCGCGTGTTCGTGTAATAAGGACCAACTTTGACGCGCGCCAATTGAGACAAGGGCAGCTCTTCGGCTGAATCGTGAAAGAGCACGAGGGAAAGCGAATCTCCGGGATACTGCGTGCGGATCAACTGCGAAAGAGCCATCGCAACTTTCTTCGCCGGAGTGAACCGATCTTCACCGTACAGGATCATCGAGTGCGAGCAATCGAGCATGAGCACCGTCGCGCAGGACGATTGGTACTCACACTGGTGCACCTGCAAGTCCGAGTATTCCAGCTCGATCGGAACTTTCAGTCCGTCTCGCTGAATGGCATTCGAGAGTGTGCTCGTGATGTCGAGATTCAGCGTATCGCCGAATTCATAGGCTCGCGATGCGCCGCTGGATTCGATGCCAGTGGCTAGATCCCGAGTGTCATGCCTGCCGAAATTCGATTTGCCCAGCGACCCTAGTAAATCACGCAGAGCGCGATAGCCCAGAAAATCGAGGCCCTTATCGGTGAACTCAAACTTGACTCTTCCCTGCTGATCACCGGTTTGCCCAGGAGCTGTCGATTGCTTCGTGCGATCGAACGGTTGATCGACGCTAATGTACTCTTCCTGCTCCATACGCTCGATCAGCTTTTCAATCAGCTCGTCGAAGTCGCCTTCAGCCCGCATTCGCTCGAGCTGCTCGCGCATGTCGTCATCGAGCAACTCGCCGGCTTCGAGCGCCTGGCGGATGGCTTCCTTTAAATCATCGAGCGTTTGCTCCGCGTCGTTGAACTCATAGGAATACCAAGAGTCCTGAAAGCCGCTTTGCAGCAGGTAGTCCGAGAGTGTGTTGAGCAGGTCCTCCATGCTCATCTCGGAGGCAGGATCGGAGACATATTTCGAGTACTTGATGAACTTCATGAGATTTAACCACTGTCATTCCGAGTCCGCGCAGCGGAAGAGGAATCCCTGCCCTCACGATCCTCTACAGGGTAGGGATTCCTCGTCCGCTGCGCGGATTCGGAATGACAAAACAACCCGCTTTCAGTTAAACGTTCTTCTCGCCCGATTCGGGAATTCTTCGTGTTCCGGAGATTTCTCGATTCTTCTCGCAGGCTTTTCCGGCGCGGTGAAGACTCGTTCCTCGCTACGGCCGATCCGCTTGTGCGCGTACAGACCCTCGAGCAAAAACTCGGCGCCGGACACCACGATCTCGGCTTTGTCTTTCGGCTTCACGCCGACGGCGCTCAGCTTTTCCGTGAGTCCCTGGATATGCTTGAGCCCATCGAGCAACTCGGACGATTTTGCCGTGTCGCTGAACTTGAGCTGCCCGCCAAGGTCGAACCATTGCGTGATCTGCTGCATGTTCGCATCTTTGAAGTAGGTATCGAAAGTCTTGGCCACCGCACTGCGAATCAGGTCGCGGACCACGATGTCGGCCCCGCGAATCTCGCCTTCGTACTCCAGTTCCAGTTTCCCGGTAATCGCCGGCATCGCGCTGTACACGTCACCCACGCGCGGCACGACCGTGCTCTCGCCGTTGCGCAGCGCGCGACGCTCGGCATTGGAAACCACATTTTCCATCGTCGAAATCGGCAGGCGCTGGCTCACGCCCGAACGCTTGTCGATGCGCTTGTCCTCGCGTGCGGCAAAGGCGATCTGCTCGACGATCTCGCGAATGAACTGCGGCACGTGCAATGGATGTCCGTTGCGCTCCGTCCACGCTTCCTGCTGGGTAATGGCAACGCCTTCGTCGAGCGTGGAGGCATAATGCGTGCGAATCTCGGAACCGATTCGGTCTTTGAGCGGCGTCACGATTTTGCCGCGTGCGGTGTAATCTTCCGGATTCGCGCTGAAGACGAGCGCAACATCAAGATTCAGCCGGACTGGATAGCCCTTAATCTGCACGTCGCCTTCTTGCATGATGTTGAAGAGCGCGACCTGGATTTTGCCCGCGAGATCCGGCAACTCGTTAATCGCGAAGATGCCGCGATTCGCGCGCGGCAGTAGACCGTAGTGGACGGTGAGTTCGCTGGCGAGATCGAGTCCTCCGCGCGCGGCTTTGATCGGGTCGATGTCACCGATGAGGTCAGCCACGGTCACATCCGGCGTCGCGAGCTTCTCAACATAGCGATCTTCCGGCGTGAGGTACGCAATCGGCGTGCGGTCGCCCTGCTCGCGAATTAGGTTCTTGCAGCGTCGGCAAAGGGGATCGTAGGGATTATCGTGAATCTCGCACCCTTGCACATACGGCAGATGCGGATCAAGCAGCGCGGTGAGTGCGCGCAGAATGCGGCTCTTCGCTTGGCCTCGTAATCCGAGCAGGATGAAGTTGTGCCGCGAGAGCACCGCGTTGGTCAGTTGCGGCAGGACCGTATCTTCGTATCCAACCAGGCCGCGAAAGATCGGCTCGCCCGAGCGGAGTTTTTCGATCAGGTTATCCCGCAGCTCGTCTTTCACGCGCCGCGTCTTCAGCCGTTTTTCCGTGAATTCGCTCTTCCTCAGATCGCCGAGAACAGAAGGGAGGTTCATTACTGATGAGATCACCTCACGAAAATTATACGCGGGAAGCAAAAACCAACTCACCACGGAGACACAGAGGCACAGAGAAAGTCAGAAGTCAGATCGGGTCAAGTAAGAAGTTAAATCAAAGCCACCACTTAAGGATTCGGAGATTATGTCTCAGATTCGCGAGTCGAACTTCTGACTTCTGAATTCTTATTTCTGACTTTCTCTGTTTCTCTGTGTCTCCGTGGTGAAAAGGTTTTTTCATTCCCACTCGATCGTGCCCGGGGGTTTCGAGGTGATGTCGTAAACCACGCGATTGATGCCGCGTACTTCGTTCACGATTCGGCTGGATATCGTGCGCAGAACTTCGTAGGGCAGCGGCACCCAGTCGGCAGTCATGCCGTCCTCGGAGTGCACGGCGCGGATCGCGCAGGTGTAGGCGTAAGTTCGATAATCCCCCATCACTCCGACCGACATCACCGGCAGAAGGACGGCGAACGACTGCCAAATCTGGTGATACAACCCCGCCTTCTTGATTTCGGAGACCACAATGTCGTCGGCTTCCTGAAGCAGCTTTACGCGCTCGCTCGTGACCTCGCCGAGGATGCGCACTGCAAGTCCAGGACCGGGAAACGGCTGGCGTTGGAGAATCTCATCTGGCATACCGAGATCGCGGCCGATGCGGCGAACTTCATCCTTGAATAAATCTTTGAGCGGCTCGATGAGCTTCAGGTTCATCTTATCGGGCAAGCCGCCGACGTTGTGATGACTCTTGATCGTCTGCGACGGTCCGCGCACCGAGCGTGATTCGATCACGTCGGGATAGAGGGTACCTTGCACCAGGAACTCGGCTTTTTTGTGTCCATGTCCATTCGACTTGGTCTGATGCTCCCGCATAAGTTTGGCCGCTTCATCGTCAAAGACCGCGATGAACTCGTTGCCAATGATCTTGCGCTTCTTCTCCGGATCGGTGACTCCGGCGAGCTTCGACAAAAACCTTTCAGTGGCATCGACAGCAACGAGATTTAAGCCCAATTGCTCCCGAAGGTTGTCCTGCACTTTCTGAAACTCGTTTTTTCGCAGCACGCCGTTGTTCACGAAGACGCAGGTGAGTCGATCCCCAATGGCACGATGCACGAGCACGGCAGCAACCGACGAGTCGACTCCGCCGGAAAGCGCGCAGATGGCGCGGCCTTCACCCACTATCTCTTTGATCGAAGCGACGGTCTCGTCGATAAAACGCTGCGGCGTCCAGGTCGGCTCGGCGTGGCAGATATCGAACACGAAATTCCGCAGCAGCTCCGTTCCCAATTTGGTGTGGTGGACTTCCGGATGAAACTGAACCGCCCATGTCTGCCTTTCGGGATTTTCCATCGCCGCCAGAGCGTTAGCGCTGCGCGCTACCGTCCGAAATCCGGCAGGAAGCTCCGCGGCTTCATCACCGTGCGACATCCAAACGAAGAGCGAAGAAGGCAGATTCCTGAAGAGCGGCGAATCCTGCTCCAGAACCTCGACTTGCGCGTGCCCGTACTCGCGCCGTGGCCCAGGAAGAACTTTGCCTCCCAGTTTGTGGGTGATGAAATGCAGTCCGTAGCAGATGCCCAAAACGGGAACGCCGAGCGCCAGCACGCGCTCATCGGCAGGCGGAGCGTCGTCATCGTACACCGAGCAAGGCCCACCGGAAAGGATGATGCCCGCCGGCTGGTGGCCCTTAATCTCCTCAAGCGAAGCCGTACAAGGAACGACCACAGAGAAAACGCGCTGCTCACGAATGCGCCGCGCAATCAATTGCGTGTACTGTGAGCCGAAGTCGAGGATGACGATGGAGGAGGGCTTCATTTACTAATTGTGGCAGATTTTAACAGGAGGCCCCTGTCATTCCGAGTCCGCCGCGGCGGACGAGGAATCCCTACTCTTTGCAGTCCTCTTCAGGTAGAGATTCCTCGCTTCGCTCGGAATGACAAGGAGGCAAGCTCAGTCGTACCGCAACGCCTGCACGGGATCGAGCCTCGCCGCGCGCGCTGCGGGGTAGAGGCCCGCGATCAGGCTCACGATGATTGAAAATCCAATCGCGCCCAGCACCAGCCACAGCGGCACCAGCCACACATCATCAGGGCGAAACTGCTGTTCGTGCATCATGTAGAAGCGCGTGCCGGCGTTGATCACACGTCCGATGATCCAACCCAGCAGCACGCCGAGCGAGCCGCCGAGAATACCCATCGCGCCGGCTTCGGCGAAAAACAGCTTTTGCACGTCGCCATCGCTGGCGCCGATGGCCTTCATGATGCCAATCTCGCGACGGCGTTCGAGAATCGACATCACGAGGGTGTTGATGATCCCCAGTGAGGCCACGGCAAGTGCAAGGCTGCCAAAGATCCCAAGAAAAAGGTCGAGAATGGCAAAGAACCGACGCAGTCCGCGCGTCGCATCGAGCAGCGAGAACGTGTTGTAGCCGAGCTGCTTGACCTTATCTTCCACCTTTTCCAGTTCACTCGAACGATTCACACGCACGACCAGCGCAGCATAGCTGTTCGCCAGCGGATCGCGATCACCGGCCAGACGCACTTGCGTCATCTGCATCGGCTGGAGTTCCTCCGCGAGTTCCAACGGAACGTAGGCGCCTCCGCCTCCCGCGCCGCGCAGGCCGGCATCGGCTCTCTCCTCCACCACGCCAACCACACGCAATGTCCGCTGCTTGGGTGCTACCGCATACACGCTCAGCTCGCTGGCTGCGCCATACTCGGAAGCAGCCGCCGAATTTGCATCGTTATCGTTGAGCAGATGACGCGAGGCATAGCGCAGCACGATGTCTTTGCCGATCAGCTCGTCGGGTTTGTCGCTCAGGCTTTTCGCCTCATCGGCTTGCAGGATGACTTCCGCGGCGCTCGGAGACGAAAAGTACTTCCCTTTCATGTTGTCGAAGGTTTCAAGCTGACGCGCGGACATCGGCAGCGCGCTGATGAGTTGGAACTCTTGCGGCATGCCGGCTTGCTGCGTAGAACTACTCGTTGCTGCATCGCCTCGCGCGGCTGTAGTCGTGCCGCCGGAACCAGTCTCGCTAAGCCGCAGTTCGGCGGGAAAGCGAATATCAGGATAGACCTCGGCCACATCGTCGAACTTCGCCATCTTCTGGCGCGCCGTTTCGTCGAGCGGCGGAGGCGGCGCCTTCGGCTGCTTCGCGCGGTCGGGCCCTCTACGCCGCCGTCCCGAGGTGACATAAATACTGTCAAAGAGTCCAGATTTCTTGAGGCGCGAGGAAGCCAGATGTTGAAGTCCAATGCCCAGCGACAGCATCGCCACGAGCGATGCCACGCCAACGGAAATTCCCACAGTCGTGAGTGAGTTGCGCAGCACCGATTCCCGCAGATTGCGCGCAGCCAGTTCAACCAGATCGCCGGTCTTCATGCGCCGACCTCCGCCGGATCCTCGACGAGTCTGCCGTCGCGCAAGAAGATTGCGCGATGACAGTAACGGTCGGCTAGAGCGCGTTCGTGCGTGACCATCAGGACGGTCGCGCCGTCTGCGTTGATGCTGCGAATCAGCTCCATGATCTCGCTGCCCGTGCGACTGTCCAGATTGCCGGTAGGCTCGTCGGCCAGCAGCAGCGACGGCGAGTTCACCAGGGCGCGCGCCAACGAGGCGCGCTGCTGCTCGCCTCCCGAGAGCTCCGCCGGACGATGATCGAGACGATGTCCCAGGCCCACGCGCTCCAGCGCAGCGCGCGCGCGACTCATTCGCTCGCCGCGCGGCGCTTCGGCAAAGCGCATCGGCAGCTCGACGTTTTCGAAGATCGTCATCGCCGTCACCAGATTGAAGGCCTGAAAGACCATGCCGACCGTGCTGCGTCGATATACTGCAAGTTCCTCGCGCGACATCCGCGCCAGATCGCGTCCGGCGACGAGCACAGAACCGGATGTCGGCGTATCGAGCCCGGCAATCAGGTTCAGGAGCGACGACTTTCCCGATCCGGAACTACCCAGGAGAGCGACGAACTCGCCCGCTTTCACGTCAAAGCTAATGTCGTTCACCGCGCGAATTTCCGAGTCACCCATGCGGTAGACGCGAGAAAGCGACTGCGCCTGAATGTCAGCGCCAGGCTTGGCGGATAATCGAGTTGGTGCGGGTTCAGGCAATGATCTTTACCACAGAGGCACAGAGACGCCGAGAAAGTCAGAAGTCAGATCGAGCCAATCAGAAGTAAAACCGTCGAGGCAATCCGGCATCATGTTCTGGAATTGCCGCTCTACTTCTTCCTTCTGAATTCTGCCTTCTGACTTTTTGTCCTCTGTGTCTCCGTGTCTCCGTGGTGAAATGGGGGTTTCTCGATGCTATTACGTCCAGAACGATGACGAAGTCGCAACGATAGAGCTTATCAAACAGGATTCGGTGGGTTGACTTTTCAGTTATCAGACCCTTATCCTGCCTTTACACGGGAAAGGAGGGCGATCCAACATATATGACAAGTTCTGATGGTAGTAGTAGATCACGTGAGGTGGCTGAGGCTTAGGGCGACTCGCTCTAAAGACCTGGCGAACTCCGCTATATCGGGAGGTTTGCAGAGGCCCCTTGAACAGCTTCACCGGCTGCGGCAGGTGAACCTGAGAAGAGTGACCGCCTCAAGCCAATCCCAAACAGCTTACCGGACGACCCGCTGCGGAATTCCGCGCGGGTCGTTCTGCTTTTAAGGGCAGCAATAAGCAATTAGCAGTAAGCAATTAGCAAAATCGAGTCTCTCAGACTCGAAAGCTCTGCTAAAGGCACGCGACCCGTCTGGCCGAATTTGGTGTGTGCTTGTTGCTCACCGCTTATTGCTTGTTGCTGTTCCTTTCGTAACTCTCCCAACTCCGCGTTTTGACGGCTTTTCGGGTGCTTTTCAGCGCCATTTAAGGCTCTTCCCGACCCTCTGTTTGCGCTCTCATAAGCCTCGCCCTATCAGCTACTTAGATTAGAGTCCTCTCATCTTTCACCCCGGCTGCAACTTGCTCGAAACACTGGGCTAACCATCACTCGGCGGTTACCTCCGCGCACCCGTTCGTTACGTTGACCCTTTTCTTAGAGAGCCTTAATCTCCAGCCATCGCACCCGAAGTACATCGGTCTTTCGGCACTAAAGCTTTCCCAAAATGGACCGAGACGGCGGGGCGCGAATGAGGACCCCAAAACAACCCGATCCATTCGAATCAGTCCGGATGGCAACAGGGAAGAAAAGACAGAGGAGAAGAAAACAATTATGAAACGCATATCACTCGCCATCTTTGCAGCCCTGTTGACGATGGCATCTACATCCTTCGCGGCGACAACTGCGACCAACAGCAACACTGTTGCTCCGACATTGCAAGTAACAGTGAAAGTGCAGCCTGCGGTATCGCTAACTTTGCTGACGGGCACCACCGCGGGAGTCGGCCACTGCACAGTGACGGCAACTGGCGCTCCTAGTCCCGACTACACGATGGATTTCGGCAATGTTGACGCTCTGGCAATTGCCAACACCTGCGCCAGCAAGTTCGCGCCGACGACGCCCGGAGTTACGGATGCTATCTACTGGACGGACTACCAGTTGGTTCCGGTTTACACTTCGCAGAGCGCGACGGGTTCTCAAAGTCTGACGGCTCAGGTTACGGCGAACTTTGGACTCGGCAATGTCTCGCTCGTTCGCGATACCGCCGGCACTGGTGCGGTTCCCGCCGCCGTAGGCGATTTTTCGCCAATTAGCACCGCCAGTGCGGATCCGATCGCCACAGTAGCCGATCTTGACGGCAAAACTCCTCTTACTCGATTCATCGGTGTGGACGTACAGCCCAAGAGCGGAGCGGGCCTTAACGCTTCGCAAACCGCAACTGTGACCTTCACCTTAACCGTGAATTAAATCGGGTCCTCTGGCGCCCAATAAGCCAGAAGTAGAATGCGAACAAACACGCTTCATGAAGTTGAAACCAACACGCCCGGAGCTGCCCAGCGTAGCGCCGGGCGTGGTTTTTCATATGCGAAGCGTTTTCTTCAACCCGTTTTCCTGTTCGTATCCCTCCTCATCAGCTTGCAATGCTTTGCGCGAGGCGGCACTTTCCTTCAATTAGCGACCGCGCCCGGAGGCGTCACAATCACTGCCGCCGGTGGTGGCTATCGCACTTCCTTCGGAACCATGAATGGCCTGGCGGTGGGAACACCGGGTGCCGGTTTAACGGCTACCGATTTGGGCAATGGCGCTCTGTACTTCAGTGAAGTCAGGATGACGGTGAACACGATCCTTGGACAAGGATACGTAACTGCCTCCTTCAGCACTCCTTTCCAGCATCCTGCAGCCCTGGCGGCGTGGATATGCCCGAGCAACTCATCCTGCAATGTTGCCGCGAACTATTCCGCGTTGTCGACTTCAGGCGGCGTAACCAATATTGTTCCTCCGCCAGGAGTGAATAGCGGCACTACTGTGACCATCGGGATTGCGATTTTTGTGCCCGACAATGACGGCGCGAGCGCTGTCACGGGTAATGACAACGGGGGAACGATCACATTCACGGTCGTCAATGCGGGGCTTCCCATTGAGAGCGACACACTGAAGCTTGCTACGAGCCCAAACAAGATTCAGAGCGCCGTCGAGTTGACTCTCGATTCCGATCCTTCCGGCCTCACGATTAATCCGGCAACGGATTACTCCGTGGATTACGGGAATGTGAACGGTCTCGGCATTGGCGCAGGGGCTGGCCTCACTGCTATTGCGCAAGCTGGCGGCGCAATCTACTCGACTCCCTATCGCATTAAACCGGCTTTTTCCGATCTAAGGTCTACGACCGGCACGATCACGGTCTGTACACAGACAGCGTTCGCACACTCAGCCATATTGAACATGCAGGACGCGTCGGCGAGCGCAGGACCATTTACTGCCATTCCCAATTGCGGAGCGAGGGTGCAGATTACGAACACCGCATCCGACCGCTCCACCATCACTCGGTATCTCGGTCTTTTTATCTCTAAGGTAAACGGACCGGGCACATCTTTTGCTTCGGACAGCGCAGTACTCACTTACACAATCACGGTGCCCTGAATGAAAATTGCGATCAAAGTCTTCCCGATCCTTCTTCTGCTGGCGATTGCGCCGATCTCTTCCTTTGCGCAGGCGATCGCCCTTGCTCCGGCCCAGATCGTCGAGAACTTCAAGCCCGGGGTTCCTTTTGAATACGCACTGAATGTGCAGAACAAGGGCTCTGAGGCGGTTGATCTCCACGTGCAGATCACGGACTTTTGGTACAACGACAAAAACGAAAAAGTCTTCACCGCGCCCGGAACCTCGCCGCGCTCTGCGGCGAACTGGATTCAGTTTGTGCCGGAGACCTTCCAGGTGCCTCCCGGAACTACCCAGCAGATGAAGGCCGTGATTACGCCTCCCTCCGACGCTCGCGGCGGATATTACGCTGTACTGTTTGTCGAATCGACGCCTGTGGCCACGAATAAGCAAACTGACGACGGCCGAAGGGTGTTTACCAATATGCGGCTTGGCTGCCTGGTGTTGCTCACGGCCAAAGACACCGAGCAGTACAACGTCACGGTGAACGATCTGAAGTTAGCTCCACCGGACTCTACCCAAAGTTTGCGCCTGACCTACGACATCGACAATGAGAGCAATACACACATCTTCACGCAGGGACATCTCGCGATTTTGGACCCTGAGCACAAGCTCGTCGCCAAAGCTGAGAGCGGTGTAAAGCGTTTTCTTCCCGGACAGAAGGATTCCATGAAGGTGGACTGGTCCGGCGAACTGCCGCCGGGTGACTACACAGCAGTGTTGTCGCAGGTCTACGGCGATACGAGGGTTGAGACAAGGCAGATCGCTTTCACGATTCCTGCGAAAACCGCAAGCAAATAGATTCCGATGCTACGCCGCGCCAGAGGTCGATTCGTCGTGAGGGCAGCGTGGTTGCTGCTGGCGGCGATCTCTGTCTGCGCCGTGCCCACTTTTGCTTCGGATTCCGATCTCCCCTCGAGTGTCGATGTGTACTGGAAATCGGAACGCTCTATCGCTGTTCCTGGCGTCACCAGTGTGATCATTCTCGATGAGAAGATAGCTACGGCCCAAATCGGGAACGATACGATTGACTTTGTTGGCCTTGAGCGTGGCGAGACTGTCGCACTGGCTTACGTCAACGGCAATCCTGTGAGCATCGTAGTGCGGGTGATGGATAAACCGATGTTCGTCATTCCTCCGAGCCTTGCTCGCCGTAACGCAGAATTGGCGCATGGTACCTATGGTTCGGATTTTCAGAACACAACTGAGGCAGGCAATGCGGCCTGGGTGCTGGTCAGCAGTGCGCAATGGTCGCAGCAGTTCGGCGCCGATCGCTTCGAGTTTTCCAGTCAAGTCGAAGATGACTCTCAGTTCGGCGGACATGCTGCGAATCTCCGCACAGGGACGATCGGCTACACCACGCCCCACGTCCAAATCCAGGCGCTTGATTTTACGCAGTCCCTCACCGGCGCGAATTTCGACGATCGCGTCGATAACTTCTCGAATGCCGCGCTCATGGAAATCCGCGGGGCAGACGTTACTCTCAACTATGGCAAGAACTCCTACTCGTTCTTCGCAGGAACGTCTGTGCCGTACTACTATCTCTCTCTCAGCTCCACTCGCGATGTAGCCGGCTTCAGTTTTCATCGAAAGCAAAGTGGCCGTCTCAATCTCTTTGGCAGCACCACCTATGCGAACATTCCGACCACACAGCTGATCTCCGCGCCCGAGCGCCGCACTTATTTCACGCAGACAGCCGGATTTCGTTATTTACTTCGCAAAAACCTGGCATTGGGAAGTACGCTGGGAGCGAGCACGCGCGGCAAGATGCTGCAGGGTGATGCGTCGTACACTTCCTTCCTTTGGTCGGGCTATTTGAGCGCGCTTTGGGCTTCGCAAAACTTCGCCCTCAACCAGCTTCAGACCATGTTCTCGGGTTCATCCTCGATCAAGGGCGGCGTGACGTATCGTACTACTCGACGTCTGAGCCAAGGGCTTTACTTCGAACATACGAACATCACTCCAGGCCTGATCTTCCGAAACCCCGGCAGCTACGATTACCTGAGTCCGACGTTCTACTACACGTTCTCCCCGACCGAGCACTTCAATTTCTCCTACATGCACACCTCAAACACTGGAGGTTTTACTAACGGTAGCCGCACCGGCAACCGCTACGACTTCACACTTAATTCCCAGTTCACTCCCCGACTCGACAACAGCGCCGAGTTCACCATTGGTTCTCTGCAAGACCCGTTGCAAATCAACTCGCAGGATGAGTTCACCCTTCGCGATACACTCGCCATCCCCGTCTGGCGGCAGCAACTGTTGCTTGGCGTGGAAGAGGACCGCGTACACCCCTCGCTGGTGCAGCAGTTGAATCAGGAGCTTGGACTGCTCTCGCCGGATTTGCAGGCTTTGTTTCTGGCTAATCCCGTTGCATTCATCGATTCACCGAACTTTCCACCGGAAGTAAAAGCATTACTCTCGGCGGAGCAGCCGACGGGCTTAACTCTCAGCGCCGCGGCAAATCTTTCGCTCGGACGCAAGCTGCGGTTGAGTCCCAATATGTCCGCCACACGGTCCAGCAGTCCGCCGCAGCCAAGCAGTTGGACCGATACGTACGGCTACTCGGCCTCCTACCAGCTACGTCCTACATTCCAACTGCGCTCGACGCTGATGAACGTTCTGCTCTGGAACGGTGCGCAGCACAACCTGCAACGCACGACCGTGCTTTCTATCGGCTTCCAGAAAAACTTTGCTGCGAATCCCGGCGCGTTGCCCATCCTGCATCGCAGCCGCACGATCGAAGGACGAGTCTTCCAGGACAGCAGCGTAAAAGGCGTGTACACCGACGGCGAGCGCGGCCTCGAAGGACTGCAGGTCCGCCTCGAAAATGGAGAGATCGCGACCACCGACGAGCAAGGACGCTTCAAGTTCTCCAACGTCTCTGCCGATCAGCATCAGGTTAGCCTTGATCTGGCGCAATTCAAGCAGCCGGTACGCATGACCACCCGCGCGGAACAGGATGTGGACCTGATCCAGCAGCATGTCGCGATCGTCAACTTTGGCGTGCTGAATTCGGCGCGCGTGATCGGCAATGTCTTCAACGATCTCCGTTTTGAGAATCAGCGCGAACCCGATTCGAAAGGGCTGGCCACAGTGCAACTGCTGCTCGACGATGGCAAGCAGGTGCGCAAGGTGCACACCGCCGGCTCCGGCGACTTTGAGTGGGACAACGTGCAGCCAGGGGACTACACGCTCAGCATCGATCCCACGACTCTGCCCGCGAACTACACGGCACCCAAAGAGTCGTTCGCGATCCACGTGAGCCCGGTGCAGACCGTCGTCCAGAATATTCCTGTGCGGGCGCTTCGTTCCATTTCAGGAAAAGTATTTGTGAAGGTACCGATCACCGTGGCGAGCGACTCGCAGGATCACGCCGTTCTGCCGGAAAACATGAAGCCCAGCGACGGATCGAGCGACGAGAACTTCGTGCTGAAGCCGCTGGCCGGCGTACAGATCAATGCGGACCATAAAACGGTTACGTCCGACGCCGACGGAAGCTTCCTCCTGCGCGATCTACCCGCCGGCGATCTGACCGTGACGGTTGTCCCCTTCTACCAGGTGCCGCCCAACGTGAAGATTCCTGCCGGAAAGGTACACATGCCCACCGATCCGATTCAGGTGGAAGGCGCGAAGATCGTGATCAGCCCCGAACTGCTGCCGTATCTTCTTCCGCAGAAGAAGCCTTAGTTCGCGGAGGAAAAGAGCCAAAGCGATCTCACAACTTTCCCATTTTAGGAATGGTACGGACAGCCTGAGTTTTCGGAACCAAAATTGCGCTGCGGGCAATCGAAATGCCAACGTCTGGCGGTCACGTTGTGCCGCGGCTTTGGCCGACGCCGAACGTCTGGATGAGCGCCACGGCGGTCCGGCTGGAGCCGGACGCGGAGCGCTGGCCCATTCGTGAGGTGATTCGTGAACGACGTTTTCTTTGACGTCGTGCACGAGAGGCCCATCTGTTAGCTCTTACTTCCTAGCTTCTGGATGTCCGCTATCGGGTTGCCCTTCCGCAGCTTACAAGTCGGATCGGTTCCGAAATTGGGAATTGCCAGGAAAATTCGTGAAAGTCGAAACTTTGTTTGGACGATCGAAAGACGTCACAAGCCCTCGCTTTCGATGGTTTTTGCCGTTTTGGAACTGCATCGGGCCGATCGCGACTTATACGTTGTTCATACGATTAAGAGCGATTAGCGCCTCGCTGTGGCCTTGACGGGTTTGGGAGGCAAAATCCGCCCGCTCGGCAGTCGCGAGCCCGCTATAACGAACCAGGATGCCGGCAACGGGCAGTCTGGAGAGACACCCTGACCAGTCGCTGGGAGCTACGCCGAGTTTCCCGCCGGTTCCTTCAGACCCGCGGCAACATCGATCAGGTCTTGACCCACGGTGCGTGTTCGCGTGAGCGCTTCCTTCAAGGAAATCGTCACGATATCAGTGCCGCGCAGCGCGACCATCTTGCCGAACTCGCCGCGGTGGACGGCGTCAATGGCGCCGATTCCGTAGCGCGTTGCCAGGACGCGATCGAAGGCGGTCGGCGAGCCTCCGCGCTGGATGTGGCCGAGGACGACGGCGCGGGTCTCGAATCCAGTTCGCTTTTCGAGCTCCTGTGCGAGGATGGTTCCAATGCCGCCTAGGCGCACGTGGCCGAACTCATCCTTCTTTCCTTTTTCGGCGACGATCTGGTCATCGAGTCCGGCCCGCAGCCTGGCGCCTTCGGCAACGACGACGATGCTGAAATAACGTCCGCGTGCATGGCGCTGGCGCAGACTCTCGGCTACTTCGTTCAAGTCGAACGGACGTTCCGGAATCAGAATGACGTCAGCTCCTCCGGCAATGCCCGCATAGATGGCGATCCAGCCGGAATCGCGTCCCATGACCTCGACGACGATCACGCGGTTGTGCGCTTCGGCTGTGGTGTGCACTCGATCGATGGCTTCGGTCGCGATGTTTACCGCGGTGTCGAAGCCAAAGCAAAAATCCGTGCCGCTCAGATCATTGTCAATCGTCTTCGGGACGCCGACTACGGGGAATCCGGCCTGATGCAGTTTGTACGTGACCGACTGGGTGTCATCTCCGCCGAGAACGGTGAGCGCATCAAGCTTGTGCCGCTTGAGCGTATTCAGGCACTCCTCGATGCCGCCTTCTTTCTTGGAGGGATTCGTGCGCGAGGTACGCAGGATAGTGCCGCCGCGCGGAAGAATGCCGGCAATGCTGTCCAGCGTGAGAGGCATGGCGCGATCTTCCACGACACCGCGCCAGCCTTCGAGGAACCCGACAAACTCATCGTGATGATGAAAGATTCCCTTGCGCACCACGGCGCGAATGACCGCATTCAGACCAGGGCAATCGCCGCCGCCGGTAAGGATGCCGATTTTCATTCTTCTCTCCGCCTTCGACCCATTTCATTCACCACAGAGACACCGAGTCACAGAGAAAAACCGTAATCGGTTATTTTGCTTACTCTGTGTCTCTGTGACTCTGTGGTAAACGGATGTCTTACTTCAGCAGTTCGATCTTGGAAACTGCGACCTGGTCACCTTGACGGACACCATGAACGATGACTCGCCAGTTTGCGTCCTTGTTGGTAGCCAAAATTAAGCGGTGGGCCTGTTCGTTGCCTTTGCTGTCGAAACGCACAATTTCATTGTTTGATGTCAGAACCGCATAGCCACTGCGCACGCACACCGGCATCAGGAGACAGCCGCGGCTGTGCTTCTGTCCCCAGGCAGGACTGGAACCTGCCTCCGCTTCATCTTTGGAACAGGAAACGTCAACCAGGTAGCCGTTGATTTGTGTCTTCTTCGCGGTGTCCGGACGAGAGGCGGCGCTGCAAACAACCGAGGCGCCCAAAAGGAGTAGAACCAGAAGTCGATTAGGCCGGGAACTCATAAGACGGTGAATTCATCTTAGCATTGCTGCACGAAGCGGCAGAATCCGGCGGCGCGATGTTCATTGTCTGGATTGGCTACTCGGCGACGATCGTAGTCGTCTCGAGTTGGGCCCGTTGGGGCTTGTGAGTCACGGGGTCAACTACAAACATGTCGGCAGTCGAACGAATGGAGCGGTTCTCGTGTGGCATTTCAAAACTGATCGAGGTACCTGCAGCGGACTCTAGTTGCTTCTCGTTCGGTGGCAGCGGTGCCCTCACGCTCGGTACGACCACCACGCGGATTCGGAGTTCTGCCGATGCAGTGTTGCGGCTTTGCGCGCCTAGGCTAGCAGTACCCAGCAAAATCCATGCGGCGAGGACCATCGTACAGTCGGTTGTCACCTGGTGGAATTTCATGTTGACATCCTGCGCGCTTGCCTTAGGCGAAAAATCCTGACATTAGCAGCAACTCTGAATGACTTGAATCATGTTTTGCTGGTTTGGATGTCCAACGGCGGTGAAGTTTTGAGGTGGTCGCCAGAACGACGAAAAAACACGTAGCGTCGGCAAGCATGTATTGACGAATCGGGAGGCGCCGCGCAAATGGCGCGCGTCGGTCATTTAGACATGTTCTGCTTCTGTGAACTGGAAAATGAGGGGGATCTGGTCTTTGAGCTACTAGCGGAGTCCTTCGCGCGACGATTCATTCCGTAGTTCCTGCTCGGAGTTGCGGATCACCTGTTCGGCTAGATGAAGGTACCGCCGGGCTTCGCCAGTCATTTCACGCTGGAACTTGTTCTGAAATTGCTCTTCGATGCTACGAAAAAACTCCTGAAGATCGGTGTCGTCAATGCGGCTCTGTTGTCGTCGTTCCATGTCACCTCAAAGATGCGCCGGGTGAAAGCGAGGTTTGTTCCTGTTTCCGCCCGCTGGCATACAACTCTCTATTATCGTTGATGGCTGACCACTCAGGGACGACGAAGTACGCCGGAGGACTCTTTCGATGATCGATGTGGGACTGATCGGGTTTGGCTTTGCCGGAAAAGTCTTTCACGCCCCGATCATCTCGGCCGTCGAGGGATTGCGCCTCGCATCCATCCTGCAGCGACACGGCAACGATGCCGCGCAGATGTATCCGCATGCAAAACAAGTGCGGAGCCTCGACCAACTGCTGGCGATCGACGACATCCGCCTGGTCGTCGTCGCCACTCCCAACACCTCGCATTACGAACTCACGCGGGAATGCCTGCTGGCTGGGCGGGATGTCGTGGTGGATAAACCGTTTGTACCAACGTACCGGCAAGCAGAGGAACTGGTGCGACTGGCGCAGGAACGTGGGCGACTACTCACGGTCTATCAGAATCTGCGCTTGAATGGCGATTTTCGGACCGTGCGGCAGATCGTCGAATCCGGACGACTAGGCCGGATCGCTCTTTACCAAGCTCACTTCGACCGTTTTCGCCTCCAGCTTCGTCCTAATGCGTGGCGTGAGCGGGTGGAACCGGGAAGCGGCGTCTTCTTCGACCTCGGCGTGCACCTGCTCGACGGCGCGTTTTCCCTTTTTGGAACTCCCGAGGCGATTTCGGCCGACATCCGCATCGAACGCGACGGAGCTGTGATCGATGATGCCTTCGACGTGACTCTGTATTATCCGCATATGCGCGCGCTGCTCCGCGCGGGTATGATCTCCCTCGCGCCCGGACTGCGCTTTCTGCTGCACGGCACGCATGGCGCGTATGTGAAGTACGGCGTCGATCCGCAGGAGGAAGCTCTAAAGCGCGGCGAAGTTCCCCGTGACGACACCTGGGGACGCGAACCCAAACAAAAGTGGGGCACGCTCTATTGGCCTAACAAAACCGAAGTTGACTCCGAAATCGTCCCTACACTCCCAGGTGATTACCGGCTGTATTACGCGAACGTGCGCGATGCAATCCTTGGCCGCGCCGAAATCGCCGTTACCCACGAGCAGATGCTTGATGTAATGCGCGCCTTGGAGCTGGCGCACGAAAGCAGCCGCACGGGACGAAGACTAAGCTGCTGAGCAAAAAAGTCGAGGTCGGGCTAGAAGCTTAGAAGCCCAGCAGCTTAGCAGCTCAATTCAATTTTGCCAGCGCTAAAGCGGTAACCAGCTTCCCTTCCGTGTGGCGTTCGATGCATTGCCCAGCAAATTTGCGCAGGTCGGCGCCGCGCTGGCGTTTCCACGGTTCGGAGGCAAACGCGTCGATGGGCGCACGAAACATTTCCGAAGCGATCTTCCGCGAATCAAGCGACATCTCGGAGCTGGCGAGGCGCTTGTGTGTGAGACACATCAGGCCATCGGCTAGAGCATGGAAGTACGCTTTGCCGGTTCCGTTCAGAGACTCTCCGCATACAATGCACTCTCCCAATTCGGGAAGCAGCCCCATCAGGCGCGCGATCCAGAGGTCAAAATAGGTAAGCGGCATCCAGAGATGACCCGCTTCCAGGTAAGGGAGTACGGAAAGAGTGAGCCGGAAGACCGCATCGTTGGTCTCGTGGTCCGGCAGCAAGGAATCAAGAACCTCGGCGACATAGGAGAGGGCAATTGCGCGCTCATAGTCAATAGCGTGCATGAGCGGCGATTCGATCACATCGCACGAGTCGAGTCGCACCAACTCTTGTCCCTCTTTGTGATCGTAGTAGGCGCGCACCCGCGTGAGCGGCTCTAACGCGCCGCCAAAGCGGCGTTTGGATTTTTTCGCAGAGCGCGCGACCCCTTTGAGTTTGCCTTCTTCGCGCGTGAACAATGTGACCAGGAGGTCTGCCTCGCGAAACGGGTACGTCCGCAGCACGATCGCGTCAGACTGCTTCAGCACGGAAGACCTCGAAAACCCGTTTCACCACGGAGTCACTGAGGCACAGAGAAAATCAAAAGCAAGTAGAACTCATAACAGCTTAGGGAAAGCGTTTGCCAAAGGTTTGACTTTCTCTGTATCTCCGTGTCTCTGGGGTAAAGTCTTATCGCCCGAAGTACTGGGCGTTCTTCTGCTCGTATTCCTTCCATTTGTCAGGAAGATCGTCGGCGGCGAAGATGGCCGAAACCGGGCATACGGGGACACAGGCGCCGCAGTCGATGCATTCGACCGGATCGATGAACAACTGATTGTTGTCGGGGAACTTTTCCGCATCTTTCTTAGGGTGGATGCAATCCACCGGGCAGGCATCCACACATGCTGTGTCTTTGGTGCCAATGCACGGCTCTGCGATGACGTAGGCCATTTCAACTCTCCAATAAATGCGCGATAAGCGAATCAGGATAGAACAGCGCAGTATTTTGAACTGGAAATTTTATTGTAGCAGCCGCAACATCTCCAAGCTCCCGGCGGCAGAACGCGAAAGAGCCATGCCGAAAAGCAGCTAATAGGCATCGAGTAGCTATCCTCTTTCCTCATAGTCGCAATTGCGGGCGGCATACGATACGGCTGTGCCGGCCAACCACATCACCGTGATATTCGATCTCGATGAGATGCTAATTGCTCATCAAGCTACAAACGTGACAACCTGCCCAGAGTAGCTCCTCATCCCACTCACCGAGCCTCTGAGCCATGATCGGTAGTGAGGAGTGTCGCCATGTTCCGCGTCCCTAGTCAGTCGGTCGCCCTCAATCTGCTCTTAGGGTTTTTGCTGGCCATGGTCGCGGTCATGAGCTCCTGCGGCGGCGCCGACAACAGCCTTGGTCCTGATGGCACAACTGCAGGATCGGCCTCTGCGCCGAGCTCGGATTCATCAGGTGGGTCCGGTACTGCGCCATCGGTCTTTAACGCAGAGCCTCGATTTCTGGTTTTCGGAGAACTTCTCGGCTCGTGCTGCGCTGACCGCAGCTCGGGCGATATAGCTGCCATGAAGTTTGATCCCACTACAGCCGTTCTTGGTGCGGCAATCGAACCATCCGACTATTCCGATGTAGTACCAACGGCCTTGGCCTATCGCAGTACAGCAGGCGGTACTTCGATTTATGCGGGGCAATTAGCTGGAGGCCCGGAGGTGCAACAGCCGAACGGTGAAGCGTTCTCTATAGATTCCAATGCAAACATCGCTCCCTTATCGGGGAATCCGTTTCTCGCAGGTTCGGATGCGCAGAGCATTGCCATGCATCCATCTGGCAATTTCGTCTATTTCAGTCAGTGGGACCCCAACGCCTCGGGCATTGCCGGTTACAGCCTCGATGCGAGAGGTATTCCTCAGTCTTTAGCCGGACCTCCGTTCTATCAGTTTTCTACGTGGCCTCTGATAGCACCATAGCGGCGCTTAGCATCGATCCGCAAAACGGCATCTTAAACCAGGTGCCGGGTTCACCATTCCCGGCAGGTCAGCAGATCGCTTCCTTCGCTATGAGCAGCGACGGAAATTACTTATTCGCTCTCGACGGTTGGAACAATACCATTCGTATTTTCGCGACGAACAGAAGTACTACGGGCATACTGACGCCCGCAAGTGTGTCTGCAGGGCCGTCGACGGGTGCTGCGCCCTATGCCCTTGCCACTCAGGGTCATTTTGTCTTCGTCGGTTCGAGCCTATGGCAATTCACAGCTTTCAGTGGCTCGACGGTTACTGGATCCATTTCGGTTTACGCCCTCGACTCAAACACGGGCATGCTGACTCTGCGAGCCAGTTTCCCTACTCCGGGCGGACCAGAGACGATGATTGCTGTTCCGTAAGACAAACCTGTGGTTCAACTTTTCAAGGCTTTGAGACTTCCCGTTTCGGAACTCCTCAGTGCAAGCTCCTTTCGGGTGATTGCGGGGGATCGGCGCCCAACATTAATTCCGGAGCCGATCACGTTCCGACTAACTCCTTCTGTTCGGCCGGTTCATACTCCACGATGTAACCGGCGATAGCGCTGGCGGCGACAGTGAAGGGACTTGCCAAATACATCTGCCCCGGTCCACTGCGTCCGGGAAAGTTGCGATTTTGCGCGCTGATCACGACTTGATCAGGACGCGTCGAGACCCCTGGACCGGCATTGATGCACGCTCCGCAACTCGGCTCGATCACCTTCGCTCCAGCCTGGCGAAAGACATCGAGGTAACCTTGGCGCACGCAGTACTCGCGGGTTTGCTGCGATCCGAACTGAATGTAGAACTGGACCGATGGCGCGACTCTCTTCCCCTGTCGCAGCGCATCCTTCAGAACCTCGGCGTACATGTCCATGTCTTCATTTTTGCCCGCCGTGCAGGTGCCGCCATAGGCAATTTCAACCGGCACAGGCGTGTGCAGCTCGCGGATGTACTTGCCGTTGCCGGGATCGCCGGGCGTCGCTACCATCGGATAGATCTCCGCCGCATCCAACTCGATCAGGTGCGCGTATTGCGCGCCCGGATCGCTGCTTAGACCTTCGATTAACCGCGCGGCTTCGCGACGATCCATGCCTCGGCGCTCGACTAAAAAATCGACCACTTTCTCGTCGGGAGCGACGATGCCGGTAAATCCGCCGATCTCGGCTGCCATGTTGCACATCGTGGCGCGTTCGTCGACGCCGAGTTCCTCAATCGCTTCGCCCGAATATTCCATGACTTTCGCGAGAGCCTTGCCGCTGCGGATGTAGTCCATCGCCAGCAGTTTCAAAATGAAATCTTTCGCCGTCACGTTGGCACGCCGCTTCCCGCGAATCACCACTTTTACCGATTCGGGAACCTTCACCCGCACATCTTTCGTGATCCACGAATTGAAAACATCCGTGGTGCCAATACCGAAAGCCACGCATCCGACCGCGCCGACATGCGGCGTGTGCGAGTCGGAGCCAACGTTGAGCTGGCCCGGCAGGGCGTAGCTCTCTGCGATGATCGAGTGACAGATGCCCTCCGAACCTTTGCGATCCTTCAGCTCGCCATGCAACTTGATGCCTTGTGCTGCGGCGAAGCTCTCCTGTTTTCGCTTGAGCTCCGTCGCGAGATCGAGCAGGCCCATTTTGCGCTTTTCTTCCGACAGCACCTCATCCAGAAACGTAAGGTGATCGCGGAAGAAGATGATGTGGTCACGATCGTTGACCGGGGTGTCTTTGCCGACGAAGTGCTCGTAGAAAATCGCAGCCATCGGGGTGACATACTCATGGCTGAAGCGCAAGTCAGTGCGCGCAAATCCAGCATCGTCGGGTTTCACTGCCGGCACGCCGACCCCTCCATCCGGGGCAATCATGTGCCGCGCAAAGATCTTTTCCGTCACGGTCATCGGACGAGTTTTGGTCTCGATCGCCGGAATCTTCACCTTGCCTTGCATGCGCGCGACATTGAATGGAAATAACCCCCCATACTCGATCACCTGCCGCGTGATCTCGTCTTCGCCGCGCGTGAAAATCTCCAGCGGAATTTCTTCTCCTCGGCGAATGCAATCGATCAAGCTGAAATCCGTCGAGGTGAGCACGCCGAGGTTTTGACAGTTCTGTTTGTAAATGCGCTCGATGTTCTCAGCGATCACCAGTTTGATGCCCGCCGAAAGTTCCGCGTACGGTGACTGTTCCCGACTGGATCCCTTGCCGCGCCGCTTACCGCTGACCGCCGCGACGAATCCGCCTTTCTTGATATCGCCGCGTTTGATAGGCAACTCGCTGCCGCACTTCAGTCCCGTATAAGGAAATTCGCCCAGCGTCTCATCGAAAAAGAAGCAGATATGCGCCGGCGTAATCTCGTCAGTCGAGATGTCGTCGCGCAGCTTAGGATTATTCGCTGGATTCTCGGTGTCCCAGGGAAGGTCTTCACCGGCGAGTTGCCGACGAATCAGCTCAGGATCTTCGGTAAGGAAGAGAATGCGTCCTTGCAATTGAACTGACGATGGACGTTTGTGGACTTCGCGACTCAGTAGTGGATTCGCCACCCTTAAATTCTAGCAAGAGCTCGTGAGTAACATGTAGGGACGCAGCCCGTCAGGGCGGGCGTCACGCCAGGGAACGCAAGGACCGGAATTTCATGACACATAATGTCCTCGTCGGCACCGCCGGATTCTCATATAAAGACTGGGAAGGCATCGTCTATCCTCCCGGTTTAAAGAAGAAGCAGCATCCCCTGCAATTCCTGGCGCAATACTTCGATTGCTGCGAGATCAATACGTCGTTTTACGGACCCATCCAGCCCAAAACGGGAAGGAAATGGTGCGATCTGGTTAGGGAAGTAAATCCGACGTTTGAGTTTACGGCCAAACTGTTTCGCAGCTTCACTCACGCGCCCGGAGCATCGCTGCAATCCACTTCTTCGGCAACCCTCAACCCGCTTCTCGAAGATGAGAGCAACGCGAAGAAAGGACTGGACTCCCTCGCTGAGCACGGCAAGCTCGGAGCGCTGCTGATCCAGTTCCCGATCTCGTTTAAGAATACGGACGAGAACCGTTCGTATCTGGAGTCATTGTTGCAGCGATTTCGACAATATCCGCTAGTCGTAGAAGTGCGCCACTCCACGTGGGACGAGCCTGAGGTGCTCGCCAGTCTTGCCGAACAAGGCGTCGCCTTCTGCAACATCGATCAGCCGCGACTGGGACGTTCCCTACGCGCTACGGAACATGCGACTTCTCCGATCGCCTACGTTCGCCTGCATGGCCGAAACTACAAAGAATGGTTCGAATCCGACAATCGCGACGATCGCTACAACTATCTGTACACACCAAAAGAACTGGCACCCTGGAAAGAAAAAATCGATCGGCTTGCGCAAAAGGCAGAGAAAACCTTTGCTGTTACCAACAACCACTACAAAGGACAAGCAGCGGTGAACGCCATCGAACTGAAGCACATGCTGAAAGGCATGAAGGTGAAAGCGCCGTCCACCCTCGTGGAACATTATCCTGTGCTCAAAGACATTACTGATCCGAGCACTTAATAGGATTGCGACGCAGAACCCTTTCCGTCATGAGCGCTAGGACAACCACTGAGGCGCGGAAGCACGGAGAATTTGTTTTTTCTCTGTGTCTCTGTGTCTCCGTGGTGAAAGATTTTAGCTTCGGGGCTTACTTCCCCATCCGCCTCCGCCGGGCGACTCGATGCGCACGCGATCTCCTCGCTTCAGGCGCACGCTTCCCTTTGCGGGAATCGGTTCGACCGATCCATCGGTTCGAATGGCAACGTTTGTTCCAGGTTTGCCGGCTTCAGCGCCGTGCAGCCCATAAGGCCCGCGTTTGCGCCGGTCCGCGAGCATCGTGACTTCGGCATCGCACAGTAACTCCAGTTCGCGGACAATGCCATCCCCCCCGCGATGCCCGCCAGCGCCTCCGCTATTGCGCCGCAAAGAGTAACGAGTCACGCGAAACGGATACGCATACTCCAACGCTTCAGCCGGTGTGTTTAGCGAATTCGTCATGTGTGTGTGAATACCGGAGATGCCATCCTGTGTCGGCCGTGCGCCCATGCCGCCTGCGATGGTCTCGTAATAGGCGAACGGCTCGCCGGCGCGCGCGTGATTCTGCGGAAAAAGTCCGCCAATCGTCAGATTGTTCATCGTCCCGGATGAGGCTGCGGGAATGCGATCAGGCAGCGCCTGCGCCAGCGCGCGCAAAAGACAATCGACGATCCTCTGCGACATCTCCACATTGCCGCCCGCGACCGCTGCCGGAGGCCGCGCGTTAACGACTGTTCCCGCCGGCGCGATCACGCGAATCGGACGCATAATGCCAGCGGCGGCCGGTACATCCTCGGCCAACAAACAGCGAAAGACGTAGAAGCACGCCGAGTAAGTAATCGCCTCAACTGCGTTCACGCTGCCCTCCACTTGCGCGTCGCTGCCGGTGAAGTCGAGGGTCACCAGTTCCTTTTTGGAACCGTGTCTTACGCGAATACGAACTGCGACACGCACAGGCCTGCCGCTGATCCCATCATCATCCAGCGAATCCTCGGCCGCATATTCGCCTGGGGGAATCGCAGCGAGCAGCTTGCGTGTCATCTGCTCCGCGTAATCCTGCAATTCGCCGGTCGCTCGCTGCACTCGGTCCAAGCCGTAGCGCGCGCAAACCTCGGCGAGCCGCCGCGCCCCGGTATGGCATGACGAAATCTGCGCTCCGAGATCGCCTTCTCGCTCTTCCGGCGTGCGCACATTCGCCCGCACCAGTTCCATGATGTCGCGCTGAACCTCGCCGCCGCGCACCAGAAGCACTGGCGGAATGCGCAGACCTTCCTGATAGATTTCGCGCGAGAGCCCCATCGACCCAGCCGACGCTCCGCCTACATCAGCATGATGAGCGCGCGAGGCGACGAAAAAGTCGGGACCAGATCGGGCTTGCTTCTTCCCATTTAGGAACACGGGCATCACCAGCGTGATGTCCGGAAGATGCGTACCGCCGGCAAAGGGATCATTCAGCATCGCTACATCACCTGGTCCAAGCCGGAGCTGATCGATGGCTGCGCGCACGGACATTGGCATCGAGCCGAGATGCACAGGCATGTGATCGCCCATCGCGATTACCTGCGCGTCCCGAGCGAAGACGGCACAAGAGTAATCGCGGCGCTCGCGGATATTCGGAGAAAACGCGCTCCGCCGTAACGAAGCGCCCATCTCCTCAGCAATAGAGTGAAAGACCTCGCGAAAAATCTCGAGCTCGACGGGATCAGACATGCGTAACAGCATACCGTCGAAACCCTAGTTCGTCTTAGTGAGCGTCGGGGTCGATGGGTACAAAGCTTTACGCTGTTTGAATTCGCGTGAGGATCAGAGCTGAATCTTTGGTGGACCTGGTCGGGATCGAACCGACGACCTCTTCCATGCCATGGAAGCGCGCTCCCAGCTGCGCCACAGGCCCACGCTCGGCAGGTAGGACAGCTCTTATTCTCGCCTGTGCTTGCTGGTTCGTCAAACGCCGATATGCTCGTATCATCTCTCTAGAAGTCAGGAGATTTCGGCATGGCGTCCAGAGTACCGGCCATCGAAACACAAACGGCTGAGGAACGCGATCGCGATCTGGGATTTGGGTCCGTTGTCTCGCAACAGCGGCATTTGCGCCTGCTGAATCGAAACGGCAGCTTCAATGTTCGACGTCGCCAGGGATGGCTCGATTCCCTTGCCTCATACCACGCGTTGATCACAATGTCCTGGGCCCGTTTTGTTCTGCTTGTGGCCGTGTGCTACGGCATCATCAATGTGATCTTCGCCTTCGCTTATTTGCTTTGCGGCGCCAATGCTTTGCAAATGTCGGTGGACCTTGGACTCTCCACGCGCTTTCTACGAGCGTTCTTCTTCAGCATCGACACGTTTTCGACCATCGGCTACGGAAACATCGTTCCTGTCGGCATGGGGGCGAATGCGGTGGTAGCGATCGAGGCTTTCGTTGGTCTGCTGGGATTTGCTCTGGCCACCGGGCTGGTGTTTGCGCGTTTCTCGCGTCCCACGGCCAGAATTCTGTTCAGCGACTCTGCCGTGATCGCGCCGTATAACGGCATCAACGCGTTCGAGTTTCGAATCATCAATGCACGAAATAATCAGATCATCGAACTCGGCGCGCGCGTGCTCCTCTCAAAGTTCGAAACTGGACAAGGACCGAAGATCCGCAAATATTATCAGCTCAAGCTCGAACGCGAGAAGGTTGTCTTCTTTCCACTGAGCTGGACGATCGTGCACCCCATCGATGAAAGCAGTCCGCTGTACAGAGCGACGCCTGACGATCTGATCGCCAGCAACGCCGAATTCCTTATCCTGCTCACCGGCACGGATGAGACGTTTTCCCAAACGGTGCACGCTCGTTCGTCGTACCGCGCCGACGAGATCGTCTGGGGCGCGAAGTTCGCCAGTATCTACGTCCACGATGAAGACGGGCACGTGCTCAATATCGACATGAACAAATTTCACGAAGTCGAGCGCGCGACCACACCGCAGTTGTCGGTCGCGTCAGAACTGTAATATCAGAATTGGCATAAGAAGTTAGTAGCTAGCAGCTAGGAGCTAGAAGCTTTTTTGTTAAAATCATGCTTTCGGCATTCCTGCCCGGAGTTCATCCACATCCATGATTAAGTTCCTGCAAACGCCCACGTTGACCAAGAAGATCGTCCTGGGCGCGATCCTGGTTTTTGTTTCGGTGATGATGGTCATCACGCTGGTTCCCGGCATCTTTGACAGCCTTGCCGGAACGCCCGGCCAGAATGTCTATGCGAAAGTCGCCGGACACGAAATCAGCAACCAGGAAGTCGATCAGCAGGCTCAGCAGATGGCCAAGAGCCGCGGCTTTCCGGCTGAATTCGTGCAATTCCTGCGCGCGCAGGCCGGCAATCAACTGGTCACGCGGTATGCGCTCGTCGCCGAGGCCGAGCGCATGGGGCTCACCGCCAGCGATCAGGAGCTAAGCGACTATCTTCATCAGGGGCAGTTCGGCGCCATGCTTTTTCCAGGTGGACAGTTCATCGGCGATGACCGCTATGCCGGCTTTACCAGCGACTACTTCCACATGAGCATTGCCCAGTTCGAGCAAATGGTGAAAGAACAACTGCTGATCGACAAACTGATCGGCATGGTTCAGGGTACGATCACCGTTCCAGAGCAACAGGTGAAGGACAACTACCTGAAAGAGAACCGCAAAGTGAAGTTCAGTTACGCGGTCCTCAGCACCGACCAGATCATGAAGCAGGTGAAGGTCACCGACGCCGAGCTGAAGGCCTATTACGACCAGCACAAGCAAGAGTTGGTGAACTCGATCCCGGCTAAACGCAAAGCGCAGTATGTCGTGATCAGTTCTTCTAACGTTTCCGGCGTGACCGTCAGCGATGACGATCTGAAGAACTACTACAACCAGCACATCGATCAATACAAAGTACCGGAGCGCGTTCACGTGCGGCACATTCTGATCAAGACGCCGACACCCGGTCCGGACGGCAAAGTCGATCAGAAGGCGGTGGATGCAGCGAAAGCTAAGGCGGAGGACATCCTCAAGCAGCTCCAGAACGGAGCTAACTTCGAGGAGCTGGCGAAGAAAGATTCAGAGGACCCCGGCAGTGCGGCGAAAGGCGGCGATCTGGGGTGGTTCCAACATGGAGCTATGGTTCCGGAATTCGATAAGACCGCTTTTGGCTTGCAGAAAGAAGGACAGCTCAGCGGCCTCGTCAAGAGCAACTACGGATTCCACATCATTCAGTTGCTCGGCAAACAGCCGGCGCACACACGTTCGTTCGAAGAGGTGAAATCTGAGATCGGGCCGGTAGTGAAGCAGCAGAAGGATGCGCAGGCGGCGAGTACGCTCGCGACCGATGTTGAAGTCAAAGCCAAGGTAGATGGCCTGGCAAAAGCCGCAGCCGCCCACAATCTGAAGGTCGAGACATCGGATTGGTTCTCCAATACGGGCTCTCTTCCCGGAATGGGCAACGCGCCTGAATTTATGCGGGTGGCATTCTCGATGCAGCCAAACTCTGCTCCGCAGGTGGCGCAGATTCCTAACGGCTATGCCATTCTCCAAGTCACGGCCAACAAGCCGGCCGCCACGCCGACCTTCGAAGAAGCGAAAGATCGCCTGGAAAAAGAATTCAGGACCGAGCAGGCGAATTCGCTGCTCGACAAAAAGACGCAGGAACTCTCCGAGCGTGCGAAAGCTTTGCACGATCTGAAGAAAGCTGCCGCTGAGCAAGGAGCGCAATTCAAGACCAGCGACCTAGTCACTCAAAAAGATCAGGTACCGCAAATCGGCGCGCTGAGCGGTCAGGCGGCATCGATCTTTTCCCTGAGCAAAGATCAGATCAGCGGCCCAATCATGACCGATCAAAACGGAATCGTGGCTCAAATCTTGGATCAGCAGGAACCGTCGACCGAAGAGTTCGCCAAGAACAAAGATGCCGCGCGCGAAAAGGTTCTTGACCAGGAGCGCAATCAAGCCGTGCAGCTTTATGCCCAGAACTTGGTACAGAACATGGAGAAGAACGGCAAGATCCGAATCAGCAAGAGCCAGCAACCGCTCGGCGGCCTGAATCCACAAGGTCAGTAAGTTCCAATTTGGTAATTCGGTAATTTTGTAATTGGGTAATTGAGAATCAAACCTCTTAAGAAATCTTGGGTGCCCCACCCATCGTGCTTTTCGATGGGTGGGATTCCCAAAATGTATACCGAAGTGTTTTCCCTCGCGTTCAGAGATCATGGCCTTCGACCGAGCTTGCGGAACGCTGCTCCACATCACTTCCCTTCCCTCGCGCGGAGGCATCGGCGATCTCGGGCCGGAAGCGTATCGTTTCGCCAATTTTCTTGCGGATTCGCATCAGCATCTCTGGCAGGTGCTGCCGATTAGTCCAGCGGGGACCGGAAATTCTCCTTACTCCGCGACGTCGGCGTTCGCCGGCAATCCGCTGCTGATCAGCCTGGAGCGACTCGCGGAACGCGGATGGATAGACGACCGGCAACTACGTTCTCTTCCCGAATCGGGACCGCACGTCGATTATGCTCAGGTACAGTCCGCGAAGCTGCCGCTCCTCCAGCGAGCAGCGGAAACGTTCATCGATCGCGCACAGGGCACACCGCGCCATCGCTTCGATGAATTCTGCTGGCTGAACGGATGGTGGCTCGAAGACTACGCGCTTTTCGAATCGCTGCGTAATCACCACGAACAAAAGAGCTGGATCGAGTGGCCGGCCGAGCTGCGCCGCCGTGAGCCCGCGAGCCTCGAGTCATGCCGGCGCGACCTTGGACGCGAGATCACGGTGAATCGCGCTATCCAGTTCTTCTTCTTCGAACAATGGCGCTCGCTGCATCGTTACTGCGCGGCGCGCGGCGTCAAGCTGATCGGCGATGTGGCGATTTTCGTGAACCTCGATAGCGCCGATGTCTGGACTCATCCTGACATCTTTCAGCTCGACCAGGACCTGAATCCAATCAATGTATCCGGCGTGCCTCCTGACTTTTTCAGCGAAACCGGCCAGCGCTGGGGCAATCCTCTCTACCGTTGGGACGTCCTGCACCAGCGTGGATATGACTGGTGGATCCAGCGAATGCGATGGGCGTTACAACAGTGCGACATCATCCGCCTCGATCACTTCCGCGGCTTCGAGGCCTACTGGGAAATTCCCGCAACGGAACAGACCGCCGTGCATGGCCGCTGGGTCAAAGGTCCGAACCACGATCTGTTCCATGCCCTGCGCGCCGCTCTCGGGGACCTGCCATTCATCGCCGAAGACCTCGGCACAATCACTCCCGAAGTCGATCATCTCCGACGCAGTTTTGCCATGCCCGGCATGCGCATCCTGCAGTTCGGTTTTGGGAATCCGGGCGCGCATATCTATCTGCCGCATCGCTACGAAGCCAACACTGCCGTCTACACTGGCACGCACGACAACGACACAACGGTCGGATGGTGGCAAAGCTGCGCCAGTCCAGAAGAGAAGCAAGCGGTTGAATGTTACCTCCGCCCGAACAGCGATGGTATTCATTGGGCCCTCATTCGCGCAGCGCTCACTTCCGTAGCCAACCTGTGCATCATCCCGATGCAAGACTGGCTCGGACTCGACAGCAGTTGCCGCATGAACGTCCCCTCACGTCCGGACGATAACTGGACGTGGCGGCTCGAACAAAATGCAGTCCGGTCCGATCTCGTCTCCAGAATCGCCGAACTGATCGATGTTTGCGATCGAAACGTGCAGAAGTCCAGTCCTGCCGAGGAGCAGCAGGAACAATTCGCCGCATAGAAATCAGACCAGATATGTGCCGATTTGGAGGACGATGCACGGCCCTCGCGCGAACTTGTTGAGTTCAAGAAAATGTATTTTAGAGAAACCACTACTTCATCATCCGGTAAAATAGACCTGCTGCCCCCCTGGGCAGCGCCTGTTCATAAGGAGAGATGGCCGAGTGGCTGAAGGCGCACGCTTGGAAAGCGTGTATACCTTAACGGGTATCGTGGGTTCGAATCCCACTCTCTCCGCCAGCCTCGTTTTTGATTCTTTGGAAGGTCGAAGATTTTCTGTAAGCAGGCCACAGACCTACGCCATCAGTAGTATTAGCTCGTCGGCCGTATGCCCGGTCGCGAATTGAGCTCTTGCGGGAATCGCGTGGCAGCGCCCGGATCGAGCAGCAGCGGTCTGTCAGTCCCCGTTCCGATGCAGAGGCCTCCGCCGGCCTAGCGAAGCTCGGAACAGAAGGAACCATCAGGAATTCGGTTTGTCCCTTCTGTCCCGATTTGACAGTGCATCACGACACGCTACTTAACTGCGAACAGAGCCGAGTGAGTGGCCGGATCTCCGCCGGCAATGAAGTCCAGGCGGTAGGTTCCGGTGGCGTATCCCTTGGTGCTGAGATTAAAGATATAGCCCGCCAGTGTCGAATCGTAGCGGAAGTCAAGATCGGGGTTGGCGTTGCCGGTGTCATCGAGCGTGACCGGAGTGTTGCTGCTGATCTGTGTCACACCGATGGCATGAACCGTGATGGACGACGACGACAAATTGCCGCCGTCAGCATCGCACAATTGAAGCTTGATGGGATAGGCACTGCCGCTCTTTTTGGTGACGTTTTGGTCGTAGAGCAAGCAAATCTGGTAGCTCGGCTCAACCACGCCAAAAGGAGATAACGAAGTAACGGTGGCGCAAACACGGCCGGAGTTGTTCACTGTACTACCAATGAGCGCGCCGGCATGCCACAGTTGGTCCTGAGTCAGGAAGCCGTTGCCCAGGAAACACACCGTAACTGGGCCCGTGTATACCGCGGTGGTGGTGATATCGAACACCGGACCGCGGAATTTGAATCCGCGTGGCGGCGCCGGAATGGGAATAACTACATTGGCTTGCGCCATGCCTTGCTGGCTGACTGCGGGAAACGTTAGTTCAATAGGCACAGGATTGTTGTTCGCGTCCACCAACCGGACTACCACTGGTGCTCCGACCGGCACAATGACGCCGATAGGCTGCGGGACGACGCTAGGCGCATCGGTGACGGTGATGCTTTCCGGATCCGCGATCATGGCCGAGGGCAGCAGAATTGGCGAAGCATCGGTCACAGTGATGTTTTCCGCAACCGGAATCACCGCCGACGGCAGCAGTAAAACAGTATCGGTGACCGTGATTGTTTCCGGGTCGTCGATAGGCGCCTGGTTCACGGTGGTGCTGAGCGTTGCGCTGTTGTTGGCAGGGTTCGGATCAGGCACAGACGATGACACGCTCACCGTAGCTCGTGATGCGCCGGCTTGTTGCGCCGTGACTGTGACTGTGACGCGAGGGGTAGCTCCATTGCCCAGAGTTCCTAAGTCGCACAACACCGTGCCGGAAGAACCGACAGCAGGAGCCGTGCAGGAACCAACTTCGGTTGTAACAGTGCTGAAGCCCACTTCAGCGGGCAGCGCAACAGTCAGCTTCGCTCCGGAGGCGTCCTGTGGTCCGTCGTTGAACACCGTGATCGGCCCATAGGTGATCGTGTCGCCCGTGTTTACCGTATCGGGCGAAGAAGTTGCCGAAACCGAGAGATCGGCTCCGCCGCCCTGCCCGGCGGGATGTCCGCCTGGAAGTTTGGGCGAATAGCCGGTTTTCCGTATGCGATTATTGTTACTGTCGAGAATCAGCAAGTTGCCCTGAGCATCTTCCAATGCCAACCCTGGCGCGGCTAGGGTCGATTGAGTTGAAAATGTATCGCCGTTGAAGATGCCAATGCCGTTGGTAATTGGGTAGAAGTAGCCGGCTACCGTCCAGATGATTTCATCCGGCTGGCCGGTCAGGATACCGTCGCTGCCCGGGTCAATGCGCCGGATGCGCAAATCGCTCTGTGCGGTAAGCAGAATCGCGCCGTCATTTCCGATCGACAGGTAGTTACCGTGTAGGATCGTGGTGTTCAGGTCGCTAAGGGCTCGTCCATCTCCGTCAAATGGCAGCCCGGTGCAGTTGCTCTGGCATCCGGCAAGGATGTTGATTACCGACCCTTCTGGCGGAATACTCAGAAGTTCAAGAGTAGTCGCAATCAGGACATTTCCCGCTTTGTCGATTGCCAGGCCGGTCACGGCGCCAATTCCGTTCTGCGTAGGATTTGTGCCCGACACTACAACGCGTGCAGTGCCATCCCCGGCAAATGTTGAGATCAGTCCCGTAACGGCATCTACACGGCGAATTCTGGAATTTCCGGAGTCAGCGAGGAACAGGTTGTCATTGCTGTCGATTGCAAGCTGGCCATTAAAAGGATTGATTTGCCCCTGCACCGCAGGTGAGCCATCTCCCGAGAATCCACATACTCCTGTTCCAGCGATGACGGTAACCGCACCTGTGGAGAAATCTTTTTTACGGATGTCGCAGCCCCCACCGTCACTGAAGTACAGATTGCCGGCCGAGTCCAGCGCCATGCCGGAGATGTCGAATGAATTCTCCTCGGTGCCGGAGACGGCGGAGATTATTCCCGTATTGAGATCGATTTGCCGCACCCGGCTTGCTACGCCGGACGGATCGGGGAAGACGGAAATGTCGGAGACGTAGAGGACATTGCGAGCGCGGTCTAATGTTCCCGTAATGGGAGTGACTGCCGCGGATGTTGCGGGACCTCCGTCATTGGCATTATCGTTCGGATTGCCTCCTGGCCCGTCGATGCTGCCGCGCGGCACTCCCGTTCCAGCGATCGTCCTGATCGCAGTCTCCGGCACCACGGGATAGAAAATCGCAAAGGTGCCCAGACTGCTCATGTGCGTGCATGCCTTCACGCCCGAAGTAACGTCGGTATTCAGCTTCGACCAGTTCTGACCTTGCGCCTGATAAATCGCAATGCTGTTGGGATCGGCCAGGGACATTCCGCGTATGTCGATGCACATATCGATTCCCGCGCTTGCGTCGAACACTGCCTGCGTCGTCAGGTCAAAGTAGGTCGGTGGGCTGCCGGCCTGCAGGCAGCTCGTCGCATCTGCGCACGGCGGAGGCGGGTTCAAGTCCAGCCGCGTCTTCAGACTGGTAAAGCCGCCCGTATTCATTTGCCCAAAGGTCAAGGTAATCGGCTGGTAAACGGTGACAAAGATGTTATTGCGTGCTTCGTCTATCGGCTCCACGACAACATTCGCACCCGGCGGAGTGTTCACCGGCGGCGGCGTAACCGTCACAGTGAAGCTTGCGCTGGCACTCAAGCCGCCTGAATCCGTCGCGGTACACGTGACCGTTGTTGCGCCAATAGGAAAGAAGATTGTTCCCGAACCGGGATTGCACGAAACGGGAAGAACGCCGTCCTCGGCATCAAACCCGCTGGTGTCATAGGTGACAATGACGCCCGCATTGGTCGTGGAGGGAACAGAAAAGTCCGCAGGGACCTGGACCACGGGAGGCGTGTTGCTGCCCGGGTCGGCGTTGGCAAAAAGGTCCACCTCCACATCCGCCGTCGTGGATGGCGCGTTGATGACGGTGCGCGCGAGATACAGGTTTCCTGTTGAGTCAGCAGCGATCTGCCCGGCATTGAGCGGCGCGGCACTGGTATTCCAAAGTTGATTGACGATGAGCGGCGCGCGCAACTGCGCGCTGGGATAAAAGATGTCGACTGCGTCCGTATCAAAGGAACCATCGCTGTTGACGTCCACTGCAGTGTTCACCGCGATGGTGCCTGAGGGCAGCAAGCGCAATCCTGAAAGCCAGCGACCGGCGGTAGCGCTGGCTCCTGGACCATTAAGTTCCACGCGTGGGTCGAACAGCAGAGCGTACTTGAGCTGGTTCGGTGTGCCGGTGCTTCCCAAAGTGAAACGCGCGAGCTCAACTGCGTCGAAAGAACCGCTGTCACCATCGAACGCAAAAGGCTGATAGGGCGGCGTAGGCGGCGTGTAAGGATAGTCGCCGAAGCCAGCAGCCGACAGGGCCAGGTAGGCGGAGCCATCCGGCCCGGTGCGCACCGCCAAGCCAAGCGGCTGACCGAATATTTGCCACAGGTAGCTGGAATAGGCGAGCGACGCGGCGCCGGTGGTCGTGGTGTCAACGACCGTCAGGTGCGGGCACGTCGTCGCGCATTGTGATTGATAGGCATCCGGCGTAACGGTGATTGGAGTCGTGGTGTATCCGAGAATGTACGCGCGTCCGGCGTCGTCTGCAGTCATGGAATAGAAATCGGGACTAAAGAACTGCTCCTGCGGCGAAAGCAGCGATGCGTACAACAAGTTTCCCTGTGGATCGAAAACCGTGAGCAGCGGCTCGCGGAAGACGTTTGAGTCAGTCTCCGATCCGGTGCAGCCGTCCGGAAAGATGTCATGCGCGGGCAACGGTTGCGTGTTGAACCCATTGAGCTGTAGCGGTGGATCGCCGGGCTGTACCAGCCGGCAAGAGCCGAAAACGAAAACGCTGCCGGAGGTGTTTACCGCAAGGGCGCTTACCGCGTCGTAATTGATCGATGGGAATGAGTTGATCTGCGGCGTTCCGCTGGAATCGTCAACCGAAACTACCAGTCCTACAGAAACCAGGCCGTTTGGAGTGTTGTTAAACACGCTACCGGTGAGATACGCCACACCACTGGGCGAGACTGCCAGCGGGTTTCCGCAGCCCGTCTCGTCAAAGATGATGGAGTAGACGGCTCCTGTGAGCGATGAATTTAGTTTGGTCAGAAAGCAGCTTTGGGCGAACTGCTGTAGCGGGCCTGGTTGCACCAGCGTCGTGGGAAAGTTTGCCTGGTCGAGGGTCTCTCCCAGGATGAACGTTTCACCTTTGGCATTCGATTCGAAGGCGAAGATGCCTTCATCGGCTTGCGGAGATCCGAATGTGAAACTGGGATCGATGACCAGAGGCAGCGAGTGGTCGTACGGGCCCAGATGAATGCTGATTTCATTTTTGTCGCGGCCGCCGATTGCGTATGCGCCCGCAATTTCTTTGCGAACGCCTCTGCGCTGCTGCTGGTAAATCGTGGGCTTGCGCAGCAGAACAGTGTCGTCGACAACGTCGATGGCAACGTCGCCTCCGTCGGTGAGACGAATCCTTCTCGCGCCGGAGAAGCCGAGCCGGACTGCATCGGCGTCCGCGCGCGGCGCAACCATGAAATCGAATTCCAGCTCGCGTTCGTTACCGTAGAAGACTGCATCGATGCCGCGATATAGCCGCGAGTAGCGGACGCGGCGAAACGTGGAATTGGCGGTCAGTGGTCCTTTGAAATCACGGACGTGATAGACCTTTCCCGGCAGCTCCTGCTCCCCGGAAATCGCTGATTTAGCATTCGCGCCGGCAAACTCTAGATGGGCAAGTGGCGCTCGAACTTGGCCGCTCGCTGATTTGTGGGCCAAGGCAAACCTTGCTCCGTTCTTCTCCAGAATCAGGCTGCCGCGCCTGCCGCGCGCGATGAACTGCCCTGCACTCTGTTCGAACGACAACGCGGGCGCGAGCTTGTGCGTGGTCGCGGCCTCCTTCGGCGCCGCCTTCAGCTGCGCCGCATTCGATTGCGCATAGAGCGGCATGCCGAAGAGAAGAAGCGTCAGCACAATACGCATGGCGCGAGCAACGCGGCCAGCACTGAACGTGCGCGCGGACTCAATCGCCAAGTTCCGGTTTGTCTCTTTGTCTTGGATCTTCATAATCCACCGCACTCATCTTCGTGCTGCGCACGCGAGTCGAAATTTGGTGACGACAACGCAACTCAGATTCATGAGAAGCTGATGGTCACTGTGACATCAACGTGCTGACCAGGCACCAGTCCGGTGATGCTTTCAGGGTGAGAGGTAAATTCGCCGCCTGTCGCCGAGGGGCATGACTTGGAGGGATCGAGAGTCGGGCCGCACTGAATGAAGTGCGTAGAAACCTGGTCGATCTCGGCAGTTTGCGACGCTGTCACGGTTGCTGTTCCAGCCAGAATGAACGTCCCGCCAGTAGCCGTGACTGTCAAATTCTTGAAGCTGTTGGAAACAGCGCCAGGGTTGCCCGGTTCGTCGATGAAACAACCACTCGGGGTGCCACCAAGGCTGCACGGCTGAGTGCCCGTGACAGAGACGGTCAGAAGATCGATACGCCAAAAACCTACGCTTGCCTGACGGGCGAGGAGCTTCGCGAGGAACGGAGTCGCAAAAAACGGGCTTAGTTTGTTCTCGAATTCGTGGAGCGACGCGACGCTCCCGTCGGCATTCCTGATCACGATCAACCAGTGTCCGTGCACCTTGATGCCTTCGTGCGGGCCACCGCGGGTTTCTTGGCCGGCAGGGTTGTGTTTTTCCTGCGCTGCATTCTGTTGAGCGGCTCTCTGCGCCGGTTTCTCCTGCGTCAGGCCGACGGGAACGGCAACGGCTAGCGCGAGAATTAACAATGTGCCGATAGCAAATTTGTCGAATGACATGTTCTTCATGGCTTTCTTCCTTCCTAGTTCTCTTAAAATTCCTGAAGCTTCAGGAAAAACTGATCGTGACCGTCACCTGCACGATCTGGTCGGCGGCCACCGGAACCGGGGCAAAGCTTTGCGGCGCAGACGCCGTTGTGAATGGGAATACAGGTCCGGAAGTCACTTGGCAGGATGTTGCGGGCGCGATCGTCTTATCGCAAACCGTGATGGCGGTATCGACTCCGTCAATCGAGCTATTCGCGGTCACCGTCGCCGTTCCCTTCAACTGAATCTCTTGAGGAGAAGTGAGGGCAGCAACCGTCAGAGTCGTACTTGCGGTAGCAACCCCCCCAAGTGGACGCTGTGGTTGTCCTTGATACAAACCGCATTCCTCGGGCTGGCCGTTAGCATCGCATGGGCCGGTCTGTGCCGAAGATCTTAAGAGGACGATCCAGGGCCCCGGAGTGACTTGGCCGGTCAGAATTTCAACCAACACGCGTTGACCCACGAAAGTGTTTTCGAATTCGCGGCGCGTTGCCAAGCTGCCATCTCGATTGCGGACTTCGATCACCCATCGTCCGGAGACCTTGATGCCTTCGTGAGGCCCGCCCCGGCGCTGCTGCTCCGCAGCTTTTCGCGTCTCGGCCTTTGCAGAGACGGACGGGAGCGCGCTGCCAACCTCGTGCACATAGCCTCTTTGTTGTGCTGTGGCTGTTGCCGGTGCCAGCACGAGCATCCACGCTAGTGCCGCGAAACCGACTGCAACCCTTGCCAAAATCCTGAGCTTCAAGCGATTCATAATCAGTTCCTCCAGAGCTAATTGGGCGTGCTTCGTGCGACGCCTTGTTGAGCTGCTATTCACATCAGCGGAAGATCCGAAGAAACTGGCTCATGAAAGGTGAGCGCGAATTGTCTCTCCGTCCGCATGCTGCGCAACACAAGACTCTCGTCGCCTCCGTGCTCTAATCCTTGTCGTCGTTCCCGGTGCGTTGCAGCAGGAAGCCGTGAGTACAAGAGTGAGTCGAGCAGAAAACGGGATCGGCCGAGTCGCGATACTGGCCGACGATGTTGCCATTAGCGGCGATGGCGAAAGCCAACGAGCTGCAGGGCAGATTGTCGTTATTGTCGAGACAGTTCCTGCTTGACACGTCCGGGGGATCGATGAACTCGTAGTTGCCTTGCTTGTCGCGCAGGAAGGCGTGTCCTACGGCGAAGTCGTTGGTGAACGCCTGACCAATGATCTCGCCTCTGGCGTTGATGTCCCAGGCATCGGTTTCGTCCGTGCCCGGGAAATATATCCGCTCAATGACATTGCCGGATTTGTCCAGACGGTATCCGGTGAGGTTCAAAAAATCCGCGCCAACGATTTCGCCTTGGGGATTGATGCCGTTACTCATCGTGGCGGCGTCGTTGAACCTCGTGAATGTGCCTTCGTGCAGACGGAAGCCGTGCATGGAAAGTCCTTGGTCCTGGTCGTGGATGCATCCCACGATGTCGCCCTCGGCGTTGATCCCGCGCGGAATGATGCTGTGGTCGTAGAAAAGACCTTGCGCCGGGTCATCCTGATGGTCGTAGAGATCCGATGGCGGATCGAAGTAAACAAACTGTGGGTTGGGTCCGCTACAAGTGGCTACGAAACAGGCAAAGCCACGGAACCGGGGATTGCCTTTCCTCAGCTTGCCTGTAGGGTCTTTATCCAAAGTAAAGTAAGTGCCGACAACAACTCCCTGCGGGCTGATATAGCGAGGCTGGGTGCCGACTGCGTGATTGCAATCCGTATGCGTGGGAGTGCAGTCGTTGATGTCCACGCGCAGAAACTTCTGTTCCGGAGTACGTATAAACCCGCGAACGCGAGGCTCGCTCTCGGTCCCGGCTCCGCCTCCACATGGGTTCTTCAGGCAATACCAGCCGACAATGTAGCCATCGTTGTTGATGCCGGAGGCAATCGTGACAACGGCTCCATCCACATCAATCTTTTCAAATGTGCCTGGCTGATCCGCCCATACCGGCGCAGCCCAAGCCAGCAGCGCTAGCGCTGTTCCTAGAGTGAGTTTCCAGTTGTTGTGTTTCATCGCGTTCCTCCAGAATGTCGCTTGCACGAAAAACCAAAGGCAGTCCTGCGAGATAGCTATTTACGCAGATATTCCCAGATGCATGGCTCCAGAAGCTGCTATGGTTCTGCCCTATAAGGCGCAAACCGCGACCAAAACCTGCAAAGCCGATAAAAGTTTTTTTGCCGCGGCTTCGGGATCAACCGCATTTTCATCTCGGCAATTCCTGGGTGATTGGCTTACAATCTGCGCAGCCGGCCCTCCCCCAAAAGAAAACAAGACTCCCCCCTCTCAACACCTATGCCCGCCACGGACCATGAAATCAGCAATTTGCTCCGCGCCTGGAACGCCGGCGAGGAAGGAGCGCTGGAGAAGCTGACTCCATTGGTCTATGCCGAGCTGCATCGAGCCGCTCACCGATACATGGCCGGAGAGCGATCGGAGCACACCCTGCAAACGACTGCCCTGATCAATGAGTTGTACTTGCGGCTATTCGACTTCCAGCAAGTGGACTGGCAAAACCGCGCGCATTTTTTTGGTATTTGTGCTCAGCTCATGCGTCGCATCCTGGTCGATTTCGCGCGCACGCGCGGCAGTCAGAAACGCGGCGGCGATATTCCCGTGTTGCCGCTCGATGACGAACTCGTGGTCTCCCGCGAACCCCAACCGGATCTGCTGGCTTTAGACGACGCCCTCAAGACATTAGCGACGATGGACGAACGCAAGAGCCGCGTCGTCGAGCTTCGTTTTTTCGCTGGTCTCGATGTACGCGAAACCGCTGAGGTGTTGCGAGTTTCCAACGAGACGGTCATGCGCGACTGGAAACTGGCCAAAGCCTGGTTGTATCGCCAGCTCAGTCAAGAGACTTCCCATGGATTCTGATCGCTGGAAGCGCATCGAGCAGGTGTACCACTCGGCTCTCGATCTGGAAGACAGCCGAAGGTCGGCGTTTCTTGAAGACACCTGCGGAAACGATGAAAGTCTGCGGCGCGAAGTCGAATCCTTGCTGTCAGCAGAGACCGCTGCCAACTCCTTCCTGGAAACTCCCGCTCTGGACGTTCTTGCGAAGGACCTTGCTCGCCAATCCGATTCTTCTGGTGGCAACATCGCCGACGATCTTCAACTCGCCGGGAAAACCGTCTCTCACTACCGAGTTCTGGAAAAACTCGGCGGCGGCGGAATGGGAGTGGTTTACAGGGCTGAAGACCTCAAGCTTGGCCGCCACGTAGCGCTCAAGTTTCTGCCGCGGCAGCTGGCCGACCATCCCGATGCCATCGCGCAACTGCGCGGCGAAGCGCGCGCTGCCTCTGCACTGAACCATCCCCATATCTGCACGGTCCATGACATCGACGAATTCGAGGGGCATCCGTTCATCGTGATGGAACTGCTGCATGGCGAAACCTTAAAGCAACGCATTGCCGGTAAACCGTTGCGACAGGAGACCGCCATTGCATTTGCCGCGCAGATTGTCGACGCCCTCGAAGCAGCTCATGCGAACGGCATTATCCATCGCGACATCAAGCCGGCCAACATTTTTGTAACGAACCGCGGTGACATCAAGGTACTCGACTTCGGATTGGCCACGATCTCGCACTCTGAGGCCACGATCACGGAAACGGGCCTCACGAAAATGCCGGCCGTCGCGGGGACACTCCCCTACATGGCTCCCGAGCAGCTGCAGCACAGAGCGGCAGATGAGCGCACCGACATCTACGCGTTGGGCGCAGCGCTCTTTGAAATGACTGCCGGACGCCGAGCGTTTCCACAGCGATCGACCGCGCAACTCGTCGATAGCGTCCTGCATGATCTTCCCTCATCGCCGCGCACGATGAACCCTAGCGTCTCTCCTAAATTGGAACAGATTATTCTCAAATCTCTGGCAAAAGATCCCTCCGAACGCTTCCAGAGCGCGAAAGAAATAGCCGCCGAGCTGCAAGGTTTATCGCGCACAGACAGGTCGAGCATCTCTCCGCGCCTTCCGATCGTGGCCGCGGCGGCGATCATCGTCGTCGCGGGTATGTTGATCGCTGTCAAACAGCAATGGTCCGCTCGCTCAACTGTTAGAGGCTCGCTGCAGGCAGCTACAACGCTCCAAATCACGGCCAATCCCCTTGATGACCCTGTGATTCACGACGCGCTTTCTCCCGACGGCACGCGCGTCGCCTACACCGATCTACAAGGCCTGCATCTACGGACGGTCGAATCCGGCGAGACGCACTCTTTGCCTGTGCCCGAGGGCCTGTGCTTCCGTTGAGCCGACCTGGCATGGTTCCGGGACGGAACCAAACTTCTGATCAGCGGAACTGCCGGACCGAATGATGCCTTGGCTCTTTGGAGTCTCTCGCTGGCCACCGGCAAGCTGGTCAGGCTCAGAGACGACGCGCTCGGAGCCATGCCCTCGCCCGACGGATCGCACATCGCCTTCCTGAATCGCGGTGGCATTTGGCTGATGCCGTCGGACGGCGGCAATGCCACAAAGATTCTCGCCGCCGCGAGAGGGTATAGCATCGCTGACCTCGCCTGGTCTCCGGACGGTCGCCGACTCGCCTACATGAAAAATCACGGCGAATACGACCAGGTCACGATTGAGACGATTGCGCTGGCCGGAGGCGAATCCGTTGTCGCCATTTCGAATCCCCGTTTGCGGAGCTTTGCCTGGGCGCCTAATGGGCATCTCTTCTACTCGCAGCTCGAAAGTTCGAAAGAAGCGAGCGCGAACATCTGGGAATCGGCAATTGATTCTTCCACTTGGCGTCCTTCTTCTGCTCCACAAAAGCTAACGAACTGGGCCGGCTTCTCTTTGTGGAATCTAAGCACCAGTTCGGACAGCAAGCGCGTGTTGTTCGTGCGTAAGAACGATCAGAGCGACGTCTATGTCGGAAAACTGAACGCAAACGGCTCCCATTTCATAGCGCCTGCTCGCCTCACACATGACGATCGCATGGACTGGCTTGGCGGCTGGAACCATGCCGGCAATACGCTGCTGTTCTTCTCCGACCGCAACGCCGATTTCGACATTTTTGAACAAGGCTTGCGCGGATCGGCTCCCCGAGAAATCGTCGTGGGAGAAGCGCAAGAAAAACGCAATCCGCAACCCAGTCCCGACGGACGCTGGATACTGTATCTGGAATGGCAAAACCAGCAGAATGATCGCATTCCCATTTCGGGACGGCTGATGCGAGTTCCCATTGCTGGAGGAGCGTCCGAGTTGGTCACCGAGGTAAACGGGTATCCTGGCTCAGCCCGCGTACCGCGCGAGCGATGGCTGCCCAGCGCTAGAGGCTATCCGGATTTCCGTTGTCCCACAGTTCCTATTTCGGGACATCCCTGTGTGCTGGCGGAAGGTAAGGGCGACCATATTCTCTTCTCCGCTTTCGATCCGGCTCAAGGCAGAAGCGGCGAACTGGCCAGCATTGAGGCCCCTACCAGCGACAGCTTTTGGGCTCTTTCGCCGGAGGGAACACGCATCGCCCTGGGCGCCTGTGAAACCGGCGACAGCCACATTCGCGTCGTGGACCTGACCAGTCGCAAAGAAAGCCAATTCATAGTGCAAGGTTGGCCATGCCTCACCTCCATCGAGTGGTCGCCCGACGGACAAAGCTTTTTCGCGAGTACATGGGCTTCGAAAGGTGGATCGCTGTTGCACATCATGCCCACGGGAGAAACAAAGCTCCTGTATCGCGCTGCCGGCATGTCCCTGGAGCGCCCCATACCTTCGCCTGACCGTCATTTCCTCGCCTACAGCGAAGTGACTACCATCGGGAACGTCTGGATGATTGAACCGCCATAGTTGTCCGGAATGGTACTGACCTGGTCCTCGGCTGGACCGGAAACTGACCTGACCCCGCCCCCGCGAAGGGCGCGCGAGAGCGGGTTGCCAATTGATCTTCACTTGCTACTGCAGCGGCAGGATTGTCAATCCTGACCCGCCTCCCTGCGGAGATCCCGATGCAGCCGTCAGCATTCCATTTTTGGAATTGAACACGAACAGCTGGTTGTTGGTAGTCGCGAACACGTGGTTCGATTTGTCCCAGGCTACGTTCACGAAATTCGTACCGGCATCTTGCGGAGCGCCTGCGGGAGACAGAGTTCCGTTCCCCGAGAGAGCGTAAGTCTGCACACCGCCGTTGCCGGCTACAGCCAGGAATTTTCCGGTTGGATCGAATCGCATGGCTACCTTTATCGCGTCAGTGGATGCGGTCGTCGTCTGGGAATTCGAGATCGCAGCGAGACTTCCGTCGGCGTTGATCTGGTAGATCATTATGTAAGTCTGATCGCCGACCGTGATCGAGCTTCCGTACTGGAATGGGTCCCATTCAATGGCGAGATAATTCATCGCTGAGACGGCCATCGCCTCGGGACAGAAAGCTTCGCCTTGGGGCCCGCTCGGAGGCTGCGGCTGAGTGAGCTTGATGTTAATGAGCGTGCCGTTCGAGGCGCGCGCGTATCCATCGACCTCGTCGTCGCGTGCCGAACACGCATCGGAATAGCCAAATTGATTGTTCGGCGAAAAAACCAACGCCGACGGAGCCGTTGACCCTTCCTGCACAAATTGGAGCTGGCTCGCACTCGCGCTGCTGCCTATCGTGAAAACATTGATTCCGCTGTCTTCATTGGGCAGGCCGACCTGAGCGTAGAGATTTGAGCCACTGTGGTCCACCGAGAGGGCAGAGGCGAAATCGGAGGCCCCGGGATCTCCCGCGATTATGCTCATGGAAGTCGATGATCCCAGCGAACCGTTCGTCTTATCGATCGGGAAGATGACGAGCTTGGCGCCGCTTTGATCTACCGTGTAGAGGTTCGTGCCATTGGTCGCCAGCATTGGCGATGCAGAGGAGTTTTCGGCTTGCGAGTAAGGCGAATTTGGCGCAGCCGTAAGCGTTCCGTCGGCGGTCACACCATAAGCATGGATGGCGTTCACGTCGGAGCTGTAGGCATAAGAAACGAAGCTGCTCGAACCGGAGCCACTGCCTCCACTACCCGATCCGCCGGAACCGGACCCGCCTGATCCTGAGCCGCCGGAACCCGATCCACCCGAACCAGAGCCGGCAGAGCCGCTGCCGGATCCCGAAGAACCGGAACCAGAGCCGGAACCACCCGATCCGGAGTTTCCCGATCCGGAACTGCCCGATCCTGACCCTCCAGACCCTGAACCGGAGCCGTTTCCACCGCCATTTGCGGCCGGTTGAGTAGAACTGTTGCTACTGCTGCCGCATCCGATGAGCAAACTGCAGAACGCAATTACGCACAGAGATGTGAGCAGCACGACGAATTGGCGCACACGAAAACGCATAACTAACCCCGCGATCAGATGAATTTGTGTTGCTGCCATGTGGGATGGATAGGAGATGGACGCCGTTGCAATACGGCTCCAAGAAAAGGTTGCTTAACCCGGCGTCGCTCTGGCCAGACAGGCGTGCAAGTGCCACGCCAGAAATCCTCGTTGACCGATATCCCGAGTTGAAGCGGAGATCTGGGGCGGCAACCTGCGTCTCCACACAAGCGTGCTCTCCTTGACAATCCGCCGTGACATAGTTTAGCTATGTCAGCGCTGGGGAAATCGACGATCCTCCCCCACGCGAGGTTAGAAAAGGAGTGCTGTATGGACTGGTTACGCGAGCTGATCAGGCGGTTGGGAATGTTGCGGCGGCGCTCCGCCTTTGATGCGGAGCTAGAGGAAGAAATCCGTCTCCATCTGGATCTTCGTCAGGAGCAGCATCTCGCCTCCGGCATGCCTGTGCAAAGAGCTCGCGAAATCGCCAACCGGCAATTTGGGAACCCGCTGCGGCTACAGGAAAAAAGCCATACATCGTGGGGCTGGAGCTGGCTGGAAGATGGGATTCAGGATTTGCAGTTCGGCGCGCGCATGTTGCGCAACAGTCCGGGTTTCGCCGCGCTCGCGATCCTCACTCTCGCGGTCGGGATCGGAGCCAACACTGCCATCTTCAGCGTGGTGAATTCGGTTCTGCTGCGACCGCTACCTTACCCCGAGGCAGATCAATTGGCCATCCTGTGGTCGGGCTTTGGAGACACAAGCCGCGCGCCTGCCACCACGTTTGAGCTCTTCCAAATTCGCCAGCAAAGCAAAGAGTTCGAACAGGTAGCCGGCATTTGGGTGACAAATGGAGCTTTGCCGGGAGACGGCGAAGCCGAGCAGGTGAAAGTCGCGTCGGTAAGTTCGAACTTCCTGCCGCTGCTCTGCGCTAAGCCGGCGCTGGGCCGGTTTTTTAATTCCGCGGATGAGAATCCAAAATCCACGCTACCGATCATAATTTCGCACGGAGTATGGGTGCGGCGCTTCGGTTCCGATCCTTCGTTGATCGGGAAGACGGTGCGCTTTGGCAGGGGGTCGGCCGTGGTGATCGGAGTATTGCCGAAAGGGTTCCGATTGATGCTGGCCGGCGGCTCAAGCGTGCCCTCGAATGTTGACGTCTTCTACTCTATTCCGATCAACGCGAACAATCCTCTCGGCCCTGCGTTTCTGCGCCTGATCGGACGCTTGCGTCCGGGCAGTAACATCGCCAAGGCACAAGCCGAGGCCGACTCCATCGCAAAACAGATCACCTCATTCGATGAAAATTCCGGAATTTCAAATTTTCATCTTTACGTGTATTCGCTGCAGGCGGACGATGTGCGCGAGGTTCGCAGCACCCTGCTGCTGCTGTTCGGCGGCGTGGCTTTCGTGCTGCTGATTGGATGCGCTAATCTTGCCAGCTTGCTGACTGCGCGCTCCACTCACCGCTTGCGCGAGACCGCGGTAAGAATGGCGCTAGGCGCCTCGCACGGCAGGCTCGTGCGCCAACTGCTGACGGAAAGCTTTCTTCTAGCTTGCTTTGGCGCCGTGGCCGCGCTGGGCATCGGATGGTCCGCGATGCGAGCGATCCTGGCGGTCCGCCCGCCGGCGCTGGCCAACCTGAACGACATCAAGCTCGATTGGCGCGTTCTAGTGTTTACTTTCGTTCTGGCCATTCTCTCGAGTGCCTTGTTCGGCTTGGTACCGCTCGCCGCGCTTCGGCGTCTGGATTTGACCGACACCCTGAAAGAAACCGCGCGTCCGGCGGGATGGAGCAAAGGCTACTGGAGCCGCCTGCTGGTGTCTGTCGAAGTCGCGCTGGGATTCGTGCTG
>DASTJH010000026.1:0-31662 GCA_035716645.1 Terriglobales bacterium | reverse complement strand
CGGAAGAGGAATCCCTACCCCCTGCAGGATCCTGTATAGGGTAGGGATTCCTCTTCCGCTGCGCGGATTCGGAATGACAACACCACTACCTGTGCAAAACTTCACACAACTCCGCCTGCCCGTTTGTGTATCTGACCATTGTGTAATGCCGCCTCAATTTCGGGCGGCGTCCCAAAGCTGTCTTTCGAGGGACTCATAGATGAAGACCGGTCTTAATACGGCACTTGATCCCACACGCCGCGGCTCGGAGGCAGACGACTTCGAGCGTAATCTCCGCCGCCGGATTGTTGGTCAGGAAGATGCAGTGCAAAAAATGACGGAGATCTACCAGATGTTCCTGGCAGGCCTTAATCCTCCAGGGCGTCCGGTGGGCAATCTCCTTTTCCTAGGTCCAACCGGAACCGGCAAGACCAGAGTGGTTGAGGCGGTCGCGGAAACGCTCTTCGGCGACTTGCGCGCTTGCATCAAGATTGATTGCGCCGAGTTTCAGCACAGTCACGAGATCGCGAAATTGATTGGCTCGCCTCCGGGATATTTGGGCCATCGCGAAACACATCCGCTGCTCACGCAGGAAGCGTTGAACCAGTGGCACACGGAGAAGCTGCGTTTATCGTTGCTGCTCTTCGACGAAATTGAAAAAGCCAGCGACTCGCTCTGGCAACTGCTGCTAGGAATTCTGGACAAGGCGAACCTCACGCTCGGCGACAACCGTCGTGTCGATCTCTCACAATGCGTGATTGTGATGACCTCGAATCTGGGCGCGGGCGAGATGAGCGAACTCATCACCGGCGGCCTCGGCTTCGGACAGAAGCCCTGCTCCGTCGATGCCAAGCTCGATGACAAAATCACGCGCAGCGCCACCGAAGCCGCGCGGCGAAAGTTCTCCCCCGAATTCATGAACCGCATCGACAAGGCGGTCGTCTTCAAAACACTCAAGCCCGAGCACCTCGAGCAGATCCTCGAAATCGAGTTGGGCATGGTGCAGCAGCGAATCCTACAAGCCACTGGCAACGCGCAGTTCGTCTTCAGTTGCACGCCGAAGGTGAAGCGCTTCCTGCTGCAGGAAGGCACGGACAACAAGTACGGCGCGCGTCATCTGAAGCGCGCGATTGAAAAGAACGTGGTCTTCCCACTCGCGAACCTGGTCGCCACCGGACAACTGAAGCTCGGCGACTTTGTCCGCATCGACATGCACGATGGCAAGCTCTCCTTCATCAAAGAAGCCGAAGGCGCGCTGGTTCCGGTCCTCCTGGAGAAGTACGGCCAGGAGGTCGGGACCGCCGCAGCCGGCGCTGGTGGCGCTCGGACTACGCGATCGTCTTCGGGCAAGCGGGAATTTGGAACCTCCGGGTTAATCGATAAGTAGCCAATTTGGACGTCGTGGACTTGATGGACGCTGTGGACGAGCGTCTTCGTTGAGGTCCACTAAGCCCATGAAGTCTACGAAGTCCACATTCTTCTCTCATTACCCTGCAACTCCTGTCCCCGCCCCGCGTTCTCTACAATAGAAGCATTTAGCGGGTCAGTACCATTCCCGGTAGGGAATGGGTGAGCGTTTCTCAGGCGAGGTCATGACCCGTTCGCTATCGCGAAACGGTACCGACTTCGCGAAGATCGAATGATCAGATACCGTGCCGAAATTCGCGCCCTGGCCATCTGCTTGTGCCTGTTGCTCGCCGCGCCGGATCTGATGTACGCGCGCTTCCAGCCGACCAGCGGATCGGACATGTTCACGGTCCAGCAGGAGATTCAGGCGGGGCAGCAGGCAGCAGCACAAACCAGCCGGCAAATGCCGATCCTGCCCGACTCGAGTCCGATCACGCAGTACGTGCAGCGGCTAGGAGAGAAACTTACCTCGTATGCGCCCGGCGAACGCTGGCCGTACAACTTTCATGTTGTCGATCAGAAGGACATAAATGCCTTCGCGCTTCCCGGCGGGCCTATCTATGTGAACCTCGGCACGATCCAGGTCGCGGACAACGAAGCCCAACTCGCCGGCGTGATGTCGCATGAGATCTCACACGTCGTGCAGCGCCATGCCACACGCGCCGCGACCAAGCAGTACAAGGCGCAAGTGGGATTGGGAATTCTCGGCGCGCTGCTCGGCGGAAGTCTGGGAGGCCAACTTGCCGCAGCCGGCATCTCGTTTGCCGCCGGATCGTACTTCCTGAAGAACTCGCGTGAATCGGAAAAAGAGGCCGATCTGCTTGGCACCGACATCATGTACGACGCCGGCTACGATCCCACGCAATTGCCGAAGTTTTTCGAGAAGATCGCCGAGGAAGGCAATCAGGGAGTCCAGTTTCTGAGCGATCACCCCAACCCCGGCAATCGCATTGGCTACGTCGATCAGGAGATCGCGACGCTGCCGCCCAAATCGAATTTCAAAGAAGACAGTCCCGAGTTCGACAAAATCAAGCGCCTGGCTCTATCCATGCATCCTTACACGGCGCAGCAGATCGCCGAGCAGGACAAACAAGGCGGATTCGATCCGAGCGGCGTGAATGCAGGATCGTCAGGAGAACATTCGCGCGAGCAACAGGACCAATATGGGAATGAGCCGTCCAATGCCAGCTTTCGGCAACTGAACCACAGCATATATACGATCAGCTATCCTGCGAACTGGACGGTGTACGGCGACTCGCAGTCGGCGGTGACGATCGCGCCGCCCGATGGCCTACAGCAAGGCGCAAACGGGGAAAACTCGGTCGCGATCGGCGTGATCATCGACCGCTTCGAGCCGGAGCAGAGCGAGAGTGCCGATCAGGCCATGCATGACCTGATCGCCAGCCTGCGAGAAGCGAATCCTGACCTGCGCGAAGTCGGCAACGATGAAGGCATCCGCGTAAACGGCGTGGCCGGGCGCTCTGCCGACCTGATTGGCACATCGCCGATTCGCGGCAGCAACGGCAAACCCGAGAGCGAGCGCGACTGGCTGGTCAGCATTCAGCGGCAGGACGGCACACTGTTGTACCTGGTCTTTATTGCTCCAGAAAAGCAATTCGACCAGCTACGCCCAACATACGAGCAAATGCTGAGAACGGTGGAGCTGAAATGAGCTATCAACTGCCAGCTATCAGCTACCAGCTGCCAGTCGCCAGCTTCGGCCAACTGTGTCCACTAAGTCCATTTCGTCCATGTAGTCCATTAAGGTTTTAGCTGAAAGCTGATAGCTGGAAGCTGGTAGCTTAACGCTGGTAGCTCCACCCAATCCAACGGTCGCGCAGCATCGTTCTCCAGGAGAGACATGGAATCGGCGTCTAGCGCCTCAGACCGGCAGCAGGTGACGGATTCGATGCTGATCTCTCGCATCCGCGCAGGAGACGAAGATGCCCTGGGCGCTCTGCACGACCGCTACGCCCAGGTGGTCTATTCGGTGGCTCTGCGTGTGCTCGGCGAAACCAGCCAGGCTGAAGACGTGCTGCAGGAGATCTTTCTTCAGCTCTGGCGCAATCCGCAGAAGTTCGATTCGAATCGCGGCAGCCTGGGCGCGTGGCTGGCGGTGATTGCCCGTCATCGCGCGATCGATTGCCTGCGCCGCCGCAAGCCCGAGTCCGACATCGAAGATGTGGTGGTCGCGGTCGATTCCAATTTGGAACAGACACTCGACCGCAATGTCGCGGTCGCGAGGGTGAGGACGGCTGTGCAGAGCTTGCCACCCGAGCAGCGCACGCCGCTGGAGATGGCCTTCTTTCAAGGACTCACGCATGCCGAGATTGCGGCCAAAACGGGCGAGCCGCTGGGAACCATCAAGACGCGCATCCGCTCTGCCCTGTTCGCGCTCAGAAAGACGCTGGCCGCATGAAGACGCATCAGCAAATCTTCGACGATCTCGCGCTCTACGCGCTGCGTGAGCTGCCGGCGGCGGAAGCCGAGGAGACGCGGCGCCATATCGAAGAATGCCCGCAGTGCCGGCGCGAGTTGAACGAGATCAATTCAGACCTGGCGGTGGTCGCACTGTCCAGTGTGGCGTCTGCGCCCCCACAACGTACGCGCGAGAGGCTAATGAAAGCGATCAAGACGGAGCCTCGTCCGACTTCGGGGTTGATCATGCGCCGCCGCCCGTGGTGGAGCTTTGCTCCGCTGTTTGCGCTGGTGCTGCTGGTCGCCTTCGGCCTCATGCTGTGGCGCGATAATGCGAGCTTACGGCGAAGGCTCGAAGCCTCTGAACAGCGCGAGCATTCGCAGGCTGCCGATCTGGAGCGCGCCTCGATGGTCCTCGAAGCGCTAACCGCGCCTTGGTCCACGCACTACGCCTTGGTAGCCAACAAGGCTTCTCGCGTTCCGCAAGGGCGTGCCAGCTACATGCAAAAGACGGGAACCATCGTCTTCACAGCGCAAAACCTCGCCGCCCTGCCGGACCAAAAAACGTACGAACTCTGGCTCGTCCCGGCCAATGGTTCCAAACCGATGCCCTGCGGAACATTCAAGCCTGACGCTCACGGTGATGCCTCCTTGGTGATGCCGAAATCGAACATGAAGACCATGCCGAAGACGTTTGCGGTAACCGTCGAGCCGGACGGCGGCAGCCAAACCCCCACGATGCCGATGGTGATGGCGGGAGACTGAGAAGATTTTTTCGTCGATCCGAAATTCTGTCATCCTGAGCGAGGGCGCACGCCCGAGTCGAAGGATCCCGCGAATGTTGATTTAGAGATGCTGTTGTAGATTTTTCGCGATGCTCCGTTAGTCAGAACTCGCCGCTGCTGATTGCCATAAAGACTCAAGTCTGTACTTGTGGAGGACGATGTACCGGTCCTTCGACTCGGGCGTGTGCCCTCGCTCAGGATGACAGAGTTTGGATACCGTCATTGTTTTCTTACAATTCTTTCGCGCCTGACAGAATCCCAACTTCCTGCATCTCACTTTTCTGGACCATTCCATGTCCACCGTGCTCGAACCATCTGCTCCCGTGAACCGCACTCTTGCAGTCGGCCCCGAACTACAGCTTTCGGGAGGCACGCACTTTCGCGTATGGGCGCCGAAGCGTAAAAGCGTCGAAGTCGTCCTATTCGGAGCCGACGGTGAGCCGCTTCCCAATTCGGAACCTCTGCAATCGGATGGCGACGGATACTTTGCCGGAACCGTTGCACAGGCGAACGTAGGCGCTCTCTACAAACTTCGTCTCGACAGGGGAGAGAGCTTTCCCGATCCGGGATCGCATTTCCAGCCTCAGGGGCCTCACGGGCCGTCGCAGGTTGTCGATCACCGCGCGTATCGCTGGACCGATGCCGCGTGGCACGGAATTCGCATTCGCGGACAGGTCATCTACGAACTCCACATCGGGACTTTCACGCCGGAGGGGACTTACGAGTCGGCGAAGCGGAAGCTTCCGTTGCTGAAAGAACTGGGCATCACTATCGTGGAAGTCATGCCCATCGCATGTTTTCCCGGGAAGTTTGGCTGGGGGTATGACGGAGTGAACCTGTTTGCTCCGTACGCGCCCTACGGATCGCCCGATGACTTCCGCAGCTTTGTCGATTTTGCGCACAGCATCGGCATGGCCGTGATTCTCGATGTGGTCTATAACCACCTCGGCCCAGACGGCAATTACCTCACTCAGTTCTCCGACGATTACTTTCATCGCGACCACAAGACCGACTGGGGCGACGCGATCGACTTCGACGGCGAGAACAGCGAACCTGTGCGCGAGTTTTTTGCGAGCAACGTCGAGTACTGGATTCGCGAATACCATCTGGACGGACTCAGGTTCGACGCCACGCAATCGATCGTCGATCGCTCGCGGGAGCACATCCTCGCCAGAATGGCGAGACAAGCCCGGGAAGCCGCGGGAAGCCGCGAGATCGTGCTGATCGCAGAAAACGAGTTGCAGGAGGCGCGGATCGCGCGGCCGCCGGAGCGCAGCGGCTATGGATTCGACGCATTGTGGAACGACGACTATCACCACGCCGCCATCGTTGCGCTAACCGGCAACCGCGCCGCCTACTACACCGACTACCACGGCAGTCCGCAGGAATTCATCTCAGCCGCGAAGTATGGGTACCTGTATCAAGGCCAGCGCTATAGCTGGCAAAAGCAACGACGCGGTGAGCCGACGCTCGGCATGGAACCGACGGCCTTCGTTACATTCCTGGAAAACCACGATCAGGTCTCGAATTCCAATTCGGGAAAACGCCTGCACCAGTTGACTAGTCCCGGACGTTATCGGGCGCTCACTGCGCTCAGTCTGCTCGGACCCGGTACGCCCCTGCTTTTCCAGGGTCAGGAGTTCGGATCGAGCAAGCCCTTCGTTTACTTTGCCGATCACAATCCGGAACTGGCCAAACTCGTCCATGCCGGACGCACGGACTTTCTTGCGCAATTCCCGACTTTGAACAGCGCGGAAATGCGAAGGCGCGTCCCCGATCCGGCCCTCCGAACCACAATGGAAAGCTGCCAACTGGACTGGAGGGAATGGGAGCGCAATGCCCATCTCGTCGCACTGCATCGCGACTTGCTGGAATTACGGCGCTCGGATCCCGCCTTCCGCATGCAGTCTTACGGCAAACTCGACGGCGCCGTGCTGAGTCCGCAAGCGTTCGTTCTGCGCTACTTTGTCGAAGTCGGACTCGACCGCCTGCTGATCGTCAATCTCGGACCGGTGCTATGCCTGCACGAAGCTCCGGAGCCATTGCTCGCTCCGCCGGAAGGGAAGCGCTGGCAGGTGTTGTGGTCGAGCGAAGACCCGAACTATGGCGGCTCAGGATTCGGTCAGCCGGATACCGACGAAGGCTGGACGATCCAGGGTGAGTCGGCGGTTGTGCTTTGGCCCGAAGCAATAAGCAATAAGCAACAAGAAATAAGCAATAGGTAACAAGAAATAAGCAATAAGTAAATACTTGATCTCGGCGCATGGAAATCTCACCTCCCGCCCCGGGTAGCCGAAATGGACTGCATGGTTTTGTCGGGCGTGATTTCATCGATTGCTTGCTGCTGGGTTTGATTTTTGCTTATTGCTTATTGCTTATTGCCTGCACGTGAGAGCAAACAAATCCATCCCCTCGCTGTACGCACATGCGAAAGACACGCCCGACCGTCGTGTGCTCGATTCGATCACCCGCGATTTTTCCTGGGATGCTTCCGGCGGTGAACGCTGGAAGCTGCTGCTCAGTCGTGAATGGCTGGTCACGAACGGCCTGGGCGGTTATGCATCCGGCACCGTGGGCGGCACGCCGACAAGACGATTTCACGGGTTCTTGATCGCCGCACTGCCCAATCCCCATGGCCGGACCATGATGCTGAACGATCTGACCGAGGAACTCGTTCTGGCTGACAGAACGACAGCTTTCCTTCGCGAGAGCGAGCCCGACAAACAGGCAGTTGCGGCTCCGCTGCAAAGCTTTCGCCTCGAAGCCGGCATTCCGGTGTGGACGTTCAAGGTTCAGGATCGCGTCCTGGAAAAACGAGTCCACTTAGTCCACCGGCAAAACACGACACATATCACCTACACCTGGCGAGGGCCAGATTCAGCGACCCTGCGGTTAGGTCCCGCCGTCCACTTTCGTCCCCACGAGGGCAAGCTCTCTGGATTATCGCCTCGCGATTATTCGCTTTCCGAACATGGGGGTTGGTACCAAATTGGGAACGACTCCCACGTGCCGCTGCTGCGCATGGCCACGAGTGACCGCGAAGCAAAGTTCGTCTCACAGGAAAAGGAATTCACGAATCTTCAGTTTCAAATCGAGAAGGCGCGCGGCTACGACTACACCGGAGCTCTGTGGTCGCCGGGCTACTTTGAAATCCAACTCGCAGCTCCTCAGCAAGTCACGCTTACTGCATCCACCGAAGATTGGGACATTTTGCAAGCGCTGGATCCAGATGAAGCCTTTCACGCGGAGATGGAGCGACGGCGGCGATTGATCGGTGTCGGCAATCCCGCTCTGCGCGACAGCTTTGGCGGCGAGCTCGCGCTGGCCGCGGATCAATTCTTGATCGTTCCCGAGGGCCGAACGAGCGATGCGGCTCGCGCACGCGCCTCCGGCGATGAGATTCGCACCGTGATCGCCGGCTACCACTGGTTCACCGATTGGGGACGCGACACGATGATCAGCCTTGAAGGCCTCACGCTCGCGACCGGACGCCACGCCGATGCGGGATATATCCTGCGCACGTTCGCGCACTACGTTCGCGATGGCTTGATCCCCAACATGTTTCCGGAAGGCAAAACGGACGGGCTGTATCACACGGCCGACGCGACGCTGTGGTTCTTCCATGCCGTGCAACGTTATCTCGACTACACTGGCGACCGCGCCACGCTAAGACTGCTGCTGCCGCAGCTCTGCCGTATCGTGGATTGTCATCTGCAAGGCACGCGCTTTGGCATCGGCGTCGATCCGCATGATGGATTGCTGCGTCAAGGCGCCGAAGGTTATCAGCTCACCTGGATGGACGCTAAAGTCGGCGATTGGGTCGTGACTCCCCGTCGAGGCAAGGCCGTCGAGATCAACGCGCTCTGGTACAACGCGCTGCGTCTGCTGCAAGCTTGGCTGCGGGAAGAGCGCGGCGAAGCTGGAGCGGCGAAGATTGGCGGTTACGCAGATCGCGCTCGCGATTCGTTCAACCGACGCTTCTGGTATGAGCAGGGTCAATACCTGTACGACGTAGTGGACACGGAGCGCGGCGAAGACGACGCCTCGCTGCGTCCGAATCAACTTTTCGCGATCGCGCTCGACCATCCCATTTTGGAACGCAGTCGATGGCAGCCGGTCCTCGACGCAATCGAGAACCAGTTGCTAACGCCGGTAGGATTGCGTTCGCTCGCTCCTGGCTCGCCTGACTACAAACCGCGCTACGACGGCGATCTGCGCGCGCGCGATGCCGCGTACCATCAGGGGACAGTCTGGGCTTGGCTGATCGGGCCGTTTGTCGATGCTTACCTGAAGGTGCATCCGGATGATCCGCAGCAAGCGCGCAAGTTCCTCAAAGGATTTCAGCAGCACTTGAGCGAAGGCTGCATCGGATCGGTCAGCGAGATCTTCGACGCCGAGCCTCCGTTCCATCCGCGAGGATGCATCGCCCAGGCCTGGAGCGTTGCCGAGCTGGTTCGCTGCTGGGTAAAGACCTCCGGCCTGACTCCCGAGCCTGGCCTTTCCGGCCTGCACTTTGCCGGCGAGCGCGCGGGAGGGTAGATCCCGCCGTGGGCTTGGATTCAGGTGGCTGCCCAACAAACGGTGCAATTTGGATTAAGCCAAGACCTTTTGAGTCCGCCGACAAATTTGGCTGTGTCCGGTTCGCCTCGTAATTCCCTGTTCTTTCACTGCTGGCTTCGCTCAGGATCGAGCTCGGCTTGATGAGATTCTTCGTAATTTATTGAATAACCAATGCTTAGTAAGAAAATAAGAATTCGCTGCTCATTCCCTGCTCATTCGCTCAGCCGATTTCGGAAACCCGCGTCCCTATTGACGCAATCGACGGAATTAAGAGGGTCCCCCTGCAAATTTCCCTGTTCTGAGTGAAAGCTCGGGGTCCGCGTGATGCCGGATACGCCACGCTGATCTCCCGTTTACAATGTCCCGTATGAAGGTGGCTCTCGGAGTTTGTGGCGGTATTGCCGCTTACAAAGCTTGCGAAATTGTGCGTTTGCTGCAAGACGAGGGCATTCATGTCCAGGTCGTGATGACCGCAGCTGCGCAGGAATTTGTGCGGCCGCTTACGTTCGCGGCGTTGTCCGGCGAGAAGGTCATCACCAGCCTCTGGCAATCGAGCGGGGAAGTGCCCAACCTCGATTCTGCGATCGAGCACATTGGCGTAGCGCAATCCATTGACGCGCTCGTGGTTGCGCCTTGCACGGCGGACACACTGGCCAAGTTCGCCCGCGGGCAGGCGGACGACTTTCTAACCACTCTCCATCTCGCCACACCGGCGCCGGTAGTTGTCGCTCCCACGATGAACGTGCAAATGTGGCGGCACCCAGCCACTCAAGAAAATCTGAATATCCTGCGCGAACGCGGCGTTCGTATCGTGGAGCCGGGTACGGGATATTTGGCTTGCGGCATGGTGGGAGAAGGCCGTTTGGCGGAGCCGGAAGAAATCGTCGCCGCAACTTTGGCGGTGCTGGGCATCGTGCGCGATCTTCAAGGCGAAACGGTCCTTGTCACTGCCGGACCAACGCGCGAGCCGGTTGATCCGGTGCGCTTTCTGGGAAATCGATCCAGCGGAAAAATGGGATACGCGCTCGCCGAAGCCGCCGCGCGCCGCGGCGCAAAGGTGATCCTGATCAGCGGACCGGTCGAGATCGCGCCTCCAGCGCAATGCGAAGTGTTGCGTGTCGAGACTGCCGAGCAAATGCGGAATGCCGTGCTGGCCCGAGCGGAAGAAGCGTCTGTCGTGATCGCTGCTGCCGCGGTTTCCGACTTTCGCGTGCGCAACGCGGCCGCGCAGAAAATCAAGCGCAACGGAGCAGTGACTCTGGAGCTGGAACCGACGTCCGACATTCTGGCGGAAGTCGCAAGCCGGCACATTCGCGGACAACTACTGATCGGCTTTGCCGCCGAAACCGAAAACGCGGTCGAGAATGGCCGGAAGAAGCTGCGGCAGAAAGGACTGCACGCGATCGTGATCAATGACGTTTCGCAGCTGGGCATTGGCTTCGATTCCGATCAGAATGAAGTGACGGTGCTCACGGCTGATGAGCAGACGAAATTTCCCAAAACGGAAAAGTTGAAGATCGCGCATCGCGTTCTGGATGTAGTCGCGAAGCTAAGAGCGCGGGAAGGCAAAGCCGCTTCGGTCAAGGTTTGACGTAATGCCCGATATCCAGCAACAACTCGCAGAACGAATTCGCTTTTATCGCGAGCTCGGCATTTATGACTTTTATCGGCAGCCATCGCCCGTGCCGACTGCGACGGAGCACTCGCTCCAACAACACTCATCGGAATCCATGCCATCTACCACCGAACTTTCCCCCGAAAGCGCGTTACAACTCATACGTGAAGACATCGGCGACTGCACCCGTTGTCCGCTCCACAAGCAGGGACGCAAACAGATTGTCTTCGGAACCGGCAATCCTCGTGCCGACATCATGTTCGTGGGTGAGGGTCCGGGAGCGGATGAAGACACGCAGGGCATCCCGTTCGTCGGACGCGCCGGACAGTTGCTGAACAACATGATCGCCGCGATGGGCATTCGCCGCGAAGACGTGTATATCGCGAACGTCGTAAAATGTCGCCCTCCGGGAAACCGCACGCCTGAGCGAGAAGAATGCGCCACGTGCTCGCCGTTTCTGTTGCGTCAGATCGACGCGGTGAAACCGAAGATGATCGTCGCATTGGGAGCGGTCGCAGCCAAGACCCTGCTCGGCCTCAACGACTCGCTCAGCAATCTGCGCGGACGCATTTACGACTTCCGCAACAGGCAGCTCGTGGTCACCTATCACCCTGCTTATCTGCTGCGCGATCCCAACCAGAAAAAAGAAGCCTGGAAGGATTTGCAGATGGTGATGAGGCATTTGGGACTGAAAAAGGCAGCAACTAGCGACTAGCAATTAGCGATTAGCTAAACCTAAGCTCCGCAGCGCGAGAAGGCGCTCATCGCATTCGATTTTGCTAATCGCTAGTTGCTAATTGCTAGTCGCTGCTCTCTTGCCGCAATTCTGCAATGTCGCTCTTCCCGTTCCTCTGCCGATGACGTTCACGTATCGGGTGAACGGGCAAACGCCGGTGGTCGGCGGACGTGTGCTCGTTCCGTTTCGGACATCGCGGCTCGCCGGCGTGGTCACGGCACTTCACGATGAGCCTCCGAGCATGGAGGCGAAGACGCTGCATTCGGTGCTCGACGCTGTTCCACTGATCGATGCGCCATTGATGCAGATTGCCGAGTGGATCGCGAGCTACTATCTCGCGCCCATTGGCGAGGTACTGCGATCCATGCTGCCTCTCCAGGCCGAAGTGCGTCGGGACTGGAGCTATCGCATCAGCGAGGCTGGGCAGAAGGCGCTCTTCGATTCCGCGGTTTCAGGGAATTCAGCGCGGTCGAGGAAGCCGGTCGAGGAGCAGATGCTGGAGTATCGCGTTCTCGATTTTCTTTCACAAGTCGATGAGGCGCGCGAACACAGCTTGCGCCATGCCACCGGCGCAACGCGCGACCTGTTGCGTGCCTTGCAGCAAAAGCGCTGGATCGTTCGCGAAGACATCTCTTCTGCTCGAAATGCGGAGCGAACGGAGAAGATCGCCCATTTGGTTCATCCCGAAACGGGAACCGGCGACAGCGCTGGACGGAAATTAAATGCGAATCAGCAGGAGATGCTTTCGCTGCTGGAAAGCAACGGCGGCAGTCTGTCAGTGGGAGCGCTGCGCGAGCATTTTGCTTCGCGCAGTACGCTGGACACTCTGGTGCGCCGCGGACTGGTGCGAATTGAAGAGAAGCCGTTCGCATTTCGCGTAGGTAAAATGCGCTCTTCCACGGCACACATCGCGCGCGACCAGCTCAACACCTCACAACGAGCCGCGCTCGATGCGATCGATGCCGGAGTTGCCGCCAGGAAATTTTCGGTCACGCTGCTGCATGGCGTGACCGGCTCCGGCAAAACGGCAGTTTATCTCGCGGCGATGCAGGAGGTGCTGGCGCAAGGCCGCTCCGCAATCCTGATGGTGCCGGAAATCGGCCTCACGCCGGCGGCAGCGGCGAATCTTTACCGGGTCTTCGGAGACCAGGTCGCAATTTTGCACTCCGGACTTACTAACGCCGAGCGGGCCAGCCAGTGGCACCGCATCCATCGTGGCGAGTGCCGGATCGTCGTCGGAACCCGCTCGGCGGTCTTTGCGCCGGTGCACGATCTTGCGCTGATCGTCGTCGACGAAGAACACGATTCCTCGTACAAGCAGGAAGAGTCGCCACGGTACAACGGTCGTGATGTGGCGATCCTGCGCGGGAAGCTCACGCAAGCCGCCGTGGTGCTGGCTTCCGCGACACCGGCGCTCGAAACCTATCACAATGCTCGTGAAGGCAAGTACAAATTGCTCGAGTTGCGTGAGCGCGTGCAGCAGCGGCCGCTGCCCGAAGTCGAAATCATCGACATGCGCCTGGAATTTCAGAACACCGGCGAAGAGAAGTTCTTCTCTCGCACTTTGACTCAGGAGATTCGCGAGCGACTCGATCATCATGAGCAGGTGATCGTGCTGCTCAATCGGCGGGGATATTCGTCGGTGGTCCTCTGCCGCTCCTGCGGCGAAACGCTCCAGTGCGTCAACTGCGCCGTTGCTCTTACCCATCACAAAGGCGCGCTCTCTCCGGCGGCGCTGGCGCGGCGCGTGCCTGCCGGGCAGCGCATGGAGTGCCATTACTGTGGACACCGAGCTTCGGTGCCGAGGGTCTGTTCCAAATGCGGAAGCGACCACATCTATTTTCTCGGCGCCGGTTCGGAGAAGATCGAAGAGGGTCTACAGCAATCGTTTCCCGACGCGCGCATCGGACGTCTGGATCGTGATACCGTGCGCAGCCGTCACGATTTCGAACGCGTGCTCAATCAGCTTCACGCCGGCGAACTCGACCTGCTGGTCGGCACGCAGATGATCGCCAAAGGGCACGACATTCACGGGGTCACGTTGGTCGGCGTTGTGGGAGCCGACTTCGCCTTAGGACTTCCCGACTTCCGCGCCGCCGAACGAACGTTTCAACTGCTCGCTCAGGTCGCAGGTCGCGCCGGTCGCGGTGAAATTCCGGGAAAAGTCGTTCTGCAGACTTATTCTCCCGAGCATTATGCGATTCGTTACGCCGCGCTCCACGACTACCTTGGCTTTTACGAACAGGAGCTGCGCTATAGGCGCTGGATGCATTACCCCCCGTTCACCAGCGTCGCCAATGTTCTGTTGCGCAGCGATCGGCTCGAGCTCGCGATGCGATACGCCGGAATCGTGGGCAAATGGGTGGAGCGGACACGTCTCGAAGGCGTGCGCGTAATGGGACCAGCCGTAGCTCCGCTCGCGCGCCTCAAAAACGATTACCGTTACCACTTCATCTTGAAATCCGAGAGCCGCGAAAAATTGAACAGCGCTTTGCGTGGATTGCTGGCGAATGCCGTAGCCGAAGAAGTGCCGCGGAGCAACCTCATCATCGATGTCGATCCGCAATCCCTGATGTGAACGATTAGCATTCAGAGTTATCATCCGACGATCACCATGAGGGCGCACGTGTCTCGCTTGTCTCGCAAGCTGACCAAGGATCATGAGTCTTGAGTAGAACCGACCGCGCACTCGGTCCTCCTCGGACACTCAACATTGCCGATCTGCGTAGTCTCGCGAAGAGGCGATTGCCACGGGTCGTCTTCGATTACCTGGATGGCGGAGCGGAATGCGAGATCACGCTCCAAGAAAATTGCCGCGCATTTCGCGAACTTACGTTCCGGCCGCGGCAGGCAGTTCGGATTGGCAGTCCCGAATTGGGAACGGAGGTCCTGGGACAGCAGATTTCGTTTCCTGCCATTCTGGCTCCAGTCGGTTACAGCCGGGTCATGCATCCGGCTGGCGAAGTAGCCGCGGCTCAAGCAGCGGGTGAGGCCGGCACGATCTTTGTGCTTTCCACAGTCTCTGGGCACAAACTGGAAAACGTGCGCGCCGCTTCGCAGGGTCCAGTTTGGTATCAGCTCTATTTGCTTGGCGGACGCGCGGCTGCGGAGGCGGCGCTCGAACGAGCGCAACGCGCTGGGTTCTCGGCACTGGTGGTGACGATCGACACCCCGATCGCCGGCAATCGGGAGCGCGACGTTCGCAATGGCATGCGCGAGCTGTTGGACAGATCCCTGCGCGCGAAGCTGCCGTTCCTTTGGCAATTCTTTTCGCATCCCGCCTGGGTGCTGGACTTTCTTCGTGATGGCGGGATTCCCAAATTGGAAAACGTTGTGATTCCCGGAAAGGGACCGATGCCGCTGATCGATGTCGGCGCGGCGCTGGCCGACGCAGTCGTCACTTGGGAAGATCTGCGGTGGATTCGCCAAGTCTGGCCGGGACCGCTGGTCGTGAAAGGCGTGCTCACTGGCGAGGACGCTCGGCGCGCGGTGGACGAAGGAGCTGCGGCCGTCGTGGTCTCGAATCATGGTGGACGCCAGTTGGACGGAGCTCCGGCATCCTTGCGAGTTCTCCCTGAAGTGGTTGCCGCAGTCAGCGACGAAACCGAGGTTCTTGTGGACGGAGGTGTTCGCTGCGGCAGCGATATCGTCAAAGCGCTGTGCCTTGGCGCACGCGCAGTTCTTATTGGCCGAGCCTATGCCTATGGTCTAGCGGCGGGTGGAAGAGCCGGCGTAGCGCGGGCTTTAGAAATTTTGCAGGAAGATGTCAGGCGCACAATGATTCTTCTGGGATGCTCGTCGGTGAGCGAGTTGAATGAGTCCTACGTAAACCTGCCTGCAAAAACGCGCGGTGGAAGTTAGAGCGACAATCGTGGCACGACGCAAGCGCCAGGGGTTGCGCGGTTTCAAAGTCGGACGGGTCCACCGCTGCTCGCCTGCCATGCCGTGATTCGGCAAGCCAGAGCGGTTCTCCAGAATGCCCATCCCTGACGTTCTGGTTCGTTTTAGCGGGCCGGCAGGCAGCGAGCGGGCAATTTCTCCCTCCAAAAGCCCGGAGCGAACAGCGCGTCTTAAATCGCGGCTAGCGTACGAACAGCGTATGAAATACCCTCTACCCAACCTTCTGCCGTCAGAGGCAAATCGCAGGAGCAAGGAGAGTTACTGCGTTTTTTCGATTGCCGATCGCAAGCAGGTCTCCCCTCCACGGCTTCCCATTTTGGAACTGCCGCGAATCGTAAGTAACGCCAGACAAAGAAGTAGTGAAGCAGCCAGAAGCGAGGATCCTGAATTCCGTATCGGCCTTTACCACGAACAACGTCTTAAAAAACGTCGCCCAAGGGCAGCTTCGTGAAAAGACGGTCGGCGATTTCTTGCGCTGCCAAAGTCCATTTGCGCACCTCTCGCGCCTATACGCTGACGTTCAGGATCCCTGAAAAATTGAGGGTACAATCTCGCGGCGACATTTGGCATTCACATTGCCTACACAGCAGTTTCGGTTCCGTTTTTCCACTTGGAGCCAGGTGCGTTTAGTCTCGGGCGGGTCCTATTCTTGGCCGGAGACCAAGAATACATGCGGAAAATCCGGCGCGGTGGAATCTAGTTATTCCCAAAATGAAATAGAACTGAAACAGAAAGGAAGCAAAGCAACGAGTTCTTACTCGATCTGAACCAGCTCGCGCACGTCCACGTCCATTTGCTGGGATGCGGCATTGGCGCTGATGGTCTGGGGGGCGCGCCAGTGGTCGATGTAGGAGATCTGGTGTACGCAGGACACGGTGCAATGCGGCGCGCAGCCCTTCTCGGTAACAAACTCGCGCTTGATGTCTTCGATCGTGTATTGATCGAGGGGCTTGGCGGGATAGCCGCGCTGTTGCGAGCAGTAGTGAACGAGGCCCTCCTCGCAGACATAGAGATAGCGCGAGCCGGCGCGACATCTCCAGGTGTTAGGCTTGCCATCGGCGATCGCGTCCTGGAAGTGGTTGAAGCGGGAATAGTTTTTCTTTTCAAACGACTTCATCAGCCGGTACACTTCGCGCTCTTCCGGCTGGAGAGGCTTGAGCTGTCCATCGCCGTCATGAATAATGCCGATTGTTGAGGTGAAGCCCAGTTCCAGCGCGCGCTTGCCCACAACCACCGCGTCCTGCGGATTGTGAATGCCGCCGCCAACAACCGAGTTGATGTTCACGTGAAAGAGCGCGTGCTGTGAAAGCAGTTGCAGCTTCTTATCTAGAACCTTCAGGCTCTTCTTGGAAATCTCGTCCGGCATCACGTTATCGATCGAAATTTGCAAATGATCGAGACCCGCGCGATTGAGCCGGTGAATCCGCTCGGCCGTGAGCAGGTAGCCGTTGGTGATCATGCCGGCGAGCATCCCATGACTGCGAACGCGGCGAATGATCAGGTCCAAATCGGGATGCAGCAGCGGTTCTCCGCCACTGATTGTTACGACGGTGGTGCCGAGCTTGGCGAGGCGATCCACACGTCCGTACATCACTTCAATCGCTACGGGCTTGGAGACGTCGTCGTACTCGTTGCAGTACGCGCAGGAGAGATTGCATCGCCGCATGGGCACGATGTGCGCCATCACAGGATGATCGGTAGAAGCCAATGCTCTGCCAATCATGAGCAATTCGCGCACACGTCGCTTAGCAGCCGCTACATCACGCTGAAGGTTCGTGATTGGCTTGGGGGGAGTGCTTCTCTCAGACATTGATCTTCAGTATCTATTAGAACACACACGATTTCGGGGTTGAAGCAAACGCGGCGAGTGGAAAGATTTTCAGGTTGAATTGTAAGAAATGTAAGGTGAATCGCTCGGGAGATTTTGCCCACCGGTACTAAGGTTCGGTCAACACGGTGTTATGAGGATCGACCACCAGCTTCCTAGTTCCCTCGGGCACTCTAACTGAGATCGTCGTTTCGTTCCCATCAGCAAACACTCGTTCCAAAAATTCCAGATTGCCTTTTCCCAATTCGGCATAGATCGGAACGGAGGTAACGAGGTCGTCAGGAGCGTCCTCTTGCAACAACTTCGCAGTGGCGCGCGAGGACCTAGCTTTGCGGTCGATGTGGACATTCGCCAGCCGGTACTTCGGCATTGCCGTGCCGTTCACCCAGCCTTCGAAAAACCATTCCAGGGAAGGCTTGCCCTCATAGTCAAGAGACTTAGGCAGCACACGCTCGAAGGCCTGTTCAAAATCGTGCGTGCTCATCTGCTTCCCGGCCAGATCGTGCTGAAGACTCTTCAAGGCTGAGAAGAACAGATCGTCCGATCCTTGCTTGCCGTGCTCCCGGGTCCCATCGCGCAAGAACTCGCGCAACATGTGGATAAGCCATGTGCCGCGCCCGTAGGCAATCAGTTCATATCCGCCGGGAAAAATTGATGAATTCAGCCGGTAGCCAAGCGTGACCGGTCCGGCCTCGCGATTTTGCCGTCCTTCCGGACCTTTCTCAGCGAGGTGCGAACGATAGAATTCCAAAACGGTACGAAAGTCTTTAGGAGAATCGTTCTCAAATTCCATCATGGCGCAGTAGTTGGCCAATGCTTCCGACAGCCATTGATCACGATAGCTCGCCCAATAGACGGAGTCACCCCACCACTGATGCGCAGTCTCATGGGGCACCATCAATTTGTCGAATAGGACGCGATTGAAGTCGCTGTTGGCTCGCGGTCCCCGTTGCTGGTCCGGAACAAAGACGAAACTCGACAGAAAGATCATGCCGGGCCATCCCTGGCTAAGATCGCCGGGCATCTGCGTGAGAGCTAAAGTCGGGTAGGGGAACGCGCCAATTCTCGAAGACAGATAATCAATCGTCGCTGCTGCCTCGTTGGCGACCGCCTCACCCGCAGGACGGGGAGGCAGCAGCGGCGGCGCGAGAGCCTGATGGCGATCTTCTCTGCCCGGAACCAGAGTCGGTGAGAGAGGCGGAGGCGCCACAGATGGGAATGCGCGTTCGACGCCGGAAGCGTTGAAACTCTCGACTGTCGTTTGACCTGCCTGGACGCTCGATTCGCGATAATGTCCCAAATTGAAACCAGCCACCGGAATGGGATGATCGGAGATCCAGTGTGTAATCTGCTCGCCATTGCTTTCCGCCGTCGAAACCTGACGGCCGGTGGCAACCAGCGTCCATTCGTCCGGACAGCGGAATTGCAGATCGAACATGGCCATGCTGAGTCCCAAATTGGGATACCAGGTTCCACGCGCGCCTACATAGAGCAGTCCACCTCCAGCATCCGAGAGCACCGAGCCGGAATAGACGAAGCGCAACTGAAAAGGCTTGCCTGCCTCCGGCGCATGGGGCAGCACAACCGAAACAAAGTCGTTGCCGTCACGAGCAATACGCGAGCCTTCCACCGCTTCGTTTTGCAGGAACTCAACGGGCCGGCCGTTCATCGTCACGGAGGAAACCTTCAAAAATCGGGAGAGTTCAAACAAAACTCCGCGCGTGTTCGCCTGCGAAGCTTCCAGGTCGATGGTTACGTCCCCGTCGATCGCGTCGGGCGGATGTACGGTAGTTTTGATGGTGAACTTCCGCGCTGTCAGCGGAAGATGGGTGGCTTCCGCAACCGATTCTCGATGCGAACGCGAACGGAACGAGGTCCAGACGTTATAGAAAGGCAGGCCGCCTTCGGAGTGTTGAATCTGTCCTACAGAGATCTGCTCGGATGCGGCCTGGTCATAAAAAATGTCAAAGATGCCATGCTTGATGCCACTCACACGGGCATGCAAAAAGCGGACTGGATGTTCAGCATCAGCCGGCGCATTCACGTAAGCCATCAGCAGGCGGAGGGCGTCCGTGCGCGCCAGTTCCTGCGCTGCGGAATTGGAGGTGGCAAACAGGTCGGGGTTGGTTCCCTCATGCAGCCAGGGACTGAGGTCGTCGATCAGTTTGTCGTCAAAGAAGCGGAGATACGCGGAGGTGAATTTTTCCTCGAGCACGGCCTCGCCGGTAAACAGGGCCAACGATGAGCGCTCATCGAGGTTCGGCGGAATCAGCAGAATGTCTCCATCGCCGACGAAGAAGGCCGACGTCACATGTCCCTCGATCTGTTGTCCGAGAATCAGCCAGCCATCGTTGAAGGCGAAGTGCAGGTCTTCGCGGTCGAAGGTGGCGTCGCGGATGCGGTAAACCTTCGTCGAGTCCAACCCGACGTCGTGAAGTTTGCGGTACAGCGCAGCGGCGGGACTGGAGGATTGCGCTGCCGCAGACGAGCCGGCCAGAACCAGCACGCAGAGCGTAAGCCAAGCGAATGAGCTGAAACCTTGACCAGCTTTTTCGAAATGCCAATTCCCGATCTTCGACCTGCGCCTGATAGAGCCCTCCTGGATACTCGCGAATCCGAATAGTTACTAAGGTCAGCGCAAACACTGTCCTGGCTATGTTTCGCTGCGGTTGGGCTTGCTAAGATTTTCGCCTGTGCTCCGCCTGATTGTCACGTTCTGCGTGCTGGCCTCCTCCGCTACCCTCGCGGACACGATCCATTTGAAGAATGGCCGATCGATCGTGGCCGACTCAGTTCGCGAAAAGTCGGACCGGGTGGAATACGACATTGGCGAGGATAGTTACGCTATCCCGAAGTCTGCCGTGGAACGGGTCGACGCCGGGGTAGGCGTTCCGACGTCCGGCTCAGCAACATCGGCGGTCAATCTGGCTCCGCCCACATTGGAGGTCCACTCTGCGGACGATTCCCCTTCCGCCGAGATCACGCCCGAGGTTCTGGACAGGTTGGAAAAGAGTGGAAACACACGCGCGTTGACTGATGCGCTGAGCATGCTCGCAATCCGGGAGCAAAAGTCCGGCCAGCCCGAGGATGCACGCGTGCACCTGGAGCGGGCCTTAAGTCTTATGCCCCAAAATGGGAATCTATCGGCGCTGTATGCGTGGCTGTTGATCCAGCAGCAGAGCGCCTCGCAAGCCGAATCGTATGCTGAGGATGCCGTGCGCAAGGAGCCGCAATCCGGCTTCGCACACAAGGTGCTCGGGCTCGCATATTACGATAACGACAAGATTGCGCAATCGGTCGACGAGTTCAAGGCAGCCAAGCAGCTTTTGCCGCGAGATGAGCAGGTGGACTATTACCTGCGCACGTCGATGAAGCAGGCCAAAGCTGAGGCCAACTTTCAGAGCGATGCCAGCACGCATTTCAACATGCGCTATGAAGGCGATCAGGCTTCGCCGCGACTGCGCCAGCAGATTCTCGACGTTCTGGAGCAGCACTTCAACGATCTGGTCTCGAGCATGGGCCTGCTGCCGCGCGATCCGATCGTGGTTGTGCTTTACACCAATCAGACGTTCTTCGATGTCACGCAAGCTCCCAGTTGGACCGCCGCGCTCAATGACGGCAAGCTACGCATTCCTATTGAGGGACTCACGGAAGTCACGCCCGAACTCTCACGCGTCTTGAAGCATGAGCTCGCGCATTCCTTCATCAAGCAGGCAACCAACGGCCGATGCCCGGTGTGGTTGAACGAAGGATACGCTCAATTGGTTGAACCGCGTTCCGCTTCCCAATATCGAACTCAACTGGCGCGCCTCTTCGCCAGCGGCCGCGAAGCGCCCCTGCAGGTCTTAGAAGGCAGTTTTATTGGCTACGACTCGCAACGCGCCGCGATCGCCTATGTGGAATCGCTGGCCTATGTGGAGTACATCCGCGATACCTACGGCGTGAGCCGCATCGGCGACATGATGCGCTATCTAAGCGAAGGCGAATCTCCCGAAGAAGCCCTCAAATCCGCCATCCACGATGATTACTCGCAGTTGCAGGATGAGTTCGTGAAGCATCTGGGTGGGCAGCAATTAGCAACTAGCAATTAGCAAAATCAAAACCACCCCGCAGTAGCTGCGGCTCAGGTTTTCGCTAGTTGCTAGTTGCTAATCGCTGCCGTTATGGTATTTTCTTCCCATCCCTCCACCTACTTCCCATGAAGCGTTTTTTTGATCGCGAGAGCTCCAAGGTCGAGGGCCGCATTCCTCGGCCTTCTGTGTTGCCTTATAAGCCGGACCTGAACGTGTCGGCGCTCTATCGGGGATCGCGCATTGGCGGGGATTTTTTTGATTTTCTTGTACTCAGCGACACGCGGCTTCTATTCCTGTTGTCGGACATCGCGGGCAAACGCGAAGAGGCGCTGTCGATCGCGGCGTCGGTACAGGAGATGCTCTGGGAACAGGGCCCGCGGCTGCTTTCCGCGGAGGATGCGAATGTCTCCGATGCCGTCACCGAGCTAGCTCTAGAACTGAACCGCACGATCTTGCACGCTGCGGGCGGAGTGCATCCCGCGCCGACTTTTCTCGGCTGTCTGGACGAGCAGTTCGGCATGCTGCACTACGTGAGCGCCGGCCACACGCCGGCGTTCGTCAAAGGAGTGGGAGAAATCGTGGAACTGGATCCGACCGGACTTCCTCTCGGGCTGTTCTCCCATGCTACGCATGACGCGCAGGTGTCAGTCGTGCCCAGTGGCGCTTCGGTGGTGCTGGTTTCGAAGGGGTTGGTCGAGATCGTGGCGGCGGATCGGCAGGAATTCGGAATTGATCGCGTGAAAAAATTGCTTCAGGAAGGCACATATCCTTCCGCGCAGGAACTGTGCCAGGAAGTGCTGGGTCAGGCGGTCAGATTTTCCGAACAGCCTTCCGCCTTTGGTCCTCGATTTTCGATTCCCGGATTTCGCGAAAGTACCGATGCCAATGATCTGACGGTGGTCTGCATTATGCGGACGGTGCAGGCTGCGGTCGCCGTATCCGCGTGAGGAGGGCAGGACTCAGCGTGAGCGAAGGGTTTCAAAGTGAAGAGACTTTCCCACTCACCGAAACTCGTAAGGCACTGTCATCCTGAGCGCCTCTTTTGCGCGAAGGATCTCCGCAAAATGCTTCCTCTGCAATTGCGGTCTCCCGGCCCCCGCACGAGAAATTCCGCGTAGGAAGTCGGAAGCAGCTATTAAGTCCTCAGCATCGCGCGAGGTCCTTCCGCCAAAACCGGGCGTCAGGATGACACTTTTATGACGGTCGCGCGGTTCGTTGGCTTGATAACCTGGCATCAAAAAGAGGTCGGTAGCTCAGCATGACAGTTCATTGAATGGCTGAGTGCTTCTCACTGTCCCGCGAGCGTGCTCTTTTCCGCCGTCTGGATCAGCGGATGGTAGTCAGTATGGAAGATATCGACAATCGCCTTTCCCACTAGACGAGTCTTGGTTTCCGAGTGGAGATGCGTGGGGAACGTGAAGCCGTCGATGGTAGCGTAATCCTGCACGAAATCGATCCGCTTGATGAAGACCGAAGGCGACTTCACGGCTCGGCCTTCGGCGCGCAGCAGTTGGCCGGATGCGGCATCGACGAAGATCTTACCTTTGAATAGGCCAACGCGCTTGTGCCGTGGTTTGACTTCGAACACATGCACGGACGTTCCGTTCAGTTGCGCCATGCCTTTGTAGCTGAATTTGTAGTTCTCGGGCGTAATCGCCGTCTGTGCCTGCTCGTGCTTCTGCACATGGCTAACTTCCGCCTCCAGCAAACGCACGATCACGTTCGCCTTTACGAATCTGTCGCCAACGAACTTCAGAGGCCGGAACTCCAGCCGCCCCGGCGCCGTGTACGTGCGCTGCAGTTCAAATTCCGCTTTTTGCGATGAGGATGGTAATTCAGCATCGATGCGAACGTTTGCGGTATAGCCGGCGAGTTCACCCGACTGCTCTTTCAGCCCTCGCTCGTAAGTGGCCAGCGCGAGGTCCGGCGAAAGACGGGGAACGATAAAGGGAATCGACAACGACGAGCTTCCGCTGCCATCGACAAATGCGTTGGCCGGCGGAGCGGAAATCTGGGCATTCGCCGCACCGCTAAGGGCAAGAGCAAACGTCAGGACGAATGCAGACAAAATGGGCCGAAACAAGTGCATTAAGAACTATTACAGATTCCCCGATTCCGGGAAATAAGGAAAGTAACTGAGGTAATTCCCTATTCAACAAAGGGCTCGTATTAAGGCGCTCACGCGAGCTTTTGTTGCCGGTATTGGATGTCGGCTATCTGGCTGCGGATTCTTTTGATTGCGCCAGAAGCCACTCCCCGGCACGTCGCACGTACTGGTCGGTGAAGTGCACCCGCGCAGTCTGGACTTTGTGCGCACCGGCCGGAACGGACTCTTCACGTATCCCGCTCACGGTGGCGCGGTCTCCATTCACCTGAACCTGCAAATTTTGCGGTTGACCAAACGTTCCGGCGCGGTTTTGGTGAATGTCATCGAGCAAACCGAACTTATCTTCTTTGTCGCCGTTCGCGCTGATCAGTTGGAAATCGTCGGTGAGCAGGCGTTCCAAAATGGAAACGTCGCGATGGGTGATCGCATCGGAAAATTCGCGTTCCACTGAGACAAGCTCCTGCTGCACAAGCTGCGGCGCTTGCGCCGGAGGATTCGTTACCGGCCTCGGCGCGTTTGTCTGGCCCTGAGGAGTTGGAGGATATGCGGGCGGATTCTGAGTCGGAACTGGCGTTGGTGGCTGCTGAGTTTGGGTGGGCCCCGGCGCTCCGGTCTGTCCGCCTTGCGGCACCTCCTGACCATCGAAGATGATGCGCGACTCGGCGCCGAAGCGCTTGTAATTTGTGTAATCGACGGTCTCGATCACATGCACCGAACCGCTGCTGAACTGCAGATAGTCGTCTGATTTGGTGTAGGCGGGAAACCAGTATTTCCCATCCACCAGTTGGCGATAAGTGGTGAAGCTGGGAAACAGATTTTCGCCCTGTTTGTTGTAGATGTCCGGCACCGCTTTGCCGGCGCTCTTCACGATCTGAAAACCGTCCGCGTCCACCCAGATGCGGCCTTCGAAATAGCGCTGCCCTTCGGCCATTGCTTTTGGCGATATGTCGAAGACATAGCAGGGTACGCCTTGCGTCTTCTGCCGGCCTTTGTACTGGATGTTGTACTCGGGGATCTCATCTGTGGTCAGGATGAACGGCAACCGGTTGCGGATATCGTCAACGTCCTCGGGCGTCATGCGAATAGTTTTGAGCGTGTCGCGTGGCGCGGAGACTTCGTGGATCACGCGCTGGCCCTGATCGTCGAAGGTCACATCGAAGGTATTGTCGTACTCACCGTCGGGAAAGTCCTGGTCATTCAATGTCTGCACGCGGACTTTTTCGCGATAGGTATAGTGCTCGCGCGCTTGCTTATAAATTTCCTCCTGCGCGGCAAACTTATTGACGATCTGCCGGACCGAGACGCCTTCCGGCAAGGAAGGATCGAGATAAGTATCCTGATCGTTCTGCGCCATTGCCCAAAGCGGCAGCGCCAAACACAACGCCAGCAGCAATGGACGAAAATCATTCATATTCAATAACAACCCTACTCTGACGCATTAGATGTCTGCAGAGCCGAGGCGATGCCGAAGGGCTCTGTCATTCCGAATCCGCTTGCGGATGAGGAATCCCTATCCCACCGCAGGTGTTTCCTGGTTGCGTTCGCGCGCCGAGTAGGGATTCCTCTCCGCCTTCGGCGGTTCGGAATGACAGAACCCTGTAACCTGTTCCCTATCCCCTGTAACCTGCTTTTGCGCATCCCATTGTTTTTGTAGGAAAATAACTAGTTTGCCCTCGGGGCAGGAGACTTCATCTATGGCTCTGGCCACCGCATTACCGGATTTATCCAGCATTCTCAGTCGTCCTAATGTGCACCACAATCTCTCGGCCGGAAACCTGGTCGAACACTCCATTCGCCGCAATGAGGCCATGCTGGCTAATAATGGGGCTTTGGCTGCGCTGACCGGTTCCCGCACGGGTCGCTCGCCGAAAGACAAGTTCATCGTCAAAGACGATGTCACGGAATCGAAGATCAACTGGGGATCGGTCAATCAGCCGTTGGATCCGGATAAGTTCGAAGCGCTGTATCATCGCGTCACCGACTATCTCGCCGACCGCGAACTCTTCGTGCAGGACCTGTTCTGCGGCGCCGATCCGCGCTACCGCCTGGCTGCTCGACTAATCAACGAGTACGCCTGGCACAATCTTTTCGTAAAGCAGCTCTTCGTGCGTCCGTCGGCGCAGGAACTGGCCAACTACGCTCCGGAATTCACGGTGATCGCCGTGCCGGAATTTCTCGCTGACCCGCAGCGCGACGGCACTGCTTCAGAAGTCTTCATCCTCACCGACTTCACGCGCAAGGTTGTTCTGATCGGTGGCACGAAATATGCCGGCGAACTCAAGAAGTGCATCTTCGGCGTGATGAATTTTATTCAGCCGCAGAACAACAACGTTTTCCCGATGCACTGCTCGGCCAATATCGGCAAAGACGGATCGACTGCGCTCTTTTTCGGCCTTTCCGGCACCGGCAAGACCACACTCTCAGCCGATCCGGACCGTGAGCTGATTGGCGACGACGAGCATGGCTGGAGCCAGCATGGCATCTTCAATTTTGAAGGCGGATGCTATGCGAAATGCATTCGTCTATCGAAAGAAGGCGAGCCGCAAATCTACAATGCGATCCGCTTTGGGGCGGTCTTGGAGAATGTAGCCGTCGATCCGAACTCGCGCCGTCCGGACTACGACAGCGATCGCTACACGGAGAACACGCGCGTCGCGTATCCGGTCGAGTTCATCGCCAATGCTGCCATTCCGGGCGTGGGACGCCACCCGAAGAATGTCGTCCTGCTTACCGCTGACGCATTCGGCGTGTTGCCTCCGATCTCGCGCCTCACACCGAATCAGGCCATGTACCACTTCATCTCCGGATACACCTCCAAGCTTGCCGGAACCGAAGCCGGTGTGGGCAAAGAGCCGCAGCCGAATTTCTCTACCTGCTTTGCCGCGCCGTTCTTGCCGCTTCCTCCGAAAGCCTACGCACAGATGCTCGGCGAACGTTTGAAGCAGCATAACGCGCAGTGCTGGCTGGTAAACACCGGCTGGGTCGGCGGACCGTACGGGATCGGCTCGCGCATGCGGCTTAGCTACACGCGAGCGATGGTCCGTGCTCTTCTCGACGGACGCCTGCGCAATGCCGAGTTCGAGATTGAACCGGCGTTCGGACTGTCGATTCCCAAAGCGGTACCGGAAGTTCCGCCCGAGCTGCTAAACCCGCGGAATCTCTGGTCCGACAAAGCTGCCTACGATCGTCAGGCCGCGGAACTCGTCGCCAGGTTCGTCGAGAACTTCAAGAAGTTCGACGTGCCGGAGGAAGTTCGTAAAGCGGGACCAAAAGAGAAGTGATCTAGTGCGGTGAAGTGGGCAGCCGGGCTTTCGGCACTCGGCTGTCAGCTTTCGGCCAGCTACGTGTCGCCTGCGTTCTGAAGAAACAGCATCATGGCCGAACGCCGAGAGCCGATCGCCGACAGCCTCGCCCCTCATGTTTTCCCGCCACATCTCCGTCGAATACGAATCCAATGGCCAGCGCCAGCCCTGCGAACTGAAGTGGCTCGATAGCTTTTCCATGCGCAACTTCACTAATGACGCGGTCTTTGACGACACGCTTCCCATTGAGAACGGCAAAATGCAGATCGGCAAGCGTGTGCCATTGGAACAACTGCGCTCAGCGATGGAAGACTGGTTTCACCGCAAAAGCTACATTGGCAAATCCGACCGGCTGGTCGTGGCGGAGATTACCTAGCGACACTGCTATTTTTTATGCGCAGACCAGCGACCCGACTTTTTCCCCGACTATCACGCGGCGAATATTCCCGGGAGTGTTGAGATTGAAGATGATCATCGGCAGGTTGTTATCCTTGCAGAGGCTGATCGCCGTGGTGTCCATCACCTTGAGACCTTGCTGGATGATTTCCATGTAGGTGATCTGCTGGAACATGGTCGCGTCTTTCACGAGGAACGGATCGGCGTCGTAGATGCCATCCACTTTCGTAGCTTTCAGGATCACGTCCGCTTTGATCTCCATCGCGCGCAGCGAGGCGGCGGTATCAGTCGAGAAGTACGGATTTCCCGTACCTGCGCCGAAGATGACCACGCGCTCTTTTTCCAGGTGGCGAATGGCGCGGCGGCGGATGAACGGCTCCGCAACCTGGTTCATCTCGATCGCGGACATCACGCGGGTGTGAACGTCGCGTTTTTCCAGCGCATCCTGAAGCGCAAGCGCGTTAATCATGGTGGCGAGCATGCCCATGTGGTCGGCCGAGACTCGGTCCATGTCGCGCGCCTGCTCGGCGACGCCGCGAAAGAAGTTGCCGCCACCCACGACGATCGCCAGTTGCACCCCCAGCGCATGAACATCGGCGATTTCGCCCGCTATCTCGTGCACGCGATGAACGCTCACGCCGAAGCCCTGGCCTGCCGCCAGAGCCTCTCCGGAAAGCTTGAGAAGAACACGCTTAAAGACCGTTGGCATTGTGCTTAGTGTACCGAAAGAGAGCAGACGTGACAGAGCGATCTGGCTCTGTTGCCGAAAGAGCAGCCCCGGCGCTTGGTACGCCTCCGGCTGGTTTCCTGAGCCTGTTCGCGCGATGTCCGCTAGTCACTACTCACGCCTGCCGAAGCTTATAAACTGCGCACGTTCTCTGCTATAGTGAGCCTGACTTTCAGGCCTAACAATCCCCCGAGCGGCCCTCTCTGATCCGGCAGGGGCTGGAAGGTCTGGTGCGCGAACGCGGGCTTTCCATGTCCAGCAGTTCCACGACCAAAGTTACGGCGCCGCACCGAGCCGGACATCGCGTCCTGCCGCTGCTCGTCTTCTTTGAGGACGAGGCAACGATCGCGCGCGCTGTGCGCGATATCAGCCGTTATCGGGCGATCTCTTTTTCCGATGCTTCGGAGATGCCGGAGGCCACCGAACGCGTGCTCATAACCGGCAGCGAGAAGCTGCTCGGAGGACGTCATGACGAAGCGCGCAAGCCGAATGTGCGCGTAATCGCGCTGAGCGACTCGCGTTTCCACGATCCGCGCCTCGATGCGCTCGTTTATGCCTACCTTCCGGCGAACACGTCGCGCGAGCTGCTGGAACGCACGATCGACAACGCTTTGGAGCACATCAACCTGCTCCGCGTGCGCGACCAGATCAATGAACGGCTGCGCGGCGTTACCGGCGAGATCCACGAGCTGAACCAAATCGGGGCGGCGCTCTCGGCGGAACATCGGCTCGATAGGCTCCTGGAGCTGATCCTCACTAAGGGACGCCACATCACGAAAGCCGATGCCGGGTCCCTCTACCTGGTAGAGAGTTCCGAAGAGGCGCCCTCCAGAGAGGACGGTATACCGCACGAACCAGGCTCAATCTCAGAGGAAGGGCAAGCCGCGCATCGCAAGCGTCTACGCTTCAAGCTGGCGCAAAACGACTCGATCGCGCTGAGCTTCGGCGAATCGACGATGGAGATCAACCATCAGTCGATCGCCGGATACGTGGCGGATACGGGAGAGATCGTTAACCTCGACGATGCCTATCATCTCCCGGCCGGCGTCCCCTACAGCATCAATCGCGCCTTCGACGAAGAGTCCGGCTACCGCACCAAATCGATCCTGGCGGTTCCATTACGGGACCAGAAAGATCGTGTCGTCGGAGTACTCCAGCTCATCAATGCGAAGCGCGACGGGCGCGTCCGATTGGATGGCGACGTCGAAATTCAGGAGCAGGTCATCTCCTTCAGCCAGCGGCAGCAGGAGATTGTGGCCTCTCTGGGCAGCCAGGCGGCGGTGGCCGTCGAAAACAGCCGGCTATACGGCTCGATTCAGCGACTGTTCGAAGGCTTCGTGCTCGCGTCGGTCACGGCGATTGAAGCCCGCGATCCTACCACTTCCGGCCATTCGTTCCGCGTCGCCAATCTCACTGTCGCGCTCGCCGAAGCGGCGCAGCGCCGCGGTACCGGTCCCTATGGTGACCTTCGCTTTACGCGCGAGGAGATGCGGGAGATTCGCTATGCCTCCCTGCTGCACGATTTCGGCAAGGTCGGCGTTCGCGAGGAAGTGCTGGTCAAGGCGAAAAAGCTTTATCCGTCGCAACTGGAGTTGGTGAAGCAGCGCTTCGAGTTTGTAAAGCGCTCGATGGAAGCGGAAAAACTGCAGCGCAGCCTGGATTATGTTTTGGAAAAGGGCCGAGAAGAATATTTAGCCAAGCTCCCTCAATTCGACGCCGAGCTGCGCGACAAGATTCGCGAGTTAGACCGCAGCTTCCAGACGATCCTGCGCTCGAATGAGCCGACAGTCGTCGTAGAAGGAAATTTTGAGAAGCTGCTGGACATTGCCGCGCGCCGCTATCTCACATTTGAAGGCGAACAGCGCCCGCTGCTTGCGCAGGACGAGGTCCGCATGCTCTCGATCCGTAAAGGATCGCTCGACGAATACGAACGCCAGCAGATCGAGTCCCATGTCGTACACACGTTCAAATTTCTTGAGCAGATTCCTTGGACCTCCGAGATTCGCAACATCCCGGCTATCGCGCGCGGACATCACGAGAAGCTCAACGGGAGTGGCTATCCATACAAGCTCTCAGCGCCGGAAATTCCCGTCCAGACCCGCATGATGACCATCTCAGACATCTTCGACGCGCTCTCCGCGGCCGACCGTCCGTACAAGAAATCGGTGAGCTTCGAGCGTGCCTTGGAGATTCTCGATGAAGCTGTGCAGGACGGAGAACTCGATGGCGAGCTATTCCGGATCTTCGTCGAAGCCAAGGTGTATGACCGCTGGAATGTTGACTCCCCGGTGTATTGAGATGACACCGTCCCCGGTACTGATGGAACGGTACTGAACGTCTAGCTTTAGCCCGCCGTCGCCACCGCGCTCTGCTCCGGCTTCGCATCCCGAATCCAGAAGTATCCCGCGGCTGAAAGCACTAGCAACAGAACTGCGCTGTAGATAAACAGCGAGCGCACACCGATCCAATCGGCCAGCGTGCCGGAAAGCACCAGGCCCAAGAGTTGGGCGAGCGAGAACAGAGCCATGAAGCTGGCGCTGATTCTGCCTAACATCTCGTGCGGCGTTTCCTGCTGCATGAGCGTTTGTGCAGGGACCATGATGAAGGCGATCGCGAAGCCAATGCCGAACATGCTCACACCGGCCAGCAACGCGCGCTGAAAGGCGCCCAGAATCACCGTGGCCACGGACAACCCGAACAATCCCGACAAGGCCACATGCTTCGTCGCATACTGCTTGGCAATCGCATTCACCGACTGCGTGCCGAGAATCAAGCCCACGCCGACCATTGCGCTGATAGTGCCGAATTCGCGCGTTCCTGCATGCAGCGAGTCGCGCACATATACGGAGATTAGTGGACTGAAGCAGCTCATGACGAACATCGCCGTCATCATCGCGATCATCACGAAGGAGAGCGACGGATGTCCCAAATGAAACGCGATCCAGCCGTGTAGTCCTGCACCAGCGAGCGCACGTTCTTCTCCTGCGGCGAGCGCTGCGCGACCGCACGCAAAATCGCGATCGTGGACAGCATGCCGGCGGAAAAGAAAAAGCTCAAGCTATCCAGATAGAAGCAAGAGTTCTCGCCGACCAGGTACACCAACATACCGGCCAATGCGGGCGAGATGATGCGCATCGTGTAGAACGCCTGTGCCATCAGCGCGTTTGCCGAGAGAAGTCCGTGCATCGGGACCAGCGTGCGCAGCGTCACCGATTGCGCCGGCCCAAAGAAGCTGGATACCGTGCTCACGAGGAAGAAAATCACGTAGATGATTTCCAGCCGGTGCTGAATTCCGCTCACCGAGCCCACAAACACCAAGCCCACGATGAGCACAGCGCGGATCAGGTCGCTTGAGATCATCGTCCGCTTCACGTTCCAGCGATCGACGAAAACCCCAGCCATGGGCCCGATAATCGTCGCCGGAATCATGTAGGCGATCAGAACATTGGTCACCTGCAGCGGTGTGCCGTGCCAGCGGAAGGTGATCAGGCTGATCACGCCGAAGATCGCAAGAAAGTCGCCGAAGATGCTGACCAGTTGCGCCATCCATAAACGGCGGAACGAGCCGATTTTGAATACATCACGCAACGAAAGAGGGGACGGATTGGCGGCGGTTGTGCTCACAAAAATTTACAAACCTCCGAGAATTCCCGATTTGATACAGCTTGGCCCCAGAAAAATCCGAGCGGTTGAGACTTTCGTTCTTAGTTGTTGCGTTATTCTCTTGAAGAGGCGGGCGAGTTCCGTAATCATAGCGCAAAAAGCGCTTTTCCCCGCAGCAGAACCGGTAGAATTTTCGATGATGCAAAGCTTGCCCCTGGCCTTGGCC
>DASTJH010000025.1:0-123049 GCA_035716645.1 Terriglobales bacterium | reverse complement strand
GCCGATTGCGGCAGATAGCCGAAATATGTGTGCTCGTCCGCAGCACGCGCGGTGAAAACTGGAATAAACAACAACAGCACTGCCAGAGTGAGTCGTCGCATAAGCCTCGCTTCCGAGTCGGAATAAATTGCGGGGCGAATTGTAAATGAAAAAGGTTCTGCTCAGAAGAACTGTCTGCAGATAGCACGGCAGATTTGCTATTGGATTCGATAATGCCGATAAAGCGGCGGGTCCTGCGCAGTTGCCTGTCGGTCTTCTTCGGTAACGCGAATGACGCGAGATTGGTCGATGAAGAAATTCTTGCTTCCAGTTTTGCCGAAATCGAGCGGACGCGCGGTGATCTCGAACGAATCCACTGAGCTTCTTTCGTAGTCGAAGCTATAACCTGATTGAACGTGAGTAGTTGCCAGCTCATTGTCGATTAGCTGGGCGTGATCGCTATCCGGCTGTGACGGCGGACTGCCGCCGAGCGCGTCTAGTTTGCTGGGAAATCCATCGGTCGGGTATTGGTCGCTGTAGTCCCCCAGTGCCCCCGCGAGTGCCTGCAGATTCATCATCGCGGTTTGCTCGTTCTGGTGTTCCGGAGTATGCACGATTTGGGCGATCGTGTCGGGATCTTCCAGATTTAGTCGGCCATACCCCGACGGGTCTGCAAAATCGGTGACACGCCACTCACCATCTTCAAGCTTCAGCCAAACTTCGGAAGTGCCCCAGCTTTTCTCGGAAGAGAAGAGCCCTAATACCAGCACGGCTTCAACGCCGTTCGATACTCGACGAATAGTCCGCATTTCGAAGTGATGCACATCACTGTCGGGATCTTCAACATCAAAGGCAGCCAGCGCCTGGCCCTCGCCTTGCCTGATTTTCAGGCCTTTTTCCTTCATGATCTCCAAGGGCTTCGAGAGGAGTTGCTCGCGTCCGCGTTTATCCATTCCAGCCAGAGCCTGGCAGAGAACTTCAGGCAGGTGTTTCTCTATTGCCGCTGGATTTTTGGCCAAAAGAATTTCAGAAATCGCTTCTTCTTCCGGCGAAGATTGAGCATACGCAAACAGGGAGCTTGCCACCACAAGGGCAGCTAACCATGCGGATTTCATTGGAACCTCTCGCGTGAGAGTTAGACACTGCGCAGTCCCAGAATGGTTCCCGAATTGGGTCAGAAGGCTATAAGCTCGCCTCGAACTCCCGCTCTTCGCGATGCGATTGCGCGCTGACTTTGCGGAGGGAGACGTGTTCGATCTTCGAGAAGATCAAGCCCAGCGGGATGACGGACATGAAGGTCACCAGCCAGAGCATCATGCCGCAGCTTGTAGCCAGTTCTTTGGGCGTATTGAACAACCAGTAAAGAGCGTTGATGGTGAGCAGTTGTGATCCTCCGCCGACCACCGGGAGTTGCAGCACGCCACCGGCGACGCTGAATGCCATGAGGATGATGCCATACACGAACGTCATCGTGTAGATCGTGGGATCGGTGTAGGACTGAAGGATCACGTAATAAGCGCAGGCGATCAGCACCCAGATCACGATGGAGATGGCCGCGAGCCCCATAAACGAACCTACGTCGTGGATCGTGTGCAGGCCCGAGCTGAAGATGCGAATCTTGGCAGCGACAGAGTGCGCGGTATGCCGAGAGCGGCGGGCGAGCTTGCGCTGAATCCAGTCGGCGATCTGTGTGCCTTTTTTCCAGACGACAAACGCAAAGCCGAGCAAGACGACCGCAATCAAGATCAGCGCGATGCCCAGGTCGCGCATGACAGCGTATTGCTTTTGCGTGAATGTGCGTAGCGTGCCGGAGAGGAGCAAATCTGTCGCGACGATTACTGTGACGGAGCAGATGTCGAAGATGCGCTCGACTGTCCAGATCGCCATCTGCGACGCCAGCGTGAGTCCCGTCTTCTTGCTGATCACATAGGGGCGGACGATTTCTCCTGGACGGCCCAGCAGCGCAAGTCCGGCGAATCCGATGTACTGTGCCGGGATCAGCCCCAGTCCCGAGACTTTCTTTACCGGCTTGAGAAACAGTGCCCAGCGAAAACCGCGCAAACCGTCGGCGACATACACCAGCGCAATCGCGCCGAGGATCCCCCACCAGTTCAGTCCCTGGAGAGAGCTATTGAACAAGGCCCAATCGAATTTGCGCCAGGCATGAATCTGCCAATAGACGAGCGCAGCGAGGATGATGACTATTACAGCCGTGACGAGGATCCGCTTGCGGTCCACTGGAGTTAGTTGCCATCCAGTTTGTGAGTGAGGGCAGCTTCAGATGCGGCCCGAGGCTGAGCATGCGCGACTGCGGATTTGCGACGATTGAAGTCGCGAATGATTTTAGAAATATAGGCGCGCGTCTCGCGATACGGAGGCACACCGTGGTACTGCTGCACTCGCGCCGCGCCGGCATTGTACGCAGCCAGGGCGCGCACGGGATCGTTGTGGTACTTCGCCAACAGTTCGCGCAAATAGCGCGTTCCGGCATTCACGTTCTGCTGGGCATCGAAGCTGTCCCTCACGCCCAAATGCGCGGCGGTTTGGGGCATGAGCTGCATCAGTCCCTGCGCGCCTTTGCGCGATACCGCACGCGCGTTGCCGTTGCTTTCGGCTTCGATGACCGATCGCACGAAATCGGGATCGAGTCCGTTTTCGAGCGAAACCTCGGCTACGAGTTGCTCGAGATCAAAACTAGAATTCGCAACATTAGATTGCTTCGGGGCGGGACTGCTGCGTTGCTGGTTGGCAGCAAGGGCAACACGATCCGGCTTGCTGATCGCAGCCTCGTCATGCTCAATGCGCACGATGTTCTCTGTCGTGACATCCACATACTGCTGATCGCCAGCCGACAAATAAAGCCGCGTTTTAGCGCCGCGAACTTCGCGATGATCGTGCGCGATGCTGAAGCCGTTGCGCAGCACGGCAAGATCGCGCGCCTGGAGCGAGACCGCCACTAAAAATAGTGCCGCTAAACCAGTGATTCGAGAGATAAGTCTCATCGCGTCACTCCCGCCAGCATTTCTTCCACGGCTGCGGCCACGCCACAGGCTTCGTTATTGAGTGTGAGCGGAAAGCCGCTGCGCTTCAGCTCCTCCGAAGCGTTGGCCATTAGAAACGGATAGCCTGCGAACTCGAGCATTTCCAAGTCATTGTAATTGTCGCCGATGGCCATCACCTGCTCGCGCGAAATGCCGAGATGCGCAGCCCATCGCGCCAGCGCCGATCCCTTGGAGCAGCCGTGCTTCAGCACGTCGAGAATGCAGAGGTCGCGATGCTCGTATTGCGTCTTCAACACGCTGATTTCCGCAGCGAGCGACCCATCCAGAAGCCGCGCTTCGGCGGGCGCCATGCGCTCGATCGGCCCGCAAAACATCGCCTGCACGGGATCGCAGACCAGAGCTGAGGCGATCGGCGCCGTCTCCTCGATGTACATGCGGTTCTTGTCGATCCAGCGTTGAATGTTGCTACCCAGATCGTTGCTGCGTTCCACCACAATCGCGCCGCGCTCGTCTTTATCGAATGTGAGCACGGTCGAGGCGCTGAATTCGACCATATGCTCGCAGAGCTTCTTCGCTGTGCCAACGGGCAGCAGATCGGCAAAATGCAGATGACCCTCGGTAGTACGAGTGATTGCCCCGTTGGAGCTAATGAGGCAGAACTCAAAACCCAACTGCTCGGCGACGGGCATGGCAAAGCGATGCCGGCGGCCAGTGACGAGAACCACATGGATTCCGGCTTCCTGGGCGCGGCGCAGGGCATTTAAGTTGGCAGCAGGTACGTCCAGGGTGGAATCGATCAAGGTGCCGTCGATGTCCACTGCGATGAGGCGAACGGGCAGCGTCACTGCGGCAATTTTATCATCCGTCCGGAAGCGTTCGGGGTTACGGTATCCTTAATCAGACATGGTTGGCCTTCCCGGATTCTTCGGTATCGGCTTCATTTTGCAATTGATTGCCGTCATCCACTTTTTCCGGCGCAGGCCCGACTGGTACTGGCTGCTCATCATCATCTTCTTGGGCGGACTAGGCGCCGTCGTGTATATCTGCTTCGAGATGCTGCCGGAAATCGGTGAGCTCGGACGCAGCTTCCAGGTCTTCCCCCGCCGTAGCCGGATTCACAAGCTCGAAGCGACCATTATCGACAATCCGTCGCCGGGCAATTACGAGGAACTCGCGGACCTCTACTTTGAAGATGGTAAATTCGCCCGCGCCCGCGAATGCTACAACCGGTCAATCTCCGTGCGTACCGACTCGCTCGATCCGTTCTACCGCCGAGCGTTGTGCTCGCTGCGCTTGGACGACTACGCTGCCATGATTCCCGATTTGAAGCACGTCGTCGAAAAAGAACCGCGATATGACTACGACCGTGCGGAAGGATTGCTGGCGCATGCTTTGGCCAAGACTAGCCAGAATCAAGCGGCGGCCGCAATGTTTGAGGAAGTGGTGAAGCGGTCCACCTACTCCGAAACTCTCGTCAACTACGCCGAATTCCTGAAGTCCCAAGGCCGCGAAGCCGAAGCCCGCGAGTGGGCGCAGCGGGTGCTCTCTAAGAAGAAGACATTGCCCCGCTATCTAAAGCGCAGAGAGCGTCCATGGTTTCGGCGGGCGGCGGCGCTCGCGAAGTAAAGCCTTTTCACCACGGAGACACCGAGGCACAGAGAACGGCAAATCTAGTTGCCATAGCTTCCCCTTCGTCTTCCTTCATGCCCTTCGTGTTCAAAAGCTTTTGATTTTCTCTGTGACTCTGTGTCTCTGTGGTGAAAACTTTGCTAAACTTCCTGCCGATGAAAAACCGGGTGCTTCTCCTTCCCTGCCTCGTCCTAGTGTTGTCTTCCTTTTTCCTGGCCCAAACCGCGACCAAGCGGCCGATCAAGCTCGACGATCTCGCTCGTTTCCACGCGCTGCGCGATCCACACAGTTCGCCCGACGGCAAGTGGGTAGCCTACAGCTACTCGGTCGAAGACACCGACGCCGACAAGCGCGTGTCGCACATCGCGATGGTGAGTTGGGATGGCAAGCAGACTGTGCAGCTCACGTATGGCGAAGAGTCAGACAGCTCGCCGCGTTGGAGTCCGGACGGCAAGTATCTGTCCTTTACTTCATCGCGCAAGGCGAAGCCGGCCGGCTCGCAGATTTGGGTGCTCGACCGCCGCGGCGGCGAAGCGCATCAGCTTACGCACTTCAAGAACTTCAATATCGGCGGCTATGAGTGGTCGCCGGATTCGTCGAAGGTGCTGCTCATTCTCACCGAGAAAGAGGATGCGGCCGAAGAGCCTAAGCCCGGAGAGACGGCAACCACGCCGCAGAAGAATCCCAAACCGATCGTGATCGATCGCTATCACTACAAGCAGGACGTGCAGGGATACCTAACCGGCAACAGGCACAGCCATCTTTACGTGTATGACGTCGCCAGCGGCAAGCTGGAACAGATCACGACCGGCAACTACGACGAGCGCGACGGCGTGTGGAGTCCCGATGGCACGCGCATCGCGTTCACCAGCAACGAAGATAAAGATCCCGATCGCTCGCGAAACTCTGACGTGTTCGTCGTCGAAGCGCATGCCGGCGCGCCGCTGCATCGGCTCACAACCTGGGCTGGTCCCGATAGTGGTCCGCTCTCGTGGAGTCCGGACGGCAAATGGATCGCGTACCTTCAGGGCAGCGAAGGTAAGTACATGGCGTACAACATGAATCGTCTTGCGATCGTGCCCAGCGACGGCGATGGGCAGCCGCGGGTGCTGACGACGAGTTTCGATCGCGGCGTTTCGGAACCTGAGTTTTCGCCGGATGGCGAATCGATCCTTGTGCTCGCTGCCGACGATCGCTCCGAGTATCCAGCACGCGTCTCAGTGAAGGACGGACACGTTACGCGGCTGATCGACCGCGAACTGGTGGTCTCGCAAATTTCGTCGTCTAACGGCCGCACGATTGCGCTCGCCGGAACCGATGAAGCTCCTGCCGAAGTCTTCGTACTCGAAGGCGATCATCTGCGCAAGCTCAGCTCGGAAAATGACGAGTTGATCTCCGAGCTGCAAGTTGCGCCCACGGAAGACATCTCGTTCAAGAGCTCCGACGGAACGGAAGTTCACGGGCTGCTCACGAAACCGCTGGGTTTCGAAACGGGAAAACGCTATCCCACGCTGCTGCGCATTCACGGCGGTCCCAACGGCCAAGACGGGCACGACTACAACTTCGAGCGCCAGTTCTTTGCCGCCAACGGCTACGCTGTCATGAACATTAACTATCGCGGCAGCGCCGGACGTGGACAAGCCTACAGCCGCAGCATCTTCGCCGACTGGGGAGATCATGAAGTTGCCGACCTGCTCGCCGGTGTCGATCATGTGATCGCTATGGGAGTAGCCGATCCCGATCGGCTTGGCATTGGCGGATGGAGCTACGGCGGCATTCTCACCGACTACACAATTGCCAGCGATCCGCGCTTCAAGGCTGCGATCGCCGGCGCCGGCAGCGCGAACCAGATCTCGATGTACGGCATCGACCAGTACACGTATCAGTATGACAACGAGCTTGGTCCGCCGTGGCAGAATCCGCAGGCGTGGATGAAGGTATCGTATGCGTTCTTCAAAGCCAACCGCATCCACACGCCGACGTTGTTCATGGGCGGCGATAAAGACTTCAACGTTCCTGTGATCGGCGGCGAACAGATGTATCAGGCGCTGCGCACGCTCAACGTGCCGACAGAACTGATCGTCTATCCCGGCCAGTTCCACGGCTTCACGCGGCCGAGCTTTATTCGCGATCGATATCAGCGATATCTCGCGTGGTACGACAAGTATTTGAAAGGGCAAGTCGCACCGACGGCAGGCGTGAAGACGGCGGGCGGAAACTGAGAAGCCTCGCTCGTGCGAGGTCATGACTCGCTACATTCAAAAACTGTCATCCTGACGCCCGGTTTTGGCGGAAGGATCTCGCGCGATCCTAAGTCCGTAATGGCTGCTTCCGGCTCTCCACGCGGAATTCTCCTGAAGACCGGGAAGCCGCATTTCCAGGGAAGCATCGGCGGAGATCCTTCGTCCGCCGGGGCGAACTCAGGATGACAGAATTTGGAACGACCTCAGCGCGCCACTACGCCGACGGCAGGCCCTTGGGAACCATCGGCATGGAGCGCAGGCGCTGGCCGCAGGCTTGGAAGATGGCGTTGGCTACTGCCGGACTAATTCCCACAATGGGAATCTCGCCGGCGCCGAACGGTTTCACGTCCTTGCGGTCGATCAGCTCGACTTCGATTTTTGGCATGTCGCGGAAGCGCGGCACTCGGTACTGCGCGAAATGCGGATTCAGCACTTTGCCGTCCGCGAAGTGAACGTCTTCAAACAGCGCTCCGCCGAGTCCCATCATGATCGCGCCCTGAATCTGATTCTGTAGTCCGTTGGGATTCACCACCGGTCCACAATCCCACGCTTCGACAGCGCGCACAATGCGAACGCCGCGCGTGTTGCGATCGACGGCGACTTCCGCGCAGGCGGCGACGTAGCCGCCCTTATCGAACCCTCCGGCGATGCCAAAGCCGTGGTCAGCTCCCGGCTTCTGCTTGCCCCAGCCAAAACGCTCGGCGGCTTTTTGAAAGACGTCGCGAAGTCGTTCATCGCTCAGGTTCTTCAACCGAAATTCCAGCGGGTCCATGTTGAGGATGTGGGCCAGCTCATCTATCGCGCTCTCGCGCGCAAAGTGGTTGGCTGTGGCCGCCAATGCCCGGTAAGAACCTTGCCGCAATGGCGGATTCTGCGTGGGATGGTACTGCACACGCTGATTGGCGACGTCGTATAGCGTGTTGATAGCCGCGGGACCGGAGTTGTAATTGTGAAATTCCCACGAGGCCAGCTTGCCGTCAGCATCCGCGGCGGCTTTCACATCGATCACCCCTGCCGGACGGAAGTAAGCCCATGTGAATTCTTCCTCGCGAGTCCACTGCAGCTTCACTGGCTTGCCGGCGGCCTTGGCCAGACGCGCACATTCGACGGCGGCTTCACCGGTGTGCTTGCCGCCATAGGCCGATCCCGTATCGGGAACGATCACGTGCACGTTGTCCTCAGGAAGGTGAAAAGCCTTGACTAACTCGTCGCGCACCGCAAATGGTCGCTGTGTGCCAGTCCAGACCGTGAGCTTGTTGCCGTTCCATTCGGCCAGCGCGGCGCGCGGCTCCAGAGGAGCGTGCTGAATGTAAGCCACCGTGTAGGTCGCCTGAATTTTCTTGGGCGCGGACGCAAACGCGCCGTCTGGCGATCCCTTCTCGTGTGCACGGCTCTGTCCGCCGCCTTCCCCACCTGCGTGCTGTTCTGCCTCGGCCGGGTGCGTGCGGATGTACTCGTAAAGATCTTTTTCCGAGATCTGCTGCGGAGCGTTCCACTGCGCCTTGAGCTTGCCCATCGCGCTGGCTGCCGTGGTTACATCGGGAGCGGCGACTCCAACAAAATCGCCGTCGTGGATGACCTTCACGCCGGGCACCGCCGACGCTTCTTTCGAGTCCAGCGATGTCAACGTCGCATGAAAGGCGCTCGGGCGCAAGATTTTGCCGTAGAGCATTCCTGGACGCGACATATCCGACGTGTACTGATGTTTGCCGGTCACAAAGTCCAACCGATCCACTTTCGGAACAGGCGTGCCAGCAACCTGCCATTTGGTGGGCGATTCCAAAGTGGGATCGTCGGGAATGACCTTCGCAATCTGCTGGCCATGCAGCAAATCGCCATAGCGGACGGAATGATGGTTGGCCGTGTCGGTAATCGATCCGTCAGCGGCTACAAGTTGCGAGCGTTGGGCGTTGAGCCGCTCCGCCGCCATGTCCAGCAGAATGTCGCGCGCGGCGGCCGAGACCGTGCGCAGTTGCGTGCCCATCTGCGGCGTCGTGCGGCTGCCGAACGTGCCCATATCGAACGGCGTGCGCGAGGTGTCGGCCATTACCATCTTGATGGAGTCCACCGGCACGCGCAGCTCTTCCGCGACTTGTTGGGTGAGCGACGTGCGAATGTTCTGTCCCATTTCGGCCTTGCCGGTAAAGACGGTCACGTTGTTGTCAGGAGCAATGTGAATCCACGAAGAGATGTCGCTAGCGCCCTCTTCTCCCCTATCGCTCATGCCGCCGCGCTGCAACGCGCTCAGATCTGATGCGGCGCAAACTACCAGGCCGGCGCCGACCAGCTTGAAAATATCGCGCCGAGTGAGCGTGAACGTGTGCTGAAGCGGGTCAGGAGTTTGCTGCGCGAGTTCGCTGCTCCAATCCTTCATCGCGCACCCCCTTCGGCCGCGCGGCGAATCGCCGCTAAGATGCGTGGATAGGTTCCGCAGCGACAGACATTGCCGTTCATGCCGCGAATGATCTCTTCGTCGCTTGGCTTGGGATTGGACGCGAGCAATCCGACGGCAGACATGATCATGCCCGGAGTACAGTACGAACACTGGTAAGCTTCTTCGGCAACAAATGCCTGCTGCACCGGATGGAGTCGCTCTTCAGTTCCAATGCCTTCGATGGTGGTGATCTTGTGGCCGGCGACGGACTGCGCGCGCATCTGGCAGGAGCGCGTGGGTCGTCCATCGATGAGCACGGTGCAGGCGCCACACTGACCTTCACCGCATCCGTATTTAGTTCCGGTGAGGTTCAGGCGATCGCGCAGGACGTACAGCAACATTTCTTCGTCCGCGACGGAAACGTGGTGGGGAGTGCCGTTAACTTCCAGAGTTAGCTGTGGCATTGGCTCCTCCTTCGGTTAACCATTGTCGCACTTTGTCATTCCGAGCACAGCGACGAATCCCGCCCTCACGATTCACTAAAGGGCAGGGATTTCTCCTCCGCTGCGCGGACTCGGAATGACAAAGGGCTCACTCGGCCAGCAGGAGACTTTCCGCGAAGGGCCACTCTTCATCGACCCACAAATTCTGACACCGAAAGCCCGCACTACATGCGAGCTGTTCGATTTCCTCGAGCGAATACTTGCGGCTGCTCTCGGTCCAGATGGTCTCACCTTCGCGAAATCCTACCGAGAGGTCGGCGCCGGGAATCGAGACAATCTGGTTCCGCTTGGATTCGAGGTGCATCTCAACGCTGCTTCGCTCGGCGTTGAAGCGCGCGCAATGGCGGAAGTCACTCAAACAGAAGTTCGCATCGAGTTCGCGATTGACGCGGGCCACAAGATTGAGGTTGAAAGCGGCGGTGATGCCGAGAGCATCGTCGTAAGCCGGAAGTAATTGTGTGAGTGGCTTGATGAGGTCAGTGCCAAGCAGGAGAAAGTCGCCGGGTTCGAGGATCTGACGGACGCGCTGGAGGAACTTGAGATCGGCGGGCGGTTCGAAGTTGCCGATCGTGCTGCCGAGGAAGAGCACCAGCAAATGCTGTCCCGGCTGCCGGCGCGCGGCAGCTTCCAGCAGTCCATCAAGATATTCGCGCTCGAAACCGACAATGCTGATCGACTCGATCCCGCCGAGCTCACGGCGGCACATGTCCAGCGCCGAAGCGGAAATTTCGATGGGATGATACGACGTACGCTGGCGATCGCACAGCGCTTCCAGAACCCAGCGCGTCTTCTTCCCGCTCCCGCTTCCAAGTTCGGCGACGAATACCGATTTGGGAAGACAATCGACGATCTCGCCGGCATAACGCCGCAGCAGCCGCTCGTCGGCGCGCGTGAGCCCATACTCCGGGAGAAGGCTGATCACTTCAAACAGCGCCGACCCGACGGCATCGTACAAATACTTTGACGGTAGCTCTTTCTGGCCGCGCTTGGTTAAGCCGGCGCGCACTTCGGCGGCGAATCCGTGGATCGTTTTCTTGACTGGTTGGATCAGCGGTCGGGTTTGCCTCATACATCGTTCCTCACGCAACGAAATCCGGCATAGACATACTGGTAATGCGGCTGAAACCAATTACGGAAACTTCGCCGCAGCAGGCTAGCCGCCGTGAAGGGCGAGCCGCCTTTCATCACATAGTGCTTGCCATCGAAAAAGTTGGCGGAGTATCCGGGATAAAAGGAGAAGGGTTGGAATCCAGGCAGAGGCTCGAAGATGCTCGATGTCCATTCCCACCCATTGCCGATCATGCCGACTACGCCGAAGGCGCTTGGCTGTTGCTGCCCGGCGTTCACCGGAACCGGGTCCCAATTTCGGAAATCGAAGTTGCCGTGCATGTCTTCTGGAAGAGTGCGGCCCCAGGGAAAGAGATTTTCTGCGTTGCGGGTGCCGTAGGCAGCGCGATGCCATTGCGTTTCCGTCGGCAACTGCTTCCCTGCCCAGCGAGCGTAGGCGCTGGCTTCGGCGTGACTCACATAAACCGGCCAGTCCTGCGGGAGAGGCACGATGTGGAACATCGTTCGTAGCTGCCAGCCATCCCCTTTTTTCTCCCAAAAGACCGGATGCGAGATTCGGGATTCGACTCGCCAGACCCAGCCCTCTTCGCTCCAGAGTTCCTGGCGGTGGTAGCCATGATCGTTAACGAATTTCAGATACTCAGCATTCGTGACTTGGAAACGATCGACGGTAAAGGCAGGAACGGCGACTTTGAGCTCCTCGTATTCGTTGTCCCAACCGAAGTCGAGATCGTCACGATTTTTGCCCAGCGTAGCGATTCCGGCGGGAATCGTGACCATTTCATTGTTGGAAGGAGTCGAAGAGAGAGTCGGGATCGAAGCCTGAGGAATTTTGTGGTCGAGAGGAAACTGGTGAAACATATACGCCAATGTCTCGGCGTGCATGAGCCGATGCTCGATCGCGACATGGAGCAGCATGGTCGGAGTTAGGCCCGGTATTCCCAGCTCGGACTCTGAAAAATCCAAATCGCGCAGCGTCTGGTCGATCCATTGGCGCGTGCTCTTTTGATACTGGCGAACCTGGTGTAGCGCTGGCCAGTCCTCGGGAGAATCGGATGGCAAGCCGCCATCGACAGGATCGATGCCGAAGGCGAACAGGCGATCTAACTCTGGATTAGAGGATTTCCGATTCAGCGCAGTTTGCAGCAAGTTCCAGTCGAAGGCTTCCAGATGCCCGATATAGAAAACGATCCGATGTCGTTCCGGAATGGGGCGATCGTAAAGACACTCCGGCTTGACGATGCCGAAGACCTTATCCGTCAGGCGACGAGCTTCCGCCAAGCGCGCCAGGAGTTCCCGCTTTGGATTGAAGCCTGCTTGTGCCGCCAGCATCCACACACCTCCGAAGAACAGCAACTAGCGATTAGCAATTAGCGCCTAGCAAAAGACAAACCGTTAGATGCGATGCTCCAGGAGGGCTCAGGGATGAAGTTTCTCGAAGCAACGAGCTTGGAAGTGATGATTTCCGTAAACTTGCGGTCATTCAGGAATTCGCGAAAAGCTGTCAGCAATGCCGCCTGAATTCGAAAGACATTGCCCACTTCCGGATTGCGTACGGCCAGAGGCCGGTATTCGATCAGGGTGTCCAGGCCCACATCTTTGAGTGAAGGAGAAGCCGTGAATGGGAGATGTTGCGCCGCAGCGTTGAGAAGTCGAATCGTAACAATATCGACTTCAATTCCGTTCGGAGCCCGGTTGTCCGCGCGTAGCCGGCCGCGGATTTCAACCGTGTCTTCCGATTTGAGCTGCAAGCTTCGTATTTTTCCCGACTCGGTAACGCACTGCGCCGAGCCTGAGCAGTCGCGCAAGATGAGGAACGTGGTTTTTCCGAGGACACGAAGACGTTGGACCCAACCTCGCAGTACAACCGGATCACCTTCGTGCTGAGGCAATTCTTCGATAAGAATGCGACCGATCACAGCTTCCATAGCAAGTTCCCAACGTGAGATTCTTGCTGGAACCGCAATCGGCGGTGCCATCCAGCTTTCCGACCTTGCAGCCGGACCCTTAATTGGCGCTGTTTCGTAGCGTCACGTTTTCCTCTACTGGGGTCTGCTCATCAAAGAGCTCCCGGTTCAAGGAAACCTCTCGGAGGGGTCTGTCCTCTTCAGCGAGTTTTCCGATTAGATCATGCAGGGCATAAATCAGGCAATCACCGCAATTCCAATCAGCTTGTCGACAGATCGGATTACGGCCTTAGTCCGCCGCGTCGGCTTTGGCCGTATCCCTCAGCGGCTCCTGCTGGACTTGCGCCGGCTGCCAGGGCTTGATCAACGCGCCGCCGGTGATGTTGTCGTGAATCGCTCCCGTAAAGAACTTGTAGGGATGCACGAGATCGATCGCGCTCGCCTCATTGAGCCGGCCGCGCAACTCTGGTGGAATCGCGAATTGCAGGGCGGCGAGGTTATCTTCCAACTGAGGCAGCTTGGTCGCGCCGATGATTGTGGAGGTCACTCCCGGCTGCGTGCCGACCCAGTTGAGCGCCACTTGTGCCGGCGGCCTGCCGATTTGCCGGCTGACGTCGAGCAGAACGTCCAGCACCTGCCAGTTGCGTTCGTGGAAGCGGTTGAACACCGGATTGTCCTTCAGCGCCGCTAGACGGCCTTCGCCGGTGCCGCTGTTGCTCAGCCGCCGGTACTTGCCGGTAAGGAAGCCGCTCGCCAGTGGGCTCCACGACAAACGCCGATGCCCAACTCCTGCGCCACCGGAATGTGTTCACGCTCGATGCTGCGCTCGACCAGCGAGTACTCCAATTGCAAGGCGATCAGGCGCGCCTTCCCTTCTTTTTCCGCGAGGGTCTGGGCACGCGCGACATACCACGCCGGCGTATCCGAAAATCCGAAATAGCGAATCTTACCGGCTCGCACTAGATCATCAAACGTGGAGACTACCTCCTCGACCGGCGTAACCGTGTCCCACGCGTGCAGCCAGTAGAGATCGATGAAATCGGTCTTCAGCCTGCGCAGCGATCCTTCGAGCGCGCGATACAGATTCTTTCTGCCGTTTCCGCCGGCATTGGGATTTCCCGGTTCGGCGTTGAAAGTAAATTTCGTGGCCAGAACAACGCGATCGCGCAGTCCGCGCTCGTGGATAAACTTGCCCGTCAGCTCTTCGCTGTGTCCGGCGGTGTAAAGATCGGCGGTATCGACGAAGTTGCCGCCGCCTTCGATGTAGCAATTGAAGATTTTTCGCGAAACATCTTCCTCAGCTCCCCATCCCCACTCGGTGCCAAAGGTCATCGTGCCCAGTGAGAGTGGGCTCACCTTCAATCCAGAGCGACCCAGTGTGACGTAGCTGCTCAAATTCATCGGCGTCCTCCAAAGTGAGTTTGGATGTTAGCTGCCCGAAGGATGATTCACGAAAGCGCGGAGCTATCTCGTTGCGACCGACTGCGGAAAAACAGGAAGACCGGCACACCTGCGAGAATGACGACGACGCCGACTAAGGAATGCTTCAGGTCGGCGGCAAAAGTGGAGTACAGCAGGAAACCGGCGGCCGCGATAAAAATTGCGGGCACGAGCGGATAGCCCCACGTGCGATAGGAGCGCGGAACATCGGCCAGTGTTCTTCGGAAAATGAAGATGGTGCTGGCTGCGATCATGTAAAAGAGCCACTCGGCAAAGATCGCGATCGAGAACAACTGCTGGAATCGCGAGACCAGCAGCAGCAGAACGCACGAAAGCACAGCCTGCACAATCAGCGAATTTCCGGGTGTCAGATAACGAGGATGCACTTCGGCCAGCGCGCGGAAAAAGTATCCATCGCGAGCTACGGCAAAAGGTACGCGGCCTCCGCTCATCGTCGTGCCATTGAGGCCAACGAACATCGATAGCGCCATGCCGGCGGCCACAATCATTCCGCCGAGCGCGCCGATGGCTAATCGTGTTGCGTCGGATGCTGGACTGTCGGAAGCCGCTACTACCGATGCCGGCAGCACATACTGGACGGCCGCATTCATCGCCATGTACAGTCCGGCGACCAGCAATACCCCGACGATCAGCGCCATCGGGATATTCCGCTCCGGACGTTCGATCTCCTCGCTCACCATGTTCAGATCGTTCCAGCCGTCGTAGGCCCAGAGCGCAGCGACAAGCGCGACCATGAAGCCGCTCAGTCCGCCTTTGGCTCCGGAGAAGCTGGTCGAGAAATTTGCGAAAGTGCCGCCACGAAAACTGAACGCCACCGCGACGATCGCCACGATCAAGGCGACTTTCAGCCATGTGAAGACAAACTGGAAATCTCCGGCTTTGCGCACGCCGATGTAATTGAGCGCGCTGATCAGGATTACAAGAACAATCGCCCCAATTTGGGACCATGTCACCGCGAACGGGACGGTGATCGCGTTCGTCGCAACAAAGTGTAATGCCGAGAAGGTCCCCAAAATGCGCATGATCCCGACGGTGATCGTCGCGATGGAAGCAGGTTTGGCGATTACGAACCAGGTCCAAGCATAAAGAAATCCGGCCATTGGACCATACCCGTCCCGAACGTAAACGTACTCTCCACCTGCCTGCGGCTTCAAAGCGCCAAGCTCCGCATACGTCAGCGCGCCAAACGTGGAGAGAACTCCGCCGACGATCCACGCCAAATAGACCACCTTGGCGGAGCCGACCGCCTGCATCATTTCTTTGGGAACAAGAAAAATGCCGCTGCCGATGATCGTGCCCACCACAATTGCGATCGCATGACGCAGACCTAACGCGCGCGGCAGTGTTCGCGGTTCCAGAATGGGACTCGTTGCTGCTTTATGCACGTACGCGCTCCGCTTCCGGTTCGGGAGATCCGATCAGGCTGACTCCATAGCCGACGGCGAATGTGACTACGGTGCCAATCGCCACGAGCCAAGTGTAGGCAATGCTGAATCCGGCCCAACTAGCGAATTGGCTCGCGCCCAGCCACAGATAGAGGTTCAGCGACAACCCGCAGATCATGCCCACGATGGCGCCGTTCTGCGTGGCGCGCTTGGTGAGAATTCCCAAAAGGAAAACTCCGAGCAGCGCTCCGTAGGCGACTGAAATGATCGTAAGTCCAATCTCGACCACCCGCCCGCCGTGACGCGACATCAATGCAATGCCGAAGAGCACAATGCCCCAAACAACGGTCGAGACCCGCGAGATGCGGACGCGATGGTCTTCGCTCACATCGGGTCGCCGCCGCAAATAAAAATCCACTACCGTGGTCGAGGAAAGCGAGTTGAGCGCGGCGCTCAGGTTCGACATCGCTGCGGCCAGGATGGCGGCAATCAGCAGACCCGAAATTCCGTGCGGCATGCGATTGACGATAAACGTGGGAAAGATTCGATCCGAACTGGCGAACGCCGTGATCGGCGGAAACAGCTTATAGAACGCATACAGCGAAGCGCCGACCAACAGAAACAGCCCAAACTGCACCAGAATGAAAATCCCGCTCGAGAGCAATGCGATCTTGGATTGCGTTTCGCTGCGCGCGGCGAGCAGTCGTTGCACCATGAGCTGATCGGTGCCGTGCGTCGATGTAGTCAGGAACGTCCCGCCGATGATGCCGGCCCAAAAGCTGTAGCTGTTCGAAGGATTAAAGCTGAAGTCGAACATCCGGAATTTGTGCGCGCTGCCGGCAATCGCGTGCACGGTGCTCCATCCTCCGGGCATTAGATGCAAGATCGTCGAGAAGCCAACAACGGTTCCCGCGACATAGATCGTCATCTGCACAACGTCCGTCCAGACCACGGCCGACATGCCGCCTTCGAACGTATAGACCAGCGTGAGCAAAGTTATAATCGCGACCGACAGGATGTCGCGATTCTCCGGCGTAAGCCCAAATCGAGCAAACAGGTTCGAGAGCGCGATGGCGATGACAATCGAGATTGCCCACACGCGCACGCCTTCGGCGGCAGCGCGCGTGGCGAGGAACAAGCCCGCGGTCACCCGGTGCAGCTTCGCTCCAAAACGACGATCGATGAGCTGATAAGCGGTAAAGAACTCTCCGCGAAAATATTGTGGAATAAAGATGAGGCAGATCACGACCCGCGCGACCAGATACCCAAGCACCAACTGAATAAAACCGAAATCGCGGTCGTAGGCGAGTCCGGGAATGCTGATCACGGTGAGCGTGCTCGTCTCCGCCGAAACGATCGACAGCGAGATCGCCCACCAGGGAATGTTACGGTCGGCGAGGAAATAACTCTTCAGCGAGCGATCCGCGGAACGGAAGTGAATGCCAAAAAGCGTGATGCCCAGCAGGTAGACAGCGATCAGAGCGAGGTCGAAGGCGTTGAGTCCCATGCGGAGGGTGTGCAGAAAAGATACAGGAAATTCACGCACTCCGGGGAAGCAAAATTCCAGACGGCCGGGGAACCATTCACCACAGAGTCACAGAGGCACGGAGAATTCGAAATTGCTGTTGCTTTCTTAGCGTCTCAGTTTCTCTGTGGTGAAATTTCAATTTACGTCAGTCATTCGACGGCATCAGTGTGAAATCGTCCGAAAGCACGGGAACATAGTCGATGCAGAGATCGATCGGATGATCCTTCTTCCCGTTTCCATTGTGAAGCGACGCTGTAGTGACATGCCCATTCCCGTTATGGCCGTTGCCGTTATGGTGACCATTGCCGAGGCTGAGGAAAGTCGCAGCCGAATGGTGTCCATTCCCATTTTGGGCATGACCATCAGCATGCCCGTTTGCGTGACCATTGCTCGATTTCTTCTCGAACTGCTCGGCTTCGGTGGAACCGGCGAGGGCGCACGTCGAGCTTTGTCCGGAAGAGATGACCGTGGCTACAGCATCGAAGTAGCCAGTACCGACGAAGCGTTGATGCTTCACGGCTCCGTATCCGCAGCGCTCGGCCAAATCGAACTCTCGTTGCTGGAGCTGGGAGTAAGCGGCCATGCCGGAACTCGAGTATCCAAGCGCCAATTCAAACATCGATAAGTTAAGCGCGTGGAAACCGGCGAGCGTCACGAATTGGAATTTGTATCCGAGTGCGCCGAGTTCGCGCTGGAAGCTGGCGATCTCCGCTTCGGAGAGCTTCGCTTTCCAGTTGAAAGACGGCGAGCAATTGTAGGCCAGCAGTTTGCCGGGAAATTTCGCGTGAATGGCTTCGGCAAACCGGCGCGCCTCTTTCATATTCGGCTCGGAGGTTTCGCACCAGATCAGATCAGCATAAGGAGCGTACGCCAGACCGCGCGCGATGGCGGCGTCGAGTCCCCCTCGAATGCGGTAGAAACCTTCGGCAGTGCGTTCCCCGGTCAGGAACTCGCGGTCGCAGGGATCACAATCGCTCGTGAGCAATTGCGCGGAATTTGCGTCCGTACGTGCAACCAGCACCGTCGGCACATTCAGCGTGTCGGCCGCCAGACGCGCCGCAATCAGCTTCTGCACGGCTTCTTGTGTGGGGACGAGAACTTTGCCGCCGAGGTGTCCGCACTTCTTGGCGGAGGAGAGCTGATCTTCAAAATGGACTCCCGCCGCGCCGGCTTCGATCATCGCTTTCATCAGCTCGAAGGCATTCAGGCACCCACCGAAGCCCGCTTCGGCGTCAGCGACGATCGGCAGCATCCAGTCACGCCCGCCGCGTCCTTCGCTGTGCGCCACCTGGTCGGCACGCAACAGGGCATTGTTCAAGGAGCGCACAACCGAAGGAACGCTGTTGGCGGGATACAAACTCTGGTCAGGATACATCTGTCCGCCGAGATTGGCGTCTGCCGCAACCTGCCAGCCGCTCAGATAAATCGCCTTGAGTCCGGCCTGCGCCATCTCAACCGCTTGGTTGCCCGTCAACGCGCCCAGAGCGGCCACATAATCTTCTTCGTGAAGCAATTCCCAGAGCTTCTCCGCGCCGCGCCGCGCCAGCGAGTGTTCGATCGCGACCGTCCCGCGAAGCCGTTCCACATCCTCGATGCTGTATGGCCGGGAAATACCGCCCCACCGCGACGACTGCCACGCTGTTCCATTGCTTTCTGTTTGTGCCTGATTCATGTTCTCTCCCCAGAAAAGTCTTGCCGTTAACCACTGCTGCATTAGAAGCTGGTTTGGTTTGTCGAGGCAAGCCTAGTAGTCCGATTCGGACGGGTGCGTACTCGGACTGTTGTCTCCACCGTGGCCCAAATTAAATCTCGTAAAAACAGCTATATAGAAGCGTAAGTAGGCAACCCAGAGACGCGAATCGCATCACTGGCTCACTCCCGGATAGACCGATTTGGATGATTGGGCTACAATCCCGGTTGCATGGCTCTGGACGCTCAGGGGTTCGGACGCAGTCTTCAGGAGGCGCTGGCTGCTCGTGCCGTAGAACACGGCTTCGAACTGCTGCGCTCTGCGGGAGATTCCCTTTTTGGAATTTCCTCTGAAGACCGCGCCTTTCCACCTCTGATCCTCTGTATCGCCGAATGGGTGGACGCCGGATATGCCGACCACCGCCTGATCGAGTCCTTGCTGCAGAAGTTTTCTGCCGAACAACGGCGCATGCTCCCGATGGGCGATTATCTGCTTCTGCGCATGGCCGAATCCTTCGCCTGTATCGCCAAAGAAGACGCGGAGAACGCGATCGCGCTCCTGCAATTCGTGCTGCAGGCTGAGCGCGAGTTGGGCGATCCTCGTTTGCTGGTGCTAGCCCATTTTTGGAAGGCGCGCGCGCACCGCAAAAAGGGCGAATACGAAGCGGCGCAGCGGGACATCACGGAAGCCCGCCGGCTGGCGGCACGGCTGCACCTGCCTGGCCTCACCGCGCTCATCCAAATTCAGGAAGGCTGGATTTTGTTCCAGTTGGGCCGCTCGCGCGAAGGTCTGCATGTGCTCGATCAGGCCGAAGCAGGACTTAAGTCCAGCGATGACTGGCTCGCGCTCGGCAACATCGAATCCGCGCGCGGGCGCATCGTGCGGCGGTCCGGTGAATACGCGCAGGCTCTACATCACTTCGATCGCGCCGTGGACATTTATGCGCGGCGCTATCCGAACCATCGCAACCTTGCGCGCGCACTCGTGAATGCCGCGTACGTGAAGAGGCTCATCGCGCTGCAACTGCGCAAGCGTATCGACGCGCGCGCGCTGCCACGCGATGCATCGGCCGATGCGCCAGAAAACTCGGCGCGAAGGCGTCCAACTCAGCGCGCCGGGAGCCATGCACGATATCTGAAGCTCTGCAGCGAAGCGCTGGATCAACTCCACCATGCCGGCGAAATCTATGCGCATCACCAGCATCACGGCGGAACAGGAACGGTGCTCGTGAATGCGGGCCAGTTGCATCTCGATCAGGGAAACATCGAGCACGCGGCACAGGAAGCCACGAAAGCCTACGTCCTGGCCGACCAAAAGCACGATCACATTTTGATGGCGCGCGCGCGCCTGCTTCAGTCCGCTACGGAGAATGCCCGGGTGGAAGAGCAGCTCGAAGATTCTGACCTGGCTCTGCATGCTAAACTCGCCCGCCAGTACGCCGAAGAGGCGATCGTCCTGGCCAAACAAACCGAAAATCGGAGATTGACGGCGGGCGCCTATCTCGCCCAAGGCAGCACCGCCGCTAACGACTTTTTCCAAGATTGGGACGAAGCCAAGAAGTACGTCGAGCTGGCCGGCGCCCTCATCAGTCCTGACGATCGCGACCATCTTTGGGAAGAGATGGCCGCACTCAAAACACGCATCCTGCGCGCCACCAAAATCGATGACACACTGCGCGCGTGGTCCGAGGGAATGCTCGGCGAAAAGACGTTTCAGCAAGTCACCGAAGAATTCGCCGAGATCGTGATTCCCAAGGTCTGGATGCGCGAAGGACGCAAAGTTTCACGCGTAGCTCACCGACTTTCCATATCTCCCAAAAAAGTTCGCCGAATCCTGCGCAGCGCCGGGCTGCTCGAGGCGGGAGAATGAAAGAGCATGCAGTGCAATCGACAATGTTCAGGACGGTTATGGCATTCCTTTTCGCGTTCCTGTTTTGCGCTCTCACAATGTCAGCGCAGGCGAAACCAAAATGGGTGCTCACATGGAGCGACGAATTTAACGGCTCTAACGGATCTCCGGTCGATCCGGCCAAGTGGACTGCTGAAACCGGCGGCAACGGTTGGGGCAATCAGGAACTGGAGTACTACACCAGCGATCTCCGCAACGCACACCAGGAAAACGGCACGCTCGTCATCACTGCGCTGCGCGAGACGCACACCGGCTCCGACGGCGTCACGCGCGACTACACCTCGGCTCGGCTGAAGACCCAAGGCAAGTTTTCGCAGGCCTACGGACGCTTTGAAGCGCGAATCAAGTTACCGATCGGCCGCGGCGTCTGGCCGGCATTCTGGATGCTGGGCGACAACATTCGCCAGGTTCCGTGGCCCGAGTGCGGCGAGATAGACATCATGGAGAACCTAGGCAGCGAGCCGCAGACTGTGCACGGAACGATTCATGGTCCTGGCTACTCCGGCGAGCACGGCATCGGCGCAGCCTTTCACCTGCAAGGCCGTCGCCGCTTCACCGACGGCTTTCATTTGTTCGCCGTCGAATGGGAGCCGCAAGAGATTCGATTTTATGTGGACCACAAGCTGTACGAAACTCGCCGCCCGTCAGACCTGCCAAGTGGAACCAAGTGGGTCTTCAATCACCCCTTCTTCATTCTTCTCAACGTTGCCGTAGGCGGAGGCTGGCCTGGCAGCCCGGACTCGTCCACGCAATTTCCGCAAAAGATGCTCGTCGATTACGTGCGAGTGTATCGGCGCGCGGATCGATAGACGGTCTCTACTCGGTCGTGCCATTTCCTCTGCGACTTGCAACAAAATTTGGCTCTGACACTATGCCGCTATTCTTGTGGCATAATGTCCTCATGTCCGCGCACAGAAAACCAACCACTGCGAAAAGACTTCGCCGGCATTTGGAAGAATGGCTCGGGACGCAAACGGCTTCGGAGCACGATCTTCTGCGACTCGTGGAAAGCGGCGTGTCCACCAGAATGATCAATCATCTTCTTGATCGAGGATTGAAGCGGAATGAGGTGTTTGAAGTCATTATTCCTCTGCGGACGTGGAAGCACCGCAAGAGCCGGCATGAACCGCTCTCTCGCGAGGAATCGGAACGCGCGGTTCGTGCCGCGCGTATGTTGGCTCGAGCCGAGGTGGTGATGGGCGATGCGCAAGCGGCCTTAAACTGGCTGCGCGCGCCGAAAAACCGCTTTCAAGGCCGATCTCCGCTGCAAATGCTCTCCACAGAGTTCGGCGGTCGCCTGGTCGAACAGATGCTGGTTCAGATTGACGAAGGCATGTACGCCTGAATGCTCTCTCTGTGGCGGATCAGCAATCACACCACACTGGATGGCACCGGAGGACTGATTGCCTCGGCACGTTGGCACACTGAGGGGCGACGCATCGTCTATATGGCGGAGAGCCCGGCGGGAGCACTCATCGAAGCGCTAGTACACCTGGAATTGGATCCGACCCGACTTCCGAAATCCTACCTGCTGCTGAAAGCGCAGGCGTCTGATAGTGTCCACACGGAAACCGTTTCTCGTGCCGGCTTAGCTGAAAACTGGCTCAATGACGCTGTCGTGACGCGAACGGTTGGCGACGAGTGGCTTGCGTCCGGAACAACGGCGTTGTTGCGCGTGCCATCGGCCATCGTTCCCGAGACTTCCAACCTGCTGCTGAATCCATCGCATCCTGAAGCCTCGCGCATTCAGGTACTTTGGCACGAAGAATACCCGTGGGATGCACGGCTGCTGCGATGAGCGCCATCAGCGGATTCGGACAATGACGATAAAAACCGGAGTCATGCGTTTATACTTACCGGTTTGAAAATTGTGGACTTCCTACGAAGGAGTGCCTGAATCATAATGCGGATTTCGCGAGTGGTGCGGGGCGTGGCTTTCGGTAGCGTGTTGGCATTAGCGTTGGGTGCGGCGGCTCAGGTTAAAAGCGATCTTTATGCCGGCCTAAAGTGGCGTGACGTTGGACCATTTCACGGTGGCCGCATTTCTTCGGTGAGCGGCGTGATCGGCCAGCCCGGCGTCTTCTACGTCGGCACGCCGCAAGGCGGCATCTGGAAGACCACCAGCGCCGGCGTGACCTGGTTTCCTATCTTCGACGAAGTGAGCAGCGTCGATAGTGTGGGCGCCGTCCAGGTTGCTCCTTCCAATCCTGACATCGTGTATGCGGGCGCCGGCGATCCCATCGGCGGCAGCCTCGGCAATGGTATGTGGAAGTCCACTGATGCGGGCAAAACCTGGCAGCACATCGGCCTCGAAGACACCGTGAAGATCGACCGCATTCTGGTTGATCCCACGGATCCCAATTTGGTCATTGTCTCTTCTCTCGGCGATGACACGCACCACGGCGGCGGCATTTATCGCTCGATCGACGGCGGCCAAACCTGGACCAACGTCCTCAAGCCGAAAGATTATGAAGGCACGCGTGAATTGGAATATGAATACGACGACCCGAGCGTGATGCTGACCTCCACGCAGGGGACGGGTGGCGGTTTCTTCCGCGGTCCCGGCCCTAGACCTAAGCCCAAGCCGCCGCTGATCTTCAAATCTACGGACGAAGGCAAGACCTGGACCGAGCTCAAGATTCCGCCGCTCCCCGGCCGTGTTGGCCTGGCCATCGCGATGCACACCGATGGCAAGCGCATGTACATCATCGGCAACGACATTGAAAAAGGTTCAGGCCTCTTCCGCTCCGACGATGGCGGAGCGACGTGGCAGCACATGGCGGGCAAGGACACTCGCATCAGCAACGGTCAGGGCTCCTATATTACCGGCGTCTATGTCGATTCGCAGAATCCTGACATCGTGTACACGCTCAGCACGGCTGTATACCGCTCGACCGATGGCGGCGTCACCTTCCACGCATTTAAAGGAGCGCCCGGCGGCGAGGACTACCACAAGGTGTGGATCGATCCGACGAATGGTAAGCGGATTCTGATCGGCGCCGACCAGGGCGCTACTGTCAGTCTCGATGGCGGCGAGACTTGGAGCCTCTGGTATACCGAGCCGATCGCGCAGATTTACCACGTTGCCACCGACAGTCAGTATCCCTACTGGATCATGGGCGCGCAGCAGGACACCGGCGCGGTCGCGATTCGCAGCCGCAGCCGATGGGGACAAGTCGATTTCACCGACTGGAGCCCGGTGCCTTCATCGGAATTCGGCATCGTCACACCCGATCCGCGCAAGCCAAACATCCTTTATGGTGTCGGCTACGGCCCGGGCGGCGGCGGTAGCGGCATGGTCAAGATCGATATGACCACCGGGCAGTGGCAGAACGTCGCGGTGAACTTCGGCGCTGACGCCGAGAATTATCGCGCCACTCGCGACTTCCAGAAAAGGTTCGATACTAAGTTTGATCCGAGCGCGTTCTACGTCGGGTATCAGTGTCTGGTAGTGTCGCGCGACGGCGCGCATTCCTGGAAAGCCTTCAGCCCTGACCTGACCGTGGAAAAAAACAAGCCGCGAGTTCCGTGCGGCACAGCGTGGGCGCCTTCGAACACGCAACCCTCAACCACGCCTCCGACGAACACGCCGGCGAAGATCGCGCCGCCGGCGACGCCTCAGGCCAAGAAGAACACGCCGGCAGCGACCACTCCTAAGCCGACGCCGGAAACCGAACAAAATCCGTTTCGTCCGACCGGACCTTATATCAACGATTTCGATATTTCGAAGATCAAGCGGGGCGTCTTCTGGACCGTGAGCAGCAACGGCCAGATCTACAACACAATGGACGGCGGCAAACAGTGGAACAACGTGACCAACATCCCCAGCGTGCCGCCACACACCAGCTTCAACACGATTGACGCTGGCAATACTGTCGGCACCGCATACGTGACCGCGCGCATTGGCGGACAGCGCGGCCCCGAAGGCAAAGTCCCCGCCACTGAAGATGCCGACGTGCCGCTCATCTGGCGCACCACCGACGGCGGCAAGACCTGGACGAGCATCGTGGACGGCCTGCCGCGAGATGAACGCACGGGAAGCTGGGTGAACATTTTGCGGGCTGACCCGGACCAGGCCGGCCTGCTCTTCGCCGGCACGGAGACGACGGTTTACGTCAGCTTCGACAACGGCGATCACTGGCAGTCGCTGCGCCAGAACCTGCCGAGCACTTCCATCCGCGACTTGCAGATCCATACCGACAACCACCAGAACGACCTGGTCATCGCCACGTACGGCCGCGGCTTCTGGGTGCTCGACGACATGACTCCGCTGCGCGAGATTGCCGCGAATGCCAAGTCGATCGATTCCTCTGCCGCATATCTGTTTAAGCCCGCGGACGCCATTCGCGCCCGCAAGAACAGCAACTGGGATCAGCCGACCTCGGTCGAAGTACCGAACGCGCTGAATCCGCCGTACGGCGCGACCCTGGATTACTACCTGAGCCGCCGTCCCGATGCGGTGATACAGCTTCAAGTCCTTGATTCGCGCGGGAATGTAGTGCGCACGATGACCAGCACGCTCCCGCCGCCGATCGAAGGCCAGGCATATCCGCGCTACTGGCTCGCGTCGCCCGAGTCGCGCGCCCTCAGCACTAATGTCGGCGAGAACCGTTTCACCTGGGACTTGGGGTATGACGATCCACCCGCACTACGGCACGACCTGGAAAATCAGATGAACATGGTCGCCCACGAAACGACGGCCGGTCCGCACGGTCCGCAAGTAATTCCCGGCGTCTACACGCTCAAGCTCACCGTGGATGGCCAAACCTACAGCCGCCAAGTCACAGTTGTGAATGATCCGCGCGTCGGGCAGAGTCCCGCGTTAATGGCCGATCTGCGCGCGCAGAACCAGCTCACCATGCTCGCGTATCAGGGGATGAAGCAGAGCTATCAAGCGCACAGCGACGTGGAAGCCGTCGAGACGCAGCTAACGTCACTGATGAAGGACAATCTGCCCGCCGACGTCGAAGCCAAAGCCAAGGAACTCGACGCCAGCGTGAAAAAGATCGGCGGCGTAATGCCGACCGGCCCTGGCGCGTTCTTCCGCACTCCCCCTCCCAAGCCCAACGAGCTGCACTCGTTCCTCGTCCTGAACGATGACTACAACACGATGGTCAGCATGATGCAGGTAGGCCTCGACATGGCGCCGACTCCCACGCAGATCTCAACCTGGGAAACCGACTGCCGCAATTACAACAAAACAGTAACCGCCTGGACCGCAATGCAGAAGCAGATCACCGACTTCAACGCGCTGCTGGCGAAGGACAACGTGAAGCAGCTCGAAGATCCGCCGAACAAGATCGTCGCGGAATCTTGCAGCGTGAAGATCGGGGAGAAGGTCGCGAGCTCTGCTCGCGCCAAGGCCAAGAAATCGAAGTGATCGTTTGTTGAGGAAGGCGGACGAACGCTCGGAGGAATACGTCACAGGCGGGACATTTTCCTGAACTGGGAAATCGTCTGGGAATGTGCCGTGGGTTCCGGAGTTAGGCTACTTCTTGAATTCTTCGAAAAAGGAACCATCAATTTCGTAGGTCTTCACAGGCTTAAGGCCAAGTTCAAGAGTCTTGAACATTTCAACAAGTTTATCGCCGTCGATAAGCTCAATTGGCGGTACGCCATCACGGGATGCCTCTCGGCGTGCCTCAGCAGTGAAGGTGCTAGTCGTGATGATGATGCCCTTGTCTGCACGACCGGACATTGCCCCCCGAAAATCGCGCACTTGTGAGGGGGAAACTGAACTCGTGTATCGTTTGCATTGAAATAAGACCTTGAAGGAGACCAGTGCGTTGACCTGAAGTGTGCCATATCCGTCGATGCCGCCATCGCCACTTCTGCCTGTAACCACAACCTGTACAAAGCCAGCTTCACGGAGCAGACGTTGAGATAGTCGTTCAAAACCGGCGGGCGGGAGCTTAGTAAGCATGTCGATAAGCTGGCTGTGAATGTCTGCTGCTGTTACTTGCGCTTCTCCTCCCGTCACCTCGACGCTCGGTTCCAAGATGGGCTTACGGCGACGTTCCTCCTGAAAGAAGTGAACCCATTTCCGAAAAATCTCTCGTGCTTGTTCCGACGAGAGCTTCGTCGAGCGGCCACCTTCGGTAAGGCTCCAAACCCCACGTCGTGAGGAGTCGAGTAGCCCCTCGCGGACGAGATAGAACCGCGCCCAAGCCACCTGATTACGAAAACGAGGTTCACCCGAGGGCAGAAGCTCGTTTTGGATTTCGTCTGAGAGGCCGAGATCTTGCGCGATACGTTCAACGACCTCATCAGGGGTACCGGAGCCGCCGAGAGCGCGGAGCGCATCCAGCAGCGGCCCGAAGTACCGAACAAACCGCGCACCTTCGTCTTTTTTCTTTGCTTCTTTCAATGGTATGTCCTAGCTGTTGTCACCCTCTCCCGATTTCCAATAATGAGGCTGGAAACTCAGAGATGAAAGTTGGGCCGTGGTATCCGGCCAACTCCGGCAATTTGTTAAAGCGTTTAGCCCCGCAATCGATTTCGCTGTCAAGCAGGAACCATGCTCCTCGTCGCGTCGCAGGTCACGAAAACTCACAACAACGATGGCAGCCCTCACTTTGTGGTTTCGAGAAACTTATGGCCCTTTGCAGTTAATCGGCGGAACACAGGTGACTTCTTGAGGTGTGTAGCCGGGAATGTCAATCGGAACGAAAGCATTGCCTTGAAGGTTCCTAGCGGTAAGCAGTATCTCCCGAAAAAGCGTCGAATCCTTACGCATAGCAGTCCAACAGCCTAGGCGACGGGGGGCGATCAGTCAATTTGCCATTCCAGCAATGAAAAGAACAGGCGAGTAAGGGTGACAGCTGATTGGCAGCCATTTTATTCTTCCCAACATGTGATTCCCATTTTGAGCATGACACAGCTCGGGCTGTCCCCCGGACCCTCCGCTACGAAGTCCTCCAAAATTGGCGGAGTTGCGGCGAAGTCGGGACCGAGGGCCGGAGGTCCGGATGCTAAACGTCAGCCCACGGCGGCAGCCGTGGGAATCGTGCGTCATGAATCCGAGCGCCGTAGGCGCGGCACTAAACTCGTCGGCGCGATGACAATCACCCGAAAACGTATTTGGGATCGTAGTCCACGCCCGCTTTCTTCAGCATGGAGATGAACTCTTCTTCGAACGTCATCTTCTTGTGATGTTGCTTCTGATTGCGAATGTAGGCCTTGACTTGCTTCAGATGCGACGCGGAGACGCTGAATGCTCCATAACCTGTTTGCCATTCGAAGTCGATGCCTTGCCTGGCTCATGAAGCGAGAGGAATTCGTTTTCATCACGTTGATGACATCGGCCAGACACTGAGTAGCCGGCAACAGCACCAGCAAATGGCTGTGGTTGGGCATGCCTCCAGCCGCGAGCAGGGGAATGCGGTGCTCGCGAGCGATTTCGGCGACGAAGGAATAGAGTCGCGGTTCGAATTCCGGTGGAATGAGGTTTTCGCGATTCTTGGTCGAATACACGAAGTGGACGTCGTTGTTGACGTACGAGTGGCTCATGGGACGCGAATCATATCATTCGGGCGCGCGAGTCTAGTGCCGCGCCTCCGGCGCTCGAAATTGATTTGCCGCGCTGGCCCACGGCTGCCGCCGTGGGCTGACGTTTGGCATTCGGGCCTCCGGCCCTGAAATTCGCAATGGTGATTTGCAACCGGATAGCTGGCTAGGAACGCTGCCACTCTCGGAAAACGGACCTAACGTCCCGGGCGATCTGTTCATACGCGTTCACAAGAAAATCAGCCTCGCGTCGCTCCCATCGTTTGGCAACAAAGTTTGTGGGATATATCAGGACGTCTCCCTGGCCAGGGAAGCCATACACCGCCAATTCGGAACCCCACTCATCGGTAGCGATGACCCACCTGAGTCCAATGCCATCAACGAGGGCTTGACCAAATCCAACTCCGACGTGATTAATGATCGCATTTATTAATTCCGCGTCGCTAGGTAGTGAGGCAATCCACGCCGCAAACGCCCGATCGAGGGCTGCTAACGTAAGCGGTTGGTGCGCATCGATCGGCGAAAAAGCTTCGACGAACTGAGAAGCATCTCTAAGCTGTGTGGTCACCCAGGCAGATTCACTCTCATTAAGATCATCAATCTTCTGCTTCATTCTGGAAATCCGTTGGCTCTTGGCTGTACGTTGAGCCATAAAACGAGTATTTGGGATCGTAGTCCACGCCCGCTTTCTTCAGCATGCAGATGAACTCTTCCTCAAACGTCATCTTCTTGTGATGTTGCTTCTGATTGCGAATGTAAGCCTTCACCTGCTTCAGATGCGACGCGGAGATGCTGAATGCTCCGTAACCTGTTTGCCATTCGAAGTCGATGCCTTGCTGGCTCATGAATCGAGAGGAATTCGTTTTCATCACCTTGATGACATCGGCCAGACATTGAGTCGCGGGCAACAGCACGAGCAAATGGCTGTGATTAGGCATACCTCCAGCCGCGAGTAGTGGAATGCGATGCTCGCGAGCGATTTCGGCGACGAAGGAATGCGGTGTAACGGAACCACCTGCGGTAGCGGGTGGCGCTGTTGGTGTTGGGGTTGCTGTTGGTTGTCATCACGGGACGGTCGCGGCAACAGCGAACTGCAACCCAAGACCAACACCAACACCAAAATCAAAATCACCACCCGCTACCGCAGGTGGTTCTGTTGATGCGCGTTAGTTGCTGCGTTGAAAGATCATGCGTGCACTCGGTCCGGGATGATTATGGGGATGAGGCAATTTCTCCAGGTCCCTCATTTTCTTTTGCCAGAGGATTTCGCCCAGCGGCACTGCGGTTGCAGCACCAGCGTTTCTCTGGGCGCCTGAAGCTACGAAGATCGCATTGCTTCCGTCAAACAGGGTTGCCGTGAAGGCAATATCTCCGTTGTTGTTCAGCACCGGCTGCGTGGCGAAGCCTATGGGTTGCCCATTCACGACGTCGCCTGCTAAAGCCACTGGCGTGATCTGGCCGGCGTGGTACAGGAACACGCCAAAATTGAAGTTGCTAGTCTCGGCAAAGAACGCGATGTCGCCGTTGCCTTTGACAGACGGAAAACTGGCATCAAGGAAGACTCCGCCGTCGGGCGAAGGATCATTCGGTCCTACGATCCGGGAAAGGATTCCGTTTCTGAAGAGGTAGACACCAGACGAACCGAAGAAACCACGGGACCTGCCAGTGAGTTGGCTGGCGAAGACCACATCGCCACGGTTATTAATCATGGGACCCGACGAGGCATCCGGGAAAATGATTTGGAAGTTTCCGCCGCCCGGTGCGGGGTCGCCGTTGTTGGCTAGAGCTGTGAGTTGGCCATTGGCAAAAAGAAAGAAGCTCGAATTGGGAAACGCAGGCGTGGCCACGAAGGCCAGCGCGTCCTGATTGTTGAGCGCAAGATTCGTAATCTCGCTCAGGCTGGCGCCACTGGGAAGTTGCGTGGCTGCATTCAGAAGCAGCTGCGTCTGTCCACTGGAATTGAGGAACACACCGCGGGTTCCAGTGCCTGGAGCGAAGCCGTTGAAGGCAATGTTGCCCAGATCGTTAATGGCTGGAGCGTCCGCTCCCGGGTCGACGGAACTTGAGGAAGACGAATCGAGCAGCACAGAGGGCGTGCCTGCTGTGCTGAGCAAGAGAGCGCCGTTTGCATCCGAGGACGCAACATCAGCAGCCACTTGGTCTTGCTGATTCATGCCAAAACCGAACAGAAAATCAACAACACCATCCGCACCAATCGGTTGACCGACGTGCACAGCCAGACTCTGCAGCCCGTCGTTGCCGCCGCTCGTGGGTACGGCTGTGTATGCGCCATTGCCGCCAGGGAAAGTAGAATCCGAGATCAGCACCCGGTCGCCTCCGCCAATCGCGACCGCGGTCGGGAACTCGAAGGTCGGCTGCCGCGGAATGGAATCGCCCTGACCGATGACGCGGCTGAGCGCGTTGTTAGAGAACAGGTACAGCGCATTCCCGTGTTGGACACGATCGGAAAAGAAGAGGACCTGTCCGGAGTTATTGATGATGGCGCCCACTTCGGTGGGAGATTTGAAAGTTCCGCCTTCCGGCGCGGGCTCGCCGGCGGTTTCCACAATGCTGATTTGCCCGTTGGCAAAAAGAAAGACGCCGTTATTGTTGTTGTTGTCGGATGCCGAAAAGGCGACCGCTCCGGCGTTATTGAGAGAAGTAGTAAACGGAACGCTAAAAAAACTGCCGTTGGGAAGCTGGGCCAAGCGGGGAACGAGGAGCGAAAGCCGCCCTTGGAAGAAAGAGAAGATTCCGGAGTCGGCGAGCGAGTTGGAGATTCCGCCAAACACTACCTGCCCGGCGTCATTGATCGTCGGAGCGTCCGCGAAGCCGAAGGGAACTCCATCAGGCATCAGGTCGCCTGCCGCGACGATCTTCGTGATGGTCCCCGCCGAGGCCAGAAAGATCCCGTTTCCGCCGGTTGAGAGGAAGGCCCCGAAAACCACCTGGTGGGACCGATTCATCACGCCACCAAAAAGCTGGACGAACGCGGCTCCGCCGGGTGCAGAATCTCCGGGACCAACCAGACGGGTGAGAACGCCGTTTGAGAAAAGAAAGAGAGCCCCCGAGAACGCGTCATTGACCAACATATCGCCGTTGGGGATGAAACTCGCGCCTCCCGGAGTAATACTTTCCCCGGTCGTGGAGGTGATCCCATCCGGCATCAACAACGAGATGGTTCCGTTAGAGAATTCATACAGACCGGAGGTCCCGGGAAAACTCACATTCCCACGAAATACAACCTGCCCCTGCGGACTCAATGAAGGGACGTCCACAGAAAAGAAAAAGCCACCTCCGGGCGCGGTGTCACCGGTTCCCACAATGGGAATAGTTTGCAAGCCTGACTTCAAGATGATTCCGCCGTCTGCCGAGAGCGCAACGTTTCCTTGGTCGTCGAAGGCCGACTCAAGAACCGAGCTCAATTGCGCAGGAACAGGTGCGACATCGCCAGAACGCACGATGCTTCGAAAAGTAATGGGAGATTGAGCCCCGTCAGCCCAGGCCATCGATGCGCCGGCCAGAGCGCAGAAGATCACCACTGCCGCTAGTTTCAACCTCATGAGTTTTTCCACCTTTTTGGAATGAAGAGCCAACGGTCGCTGCCTGTTTGTTTCACGCCGCAAATTCGTAGTGGCTGCAATCGAAGTCGCTGACAAACCTGATCGAATAGCTATGGCTTCCGATCCCTGGGGTACGACTCGTTGCAGTACAGGAAGATACTCTAAAGATGGACTCTATGAATAGCTAATTCTTGATTCTTATTGGTCATTGTTTCAATCTGGCTGGGCTGGTTAGGAATCACACAAGGCACCAAACGATTTGAGCTGAGTGCCTCATAATGGAACCCATGTCGTATTACCACCCTGCCGAACGGCTGCGAGTTTTGGGGCTCGCTCTAGGCCTACTCGGTTGTGGAACCCCATTTCTTGCCGCGGCTTGTCCCGAACTTGATACGCATTTCCAAAAGATATTCGAGAATGATTCTGCGAGAGTATTCACGCTCCAGTTGGACAGGCTGGAAAGCACTTCGAGCTACTGCCCGCAGCATCCATACTTTTATGTGGTCACGTCAGACACTCGAACTCTCGATACGAAAACGGGATACGCGGGCTGGAGCCACGACTGGCATTCCGGCGAAGCACGATTTGTTGCCGAGCCGAAAGAGCACGTGATCCGCAACGAAAGTGCTACAACTCACCGCGCAGTTGTCGTGGAGATTCTTCCAAAGTTGGAATTCAATCCGCTGAGCCAAAATTACGAAACGGATGACTTTACTGCCGATCTGGGGTCCGCTAAGCCTACATGGAGCGTTTCGGTGGTACACGGGCCAATGAGCGCACTGAAAACGCAGCTTGGCCCATCGGACTCGATGAACCTCAGCGGACGAACTCGCGTGCTGATTGCGCTTACCGATTTGAATCTCACATGGGCCGGCGAGGATATTCACTTGTCCCAGCAGGACGTGAAGGTTATTTCTCCGTCATCGGACTTTGCCATTACCAATAATGGCCGGTTTCCAGCGCGATTTATTACCATCGCCTTTTGATTTCGAGACGTACGCCGGGGAATCAATCGCCCGGGGCCGCAACCTTATGTCCTGTTCATCAGCGCGCGAGGAACTGGGCCACGGCGGTGTCCATGCGCTGCGCCTCGCAGCCTGGGGCGAGGTGGCCGCAGTCGCTGTCCAGGATCAATGGCTCGACTTTGAGCAGGCGGGCAAAGTCGATGGCCGGCTGCGGCGTGACTACGTGGTCCTGCCGGGAGACGACCACCAACACCTGCGCCTTCACGGTGGCCGCCGCGCGCTCCACCGAACCGTTGAAGCGCTGGGAAACGTCGAGGGCCATCATTGCTTGTGTCTGGCGGATTTTGTTGTTCGCATCCTGACCGTCGTTTGACCTAGCGGCTTCAGCGATCTTCTGCATCACTTCTTCGCGAGTCATCGAGCGATTGACGTGCTCGGGCGACGTGAGCATCAGCGCGCCGAACTCGTATTCGGCCACGCGCTCCGGCTCGCGCGTGTGGTCGCCGTGCTGCCACGTAGGATCGTTCATGATTGCGCCGAGTTGCGTGCTCCAGTCCAGAAGATCGTAAGGCGCGAGCCGTGGCGATCCCACAATGGGAATAGCTTTGTCCATGAAGTCGGGATACTGGACCATCCATTGGAAGGTCTGCATGCCTCCCATGGAAATTCCCATTACGGCACGCACGTGATTGATGTGCAGCACGCGGGTAAGCAGATCATGCTCGGTGCTGACCATGTCCGCAATCGTGATGCGCGGAAAGTGCATGTGCGGCTGCTGTTTGCTATTGGAAGGCGAAGACGAGACGCCGTTGCTGAGTGCGTCGATGAGGATGACGTAATACTTCGATGAGTCCGCGAGCTTGTCAGGACCAACGTCGCTGGCAAGTTGCTCGGTCGTGCCGCCCGCCCAAGTGGGCATGACGATCATATTGGACTTGTCCGCGTTCATGACGCCGACGGTTCGATAGCCGATCCGGCAATCACGCAGCGTTTCGCCGCTTTCGAGCTTGAAGTCGCCAAGATCGGCGAATCGCTGTTCCTGCGCGACAGACGCCGTGGCCAGAACGGCGCAGAAGAAAATAAGAAGGCATCGGGTTCTCATCGCGCGGCATTATAGCGGGTTCCATTTTCGTGCTCGGAGTTAACTCACAAACCGCCGAGGCTCGCTGCCGTTCAATCGCACCGCAGCGCGACTGTCGGATCCACCTTCACCGCTCGGCGCGCGGGAAGGTAGCACGCCAGTGCCGCAACTGCGATCAGAAGAGCTGCCACACCGGCGAAGGTTGCAAGATCGGTTGGCCTGATTCCATAAACCAGTCGCGACATGAGTTGCGCCACTACCAGCGCAGCTACCAAACCCGCGGCAGCGCCGATCGCGGCGAGGCTGAGTCCCTGGCGAAGGACCATCTGCAGAATCGTCGCGCGGCTCGCTCCGAGGGCAAGACGAATGCCGATTTCACGCGTGCGCGCGCCGACCATGTACGAGATAACGCCATAGATGCCGATCGCCGCGAGCACAAGAGCAGCAAAAGCAAACAGTCCGACCATCTGCAATGAGAAGCGTCTCTCTGCAACCGAGGCAGTCACCGCGTCCTCGATCTTCTGCGCTCCGAAAACAGGCAGCCTCGGATCGATCGACTGCACCTGCTGGCGCACCTGCCGCGAAATCACCGCGGGGTCGAGTTTCCCGCGCAAAAAGATCGCGAGGTGGTGCGTGCCGGTCTGATACAGGCTCGAATAAATTTGCGGTACAGCCGATTCCGCCAGTGAATCCGTTCGCGTATTCGCTACAACTCCGATAACGGTGACCCATGGCGATTCGGCTCGGGTGCTGCGAAAGCGTTTGCCTATTGCATTTTCGTTAGGCCAGAAGGTTCGCGCAAAAGCTTCATCGATCACGGCTACGGACGGCTTCTTGTCATCATCGAACTCATCGAACAATCGGCCGCGCAGCAGTGGGATTCGCAAGAGATGAAAATATTCCGGCGTGACCATCACGCGCTCTGCCCATGGCGCTTGATCACGCTGAATCTCGCGCCCTTCGAGCTGGAAGAAGTAATGTCCTTGCGCAAGCAAGTTCAGCTCCTTCTGGCTCTGATCCAGCGGGATCGCGCCGCTGTCGCCCAGCGCAACTTCCTCAACACCTGGTAGCGCTCTGGTACGGCGAAGCAATTCATGCAGGAACGGCGCTTCCTGCGCCGCGGTGGCATAGCGATCGAGTTTCGGGTCGTTGGGATACGGCAGCCTGGTCCGTATCGTCATCGCGCTCGCAGGATTGAACCCCAGCGGCGCGTTCAGCAAGTCCCAAAAACTCCGCAGCAGCAGACAGGCGGCGATCATCAGCACCAGCGAGAGTCCGAGTTCGGTGATGACCAGTGCACGGCGTGTGCGTGCCTGTTTACCTGAACCGGTTGCGCCGCGGGCCACCTCTTTCAAACCGCTGGTGACATCGAGACGTCCGGCCGGGAGCGCCGGCGCCAGGCCAAAAATCATTCCGCATATCAGCGACGCGCCGAGCGCAAACAGCAGTACGCTCCAGTCAATCGACACGCGATTGAGTTGAGGAAGGTTCGAGGGTACGAGGCGCAGCAGCGCGTCTTTCGTTGCGAGCAGCAAGCCAATTCCAACCATTCCACCGAGCAGTGAAAGCAGCAAGCTTTCCGTCATGAATTGACGGATCAATCTTGCCCGCGCAGCGCCGAGCGCCTGGCGAATCGCAACTTCCCGTTCGCGTGCGCTGGCACGAGCCAGCAGCAGATTGGCAATGTTCACGCAACCAATGAGCAGGACCACCGCGACCGCACCGAGCAGCAGAATCAACGATTGCCGCACATTACCGACGAGCGTTTCTTTGAGCGGCAGCAGACGAACACGCCATCCCGCTTGCGCCGGATAGTCGGCTGGATATTGTTGGCGCAGGCTCGCGACCAGCGCGTCGAGATGCTGTTGGGCCTGAACCAGGGTCAATCCCGGTTTCAAGCGAGCGATGGCTTCGGGCAGAAAGCGCTGACTGCGCGGCTGCTGAGCCGACATCGGCGGACCAAAGAAGCTGTACGCCGCCCAGACTTCGGTGTTTCTTTCCGCTGGGCTTCGTCCGGGCGCATGAAAGCCGGGCGGCATCACCCCGACAATGTGGTAGAGATCAGTATCGAGTCTCAGAGTTTTGTCGAGGATGTGCGGATCGCTGCCGAAGCTCCGCTTCCACAATCCATCGCTGATCAGGACTTCGCCTACAAATCCCGGCGAGTAATTGTTCGGATCGAAGATGCGGCCCAACTGCGGCTTTACGCCCAGCAGCGCAAAATAATTCGGCGCCACGATCAACAAGCTGACCCGCGCCGGCTGCGAGACCCCCGTCAGGTTGTTCTCATCAAACCATGCCGGCGAAACATACTGGAATATTCCCGAATGCTGCAGATCCTGCCACTCGGGTTGCGAGAGTCCGATATCGTACGATCCGATGCCGGGCAGGTCATCCTCAATCTCGACAAGCTGCTCGGGATTCGGATAAGGAAGCGGACGCAGGAGCGTGGCATTCACGACGCTGAAGATGGCCGTGGTTGCACCGATACCCAGTGCGATCGTCAGTACCGCGACAGCAGTGAATCCGGCAGATTTCCGCAGCATGCGCCAAGCGAATCGCACGTCCTGGCAGAGATTGTCCCAGCCAATCCAACGGTTCGATTCATAGAATCGTTCGCGAGCACGGGTGGTGTTGCCGAAGGCGCGGTAAGCGGCCGTGCGCGCCTGCTCATAGCTGAGCCCCTGCTCCTGCAGGCGATCGATCTCGAGCTGAAGGTGGGCTTCGATTTCCGCAGAGAAATCATCGGCGCTGCGCTTGCGGCGAAACATAGCTAGCCTTCCTCTGGACCAAGTACCCGTCCGATTGCGGCGGCCAGCCGCTTCCACTTACTCGTTTCCTTCACCAATTGTTTGCGGCCGGCGGCGGTCAGGGAGTAGAAGCGGGCCTTGCGATTGTTGCTCGAGGTACCCCATTTGGCTGAAATCCAGCCGCGCTCTTCCAGCCGTTGCAACGCAGGATAGAGCGCGCCATGTTCGACCAGAAATTCGTCCCCTGAGGTTTGCTGGATCGCGCGCGCGATTCCCTGCCCGTGCTCCGGGCCAAAGATCAGCGTGCGCAGAATGAGCAAATCCAGCGTTCCTTGCAAAATTTCAAGCGGCTCTTCTCTTTCTCGGGTAGACATATCACCTGAAGCATGGCACTCCTGGGGTAAGATGTCAACCCGTATGTCAGCGGGCCTACTTTCGTTGATTCCACTCCAGCTCCGCAAACAATCCAAAGTGGTCTGACGCGAAGACCGGCGCCGCCTCACTTAATATCACTTCGGCGCGGCGCACCTTCACACCTTTAGGAGAGAAGATGTAGTCCAGCCGGCGGTCCGGCATGTTCTTCCATCCGCGATTCATCGGATTGGTCCTGAGCCAGGTATAGCCCGGATCGGAGGGATGGAGAGTTCGGTATGTGTCCTGAAGTCGCTCGCAGGCGAGTTCAATCGCGGGCTCGTCTTCTGTGGCATTGAAGTCGCCCATCAGCACAGCGTGTGAGTTCGGGTGCACCCAATCAGCGGCCGAGAATTCGTCGAGCACCATACCCAATTGCGCGATGCGCAACGGCGCTTCGTTCGGCATCCAGGACAAATGCGTCGTGACCACATCGATGCTCGTCATCGGCAATTTGAGCGTGACCAGCAGAGCGACACGCGCGTCGGGCGGACGATCATGACCGATCGGCAGCGGCCGGTGCCGGACCGCGAGAATGGGCCAGCGGGAAATCACGGCAAGGCCGCCCTGATTCGGACTCATCACCTCGATCGGATTTCCATACGGACTGAACGCCACGACTTTCAGTCCGATTCCCTTCCCGATTTCGAGCGCCTGGTTGTACACCGATCCCGCGTAGCGAATCGTGCACTCCTGCAAACAGACCACATCAGGACGCATCTTCCGCAGCCCGGCCACGACCACTTTGATCCGCTTGTCGAACCACTCGTGTTCCAGGCCTTGGAGATTGAGAGTGGCGCATCGAATTCTCATATTCCAGAAATCGTACACAATGCTCCGCTTGAGTGTGACCTTCCGTTTATTTTCGCGGTCATCGGTTCATAGCGGGGACAACAGTCGGTGAGCGCGAGATTCTGTAGCTTGAGAGTCGCATGTTAGCTATTCATCCCATCAGAATTTCTGTTGAAAGTGTTGGCAGCAACGTCTGAATGTCTGGGCGTTTCCAATCTTCTGAGCTGATGAGAAATGACGCGTCCATGTTCACTGATTGCGACTGACGTATGGCATCGATAGCCAAAGGTATTTTTCTGACCGCTGCTCTCCTGACGATCTTCGCTGTCAGCTCGTCGTCACGTGAGGTGCCAGCAGACCAGCCGCATGCGGTTGAAGTGCAGATGCGCAATGTGATGTATCACTTCACAGACAGCATCGCCGTGCATATTCGCTCGCTCAACGGGCTGCTTATCCCGGAAAAAGGCGAATTGCCGGTTTTCGACGATAAAGATTCGTTCAAAATCCAAATTGCTTCCGCTGCAATCGCAATTACTCCGGATTCGCTGGCGAACGTACTGAATTCCTACGTATTCGCGCGCCGAGATGCTCCGCTCAAGGACATATCCATTCGCATCGATACCTCCGGCCAGTTGAAGGTGAAAGGCAAGCTCCACAGCAAAGGCGATGTTCCATTTGAAACCGATGGAACGTTGAGCCCGACAGCCGACGGCAAGATCCTTTTGCACGCAGACAAGATCAAGGCTCTGCATCTACCCGTAAAGGGATTGATGGGTCTTTTGGGAATTGACCTTGCTGACCTGATCAAGACAGGCAAAGTACGCGGCATTGCAATTCAAAAGGATGATCTGGTGCTGAATCCGGAGGAACTCCTTCCGCCGCCTCCCATCCTGGGACATGTCACAGCCGTGCAGGTTCGTGCAGGACAGATCGTGCAGATTTTTGGCGATGCGAAGAAAGCTCCGGATTGGCCAGTCTCAGCGACGAACTATATGGCGTATCGCCACAATCAGCTTCGCTTTGGCAAACTCACCATGAGCGACACCGATCTGGTACTGATCGATATGGATCCAAAAGATCCTTTCGACTTTTATCTCGGTCACTACATAGAGCAGCTAGTGGCCGGATACACAAAGGAAACTCCAGCTTTTGGACTCCGCGTGTATATGCGCGATTACAACAAGCTGCACAGCACAAGAAGAAACGGCGCTCCACAGCGTTAACATCGGTTCTCCGTGTGGTTTCTATTCCACGGCAGTTCGGACCGTTTCCCCGCTGCTACTGCGGCGGCGACAACCTAATTTTTTGCACCCGCATACCTGAGTGCCGAATCCTACTGGCCATGAACCTCATTGATCTTGGAGATCTGATCGCCTACACCGATTGGGAGCGCCAGCAATGGCATGAGTGTCTGCGCGAACATGGCGATGCCGTTTTGCAAACCAGTGCCGGACCGCACGGCGATGGCCGCCTGAGCACTGTCGGCGAGATTGTCCGCCATATCTTCTCGGCAGAAAAGCGCTATGTTGATCGGCTTTCAGGCCGCGAGCTCACCGATACGGCTTCGATTCCGACCGATAGCGTTGATCGGCTGTTCGCGTTCGGCGATGAAAGCCGGAGCGGTCTCCGCGAATTCATCAGCACCTTTCCACCGCAGAAATGGGATGCTTTGGAAGATCACAAAATCATGACGTCCACGCTACGCGCAACTCCGCGCAAGTTCATCGTGCACGTCGTCATGCATGAAATTCGCCATTGGGCTCAGATCGCGACGCTGCTTCGCCTCAGCGGTCTCAAAACCGACTTCCATGATTTCCTCTTCAGCCCAGTTTTCGGAGGCGAACTCATTCGTGGCGTCGAGCGATAATCTGCGGATCAGAAAGCGGGCTGGGAAGTCGATTTCATCGCGCGGGAATGTCTGCTCTGATATGATGACCGAAAAATTCCCGGTTACGCGTCGTCGGATTGACTGAAGACAGGTTTTCCATCGCTAGCAGTCGTCGCACATTCTTGCTGAATTCACTGAGGGCTGCCGGCGCATTGGTGCTCCAACCTGCGCGGGAGATTGCCCTCACCATTGGGGCAACAAGGCGCGAAGCGCTCGCGGAAAGTCCAGTCGCAGCGCTGCACATCAGCCCGCATTACCGCGCACAGACTCAGCTCGCTTCGACTCTGGCAAAAATCCGACCGGGATCGGACGAGTTTTTAGCAGAAGAGTATGCAGAACGGATCGCCCATCGTCTGGCCGCATGGCGCGAGGATGTCTTGGCGGGCCGTAGCGGCAACATCAGCGAACTGTTGGCGAGCGATTTCGCTGGAACGCCACTTCTTCCCCGTCACACACAACAAAGTCGAAGCGATCCCGCTGCATGCTTCGTAAATTCGTTCGATCCAGATCTGGTCACGCGCGCTGATTTTGTCCACTCGGCGCTTGTTTCCCTGCAATCTTTCTCGGCAATCCTCGTTGCGGAATTTCAAATCACGCGGATCGAGCTGCAAGATACTTCTTCCCTCTCACCATCAAGCAAAGTGAGCACGACAGTTCGATATGAACTGGTTGGAACAGGAGCCAAATTCCACCGCGAACAACGAGTTGGATATTGGGAGATCGATTGGCAGGAATCCCGCGATAGAACCTTTGCCGCCCAGCGCTGGAGAGTTCTCAACGAGACCGTCAGCCGCGCCGAGTCTCCGCTGTTTTTAGACATTTCCGCCCAGGTTCTTGGACGCAATGCCTCTTACTCTTCCCAGTTACAAATGGGACTCGATCACTGGCGCACGGTGCTCGATGGCGCTTCGGGAATCGACGTCTACGGGCACAACGGCATCTCGGTCGGCGATATGCATGGAGCTGGGTTAGACGATCTGTACGTCTGTCAGCCGGCCGGACTTCCTAACCGGCTCTACAGGAATCGCGGCGATGGAACGTTCGAAGACATCACCGAAGAAAGCGGCGTTGGCGTTCTGGAGAACACATTCTGCGCGCTGATGGTCGATTTCCGTAACTCCGGACGGCAGGATCTGCTCGTCGTCCGGCAAAATGGTCCGCTTCTTTTTGTTAATGAGGGAAAAGGAAAATTCCGCTCGAATCCAGATGCTTTCCGGTTCGCGCAAGCTCCAGAAGGAACCTTCACCGGAGCGGCGGCTGCGGACTACGACGGCGACGGACTGCTGGACGTATATTTTTGCCTCTACCTTTATTACCAGGGCACAGAGCAGTACCGATATCCAGTGCCCTACTATGACGCCGAGAACGGTCCACCGAACTTTTTGATGCGGAACAACGGAGATGGCACGTTCACCGACGTCACCGCGGAAGCCGGCCTGAGTCGCAACAATCGACGTTACAGCTTCTGCTGCGCCTGGGCAGATTTCAGCGGAAACGGCCGGCCCGACCTGTACGTCGTCAACGATTTTGGTCGTAAGAATCTTTATCGAAATAACGGGAACGGCACCTTTACCGACATCGCGGAAGAGGCCCATGTCTCCGATGTAGGCGCAGGCATGAGCGTCTCCTGCGCCGACTATAACAATGATGGACTACCCGATTTGTATGTAGCGAATATGTGGACCGCCGCCGGCCTGCGCATCTCGAGTGATAACGCTTTTCAGAAGCAGCTATCTCCGCAAACGCGAGCCCTATATCGAAAGCACGCGATGGGTAACTCGCTATTTCGCAACACTGGTCAAGATGGCTTCTCGGACGAATCCGCAACCTCGGGCACCGAGATGGGCCGCTGGTCGTGGTCCAGTGACGCATGGGATTTCGATCATGATGGACATCAAGATATCTACGTTACAAACGGCATGGTAAGCGGTCCTTCGACAGAGGACCTGAACAGCTTTTTCTGGCGCCAAGTAGTGGCGCGATCTCCGCGAACCGGACAGCGTTCCAGCGCATACGAGGACGGCTGGAATGCCGTGAACGAACTGCTGCGTGCCGATGGCACGTGGAGCGGCTACGAACGGAACGTTCTCTATGCCAACAACGGCGACGGCACATTCGCCGATGTCTCCGGAGCGGCAGGAATGGACTTCATCGAAGATGGCCGGGCCTTTGCTCTCTCGGACTTCGACGGAGATGGCCGCCTGGAATTGTTCGTGAAGAACCGAAATGCTCCGCAGCTTCGGATTGTGAAGAACGTCATTCGAGATCTGCCCCCTGCCATCAGCTTTCGCCTGACCGGAAAAGAAAGCAATCGCGATGCAATCGGCGCTGTGATTACTCTCTCCACTGCAACAGGCAAGCAAAGCAGAACGCTGCAGGCCGGATCGGGGTTTCTATCGCAACATACAAAAGAACTGTTCTTCGGCTTGGGCGAGCACCACGGTTCTCTTCGCGCGTCAATTCGCTGGCCCAGTGGCAAAGTTCAGGAGTTTGAGAATCTACGGGCTCAGCATCGAATTTTCGTCCTCGAAGGCGAAGCCGAGTTCATTGCGAAACCATTTGCGGCCTCTCCTCCTTATACAGCGACCACTGCTGCCATACCCGAACAATTGCCTGATGATTTCGAAGTTTGGCTCCTGGCTCCGCTGAAAGCTCCGGAATTTTCACTTAATGACGCCGCCGGCCGCACGCGTACGCTTTTCTCAATGTTGGGCACGCCGGTGCTGCTCTTCTTCGGCTCAGGAGAAAGCGATCCGTCAGAAGTTGCGATCGCGCAGATTCACGCGGCAGTTAATCAGCGCGAGTTGCAGATCGTGTGGGTACGCACGGACAAAGCGACAAAGGACAATGCGAAAGAGCAGCCGTGGCCGACATTCGTTGGCAGCGATGACATGCTCGCGGTCTATAACATCGTCTATCGATATCTATTCGATCGACGGCGAGACATGCCACTCCCCTGTTCGATGTTGCTCGATTCCGGCGGACGCATCGTCAAGCTCTTTCAAGGCCGATTAAATCCAGAAAGTGTGCTCCGAGATATTCGAGAAATTCCTCATCGCGACAGCGACGGGCGCGAACTAGGACTGCCCTTTCGAGGGATTTCCGGATCGGAAGGCTTTCTTCGCAACTACCTCTCCTTTGGCTCTGTCTTTTTTCAGCACGGGTACTACGAGCAGGCTGAAGAGTCGTTTCGCGAAGCCTTCAGCCAAGACTCAAACAGCGCTGAGGCCTGTTATGGCGTGGGCAGCGCGCAATTAAAACTGGGGTTGCGGCAGCTGGCTTTTGAGAACTTTCGCCATGCTACGGAACTGCATGCGAGCTATCCCGACACTCTAGCTAACGCGTGGAATAACATGGGATTAATCTCTGCAGAAGCTGGACACATTCAAGAAGCTATCGGATATTTTGACAAAGCGCTCAAGCAGCAACCGGATTACCTGATCGCGTTGGTCAATCTCGGCAACGCTTACCGTCAACAGAAGCAGTGGAAGCAGGCGAGCGCTGCGTTTGAGCGCGCGATTCAGATCGAGCCGGTTGATGCGGAAGCCAATTATGGACTGGGCATGGTCTTCGCTCAAGCCGGAGAGACGCAGAGCGCATTCGACCATCTACAGAAGGCCCTGCAATCCCGACCTAAGTATCCTGAGGCCCTCAACAACCTCGGAGTGCTCTATCTCCATGCCGGAAGGCAACCTGAGGCGGTGGAAAGTTTTCGACGTTGCATCCAGGTAGCTCCGGCGTTTGAGCAAAGCTATCTCAATCTCGCTCATGTCTACGCACTGGAAGGTCGCGCTGAAGATGCGAAACAAGTCTTGCATCAGCTACTGCAGCAAGATCCCGCGAACCTGCAGGCGCAGCAAGAGTTGCAGCAGTTGAGCAACGCTCCTCGATAACGTAAACCGCAGAAATATGCCTATCGCGTTACGCTGCTGGCCGGCGGAGTGGGACCACTGAGGAGATCGACAAACATCTTGTAGAACTTGGCCGTATCCAGATCAACTTGTACTTCGATTGGGTGTAGTTGCAGCTTCGGCTTATCGTCCTCGCTCCAGGTCAGCATGTTGCCGTAGTTAGCTCCATGGCTAAGGTCAACGTCGGTATAGAGGGACTCTGAGCTTGTAATGATGCTTGGATCCAGCCATGCCGCTGCCGCGAGCTCATCCCATAAGAAATTGTACTGACCGTAAAAACGGGAGTACTGGCCTAAGTAATGAGCAATTGGAGTATCTTTCTTTTTAATCTGATCGATCAAGTCAGGGGTTAAGTTCGTTTTGACCGAGATATCTACCGGAGTGCAAACGATCTTGTTCCAATCGGCGCGTAAGACTGTATGCGAGGCTTCCGGATCAAACCATAGGTTGAATTCGTGCCGCGGTGCATCGACAAATTCAGGGTCCTTAGTTTGGGGGTTGAAGCTTGCGCCCATAAAGACGAGCTCTTTGGCCAATTTTGGGAATTCCGGATCCAGCTCAATGGCCAGCGCAAGATTGGTCATCGGGCCGCCTTCGTAGATCGTGATCTGCTTCGGATACTTCTTCACCATGCGCACCATGAAGTGCGCAGCATCCTCGTCTGCCGGCTTTGTCGTGGGCTGGCCCTCCGGCATACTGCCGAGTTGGTCGGGCGGATGGTAGAACTTTGGCGTCCACGCTCCCAGCCACGCGAAGGAACCATATTGCTGCTCCCACAACTCGGTTTCATCTTTGTGCCTGGCCAGCGGATATTCCGCTCCTGGCACAACTGGTATATCGGTTCGGCCGATGATCTCGAGCATTCTGAGCGTGTGCGCGACTTCGGCTTTGAGCCATTGGTCGCCGGTGACCACAGTTATCCCGAGCACGTCAGTTTGCGGCGACTGGATGAGCAGAAGAATAGAATTCTGATCCGTGCCGGCCGGTCCTGCTGCATCCTGATCGATAATGACTTTTCTCTTTGCCTGCCCTACAGCCAGGCTCGCAACAAAGACAATGAAACAGGCGATTCGGAATCCCGAAGCCTTCATCCCCTCACCTCGCATGATGTAATCACGGATCGCAATTTCTTGCGCTAAGCTCCTGATAGCCTGCCAATGAGCAAGTCGAAAAACGCGGACGAGTTCACGTCCAGCGCTACCCTCGCATTGGGAACAAAACTGTCACGAAGGACCGCGTTGGCGGTTGCTCCTGACAGCGTGGGCGCCGATCCCAAAACACGCGGCTGGGACGCTGAGTTGCTGGCCGCTCCTGAGGCCTGCGAAGGTTGGGGACCATAGGCGACGGTTTCGCCGGCCGTGAGTTCCCCCGTCGTCTCAACATCTACGTAGTACTCCTCAAACCGCAACAGAGAGGGATCGAGAAAGGCGCTAACAGCGAGAGAATCGTGCATGTTAAATCCGCCGGTGTACCCCTGCATACGCATATGTTCCAGTGCGCTGCGCAGAATCTTGGCGGCCGCTTGGCTTATAGCATTATTGTGGGCTTCCAAAATACGGACATGCTCCTCAGTTAGCGACGTCTTACGAGTGACATCCAGGCCAACCATAGTGACAGGAATCCCAGATTGGAACACTATGCGGGCCGCTTCCGGATCGACATAGATATTGAATTCGGCGGAAGGAGTGATATTGCCGCGCGACAAAGTGCCGCCCATCATCACGAGGCCGCGAACGATGGGGGCTAAATCAGGATCCGCGCGTAATGCCGTCGCGATGTTGGTCAGCGGACCGATCGTGATCAGCGTCACCTCATTGGGATAGCGCCTCACGATCTCGCGAATGAGTTCCGCTGCGCTCTGTGCAACGGGCTTGATTTTCGGCGGAGGAAACACCGCGCCGCCAAGCCCGTTTTCTCCGTGCGCGTATGCCGCGGTGATCAACCTTCGCACCAGCGGCTCTTTGGCTCCTGCAGCAACAGGTATATCCGTACGACCTGCGACTTCCACCATTCGCAAGGCATTCGGCAAAGTTAAATCCAGCGGAACGTTGCCGGCGACGGGAGTAATGCCCTCGATCTTCAGTTCCGGCGACCGCATAGCCAGAAGCAGAGCAATAGCATCATCGACTCCAGGATCGGTATCGATGATTACCCGCGCCGGATGATTAGCAGCAGGCTTCTCCCAATCCGTTAGCGATCTGCTTTGGGGAACGGGAGAACTCCGGGCCAGTGCGCCGATGGCTACTCCGGCGATCGATGAGGTTACCAGGAAATCCCTCCGCGTTATGAGGGACGATGTTTTGTTCATTTCGCTGTTGTTATTCATCGCACTCAGTGGGATCGGTTCGGTTGCGTCATTAACTGCACATAGAGGTTATAGAATTTCGGCGCATCTACATCGAACTGCACCGTCGCCAGATGCTCGTAGGAGGGCAGCTCTGCCTTCGAGTCCCAAAAGAGTGTTTCGCCATAACTCGGACCGTGATCGATATCAATATCTACATAGAGCTGCTTCTCTCCTGCGATGATGGAAGGATCGATCAGAGCCGCAGCCGAGAGTTCGTCCCACATGTAACTCGGCACCGAGTACTTGGTTAGATACTGAGCAACTGGAGTATCTGCCTTGGCGATTGCCGTCTGCATTTCGGAGGTGACCTTCGTCTTCACCGAAATGTCGATAGGAGTAATCGTAATTTTCTTCCACGGGGAACGCATCACGATACGCACAGCTTCGGGATCGAACCACCAATTGAACTCGCGGCGACCGTCGATGGTATTGATGCCGCCGTTATCGGCATACATTCCGCTGCCCATCAGCACCAACTCTTTCGCCAGCGTCGCCACTTGAGGATCAAGCCGCAGCGCGAGAGCGATGTTCGTTAAAGGACCTCCGGCCCAGATCACTACCTCGCCGGGATACTGATGCACCATTCGGACGATAAAATGCGCGGCCGTTTCGTCGAGCGGCTTAGTGCGGGGATTGCCTTCCACAAGAAGAGGCACGACATCCGGAGGATGATAGCCTTCGCGGAACGCAGGTGGAGTACTGCTCGAAGCGTGCGAGAAATCGCTCCAACATCCCTTGTAGCGAAATTTGCCGTAGAGTCCTTCCCAGCGCTCCGATTCCTCTTTGGAGTTGAGCAGTGGGAACTCAGCTCCTTGCACAACGGGAACATCGGTGCGACCGGCAATCTCAAGCAGCCGCAATGTTCGTTGCGTTTCTTCCTTGACCCATTGATCGCCGCTAACAGTCGTTATCCCAAGGACCTCGAACCTGCTGGATTGCAGAAAGACCAGGATCGACTGCATATCAGTCGTCGCCGGACCACGGGCGTCCTGGTCCACAATGACCTTAATCTTTTGCCCAAACGCGAATGAGGCCAAAACAATAAGCGCAAGCAAAGCTACGACCCGAAAATAGCGCACGAGCCCTGGTTCCTCCAACGATCTCAGAATTTAAATCCACTTCTTCTGACAATTTTTGACATAATGAGCAGGAATTCATGCGGTATTTCCTGCGCCGAATCTCGAACAACTTGCCGTCCTCGCCACCGAGCAATGCTAGAACCGCAAAGTTGATACTCTCGCTTTGGCTACTCTCCGCCTGCGCGCTGTTCGCCCAAAGCAGTCCGTCCTTTTCAAACCTTTGCGGAACCGTTCGGGATGCTGCGAGAGCTCCAATCGCTAACAACCCTGTTTACCTCGAAGGACGGGATTCCACGCGAACTGTCCTGACAGATTCCAGCGGAAATTACTGTTTTCGCTCTGTCCCGGCGGGAGTCTACGGCATCCGCTCCGCAGTCAACCATTCACAAGGTACTTTGGGATTATTCGTTGTCCCTTTAGTTCCTAACCGCCAATTAGGTCTAACTTTACTTCCTCAAAACCAAGCGCAAACCACTCACGTCTCCAGCGAACCGGAATTCTTCGACAAACCACAGTTTGAAGTCGCAGGAGTGACCGACACAACAAACCTGGGCGGTCACGGCTCCGATGTAGCAGTCCGCACAACCGATACTCTGGCCAAAGAAACAAGCCAACTGCGCAACTCGAGTTCTGCCGCCATTACTCCTTCGATGGCTGGAAATTCTGCGGCGGAGCGAGATTTTGGAAGCTACCTCAGTTCAGGTAAAGCTCTACTCTCCCGGGATCTCCCGAAACAAGCGACTGATCCCCTGGAAACAGCATTTCAGCTAAACCCGGAAAGCACAGAAGCTGCATTCGAGTTGGCACATGCTGACCTTCTCAGTGGTCGATATCAGCGTGCGCGCATCAATCTACTGTCCTTAGCCTCACGACAAGGATCTGCGCCAGTGTTGGAGCTGCTCGCCGAAACCTATGAACGTCTCGACGATCCTCTCGCGGCGTCCCGCAATTATCAGCGTGCCGCTGAGCTAGAACCCAGCGAGACAAACCTGTTTCACTGGGGCTCCGAGCTCTTGCTGCATCATGCTGCCGAACCTGCAGCCAATGTCTTTACCTCAGGTAATCGTCTCTTCCCTCACTCGACGCGCATGCTGATCGGACTCGCGATAGCTCAGTACGCGCTTGGGCTGCATGACGGAGCAATGACCAGACTATGTTCTGCCTCCGATCTCGACCCGAATGATCCTCAGCCTTACCTCTTCTTAGGACGGATTCAAGCAGCCGAGACTGCAATAGCACCATGCTCTATAACGACGCTTGAACGCTTCGAAACCCTTCAACCACAAAATGCTCTCGCTAAGTACTATCTCGCCGTCACTCTAATGAAAGAAGCTCGTGAAACTTCTGACCCCACGCTCGCTAAGGCAGAAGACTTACTGCTGAAATCCGTCGCTCTTCAGCCAAAGTTCGACCTTGGCTATCTCGCACTAGGCGACTTGTATTCCCGTCGTCATCAGTCGCCTGAGGCCATCTCAGCCCTACGGAAAGCAACGGCCGCAAACCCCGACTCCCCAGAAGCCCACTATCGTCTCGCTCAGCTTTACCGGATTACCAACCATACTCAGGAGGCGAATCGGGAGTTGCAGGAATACAAGCAACTATCCGCTAAAAACGCAGAGCAGTTCGACAAAGAACGTCACGAGCTACCACAGCTCGTGTATGAACTTAAGAGTCAATCGGAGAAGAAGCCGAGGTAATACATGATCGGTTTCTTCGGCTGCGTAAAGGACTTCAGTCGTGCCGCCAGCGGCTGAGTAAGCGCCCGGATTTCTTCCACTGTCTTTTCGCCCCGACGAAAATTCAGGGGTTTCATAGCCGAACTACCTGTGCCGGTACGGCACGACTGAAGTCCTTTGCAGCAACACTCCTCAAAATGTCAATTTCAAAGCGAACTGGATCAGCCGTGGATTGTTGACGGTCTGCGTGATTTGACCAAACGACGACGAATCCACGTCTGTGCCCGGGGCAAAGAATTGCGCATGGTTGAAGAGATTGAAGAACTCTGCTCGGAATTCGAGGTCTGTCCCTTCATGGAAGCTCAGCGGAAAATGTTTGATCGCCGAGAAATCCGTATTCACAAAATCGGGACCATATAGCGGCGTTCTATTAGCATTGCCCAGTTCGCCTCCAGGGGCATCGACGAAGCAGCTCGTATCGAAGAATTCGTTGATACTGGAATTGCTCAAATGGCCGCCGCACACCTGGTTCGGTCGATTCGAATTGCTGGCAAACGCCACACCGGAGTTGTTGCTGCTCGCGGTCATGAATAGCGGGAAACCAGAGGTAAGCTTTTCGATAACGTTTACCTGCCAATCGCCAAGCACAGCGTTCACGGGAGTGTTCCAGTCGCCTCCGAAGCGCCTGCCCTTTCCAAACGGCAAATCGTAAATCACGCTGGTAGTAAACGAATGGTTGAGTTGAATCTGCGAGAGTGCCCAGTCCTCTCGGCTCGTATTCGGGAGTGGATAGTAGGTGGCGCCGGTGCTCGTGCCAACACCGTCGCTCAATCCAGTATCGAAACTGCGAGCATAGGTATATCCGATCAGCGCATACAAACCGTGCCTGCTACTTTTCGTTTCTGCCTTGAATTGAAGGGCATCGTAGCGTGCATGGCCGATGTCATTCATGTTCGAGATAGTCCCAAACTGGGGATAAGGAACGCTGGCAATGCCGCATCCAAGCGTATAACCGGGGACAGTTCCACATGCGGTAGGGGAGGCGACATTGAGGTTGATCCCATCTACCAACAAGTGATTGCTGCGCGCGCCCGCATATCCGGCGGTCAGCACCACATCGCCAGGAAGCTGCCGCTCGAGATTGAGATTAAATTGCTGTACCTGGCCTTGTTTCCAGTTCAGGTTCTGCGACGTGAGATTGCCCGAGAATGTGCTTGGGTCTGTAGGTTGCGTAAGAATAGGGAAACCTTCAGAAATGCTCTTGCCGGTAGGCGTCATCGTGCTCGCGCACGGTGCGGTAACAGAAGGGCACAGATCCGGGAAGAATGCCGAAGAGTTGGATTCGGCGAAGAACGGAGGATTCTCCCACGTGCCCTGCGCGCCCTGGTTCCACGATGAATCATGGAAAATCGCATAGCCGCCCCGCAGGGAAGTCTTCGAACTTCCAAACAGTTTGTAAGCAAATCCAATGCGAGGTTCGAAAGCGGTCTTATCCATTCTGACGCCAATGGCGCCATCGGAGGTTACGCCGGGGATGTAGAACTTTCCTGTCGCGAAGTCGAAGTTGGCTTGCCTGTTGCGCGCCTCCCTGATCGGAGTCACAAACGCCCACGCCAGTCCGAGATTCAAAGTCAAGTTATTGGAAACGCGCCAGTCGTCCTGAATAAATGGGCGATAGAGCTTCCAGCGTCGGCCGGTAGTCGCGCCTTCAAACGTCTGGTCGTGCAGTGCCAAATCGGGAAGACCTAGCAGGAAATCGGCCATGTTGCTGCCGCCATCACCGCCCGAGGCGAAGAACCCTGGACCAAGCTGCTGCACCGAGTTTGTCCAGGCATTGGTAAAAACAAAAAAGCCATCCTGGAATGAATTGGTGCGGACATTCATCTGATTCGCGCGCACTTCGCCGCCGACCTTGATGTCGTGATTGCCGCGCACCATGTCGAACGAGTCAGAAATGCTGAAAACGTTGGTGCCGCCCTGGAAGGGAGCGAAGCCGCGATCTCCCAGGTCCCAGAACCCTCCGCCCATGCTGATCGAAGTCAGCCCGCAACTGATGCCGCCCAGGTTAGCTCCCGGAATCCCAAGTTTCTGGGATTCGCAGGTGTTGTTTCCTTCCGACTGGATGTAATTGAAAATGCGATTGTAGCCGGCGCTAATCTGGTTGATGCTCGTCGGAGAGAAGATATGCGTTTCTGAGATGGCCGCATTTCTGCCGTGGTTCTCAATGTTCTGACTGCTGGAAAAAGTATTTTGCTCCGCGAATCCGGGAGCGCCGCCGGGCAGAAACACCGTTGCCTGGTCGTAACTGAAACGAGCAAAGACAGTATCTTTGGCCGAGAACGTGTGGTCGACCCTGGCATCAAACTCGTTCTCGTTCAATTTGTGAACTGGGTCATTGGCATAGTTGCCTGCCGAATTTCCCGAGACGTTCGGAAGCGGATAGAAGTTGATCAATTGCGAGGCGATCGGATTCACCAAGCTGGCGGGAATGATGTTGCATGGCGTGCCGTTTGCCTGGATTCCGTTGTTGACCGGCATAGGATTGCCTGACGCGTCGCACATGAACGGATCACGAACCACTGAGCCGTTGACTGTGCGCGTGCTGTACGGGTTAAAAAGCTGCGCGCTTCCGGTAAAGTCCGGGTTTGCCGCTCGCATTCCTGCCGTGGGCACGAACCCGCCGAAGAAGGCTCTACCCTGGCGCAGGATCTTGCCTTGATAGTCAACGAAGAAGAAAGTCTTGTCCTTCTTGATCGGACCACCTAGCGCTCCGCCAAACTGATTTTGATTGTATTTTTCGCGTTCCGTGGCAAAGAAGCTGCGCGCGTCTAAATCGGTATTGCGCAAAAATTCAAAAACAGAACCGTGGAACGAATTGGATCCCCCTTTTGTCGTAACCAGCACCGTTGGACCCGCACGGGTTCCATACTGTGCGGAGTAGTTAAACGTCAGGACTTTGAATTCCTGGATAGCGTCGATCGAGGGCAGGATCGCAATGCCGCCCGCAGTCAGCTCGTTGTTGTCGTTGCCGTCCAGCAGCCAATCGGTGCTGCTCACGCGAGATCCGCCGACGGACAGCGAGAATGCGCCGCGCGTAGAAACCTCGCTGCTGCCGCCGCCGTTGAAAAAGCTGTTGGGATTCGTCTCTGCCGTCGTTCCCGGAGTAAGCGTCGCCAACTGGACAAAGTCGCGCCCGTTCAGTGGGAGCTGAGCGACTTGCTGACTTGTAATCACTTGTCCCAAAGTGGGATTTGTGGTCTCGACCGCCACGGGAGTTGCGGTAACATCGACCTTCTCCGTCACTTTGCCGGGCTGCAACGTGAAATCGAGCTCACGATGTTCATCGACCTGCAATCGCAGATTTTTCTGTTCGGCAGTCTGGAAGCCGGTGAACTCAACCTGTACCGTATAGTCGGCAACCGACAGTAAGGGCACGGTGTAGTGACCCGTGGCGTCTGTTTTTGCTGAGCGCGTGATGCCGGTTTGCTGAGCCGTAACTCGGACCGTCGCCCCGGGAATCACTGACCCGGTACTATCGCTGACCGTTCCTGAAAAACTTCCGGTCGCCTGTCCATGAGCCGTCGGACAAATGACCAGACATAATGGTCCCAGGACAAGCGCTAGCAGCGCGCATTTCGCAAACCTTGATCTCCACATCGCACGGCTCCTTTTCAGGCCAAATGTGACGGCTACCGCTCCCAAGCTGCTCGGGGATGAAAATTTTGAAAGCTTTCAAATTGTTTGCGCGCGAAACTGTATCGCTTGACGGTTGCGTTTGTCAAATCTTTTTCGTGGATGGTTCTTGAGCTTGCAAATTGCAGCACTTTATCGAGCAGTGATCGCAGAATTTCGGACGCGGTTCTGCTTTGCGAAGCTCGGTTTGACGCCATTGCTTATTGCCGCAACTGACGCTCGGATCTTGAGTTCGGTTTCGAGTACCACCCGCTGAGCGCGTCCGGAAGGATTGTTCACGCGCTCCAGGAGCAGACTCGCGGCCGATGCTCCCAATCTGTATCCCGGCTGCGACACCGACGACAACTGCGGATCGATCATCTCGGCTAACTCCAGATCGTCGAAGCCGATCAGCGACATGTCCCCCGGACACTGCAATCCAGCCCCGCGCAATGCCTGCAGCACACCCAAAGCAATCATGTCATTCGCCGCGAAGATCGCCGTCGGACGCGGCACGAGATGCAACAGCACATTGGCTTTCGCGTAACCGCCCGCCTTATCGAACGTCGCTTCCTGGATATATCCGTGCGATTCGATCAGTCCTGCATCGCGCATCGCGCGTTTGTAGCCCGAGAGGCGCTGCTTCGCGTTGATCAAACGCAAAGGCCCGGCAATCGTGGCAATCCGCGTGTGCCCTAACTCGATGAGATGACGCGTTGCCGCGTACGCTCCGGCTTCGTTCGCAACCGTTACACTGTCGCCGTCCCAGCGGCGCGGCGTGCGGTCCACGCAGATGATGGCTGTTCCCGCTTTACGATAGCCATCCACCTGTGCGGCTAGATCGCCAAAACTCGATGGGATCACAATCAGCCCGGCGGGACGATAGCCGCGCAGCTCATTGAGAAACACAGTTTCCTTCGCTGGATCGTTATCGGTGTCGCACAGCACCAGGCGATACCCATTGGCAAAAGCAACATCCTCGGCTCCGCGCACAACGGCCGGAAAAAACGGATTGGTTACGTCGGGAATGATCATCCCGATCATGCTGGTTTTCTTTCGGCGAAGCCCGCGTGCCAGTTCACTGGGCTGATAGCCCAAAGCAGCTACTGCGTCCAGCACTCGCTTGCGGAGAGGTTCGCGAACTTTGGCTGAATCATTCAGGACATGCGAGACGGTGCCCAGCGAAACCTTCGCCCTCGCCGCGATCTGGTGCATGTTAGGCATGCAGGCTAATTCCTGAATTGTAAGGTTTCTTTGTCGAATTGACTGGGCAAATACTCTGGCGGGTTATTATGCCCGGGCCGCCGCTGCCCATTCGGCATCGTATCGGAGACGATCATAGAACGATTTCTGTGTGCCTATGCCCGTCGTGGAGAGAGCGGCATATAAGTTCGCGCGGCGGATGGCTTCCCGTTCTGGAACACCCGCTCCCAAAAACACTGCGAAGCTGCCGATGAAAGCGTCCCCGGCTCCTGTGCTGTCGATCGTTTTGACGGGAAAGGCGCGGACGTGCTCCATGCCCTCGTCCGAGGCAAGCAGCGCTCCATTAGCGCCTAGTGTAATAATCACGCGACGAATGCCGCCATCCAGCAAGCTGCGTGCACACTTCGTCGCGTCATCCACAGTTCGGACCGGCATTCCCGTTATGGTTTCCGCCTCACTCTCGTTGGGCACGAAATAATCGAGACCTTCGAGCGCGCGCACATCAACAGACTGCGCCGGAGCCGGATTCACGATGCAGCGGATGTTGTTCCTTCTGGCAAACTGAATGCCGTGATAGACCGTGGGCAGCGGAATTTCGAACTGCATCACAATGCAATCGGCAGTTTTGAGCAAGTCAGACGCGGCGTCCACGTCTTCTGGATTCAGGCAATCATTCGCGCCTTTAACCACCAGAATCCGATTTTGTCCTTGAGGGTCGACAAAGATGGGAGCCACTCCACTCGACACTCCCGGCACTTGCTTCACGTGGGTTGCATCTATCCCCTGGTCCTTGAAGTTCTGAATCGTCGCCGGACCGAATAAGTCGCTGCCCACCTTCGCAACCATGAATACATCCGCGCCGCACAACCGCGCCGCCACCGCCTGGTTCGCGCCCTTACCTCCAAATCCCAAATCGAACTTCTGTCCGAAAATGGTTTCTCCCGGTTTGGGAAAACGATCGGTAAAAGTCGTGAGATCGATGTTCGCGCTGCCGATGACGGCGATTCTGGGAGGCTTCGTCATAAAATCCAAGAGGATTGAAAATTCCTGACTTTCAGTTCAGACGGGGAAGAACGCCGAGTTTAGACACTGCGTTCTGCGATGTCAATGACTTTCCCAACCCGCACCATCAGCACATGACGAGTCCTACGGAAACCACAGGTTAAATTCCTGTCTTAGAGAACGTCAATGTAACAGAACGCAACAACCGGCGCTTGACAAGCACCACTCGCCTGTTTACTCTGCTCCGACTATTCGACATGGACCTTGCTTGCGCCCTGGCGTTTATGCCAGTGACGGCGTGCTTTCTCGGCAGTAGACATTCAAACCGAAGCTTGCCTTTAGGAGAGCTATGTTTACACCACATTCTTTGGCTGTTGCTCTGATCATGATGATCACCAGCGCCATTTGCTGGGGATCATGGGCCAATACTTACAAGGGAGTTCGTAACTATCGCTTTGAACTCTTCTACTGGGACTATGCTGTAGGCATTTTCTTGATCTCTCTGCTGTTTGCCTTCACTATGGGCAGCACCGGCCATGACGCTAATAGCTTTCTGGGGAATGTTCGCTCCTCCGACACTTCCAACATCGTTTCGACTCTGGTGGGCGGTGCAATTTTTAACCTCGCCAATCTTCTTCTTGTCGCCGCCATCGACATGGCCGGGCTCGCGATCGCTTTTCCGGTGTCGATTGGAATCGCTCTCGTTGTAGGAGTGGTCTTGAGCTATGCGCTTCAGCCGAAAGGGAATGCCGCGCTGCTCGCGGCGGGTGTGGTGTGCGCCATCATCGCCGTGATCATGGATGGCAAGGCTTATGGCAGTCTGGTTCAAGCCGGCCGTTCGCTATCGCGGAAGAGCATCGTTACTTGTGTCGTTTCGGGCATACTGATGGGGCTATGGGCTCCGTTCGTCGCTCGCGCCATGACAAACGGCCATACACTCGGACCCTATAGTGTCGCCGTGTTCCTGACTTTAGGGGCTTTGCTCTCATGCTTCATCTGGAATATCTACTTCATGCGGAGGCCTCTGGTCGGAGATCCAGTCGATTTTTCCGGATTCTTCCATGCTCCAGCTTCTGGGCATATGCTCGGACTGCTTGGCGGAGTAGTGTGGGGAGTCGGGATGGTCTTCAATCTTGTCGCGGCAAATTTCACGGGAGTGGCAATCTCTTATGCGATCGGACAGTCAGCGCCTATGGTTGCTGCCCTGTGGGGGGTTTTTGCCTGGAAGGAGTTCGCCGGGGCCGGGAGTCGCGCTAAGCTCTATTTAATTCTAATGTTCGCGTTTTATTGTCTGGCGATTGTCTTAGTAGCAAGAGCGAATGGATGACGATAGAGTCATTTTGGAACTTATACCCTTTATACAGCTAGTGAGATCTGGTCTGAATTCGACCTAGAGGCAAGTTGACTCAGAAAACATCCGTTTATCTTTCTCTATTGCTCCGCGTCAACTGCTGAGCCTTCGCGAGCTCTGCTTCTGCCTGCTTTAGCTCCCCAGATAAGCGGTACACGTTGGCCATTGCTTCATGCGGATCGGATTGGGTTGGAGCGAGTGCCGCAGCTTCGCGAAAATACTGCAAAGCGCCTGCGTTCCGCTTCTGATCAACAGCCATCTGCCCCAGTTTCATAGTACAAGAATACAAAAGCCTAAGAGTGTCGGGATTTTGCGGATCAAGATCGTGCGCATGCTTGAGTGACTTATAAGCAGATAACTCGTCACCGAGGTTAGCCAGCACAGCGCCATATAGAGCACTTAGTTGATACAAATCCGGCCAGCGCTTCACCGCGCCGGCGAGCTGTTCCTGTGCGCGCCTAAAATCGTGCAAGTAGAAGTAAGCGAGCGCTACGTTATATCGCATTTGTGGAGACTGTGGACTTAATTCGGCGGCGCGCTCGAACGGCTTGAGCGCAGATTCATAGTCTCCATGTTGACCATACAAGGTACCCAATGCAGTTAGCCATTCCGGGTCGTTGGCATCAAAGAGTTGGTTGCAGAGCGCGCGCGAGTTGTCATTGATGCCTGTATCGAGCGCTTTGGCGCACTGCGTCTTAATCTGACTCTCTTGATCCTGGCGTTTGCGAATCTCGCTTGACCGAGCTAATGCGTTTGCGGCTTCGTCGTTCAGGCCTTGCTCGCGAAGAATCTGCGCGCGCTGATATGGAATGCGCGCATCGTTAGGATTGCTTTTCGCGGCCTCTTTCAGCCACTTTTCGGCCACGGTTAGATTCCCATCTTTGAAGTAGGCATAGCCGAGATAGTACGAAGTGTCTGGAAACGGCGGAGCTGCAGCCGCGGCCTCCAGATTGCGAATAGCTGCCTTAAAGTCTCGACGCTCTAAGCTGATACGTCCCAAATAGTACGAAAGGTTCGGGTGATCGCCGCGCTGCTTGCGAATCAGTTCGAACTGCTGTTGCGCTTCGTCCAAGCGATGAGACTCGAAAAGCGCCACTGCCAAGGGAAATCGAGCACGCCCCGCCAAGGAGGGATTAATGGCAAGAGCCGCGCGGAAGCCCGCGACAGCATCGTCAAACCGATCTTGTCGTAGCGCCTCATATGCTTTCCCCAAGTCCAAATCCACGTTTTGTTGAGAGACCGCAGCCGCTTCGCCTTGGCTCGATTCCTGCGCCGATGTCTCTCCGCTTAAGCAGATCGCATACACGAAAAATATCAAAACGAAAAAGACCATCGGGCCGACGCAACCTCGGGTAAACTTGGCGCCAGCAATAGGCGTTTCCACCCGCTCAGAGACTCGTTTCCACCTTCTCATTCTTCACTGTCCAGGGAGCTTAGATTCTACAATCAATGCCGCCTGGCCTTACCCTGTAGGTCGGGTTCGAACTGCTCCAACGAATCCAGTCTTAAGAAACTGCCAGCAGGATCTACAGCAACCGCTTTAGATAACCAGCTTCAACAAGGCGTACGAAGAAAGTTGTAACTCGCCCGGCAACAACGACGGAGTGAATCAGAACTCCCAGTTCTATATTCCTTTTTTGGGCTGCTTCCGTGAAATTTGCCGATGAGATGAATACGTCGCGGCCATCAACAACGACACATTTCGCGTGCAACGCGCTGCACGTGGCCTGATCGACCGCTGTTGAGCGCGGGTCGTAGTAGATTTCCGGTAACCTCTTCTCTGCCGGCCATTGTTGGGTTTTGAAGCGATGGGCAAACCGGCGGGCTAGCTCCTCCGGAGCTGATGAATCGCTGATTGCCCTCTGTACATCCAGGTACATTCTCACGTGCAGTCCGGGAACCAGCGCCATCCGCTCGGCGAGGTCCTGGAAAATTTTCTGTCCTTGATAGACGGCATAACCAGCCAGGATCACAGATCGCTCGGCTTGTCGGAACAAATCGCCCACAACTACGCTTGTGTCTCGGCTCGATAGGCCTGGCGCTTCTGGACCCGTAGTCACAATACTGACGAGATCTTCAACACGCGATTGTTCGCCGACGGCGCTGGCCACCAACTCCAGCGTTTGCGCCAGCGCTGCAGGACTGCTGCCGGCATCAGCCAGATCGGAAAGCCGCGAAGCTAATTGCTCTGCACTCCCGTCGGACACAAATCGCTGTACCGCTAGAAAAGAATACGGAGGCGCCAATCGCCCCGACTTCAATGCCGACGCTAGCTCGCGAAGGTCAGAGGGTGACAGCGAGAGCAGGAATTCCTTCACTCTTCAAACTCTCCGCAAAGAATTCGGAACCGATGTTTCGCACCGTGGGAACCACAAGCGCGCGATCGAGAAAATCATTCTGCTGTTCGCAGCTGGTTTCAGAGATCAGCACACATCCATGGCAAGCTGCGCCGTGAAGGAATCGCGCTTCAAGCCCAACCGCTGGGTCGTGTTGCGCGCAGACTGGATCGTTCGAGCAGAGCGTCCCCAACTCCAGCGCGGCGCGAACAGTGTCATGAATCGTGCGACCTACCTGGACGAGCCCGCCGAGCGTGCCCTCGGAATCCGAGCTGCCGGTGTAGAGCAAGATTCCGAATCCCACATCGGGAATCGCATAGATTCGTTCCCGAATGGAACTCGAAGGATATCCGCAGCCGAGAGCTACGGCTGTGATCAGCAGGTGCGAGAACGAGTGCAGCATCAAGTACGGAAGCCTGGGAAACTCGCGACCAGAACCTGGATGTTCTTTCTGCCACGCCACGAATCCGCCCGCGAGGGACTCCGCGCGTTTTTTTACCTGCGGATTCGATAACCACGCTTTGATCGCGTCTTTCTTAAATTGCAGGAAGATTCCTTCGCCGCGATTTTCCACTGCAGGCAGCCATGTCACCTCGCGAGCGAGCGACGCGCGTTTGACTCCCATATCGAGCTCGCCTTCGGTGTCGGGAGCGGCAGACTCGAAGCGGGTAAAGCCAACTTCCGCGATGACTTCGCGCAGACGATGCACCAGCACGACGCGCTCAATCGGCTCCATCCAAGGCTTGTCCCAGACCGATCGAGGCAGCGTTCGAGCGTAAAATACGCCATCGGGACGGTCCTCGCCAACTTCGTCCTGCGCCGCTAACAGCGTTTCCAGCTCCGCGACTTTTACTTTCTTCTCTTCTTGCGGCGTGCCCAGGGTTCGCGATTGGATGTCGGCAAAGACTTCCTCTTCCTTCAACCCTTGCAGCGCATCGCGCACGACAGCCTTCTTCATTTCATACCGAAGCTGATCGATGGTCTCGACCGCTTCCAAATACGTCCACGCAGCATCCACAGCACGGCGGACGACCTGGTCGCGTTCCGGCAATGAGATCACGCTGACAGTCTGCGGGAAATACGCGTTGGAAGCCGATCGGATCAGCAACCGGCTCGGTTCGCTGCAGGATTCACAGGTACGCGGACCAAGCCACGGACGCGCTCCGTCGCAGTTTCCCAGCGCGCGGTTGGCGAAAATCGATGCCTGCGCGAGGCTCCGGTCAGCTTTGCCGCATTCGCAGCGGACAAACACTTCCGTGAGATCGCCGCTGGTACCACGCTCATCGATCCAGAGTTGACGCTGCTGCCTGGCGCAATCGGAAGGACCATTATGGGAAAAAGCATACCAATCGATGTCGCCGATATGGCCGGCGCGGCACGCGCGCACAAAACGAACCGGCACAACGTCCCAGCGTTTGCGATCGCGATCTTCGTATCGGCCCCGCCTCAGCGCGGTACGGTGTACCAGCAGTCGCGATCGCCAGCTCGCGGTACTGCCCCTCATAATGTCCTGGGTTACGAACCATTCTGGGAATTGGAAAACAGGGATTCCAATCATCGGAGCGTCGGGATCTTTGTCGGCAGGCGGCGGCGTGCGCAACTCGACGCTGGGCAGATTCAACGCTTCGGCGAGCTTGCGAGCGAGCCGTGGTTCCGCAATGGTTTCGCCGCCTTTGGTCCAAAAGTCTAATCCGGAAATCAGCACCGCATAGTCCGGCAAATCGACCATGGAACCTGGACCAAACGTAGTGACAATCTGGCTTTGGCGAATCGCTCCGTTTGGTTTTGTCATCCTACGGTTTCCTCTTCCAGCTCGCCGCCTTGCAGCGTACGAACCCAGAGACTGACTTCGGGCTCGACATCTCTCAACGAGCGCATCGCTCGAAACTTCATCTTTACGTTCGTCGGGGGCAGGTTCTTCAGCTCCGGGCTCAGATAGTCATACAAAAGCTGCCTGGCAGCGCCGGCTTCCATCGGATTGTATTGCAGCCCGGTACCGACTTGCTGGAGTTCTTTGGCCAGCTTCGACCAGTCGTCGATCAGCGCCAACGCTCGCTCGCGCACGCGCGAGCGCAGATTTTCGAGTTCCGTTTTGGGCAAATCCTTCGAGTGTTCGAAGGCGCGATCGGCGAGGCTGGTAATTACGGATTCAAGCTTCTGCCGCTCCTCCAAGATTTTCATTGCCCCGATCGCCGGAGTCATGGGCTTATGAACCTGCCGAACCAGGCCGACCAATGTTGCGGCCAAAGCCTTGTCCAGCGCACGAGGCGAGAACGGCGTCACGCTAGTGGCTTCTACGCTGCGGTAAAAAGTCTGATGGTAGTGCGTGAAACGCTCATAATGCGATCGGTCGCGTGGCTTGTGGACATTGAAAATAGTGACGACAAGTCCGGGACGCTTGTCATCACGACCAACACGGCTCGTTGCCTGGATGTACTCGGCGCTGGCTTTGGGTTGTCCAAACACCACCATGAGCCCTAATCGGATGATGTCTAACCCGACCGAGATCATGTTCGTGGCAATCGCCACGTCCACGCGCTCTTTCTTTTCGGCGAAGCTGCGTGCCAGGCGGCGCTTGGCATCCGCTACTTGCGCTGTATCGACGCGGCTCGTAAGCTCCACCGGGTCATAGTCGATTTTGCGATCGGCAAATAGGCCCTGGCTTTCGCCGACACGCATTCGATCGGAGTATTGCTCCAGCTTGCTGCGGACTTCGTCTTCAATCAGCCGGCGCGCGCCTCCCAACTCCCGCAGGCTGTTGAAATAGCCGACCAGCGTCATGTACGGATCTGCGGCGTTCTCTTTCCCATTTTGGTCCACCGCCGAGTACCATCGCTGGCCTGCGCCGAGCAATGCGAGATAGACGCGCAGCATGGCGACTTTCGGGCTGCGTCCCTGGGCGGCAACGCCGACATAAAGGCGAGCGTTGTTAACAGAAGAAGGAAGGGTTCGAGCAAAGAACGAATCGCGGCGATCAGGCCCCGGCGGAGGGAAGACCTCCACAGCTTTGCGATTAAAGAGCGCGCGAATCTGCGTCTCCGCGCGGCGTACGGTGGCCGTGGAAGCAATGATCTTCGGGCGCACAATATGGCCGTTGCGTTCGATGGCGCAAAGCTCGTCGAGCGCGCTCTCGTATAAGCCGACCATCGTGCCCAGGGGACCGGAGATGAGATGCAGCTCATCCTGGATGATCAGATCCGGAGGCAGCAGCCGTCCTTGGGGAAGCTTCTGTCCGCGATCGGGCTCGCACGGGCCGTAGAATCCGTCTTTATCGTGGCGCTCGACGCGACCAAAGAACGCGCCTACTTCTCCCGTCCAAGGCAGCGCTGCAAATTTATCGACGGTGGCAATCATGAAGCAAGGGAGCCGGCGATAGATCGGCTCGTCCACAGCGACGATCGGCAGCGCCACGCCGCGACCAAAGGGGCATTCGCGGTTGGCGCAGGAAATTCTCAGATCAATGGGATTGTCGTTGTTGGGCAGTAATCGGAATGAAATCGGTTTGAACTTCGTTCCACACCACGGACATTCTTCCAGGGGGATCGGTGATGGCTTGCGATCATCGTTGAGGAAGCGAATGGTCCGTGCGCGGGCTGTCTCCTGGTCCTTGTCGCCTTTCTTGCCCATGCGATTCGGCGTAGCGGCGCGACCGACCCACAGGCCAATTTCAAACGGCCAATCGCCAAGTCTGGCAGCGTCCTTCTGGCGCTCCAGCTCCAGCGCGCAGATCAAGGTAGAAGCGCGGCTGAGCTGATCGAGCGTAAGCAACCGCAGCGTGTAGCGCATGAGAACCGTTAATCCGGCGGAGGCGATGCCGGAATTGCGCAGCCGGCGCAGCAACAACGTGAACGCGGAGAGTCCCAGATAGGCTTCGGTCTTTCCGCCGCCGGTCGGGAAGAACAGCAAATCGACGATGTTCCGGTCGGCGTTCTCCGGCAGGGCAATGCCTTTTAAGTTCATGAGCAGGAAGGCCAGTTGGAAGGGACGCCACGCCGGCGGATCATTCGGGTTCTGCCGCTGGATCATCAGGCGGCGCCGAGCTGCATCCGCCATGCACTTGTTGGCCAAACGAAACGCGTCGAGGCACGGCTGGTCCGCCAGTAAACTAATTCCATCTTCAATCCGCTGAGCCGCGACTTTAGCGCTGTTCAGCAGGATCTGCGCCGTTTCCTGCTTGCGCTCGGGGAGCGCCGCAATCGCCTCTGCTTGAGCGGCGATCCAGGCGCGATACCGCATAGCAAGTGGCAAGAGTTTGTTGCGCGCTTCGGCGGCATCGGCAAGCTTGCTCAGATCGTCCATTCCCAATTCCACGCCAGTGATGCCGGCGGGAGCCACTCGCTCCACCTCGGCTTGTGGAATCCAGCAGGTGCGGACGGCGCGGCAGTCTCCTTGCGCGTCGAGTGTGATTTCCGTGGCCACGTTGTGGCCCACGGCATATTCGCGCACGTCACGATATTGCAGATCGGCAATGCGCTCATCCCACTCGTCGCTGGCGAGCCCGCGCAGGTCGGGACGACAGAGAAATTCGGCTTCGCTCTTCACTTCCAGAGCGACCTGAAACAGGAAAGCTTCGTCCTTCTTTTCGTCCGGCTTAGGCGCGCGGCGATTGACTACGAAGACTGAAACGGCACGCGCATCGGCGGGTACGCCGGCATCCTTGCCGAGAGCTCCGACCTTGCGGCTCAGATAGGCGATCATCACGCCGCTACTCTTCGGCACCTCGACTTCGCGCGACTGCTGCGTTTGTTCTGTAGCTCGCGCGAGATCGATGGCGACCGTCTCCTGGCGTGGAATGCGCTCCCATTCTTCTTTTCCTTCGGAGCGGCGGCGATAATCTCCCCACGAGACTGTCACGGCCAGCTGCTTAGTCGCCGCCGGCACGAGCACGCTCACGCCGATCGAGGACGGCAGATAGCGTTGCCGCGCCGCTGGACGCTCGGGCTCCTCGTCGTCATCCGCGCCGCCGCTCTCGCCGGCCTGATCGAGATCTTCGGCGCTGTCTTCGGAAGCGCGCTGCGACTGGTCAGCTCCGAGCGGAACCAGGAAGCCGCTTAGGTACCAGCGCGACGGAGCCTGCGGCAGAACTTCGTTCCGATCGCCCAGGGTGTCGGATGGACCGACGAGATCGAGGCGGAGCGCATCGACTAGTTTGCCGCGAACGTCAACGGAGGAGATGGGGATGGTCGGGGTGTTCATAAAGAGAAAATCCAATCATGCAACGCAAACGACAACGAGCGCCGAAGGCGCGAGGAAGACGCGGTGGGAGCCCCCGCATTCATGCCGGGGGAGCGATCCGCCTAAGGCGGGTCGGGGCAAGCGCACTCGCTTCCTGAATGGTGGCTTCAGCCACGGGCTTTCCTCTACCCGCCCGAAAACCTCCGGGGCTAAAGCCCCCTTCAATATCATCCGTCGTTCCCGGCGGACTGAACAGGCTGCGGAAAAAATGTAGTGGAAATCAGATTCAGGGAAGGGCACGACTCAGTCGTGCCGTTTACGGGCGAAGAATGCTTCGCGCTTTAGCGCCTGAGGTAACCGTTCGATGCAAACAAAAGGCTTACCTCGGCGGCTAAAGCCGTCCCTTTTTGGGAACGCGTTACGGCACGGATGAATCCGTGCCCTTCCCTACGGCAGGGCCATTTTTCCGCAGCCTGTAAAGTCCGCCTCCCCCCGCATTCATGCGGGGGCTCCCACCGTATCTCTCCTGATCGCCCGGCTGCTTTCCAAAAACAATCTTTTTTTGCGTGGTCTCAAGATCTAAAGGACTTAGCCGCCGAAGTCTCTAGCCGATCTCGGGAATTCTTGAGATCAGCCAGGGATTGGTGCCTGGCATGCCAGAGACCCGCCAGGGATCGCTCCCCAAGACGCGCCTCCGCAGCCTTGATCGGCAGCTTTCAGCCAGAAGACATGAAGTCCGGCATTTTTGAGCACACGAATACCATTTCCCCTTTTGTTCGCCCATGCTAGCCGAACTGTTGACGGAAGTCAAGCGAGATTTGCCGGCGCGGTCAGCGGCAAGGAAATTTTTTGGTGTGGGAGCCCGCATTCGTGCGGAGGAACGCGGACTTCGGTCCGCCGGGAAAAGACCGCGATGTTGTCTTGCCCAGGTGGGAGCCCGCATTCGTGCGGAGGAACGCGGACTTCGGTCCGCCGGGAAAAGACTGCGAGGTTGTGTTGCCCAGGTGGGAGCCCCCGCATTTATGCGGGGGAAGGCGGACTTCAGTCCGCCGGGAAAAGACCGCGAGGTTGTGTTGCCCAGGTGGGAGCCCGCATTCGTGCGGAGGAACGCGGACTTCGGTCCGCCGGGAAAAGACCGCGAGGTTGTGTTGCCCAGGTGGGAGCCCCCGCATTTATGCGGGGGAAGGCGGACTTCAGTCCGCCGGGAAAAGACGGATGGCGGTCAAAATGGGGCTTTAGCCCCGGGGTTTCCTGGCGGGAAAGCGCAAAGTCAAAATCCCGTGGCTGAAGCCACGATTCAGAGGGCAAGCGCTTGCCGCGAGGCTTAAAAGCCTCGCTCCCCCCGCATAAATGCGGGGGCTCCCACCATAAGCCGCCCGGCATTTGCGCTTGATCCTGAATCGCAACATCAGCCATGCGCTTTCATCTGCAAATGTGCCGGCGCAGGATCGATCTCATTCCTGAGCCGTGCCGAAGAATACATGTAGTCTTCTGGCTGATCGACAAAGCCGGCTTTGACCGGATTCATCCAGATGTATTCCACATGCCGCGCATATTCCGCCGCATCTCGAATTCTGTGCTCGTTATTGCCCTTCTCCCAAATCTCCCGATTAAGTTCAGCTCCCTTTTCGCCCGATAAGAGAATCCTCCTTTGACGAACTGCATCGCCTTTTCCAAAGAGACGAGAGGCGCCGGAGTCAAGATCAGGTGAATGTGATTGGGCATGAAGACAAATTCGTGAATCTCATATCTCCGCAGGATCCGGTCTTGGCGCAAAACGTCCAGCAGCAAATCGCAACGAGCGCTGACCTGCAGAATCGGCCTTCGCTCCCATGTAACGGACGAAGTGAAGAAGGTGCGAAGCTCTTGTGGAGCGAGCGACATAGTTGAAGCGCACGTTTATACCACAAGCAGAGTCAAAACCCGAGGCGATGGTGGGAGCCCCCGCATTGATGCGGGGGAAGGCGGACTTGAGTCCGCCTGAAACGATGGCGATGTTGTGTTGCCAAGGTGGGAGCCCCCGCATTTATGCGGGGGGAGGCGGACTTCAGTCCGCCGGGAAACGATGGATAAAGGTGAGGGGGCTTTAGCCCCGGGGTTTCCGGCGGGAAAGCGCAAAATCAAAAGCCCGTGGCTGAAGCCACGCTTCAGGAAGCGAGCGCATTTTGCCGCGAGGCTTAAAAGCCTCGCTCCCCCGCATAAATGCGGGGGCTCCCACCGTTAATACACCGTCCAATCCTCCCCCGCAAATGCGGGGTTCCCCACCAAAGAACAATTTTTCGTTAGCGCTGGTTACCTGGCGTTCACGGGAAAGGGCACGATCAGAGGTCTGAGGAAACTCAGGCGTGTTTGCGATGGTGGGAGCCCCCGCATTTATGCGGGGGGGAGGCGGACTTCAGTCCGCCGGGAAACGATGGATGAAGGTGAGGGGGCTTTAGCCCCGGGGTTTCCGGCGAGAAAGCGCAAAATCAAAAGCCCGTGGCTGAAGCCACGCTTCAGGAAGCGAGCGCATTTGCCGCGAGGCTTGAAAGCTCGCTCCCCCGCATAAATGCGGGGGCTCCCACCGTTAATACACCGTCCAATCCTCCCCGCAAATGCGGGGGCTCCCCACCACAGAACAATTTTTCGTTAGCGCTGGTTACCTGGCGTTCAGGAAGGGCTCGATTCAGAGCTCTGCGGAAACTCTGGCGGGTTGCGTGGTGGGAGCCCCCGCATTTATTCGGGGGGGAGGCGGACTTCAGTCCGCCGGGAAACGATGGATGAAGGCGAGGGGGCTTTAGCCCGGGGTTTCCGGCGGGAAAGCGCAAAATCAAAAGTCCGTGGCTGAAGCCACGCTTCAGGAAGCGAGCGCATTTGCCGCGAGGCTTGAAAGCCTCGCTCCCCCGCATAAATGCGGGGGCTCCCACCGTTAATACACCGTCCAATCCTCCCCGCAAATGCGGGGACTCCCACCATGCCAACACCAGTCCTTCCCTTCCCCGGCATGGACGCGGGGCGCCCGTACCCTCCTCCGCAGGAATGCGGGGGCTCCACCGACTGCCCTACTCCTCTCCCGGCTCGGCGGAGAACAGCGCGGCTGCCGAGACGGCTTTGGAATTGTTTCCCGATTTGGGAGCGCGCTTTTTCTTGGCGTTGTTCCTGGGCGGCTCGGCGACGAGCATCTGGCCTTCTTCGAGGGCGCGCTGACGGTTCAGTTCGAGCAGCCGCGCCAGCACCTCGTCGCGAATCTCGTCGGGCCAGCGATACCGATATTTCTTTCTGCGCGGACGCCCGCCCTCGTCGTCCTCGTCTTCGTCGTCGAACTCGGGAATGAACTCACATTTCGGCTGAATGTCGGTCCAGCCATAGGCGTCGAGCACGGCGCGATCCATCGCGTCGTGAAGCTGACGGAGACGTATGATGTCCGGGTCGTCTTCGTCAGGACTGTTGAAGATGTTATAGATTTTTGTAAGGCCCGCGTCCTTCCTAATCATCAGAGCAGCGCGAAATTCATAGCACGCCTTGCCGCTGGCTTCGAGGTCAGCACGAACTCGCCAGCCATCCGGAAATGGGAACGTTTCGAAACAGTCTGATGGTGTGTAGCGCAGGTCATCCTTCATAGACGATCCAAAGAAACGTGCCCAAATCTCATGTGCCCTACTCTGGAGCGCACAGAATGCCGAGTAGGTGAAAAGCCGGAATAGATCGAGAGAATTTGCAAGAACCTTTCCTTTCGACATGAAGGCGAATACGAGGTGCGGCGTCGCCCCGCATCCGGTCACGAGAAACCGATTCAAGTCAGCAGTTGCTTGCGATCCAGCCATACTTCGCCGGCCAAATTGCCACCACTTTGTCTTGTAACTTCCTGTGAGGGTCATTCTCTCGGGTTTAACCTTCTCCTCAACAATGGACATCAGGTCTGGCCATCCATTGCGACTTTCTTCTTCGCTCATATCGGCAAAATCTATTACGAAACGATGATGACTCAGAGTTGGGCTATTGTTAAGCTCTTCACCCCCAATGTACGGAAAGATTCGCTGCCGATTTTTCGGATTCTTCTCAATCAATCGGTTCATCACGGCAATTGGGCTGGCAATCCCGTCCTTATCTGTATCGTCGAACGTGAATCCCATTCCTAAAACGATGCTTCCCTGAAAACTTAGGTCGGCATTCACCGCGAGGGTAGCTGGGTTATCGTCATTACCAGCGTGAAACAAATACGCAGTGATCAGCGAAACGTCGCGTCCATCCAGTTTCCGCGGATCGTACGTTAATCCTTTTCTTATGTGGACCGAGCTCACGATAACGGCTGCAGCACCGGGCCAAACTATCCTTCTTTTCGCCGAATAAATATTGCCGCCATTCTTACAAATCCAACGGAGTCCGCTGACTCGAGTTTCACCTTGGCTGATTGTATTTGTCGCAAGCAGCCCTAAGGTTCCGCCACGAAATCCTAAGAAAAATGCTCGTCGAAAGAAATGCGCGGCCAGATCAGCATTGCCGATAGCTTCAGGGTGTAGATGCTTTATCCACTCAACGAATGGCTTACCAAACACGCCGCTTATTTTTTTTCCGTGCATGAACGGCGGATTGCCAATAAGAACGTCGAAGCCGGTACCGGTAGTTTCATCCCGGGCTCTGGTAAAGACCTCAGGGAACTCAAGTTCCCAATGAAAGGGCCTGATGCCTTTAACTCCACTTCGCAGCTTCGCGATTGCCTGATCGACTTCTCCTTTGACCGAAATGAAACTCTGCCTTTTCAGGTCGGCTTCGATCGAAGCGAGCAGCGATTGGCGCGCCGCCTCCCGCTCCTTCGACTTCTCCGCAGAGAAGAATGCGGCGATGCAGGCATCACCGATCATTCGCGGCAGGCTGAGCAGGTCGTCGATGTGGGCGAGCTCTTGTTCGAGTTGGCGATAGGGCACGGCGTCGCGGGCAGCCAGAATTTCGCGGCGGCATTCGGCGATCTTCTCGATTCTTTTACGCAGTTGCTCTTCGATGAACGTCTGCTGCGTGGTCGGCTGCCAGTTGAAGGCTGCGATCTGCCGGCGGGTTAGGCCGACGAGCGCATCGCCGGAGCGCAGCGAGTGATCGAGAAACGTAAACGGATGATCCTTCGCCAGCGTCGCCAGCCACAGTGACAGCTTGGCGAGATCGGTGGCCATCGGATTCTTGTCGAGGCCATAGAGACAGCGCTGGGCTACCTGCCGCATCGCCGCCAGATGCTCGTCTTCGTCCAGCGGGATCGGCGGAAGTTCATTGTGGGAATGCCAGGCCTTGATCAGCGCATCGCCGAGCTGGCGGCAGGCTTCCACCAGGAACGCCGCCGAGCCCATGGCCAGATCGCAAACCTTCAAATTCAGAATCTGCGCCGGCGTGGGGTTTTCGCCTAGCTGCTTGAGTACCGGCTCCAGCGCCGCCTCGACAATCGGGCCGGTGAGGCTGCTGGGCGTGTAATGCGAGCCGCTCTTGCGCCGCTCGTCAGTGGCCTGGAAGATCATCGCGCCTTTGGGAACAGGATTCGGCGTGACCGCAATCGCAATCTTCCTGGCTTTATCCAGAGCCACCAGCAGCTCTTCCATCGTAGACGCCGATTTCAGCGCCTCGGCAGCCTGCCCGGTGAGCTTATGATCGGTGGCTTCGGTAAACCATTTGGCGCGCTTCTCGGGCGCGGTGGCGAGCAGCTCTTCGAGATTGATCGTCGCCGGCGCGCCGTGCTTCTTCACCGGCTTGATCGCGATCGAGCGCCCGCCGGCGACCTGGAGACCGAATCCCATGATCGCCTGATAGACGCTGCCGATCTGCTCGACAGCCAGAGCTTTGTAGCTGAGGCGCTCCCCATCGAGCACCATCAACTTCTGCAGCACGCGAAAGAGCACGCCATCGGAAACCCGCGGAATTTGCATCGCCAACGTGGAAGCGGCCAACGTGGAACCGGGAGCCCTCGGCCGGGTGTTGGCTTCCTGGGGCAGCAGGCTCGAGTTCTCGCTGGTCTGCGTGGGGCCAGGAAACACCCGGGCGGGGGCGCCCGGTTCCACGTTGGCGCGGCCTTCCAGAAACAAATACCGCTCCGGATCAAACAAATAGCCTTCGCGCGCAGGAATGCGCATCGCGCCATGCGCGCCGCCGGAGTAGATGAGCCGGAACAAAACGAGCAACTGTGCCCACGCGCCGTAGCGCTGGTCCATCAGCTCGGCATAGCGTCCGTGGTCTTCGCGCAGACGCTCATAGAGTCCGGTGACCGAATAATTGTTTACGTACAGCGGATCGCTGGAGAGCAGGTTGCGGTCCTCGGCAAACAGCAGGAAGACCAGCCGGAGAAGGACAGTAAGCAGGCCGCGATAAACGTGATCGGGATCGGCGGCGAGCACGTCGCGCAGCAGCTCGCCTTCGGTTTGATCGTCAGCCCCCTGGAATCCGCGCAGCAGTTCGTAGAGCGCTTCTACCACCTGCTCGGCCAACTGTGTCGAGACGAGATTCTGGTATTTACGGCTGTTGGCCAGAATCGCCGGCAGGCGCTCCTTTTCGACGACGTTGTACAGGCGGTCGGCGCAAAGCAGCATCTGCATGGCGGCAAAGATCGGCCGTCCCGCGACGGTGATCATGTCGGCGAGATTGAAGGTGAGGTGTCCGCTGAGTTCCTTTTCGGGAGCGTACACCAGCCGAATCTGCCGCCCATTCACCAGCAGTCCGATGGGGACCTTCGTTTGCCGCAGCAGCCGCTCGAAGCGCGCCTGCGGCGAAGCTTGCCACTGCTTAGGATCGTCGGTATGGACTTTGTCAAAATCCGTGCCAAGCGGCAGTTCCTTCACCAGCATGATCCAAGGGCTGGCGGAGTCTTTCGGCTGGAATTCGCGAACGGCATAGGTTGGGCGCAGCGTCTCACCGTATTCCGGCAGCACAGCTTCGAGCGTTGCCGGAACTTCCGGCGCGCCGGGCGATCCGTAGAGGTCCTGCGCGGTCCAGCCGAAGATCGCGGCGGCGAAAGCAGGAAAGTCGCGGATTTCAGAAACGGGCTGGCCGTCAGCTCCTGCGGGCAGCGCCTCAAGGAATCGGCGATGCTCCGGAGCAAAGTTGCGATTGAGCAGGGCGCTCGCCTCCAGCAGCGCCGGGATCGAGACAACCAGGCCCTCGGGCTGGACATAGCCGAGCCATTCGAGATGCGCGCGAACTTCAGGGTCTTTAGCCATAGCCATGCAACATTTTTGGGTGGAGGCCCGTTCATTTCTGGTGGGATCCCCCGGGCTCACAGGCTGCGGAAAAAATGCGCTGGAAATCAGATTCAGGGAAGGGCACGACTTCAGTCGCGCCGTTTACGGGAGAAGAATGCTTCGCGCTTTAGCGCCTGAGGTAACCGTCCGGTGCAAACAAAAGGCTTACCTCAGCGGCTAAAGCCGTCCCTTTTTGGAACGCATTACGGCACGGATGAATCCGTGCCCTTCCCTGCTGCCAGCGTCATTTTTCCGCAGCTTGTTCAGTCGGGGGGAGCGATCCGCCTCAGGCGGACAGCTTCCCCCGCATAAATGCGGGGGCTCCCCCCTGAACAGCTCTACCTCTGTTTTCCTCTTCTCCTCCGTGCTTCCAACCAGCAAGAATCACAAAACTTTCCTCTCACCGCGACAGCGGCCACAAATACACCAGCCCGACAGGCTCTACGCGCCGCGCCTTCACGTCGTAAAGCCTGCTGATGCGATCAGGTTCCGTCTTCACCTCTTCGTCTATCGAGATCAGGCGCTTGTCCCAGTAGCGACGATCGGAGTCGAGCTGGCGGCGTTCTTCGTCGTTGAACAACTTCAGTTGATCGTGCTGGTGTTGCGCTACTTTTGCCTCAAGGTGCTTCTTTTGAAGCTCCAGAATCTCGCGCATAGCTTTAGCCTCAGCCTCGGCGCGCCCTTTGAGTTTCTTTTCAGCATCGGCGGCAAATTCCACTGCGCGGGACTGAAGGTGAGGAAGGAGTTCGCGCACATCATTGGGAGCCGCCTGCTGTAACTGCCGTAGTACCGCCTCGGGAATGGTTCGCGTGTGTTTTTCGAGCAGCGCCGAATCGAGCAGGTCTTTGGTTTTCGTTTCGGCTTCACGTCCGTACGGCGCGAGCCCTCCTTTCCGGATCATGGGATCGACCCAGCGCGCGGTCACATGAATCAGCTCTTCATGGAGCCGCGCCGCGCCGGAGCCATACAGCGACAGGCGTCCAATGAGCAGCACACGGGGAACCGCGTCAGTGGTTTGCGCGAGACAGGCGCGGGAAAGATCGTGATAGACGAATCCCTGCGCGCTGAATCGCGCGAGCAGGCGCTGCACGACACGCTGCTCCAGATGTAGCTGAACCAATTCCTCGGTGACGACGCCGGGATCTTTGAAGATGACCGGCCGGATGGGCGCTTCGTTGCGCCACTCCCAGAACTTTTGTGCTTTGTCACGCGGGGTTCGCAGACTGTCCATGGTCTCAGCCCACGATGGGTCCGCCCCCTCGCGTTGGTCGAGTGCCGGGAAGATGCATTGCGTTTGTCCGTTGCCGGTTTCTTTGCACTGCAGGCGCTCTGCGCCGATCATCTCCAGGCTGGAGGAGATGGCGGAGCGGAAGTGGTCAACTGAGAAAGCGATCTCCTTTTGGGAATTGTCAAGGAGAGTCGTCAACCTCTCGATCTGCTTGCGTAAATCGAGTTGACGCTCGCGCGTGGCTTCCAGCTCCTCCGCAACATCTTGCCGCTTGTCTTCTTCCAGACCAGCATCATCGATGTCGCGAGTGAGAGCCGAAATCTTTTGGCGGCGAATGCCTTCTTTCATCAAAGAGGCGACGCGGCTGTCGATGACTTGTGAAAGGCTTCCCAGCTCCTCGCGGATGGTCTTCGTCTTCCGCACGAGGGCCGCGATGACCTGATCTTCGGGGCGCTGCTGGTAAAAAAAGTAGCGGCAGTTGACGACTGGATTGGGCTGAAGCTTTCGGTCGATGCGACCGTTGCGTTGCTCCATCCGGCTGGGATTCCAGGGCACATCAAAATGAAACAGGTTCCAGCAATGCGCCTGCAAGTTGAGGCCCTCGCGGGCGGCATCGGTAGCAATAAGGATTCGGACTGGATTACTTTTGGGATCGCTATTGAAAGCAATTTTGATCTTCTCGCGTTCATCGGCGGGAGTAGGACCGTGGAAGATGGCGATGCGACTCTCGCCGTGTTCGGAATCGGCAACCAGGCCGCGTAACTGTTGCTCGATGTAGCGGCGCGTGTCTTCGTATTCGGTGAAGACGATCACGCGCAACTCGTTCCACGCCGCTCCTTCTTTTCCCAAAGTGGGACACATATTTTCGCGAACCCAGGCGGTGAGCGCGCGAATGCGTGCGTCAGGAAGGAAGCGGCTGGTCTCCGCGAGGTCGGTCATTTGCTGGACCAACTCCAGCTCCCGCTCGAACAGTTGGCGAGCGCTTCCGGCAGCGACTTCGCCGGCGCTCAGTTCGGAAGCCAGAGCGAAGGCGGCTTCTTCCTCGGCCGCAAGCTGTTCCTCAGGGAGCTGAGCGCGATCGTCATCGGCTGCGACCGTCTGCGTGAGCAAATCGAGATCGAGCTTGGCGCTCTGCGCGGCGGAAGCGCCGGCCTTTTCCCACTGCCTCTCGATCGTGCGGCGGTGAACGCGCAGCGTGCGCGAGAAGGCCTCAATGGAGGAGAGCAGCCGCTGTTGCAGTCCGCAGATCAGCAGGCCGGAAGCGCTCTGCGTGCGCTTCGATTCCTGGCTCAGCCGTTGCTCGCGAAGTTGGCGATAGTCGTCGAGCAGCGCAAAAAGCCGCAGTTCGGGCGCGTCTGCCGGGAGGCCGTCGATAACGACGGGTACTACGTTCCTCTTGGGAAAATTGGCGCCAATCTCGCGCAAATCTTCCTTCAGGCGTCGAACCATGACATCGTCCAGCATTTTCTTGCTGGCGCGAACTCCTCGACAAAAACGCTGCGGATCGAGAATCTCCAGCAGCGCAGAAAAACTATTCGAGTGGCCGTTGTGCGGAGTGGCGGAAAGAAATAGACGATGCTCGAAGCGTGGGGCCAAATCACGGATGGCGCGTGTGATCTGTGAGTCAATCGCATAACGCGCTCCGCTGGAAGGCGCGGCATGATGCGCCTCGTCGAGAATGAGCAGCGTGCCTGGGCGGAAGGTATCGAGCCATGCCGCCATTGGGCCGGCGTAGTTCGCGTCAATCAGCAGACGATGGGAGATGAGGAACCGCGAGTGCGTCGTCCAGGGATTGATGCCGAATCCGCGCTCGCGGCGAATTCGCTGCAGATAGTCTTTATCGAGAATCTCAAAGTGCAGACCAAAACGGGAATCCAACTCTTCCTGCCATTGCAGGAGCATGGATGGCGGACACGCGACTACAATCTCGCGAATGCGCTTCCGCAGCAGGAGCTCGCGGGCAATGAGCCCGGCCTCGATCGTCTTGCCGAGTCCTACGTCGTCGGCAATAAAGAGATTCACCCGCGGAAGACGAAGCGCTTTGCGCAGAGGTTCGAGCTGATACGCGTCCAGCCGGATGCCGGCTCGGAACGGCGACTGCAGCAGATTCGGGTCGGTCGCTGTAACGCAATTCCAGCGCAGCGTGTTCAGGTAAGCGCCGAATCGCTCCTGCGGATCGAAACCGCGAGCGGCAATCGCTTCCCAGGCTTCGGCGGATAAGACCCGGCCATCGAGCTCGCGCTCCCACAGAACTTCGAGGGATTGACCCTGGGCATCGTCATCGACGCAGGAAAGCAGGACGCGCGAGGAATCGCCAGGATTAACCGGCGCGGTGAAGCGCTCGACCAAATAACGCCGTTGGCGGACCTCGACAACCTGACCGATCTCTAGTGTGGACTGCGTTCCCATAGCACAAACGCGAGGCAGGCGGAGCTTGCGAGGCCAGGTCCTCAACAAAAGGGGGCTGTAGCAAGGGATTATACATAGCGGGACAGCGGGCATCCCTCGGGCAAATCGCTGCTAGAGCAGTCTTCTCAGTTGTAGCGACTGTACAGAAGAAGCGTCTGAAACCGAGAGGCGCGAAAGCCGCGTAAACTGAATGGGCGAGAGAAAGATTGGTCGGGGAGAGAGGATTTGAACCTCCGACCCCCTGGTCCCGAACCAGGTGCTCTACCAGGCTGAGCCACTCCCCGACTGTGGACAAAAATATCGCGCAGGCGCGCGAACCGTGCGGCTCTTCGAGTATAGCAGAGCAAACGTATGACGGAATTCGGTGGTGGGCGCTATAGGATTCGAACCTATGACTTCCACCGTGTGAAGATGGCACTCTACCGCTGAGTTAAGCGCCCGTGGTGCGTGCAAAGCTGTGAGGGATTTTAACAGCTACCAGCTACCAGCTTCCAGCCGACAGCACTGGACGACGACGTCGCGCGGCAAACGTTGAACGCGAGCAGTTCGCTAAACGCTCGAAGCTGATAGCTGGTAGCTGTCATCTCAACTTGCTACCATGGGGCACGACCCTGATGTTGTCCATGTCCTCGGCCCAGACTATGAGCGGCGCCAATGTTGCCTCCCGACGGCGCGTAGATCCCGCGCTGGCCGCCGAGCTGTTTGCTCTTAGCGGCGGATCGGAATACGGGCTGACCGAGGAGCAGTTTGCGAGCATCCTGCAAAATGTGCTCGAACGGACTGAGGAGCTCGCCTCCGCCAGCGCAACGGAAGCAGCCGGCTTTCTCGGATCCCTGAAGCTGGAAGAGCTTGCCTTGGCTCATGCCTGCGTGGCCGGATACCAGCGCGCCTGGGACGTGTTTCTTACCCGGTATCGCGAATCGATCTATTTGGCCGCACGCAGCATCACGCACAGCGAGAGCCGCGGACGCGAGCTGGCCGACTCCCTTTATGCCGAGCTCTACGGATTAGGTCCGGAACACGAGCGGCGCTCGAAACTGGCGCTCTACTCCGGACGCGGATCGCTCGCGGGCTGGCTCCGCATGGTCCTGGCGCAGAGCTACATCAACACGATTCGCGCGGGTAAGAAGCTGGTCAGCATTGAGGAGCAAGAGGAAGTTCACGGGACGCAATACACTGCGCCGGCAGCCGCGGATTCCGCTCAACTCGATCCGCGCGTGCGGGAAGCGACCGATGCTGCTCTTGCCGGGCTCGCCCCCGAAGAGCGTTTCCTGCTGTGCTCGTATTTTCTAGATGGGCGCCGGCTCGCCGAAATTGGGCGGACACTCGGCGTCCACGAGTCCACCATTAGCCGAAAGCTGGAGAAGCTGCTCAAGGACATGCGCAAACGCGTGCGCAAGAGCCTGGAACAGCGCGGGATGAGCCGACGCCAGGCCGAAGAGGCGCTCGAAGCCGATGTTCGGGACCTGGAGCTCGACGTCGCCGCACGCCTGCGTACTGAGGGGGAAAAATAACGCGTGCTGCAAGAGGACAAAATTCAAGCGTTCTACTGTTAAGGAGCAATTTGAACCGTCTGAAGAACATCCTGGCGCAGAGGCTCGAGGCCGGACAACGCGTGCTGCCGGAGCATCTCTCTCCCGACGCGCTCAGCGGCTTTCTCGAGCAGAGACTCCTCGCGAGCGAGCGCGAGCGCACTCTGCATCATCTGGCGGCTTGCCGCATCTGCCGCGATGCCGTGACCCTCGCCGCCGCCGAGATCGCCGACTCTGCGGAGGTCGGCATCACAAAAACACGGGCCCGCTTCGCGAGTTGGGGCAGCTTGCGCTGGGCTTCGGCGGCTGCGGCCCTGGCTGTTGCCATAGGAGCAGGAGTGCTGGTGCACGAACGCCAGCCAGTCTCTCACTCGCAAATCCGAACTGCTGAGTCGGTTGCGCCGGTTGCGTCGGAACCGAGCAACGCGGCGGCGGAAAACCGGGAGCCGCCGGCGCCCAGTACTGCGAGCTCTCCGGCTTCGGGCAGCAAGCAATCCGCAGCACAACTTGCTCAGAACCATTTTGGGAAAACGTTTCTGCAATCCAAATCGTCGCGGAGTGCGCACGCGCAGATCGCTCCGTCGCTCCGACCGTCTCACGTGGAAATGGCAAGCGCACAACCGGTCTCGCCGGCTGTGCCCGAAGGCGCAGCTTCTTCGAACGCAGTTGTTGCCGCTCCGGTTCCGGCCGAAGCCTCGGCAGACCTGACGCTGACGGATCAGAACGTCGCGAAGGAACAGGAAGCCGTGGGGAAAAAAGACTTGCGCGCGACTGCGCTTACGGGTACGGCGCGGGCACGCTCGGTGGATGGCGAACTCGTAAGCTGGCGGGTATCGTCTTCCGGCCAGCTCGAGCGCCGATCACAGGATGGCGGTCTTACGTTGATCGAGCCTGCTCCCGGATTTTCCGCGCGCACGATCGCCGCGCGGGGCATCGAAGTCTGGGCCGCCGGACCGAACCGGAGCTTGCCCATCTCTGGAAATCAAGACTCGGGCGACACTCTCTACCACAGCTCCGATGCCGGTCAAACGTGGACGCAGGTAGCTGGCCCGTGGCGCCAGCCCATTCAGCATGTATCGATGCTTCCGCAGGGAGCCATCAGCGTAGCGACACAGAGCTCATCCTGGATCACCCGCGACGGCGGCCAAAGCTGGAAGCAGACATCCAGGCAATAGATTCCAGACTTCTCGCCTCTTTCAGTTTCCCGATTTGGAACCTGCGCAATTACGAACCGGTCTTGGCTTTGTCCACCAGCATGACAGGGATGTCATCGACAATGGGGTAGACGCGGCCACAGGCGCCGCAGCGCAATCCATCCTGCTGATCCGTGAGCTTCACCGGCTGTTTACAAAGCGGACAGACGAGAATGTCGAGTAGTTCCTGGGACACAGGCATGCATTTTCATAGTAGAGCGACTTTGGTTTGAATGTAAACAAATTCGGAACTCATCCCGCTGTCATTCTGAGGCCGCCGCGGCGGACGAAGAATCTCCGCAAAACGTCTCCCACTCGATCGCGTTGTCCCGGTTCCACCCAAACTTCTCCTCAGCGTGAGACCGGGAGACAGCATGGGTGGGGAAAGGTTCTGCGGAGATTCTTCGCGTCCTTGCGGACGTTCAGAATGACAGTCCTGGCGGGCTCGCTTGGACCTCAGGATATGCGATGGCCTGCGCCTATTGTGCGGCCGCCGTAGGCACGAACACCGTTCCCGAATTGGGATTATGCACTGCGCTGCGCACGAGTTCCGGGCGAATCGTTACCAGCATTTCCATATCTTCGGTCTGTTTGTTATGGAGTGAAGTCGCTGGTCCGAGAATGGGAAATTGAGCAATTCCCGCGAGGCCCTGCAGCGAGAGTTGTTCCGACCTGGACACCATGCCGGCCAGCACCGCAGTTTCCCCAAATGGAACTGTGATCGTGCCGCTGTATTCGCGGTTAGTGATCACAGGAACGCCGTTGAGCTGAGCAGCTCCCAGTCCGCGCAACTGGAATTCCATCTTGAGCGACACGGCGCTGCTTCCGTGTACGGTAGGTGTAGTCTTCAGCGTCAGTCCTAAATCCTCATAAGAAAAAGACGGAAACGGCGCGATGAAGCTCTGGTTGCCCAGCACCTGAGAAATTGCCGCTGTGTTGAAAATCGGCGAGAAGCTTGCATTCAGGATCGGATAGTGCAGGCCATCGCGAAATGTAGCCGCATCGTTCTGCGCCGCGCGAAGCGTTACGTGATCGATCGTCTGCAAAGAAGATTTGTTCAACGAGAAATGCGCCGATGTGCCCGGAATGATTACGCCACTGCGCGTCAAGCCTCCGCCAAAAGTTGCGAGCGGCTGGTTCAAAATGGAACTGCCTCCTCCAGCGGCGAGTCCCGCCAGCAGCGCGGCGATCGAGGTGTTCCCTGCCTGGTTAATCGCGCCGGACGAAATCAACTGATTGATGAGCTGGCTTCCGGAGGAACTCAGCAGTTGTGCCGCTTCGGTGTTCACGTTGAAGAGCGTGAATTGCGCCGGCAGTCCCAGTCCCAGGTCGCGCGCCAGCGTCTGATCGATCTGAAAGATGTTCACGTCGAGCATCACCTGCGGCTTACCCGAGTAGAGATCCTCAAGAATCCGCGTGGCGGCATCGAGCATCTCCAGGGGGGCCTTGACGGTGACCTGATTAGAATGCGGATCGGCGTTGACGGAGCGAATGTCGAAGACCGTCCGCATCACGTTTACTACATCGTTCAGCTCCTGCGGCGTGGATACGTCGCCGATGTAGAACGTGCGCAACGCCAGGCGCTCAAACTGTTTGCGATTCGTCGGCGTATCGGCAACGATCAGCGCCTGATTGGGCGACACCGGCTGGAAAAATGTTTTCGTCATCTGCGACAGGATGACAACGGCCGTTGCGAAATCGACATTCTCCATGTCGAAGCGCACTTGCCGGCTCGTCACCGAACTATCGAGGAGCGGACGAATGCCATAAGCGTTCCATACCCGATCCAGCAGACCGCGACTGTCGCCTTTGTAGTGGAAGGTTTGCTTGGTATTGTTCGGCGCGAGTTCGACCGCGCCGGCATCGCGATAGTGAATGCGCGCCGGGAGCTGATCGGCAGCAGAGGCAGTCTGCGCGAGCACCGCTTGCAGTCGCTGCTGCGTAAGCTCATTGTGCGGATCGAGCGAGAGCGCCTTCCGAAGCTGCGCGATCGCCTGCGGCTGATGTCCAGCTTCGAGCTGGCGATTCGCTCGCGCGACCTCCTCATGAATCCGCTCCTGCTTGAGCAGTTCGCGCGCGCTAAGCGCAGCCAGATTATGCGGATCGAGTTGAAGTGCGTCCTCAAGCAGCGCTTCTCCTTTTTCCACCTGCCCATTGCGGACAAAGTTCATCGCCGCCAGGTACTCTTTCTCGGCTTTCTTCTGCTTGCGCGCCTCGCGCTTGCTCGCCTGGTCACCGACAGCGGAGCCGACTAGGGCCAGACACAATCCGAAAGCCAAGATGCTGCGCATGAGCAAAATTCTAATGGAATTCCAGGTCAATCGCGGCATGGCAACAGCAGGAGAACGCACGAAGCAAACGGACTTGCGTTCGTCTCCGTGCACAATGGAACGTTCCTGAATGGGTGTATTATGCCGTGCGGGAATCTTCGATGGAACCTCCGCTTCGGGATACGACGCCGTGACGCGCTTAGAGCGATCGGCAGATCCGAGATGGTGACCGTAGCTCTATTTTTTGCTTGACATATGCGGCGTGGTGCGGTACCACACCTTATGCTCCAGCTGCATCGATCTAAACGCCGGTCTTGGGCGGGGCTTTTCCCTTCCGGTACAGCGGCGAAGCATCCGCTGTTCATTGAGGGGCTCGTGTTTCCGCGAGTCCAGAATCCGGCGCTGACCGCAATGCGCAAAATACCGGAGAGATGCCGGAGCGAGCTCGGAATTATTCCGCCAAATACCGCCGCCGTTTCGGAATAATACCGGCGGCGAGTTCGTAGCTGCTCGGTATTTTGGCCTGTAAGTCATTTAAAAGTCGGAATAGGACCAAAAACAACATCGACGAACAATTCTTACGACTGTCCACAATGCGGTGGAGGTCTCCCGAGGAACGGCCGAGGAGCCAGTCGTGAATGGTGAGTTCGCTTAGAAGAACTAGAAGGCAGTCGGCACTTTCGAGGTAAACATGAAAATTCGCAGCATGGCGCATCTTTCCCTCCTGATTTCGTGTGTGCTCGCGCTCAGCTCTTTCGCGCAGCGCGCGATTGCAGATCGTGGAACGTCGCCCAATGATCCGTTCGCCGGCCTGCAGTTTCGTAACCTTGGACCAGCGGTTGCCGGAGGCCGCGTGACTGCCGTCGTCGGCATCCCGGGTGATGCGAAAATCTATTACGTCGGCTCGGCCGCGGGCGGTGTCTTCAAGTCCGAAGACGGCGGCACGACCTGGCGCTACATCTCCGAGCAGATTCCGGTTCCATCGGTAGGCGCGATGGCGCTCGCGCCGAGCAATCCCAATTTGGTCTGGGTCGGCACCGGCGAAGCGAATTTGCGCAACGACATCTCGACCGGACACGGCATCTATTTCTCGCCCGATGCGGGAGCGAGCTGGCGCTTCATGGGCCTTGCGGACGTAGGGCAAATTGCCGGCGTGATCGTCAGCCCGGCAAATCCTGATGTAGTCTTTGTCGCCGCTCTCGGCCATGCCTGGGGACCGAACTCGGAGCGCGGCGTCTTCCGCAGCGCCGACGGCGGACACACCTGGAAGAAAGTGCTGTATGTCGACGAAAAGACCGGCGCCAGCGATCTGGCCATGGATCCGACAAACCCGATGGTGCTCTATGCCGGCATGTGGGAAGGACAACGCTATCCCTGGATGCTGGCCAGCGGCGGCAGTTCCAGTGGAATCTACCGCTCGACCGACGGCGGCGACACTTGGCAGAAGCTGAGCGCGGGATTGCCGAAGCCGCCCGTGGGCCGGATCGGCTTGGCAATCGCGCCTAGCAATCCGAAGCATGTTTATGCGCTCGTCGAAGCCAAAGAAGGCGTGCTCTGGGATTCCAACGACTACGGCGAGCACTGGACGAAAGTCAGTGATAACTACTTGATTAATGCGCGGCCGTTTTACTTTAGCCATCTGTTTGTCGCGCCGAACGATGAGCACCGCGTGTACTTCCTCTCCTTTGACGTGGCGCTCTCGACCGATGGCGGCAAAACCGCGCATATCATCAGCCGCGGCGTGCATCCCGACCACCACACGTTGTGGATCGATCCACGCGATCCGAACCGCATGATCGAAGGCAATGACGGCGGCGTGTACACCTCGTGGAACGCCGGCCAGAGCTGGGATTATCACGACGCATTACCGATCGAACAGTTCTACAGCGTCGCCTTCGACGATCGCGTGCCCTACACACTCTGCGGCGGTTTGCAGGACAACAGCGGCTGGTGCGGGCCGTCCCAAACCGCCTCGCGCGGCAGTATTCCCAATGCCGAATGGTGGACCACAGTAGGCGGTGACGGTCAATACGTTGTGCCCGGACCGCATTCCAACTACATCTACTCCGACTCGCAGTACGGCGAGATTCAGGCGCTGGATCGCGAGACTGGTCAGGCTCGCCGCGTGCGTCCGTATCTGCCCAGCCAGGGGGAGATTCCCATTTCGGAACTCAAGTATCGTTTCAACTGGACCTCGCCGATCGCCGTCTCTCCCGTAAACGGCAAAGAGGTTTATCTGGGCGCAAACGTGCTCTTCCGCTCGACAGACGCAGGCGAACACTGGCAGGCGATCAGCCCCGATCTCACGCGCAACGACAAGTCCAAACAGGTGCTCACCGGTGGCGAGATTCTCAAAGATCTGAGCGGCGCAGAAAACTACGACACGATCCTCTCGATTGCGGTCTCGCCGGTTGATCCGAAGGTGATCTGGGTGGGCACAGACGACGGCAACGTTCAGGTCACGAAGGACGGCGGCGCCCACTGGTCGAACGTGGCCGCGAACATCGCCAAACTTCCCGAATGGGGACGCATCTCGCAGATCGAAGCTTCGCCGTTCTCAGCCGATGCTGCCTACGTGGCCGTCGATTTCCACGAGAACGACGACAATCGTCCGTACGTTTACAAAACTCACGATTTCGGCAAGAGCTGGACGTCAATTGCCGAAGGCCTGCCGAGCCGCGAACCCGCGCACGTGGTGCGCGAGGACCCCAACCATCGCGGGCTGCTCGTCCTCGGCACCGAGACTTCCCTGTTCTACTCGCCGGACGATGGCCAGCATTGGTCGGAGTGGAAAAGCTTTCCGCATACTCCGGTGTACGACCTGAAGTTCCAAAAAGGAAATCACGATCTAATTGTGGCCACGCATGGGCGCGGGTTGTTCGTGATGGACGACATCACGCCGGTCGAGCAGTACACGGCGGATATTCAGAATTCCGATCTACATCTGTTCGGCGTGCAGTCGGCGCACCTGTGGGATATGTTCAGCCGCTACGGACGCTCGGGCGGATGGTCCGCTCCGAACCGTCCGGCTGGCGCTCTGATCAGCTATTACCTGAAGCAGCCGATAGAGAATTCACGCCGTGAAGAGCGGAATGCTCGTCCGGTGAAGATTGTGATCACCAGCGCTGACGGCGAGATCGTGCGCACGCTGCGTGGTCCAGCCAAAGCCGGCGTGAACCGTGTAGCTTGGGACCTGCGCTGGGACGCGCCTACTCCATTGCGCATCGGTCGCGGCGAAGAGGACACGGAAGGTGGTGGCGGGGGTGAAGGCGGAGGACGAGGCGGCTTTGGTCCGTCCGCCCTGCCGGGGACCTACAAGATCACCGTGACCGCGAATGGCCGTACCGAATCGGGAACGGTGGAAGTCGGACCTGATCCGCGTCTGCCGTTCGATGCGGCCGCGGCAGCGCAGCAATTGCGCGCAGCGCTCGAAGTTCGTGACGAGATCAGCGCCATGAATCAGGCGCTGAATCGCAATTACGAACTGCAGTCGCAGCTCAAGAGCTTGCAGGCGATGCTGCGCTCGGACGATCAACAAGAAGGCGATCGCTACGCCAAGCTGGTCGGCAGCGCGCACGAACTCGAAGCCAAGCTGGCGAAGTGGCAGGAACCGGTCTATAACCCCGCGGTGCAGAACGATCCCAAGTACTATTTGCACTATCTGGCCAGGTTGAACGATCGCTTGCTGCGTTTGATGTCCGCGATCGATGGCGACTACGATCGTGCGCCCAGCGAAGAGGCGGTTGCCGAAGCCGTCGCCATACGCGGCGAACTCCAAGGCGAGTTACAGAGCTTTAACGCCATGCTCACCGGCGAAGTTCCGCAGTTCAACAAACTGGCGTCAGATTCCGGAGCGAATACGCTGTTCATCGGTCCGACGATCGCGCTGCGACAAGCGGCGCGAGAGCAGACTAAAGCGGGAGGACAGTAGAAGCAGCCGCCGGGACTGCCACAGAGTCAGTACCGTCCGCGGTAGCGGACGGGTCATAACATGTCGCTTGGTATCTCGCTCACCCGTTCCCTACCGGGAACGGTACTGACTCAGTCCGGTATCGACTCTGCGCGATATTGACTTGGTTCTCGCTGCGGGCTACGCCTTCAGTCCTATAATCCGAAAAGACCATGCCCAAAACCGTCCATGCCACCTGCTCGCACGATTGTCCCGACTCGTGCGGGGTGTTGATCACGGTCGATGATATTGGCCGGGCTACGCGGCTGCGCGGCGATCCGGCGCATCCGGTCACGCGCGGGTTTTTGTGCGCGAAAGTGGCGAAGTATTTGGACCGAGTCTATTCCCCCGACCGCCTGCTCTATCCCATGCGCCGCATTGCCGAAAAAGGACGCGGTGTTCGTCGAGCGAAAGACGCCGGTCAGGTCTTCGAGCGCATCTCCTGGGACGAGGCCTACGACAATATCGCGGCTCGCCTTCACGAAACCAGCGAGCGCTTCGGATCAGAGTCGATTCTGCCGTACTCCTACGCGGGCGCCATGGGCGTGCTCAGCTATGGATCGATGGACCGGCGGTTCTTCCATCGTCTCGGCGCGTCGCAACTCGATCGCACGATTTGCTCGACAGCCGGCGGCGAAGCGCTGATCTCTGTCTATGGACGCAAAATCGGAACCGATCCTGAACTGTTTGCGCGCGCGAAGTACATCATCGCCTGGGGCGCGAACATTCACGGCACCAACGTCCACTTGTGGCCGTTTATCGAGGAGGCCAGACGCAACGGCGCGAAGCTGGTCGTGATCGATCCGTATCGCACGCGCACCGCGCAATGCGCGGACTGGTATCTGCCCATCAATCCGGGAACGGACGCAGCGTTGGCGTTGGCGCTGATGCACGTGGTCATCGCCGAAGGGCTGCACGATCGCGATTACATCGCGCGCCACGTGAATGGATTCGAAGAGCTGGCGCAGCGCGCGCAGGAGTATCCGCCGCAACGGGTGGCCGAGTGGACCGGCATTGCCGCGGCTGACATCGTCAAGTTGGCACGCGAATACGCAACCACCGCACCTGCCGCGATTCGCGTGAACTACGGCGTGCAGCGCTGCGAAAACGGCGGCACCAATATCCGCGCGATTGCCATGCTCCCGTGCCTCATTGGAGCCTGGAAGCAAGCCGGCGGCGGCTTGCAGCTTTCGACTAGCGGCGCGTTCAAGATGAACAAAGAATTTCTTGAGCGGCCGGAGCTGATGAAGAAGAGCGCGCTCGGACGCGACTCGCGCGTGATCAACATGGCTGAACTCGGACGCGCTCTTACCAAGATCGACGATCCGCCGGTGAAGGCGATCTTCGTCTATAACTCTAATCCAGCGGCGATCGCGCCAAATCACAAAGATGTGATCCGCGGATTTCGCCGTCCGGATTTGTTTACGGTTGTGCATGAGCAGTTCTTTACCGACACAACCGACTACGCAGACATTGTTCTGCCGGCGACCACATTCTTCGAGCACAAGGATATTCAGACGGCATACGGGCACTACTATCTGCAAATCTCCGAGCAGGCGATTGCGCCGCTGGGCGAGGCGAAGAGCAACGTGCAGATGTTTCGCGAGTTGGCGCTCCGCATGGGATTTGACGAGCCCTGCTTCCATGAGTCCGTGGACGAGATGATCGATGGCGCGCTGGACTCACCCGATCCGTGGCTGAAGGGCATCACGCGCGAGCGTCTTGAGCGCGAAGGGCATGTCCGGCTGAATCTCGGCGCCGACGAATTTCTACCCTTCGCGGATGGCGACTTCCCTACTGCTGACGGCAAAGCGCGCATACGCAACGAAGATCTTCCTAACTTGGGACTTGATGCGGTGGCACAATTCGTGCCTCCTGAAGAATCGCGGCACTCGAAAAAAGCGGAGAAGTATCCGCTGGAGCTGCTCGCGCGCAAAGCCGATAACTTTCTCAACTCAAGCTTCTGCAATCTGGATTCACATCAGCCGCTCGAATCCAAGATGAACAAATTGGAGATGAACCGAGCCGACGCCGAGCGGCGCGGCATCCTCGAAGGCGACGCCGTGCGCATCTTCAACGATCGGGGCGAGGTCCGGCTCAAAGCTTTGGTTGATGGCGCTGTGCAACCGGGAGTCGTCGCCACGCGCCTGAACTGGAGCAAGCTCATGCCTGACGGCATCGGCATCAACGCGCTCACCTCCGAACGCCTCACCGATCTGGGCGGCGGGCCTACGTTCTATTCCTGCCTCGTGCAAGTGGAAAAGGTCGGCGACTAATCCTTGCTTTGGACTGACTCCAAAGTACCCAATCGTCATCTGCATTTCCCACTTTGGGCCTTCATTTGCACCCATGCACATGAGAACGTGCAGAATTCTTAGAACTTTCTAATCATCCTAAGGACCTGTGCGTAACCGGCTCAATGCACAGGTTCGGCTACCAACTGGCTCGCAGCAGTCGCCTCTTCGCCAACTTGCACGGCGGAAAATGGCGGCATTCCGTCGTTGGCTCCGCATTGCTGTTCGCCTTGATGGGGACCGTGCTTGCACAGGAAGCAACCGATTGGGAATCGAGCTTGAAGCAGCAGACCGCGACCCACAATTGGCCTGCCGCGCTGCAGATCATCGATCAGCGCCTGCAATCCTCGCCAGCGGATGTAGACGCAAAAGCATGGCGCGCGCGCATTCTGGCCTGGAGCGGGCGGTGGAGTGAATCGGAACAGCAATATCGGCGGACGTTGGCGCAAGCTCCCAAAGACATTGATCTCCTGACTGGGCTTTCGGACGTTCTATTTTGGGAAGGCAAGCTCGACGAAGCCTCGTCTGTTTTAGGGCAAGCCGAGCAGCTCAGCCATAGCGATGCCGAGGTGAGAAGCCGCAAGGCGAAGATCGACGCAGCGCTCCGTGAGCGTGCTGCGGAAGCCGCACAGCAGCAGGCGACGACTCCCGCAACTGCGGCCGCCAGTTTTGCGCGATCCGATTCATCCGAGTTGCCGAAATATTCGCTCAGCTTCGGGACAGAAACCGATCTGTTCAGCTTCACGACTCCTGTTCAGGCACAGAGCGCGGCATTTGGTGTCCGCTGGAATTCGCGCTGGGCATCCACATTCGGCGGAGAGTCTTATCGCAGGCTCGGTGAAGCGGCAGACGAGTTCACCTCGACGATATCCTTGCGCACGGCTCATCAGGGCGCGCTCACGCTCTCTGCTGGCCAAGGAACTCATCAGGACATCGCTCCGGTACATCGAGTCGGACTGGACTACGATCGCGGCGCGGGCATTCACTTCGGCGTCCTCAAAGGACTGGAAGTAATTGGCGACGCTGAAAGCATCTGGTTTTCAGCCTCACAAGTCACCGTGCTGGGCGGTTCGGCTATCGCCTATCTTCCGCGCGACTGGATGTGGACGATCAAAGTCACTGAGGCTCGCACTTACTTTGACGGAGTGGGCAGCAGTTGGAGCCCGGCTGCTTCGACGAAGTTGTCGATCCCAATTCGGGAACGGCTGCGAATCGAGCCTGGATTCGGTGTAGGCGCGGAGAACTACACCAACATCGATCAGATCGGACGCATTTCGGCCCGCACCTACATGGGCGCGGCCAAGTTTCGCGTCAATCGGCTGCAGGATTTCTCGGTTTTCGTCGCGTACCAGCAGCGTTCGCATGGGCAAAGTCAAACTAGTGTCGGCGGCGGCTATGGATTCCTTTTCTAACGCGCTGCCGTTTTTTGCGCTACGCGCCGCGCTGGCGTCGTTTGCCTCCATCTCTGCGCTCCTGATTCTCATCGCGCTTCGCCGCCTCTGGCGCGGACACTACTTTTCTCTGCTCGACCGCTACGGTTTCGAGTTTCGCGAAAGCTGGGATGATCTCGTCTCCCTGCGGATCCCACTGGATCACTGGCGTTCGGACCGCATCCGGCGAACCGTGGTTGAAGGCATGGTCCTCGATGCTCTGCAGTCGGCATCGGAAACAGATCGAATCATTCTGCACACCTTCCTGCGTAGCAGTGCGTTGATGCTATTTCGCCTGTCGCAACTGAAGAACGGATCGCGCCATCAACGCCGCGATGCGCTGCTCGCTCTTGGTCGTACGCGCCTCCCCGAATTCCTCGTCCCGATCACGGACGCGCTCGAAGACGCCGATCCTCTGGTGCAGGATGCGGCAACGCGCGCCCTTGGTCAGTTGGCGACTCCTGAGGCGGGCATCGCACTTTTGCGAACGGTATCCGACGGCAAGCTGCGAGTCTCGCATCTCACCGTGAAAGACGCGCTGGTACGCTGCTGCCGCACAGCTCCCTGGATACTGCTCTCGTCTCTCGACAGCGACAAGCAAACCCATCTGCTCGTCGCGAGAATACTCGGCGAGGTTGCGGACGCTTCGGTCGGGGAAGAGTTAGCGGTGCTCACGCGTGATGCCGATCCGGAAGTTCGCGCATCGGCCGCGCGCGGTCTTGGCCATGCCGATCCGCTATTCGCGATTGCCGCGCTGTCCGAACTGGCAATGGACGAGGTTTGGTTTGTGCGTCTGCGCGCCGTGGTTTCCCTGGCAGCGCTACGCCACCCTTCCAGCATGCCGGCGCTGCTGGCTACGATTTGCGACGGCAACCGCGCCGTTCGTCAGCGCTCCGCTGCTGCTTTGGTACAGCTTCCCAAGCAACTGCTGCCGACAATTGTGGATCGCATCGCGGCTGCGGGCGACAAGTACGCGTTGCATGCACTGATCTCCGAATTGGAGCGTCTGGGCGAATGTTCGGGCTTGCTGCTACAGATCAGCGATAAGCATGCGCTGATGTCGAACGATGGACAAACGCTGATCGACACGGTAGAGCGCGCGCGCCGGCAGATTGCTGAAAAGCGATCCGGATCGCAAGCGTTGCAGGAAGTGGCGGTCGGACATGCTTAGAACGCTCTTCGTTCTCAGTTACTTTTTCTTCTTCTATTACCTGCTCTCGAACGCTGTGTACCTCGTACTGCTCGTCGCTGCGCTGATCTCAACGCGCGCTCACCGCGATCGGCTCTCGGATCGCGGACTCGATTTAGTGAGCAGCTCGCGGTTTACACCGCCGATTTCGATCATCTGCCCGGCGCGAAACGAAGAAGGCAGCATTCTCAGCAGCGTTGAGGCGCTGCTCGATCTCGACTATCCCGATTTGGAAGTGATCGTCGTCAATGACGGCTCGACTGACTCGACGCTGCAACTGCTAAAAGACCGTTTTGCTCTGCGTCCCATCAATATGCTGTACTTCGAAGAGTGCCGCAGTGGGCGCGTGCGCGGCATCTATGCGAGTCCTCAGCGACGGGGCCTGCTGGTCATCGACAAAGAAAACCGCAAGAGCAAGGCCGATGCGGTAAATTGTGGCCTCAATGCAGCCAATGGTCAGTATGTCTGCGTGATCGATGCCGACTCGCTGATTGAGAAAGATGCTCTCCTGCGTATCATGTCGGGCCTGCGTTCGGAGTCTGACGCTTCGGTGGTCGCCATCGGCGGCATCGTACGCGTGCTGAATGGCTGCAAGGTGGATGGAGCACGCATTTGCGATATTCAGCTTCCGAAGTCACAGATCGAAGTGTTACAGGTCATCGAATATCTGCGCGCGTTTCTGGTCGGACGCGAAGGCTGGGCCTTGTTCAAAATGCTGCCCATCATCTCCGGTGCGTTTGGCGTCTTTCGCACGGATCTGGTTCGCAAGATTGGCGGATTCCGCACGAACGCGATCGGCGAGGATCTTGATCTCGTGATCCGCATGCATCGCAAGCTGCTCGAAGATGATTCTGATTACGCGATCATGTTCGTTCCCGATCCAACTTGCTGGACCGAGGTTCCGAATGATGTACGCTCGCTGGCGCGCCAACGTTCGCGCTGGCAAAAAGGTCTGCTCGACGTGCTTTGGCCGAACCGCGACATGCTCTTTCGTCCGCGATATGGCCGCCTAGGATGCCTGATGCTGCCTTACCTGTGGGCTTTCGAATTGCTTGAGCCACTCATCGAGGTGCTGGGTTACATATCCATTGTTGCGGCGGGAGTGCTCGGCGCGTTGAACGTCTCGAGTTTTCTGGAAATAATCTTTTACGGATATGCGTTCGCCACGATGATCTCGATTGGCGCGGTCCTGCTGGAAGAGTTAACCTACCGGCGCTATAACCGCTGGGATAACGTGGCCAAGCTGGTTCTGTTCTGTTTCGTAGAGCACTTTCCGTATCGCCAGTTGAATATGATCTGGCGCCTGCAAGGCATGTGGCAGTACGTCAGGGGCGACATGGAATGGCGAGAGTTGAAGCGCATCGGCATCTCCGCCCAGAGCTGCGCGAACTGAATCTTTGTCCGCTACACAGGAGAAAAAATCAAAAGCTTTGAACACGAAGGAAAGACAGGAACCCACTGGGGTTTATCCTTCGTGACCTTTGTGCCCTTCGTATTCAACCCATGGTTCTTACTGCAGGATCACTTTGTCGTCCTTCCGCAGCCCGCTGAGGAGTTCCGTTTTGGCACCATTCGAGATACCCACGTTTACGGCCACGCGGCGCTTGCCATCTTTTGCTTTGAGGTCGGGGACTTCGACGAAGGTTTTCTTATCTTTGTCGTAGATCAGGGCGCTCTCGGGAATCATGAGCACGTTCTTGTGTTCATCGAGGATGATCTCGGCATTCGCAGTCATCAATGCCTTGAGTTCCCCGCCGGAGTTGTCGATCGAGACACGAACCTGGAACGTGGTCACATTGTCTTTCTCAACGCCCATGGGCGCAATCTTCGTGACTTTCCCGTTGAAGCTCTTGTCTTTGAAGGACTCGACTTTGATTCGCGCCGGCTGGCCGAGATAGACCTTGCCAATGTCGCTCTCGTCTACTTTGCCATCGACATAGACTTGCTTCATGTCGCCTAGTGTCATCACCAGCGTCGCCGAGGAACCCAGGACCAAAATGGAACTGACCGCATCTCCTACTTCCACATCTCGTGAGAGCACTTCGCCATTGATAGGAGATTCGACGGTGGCGTAGTTCAACTGCTCTTCCGAGCGCGCCAGCGCGGCCTGATATTGCGTAACCTGCGCTTGCGCCTGCTTCACTTTGGCTTGGTTTATGGTGAGCTGTGCACGCGCGAGATCGCGCTTGTTGACCGCGAGTTCGTAGTTGCGCTGCGCATCATCCTGAGCTGAAGCCGAGACCACCCCGTCGGCCGCCATCGTCTTGGCGCGATCGTAGGCGCGTTGCAGAGTGGGAACATCTACACCTTCGGCGTCAACTTTTGAACGCTCGACATCGGCCTGCGCAGCGCGCAGATTCGCTTCGGCCGCCGTGAGCTGCGCCTGGTCTCCGCGGACCTGAGCCTGCAGTTCTTCCTTGTCGAGCTCCGCCAGAACTTGGCCTTGTTTCACATGATCGCCGGCATCAACAAAGAGCTTCTGCACGATGCCGCTAGCTTTGGACTTCACTTCTACTTTGGTGATCGGCTCAATTTTGCCCGTAGCTATCACACTCTTGGCAATGTCGCCTTGGTCCACGCTGGCGATCTTGGTGGGATCGATCTTCGTCCCATTGCTGGCCGCTCGCGTTACTGCCGCGCCAATCACAATCAGGATCACCGCGATGCTGCTCGCCCACACTAGTCGGCGTTTTGTCTTCTTTTTGCCGTTACCGTTCGCCACATTACCTCCCAAAATCCCAAGTCACAGTTGATCTATACGCCGCAGCAGCGCAGAAGGTTCCCGGCAGTCCCATTCCGACGCGCCTTGGCACGGCTATGCACCTTAGACCTGTGCGCCATCCGGTTTATAAGCAAGCCAACGTGAAAAACACTCTGGTCCCAAACCGCAATGTTAGGAGTCATAGATGCAGGCTAACTTCGTAATCCACCCTGAGGACCAATGCCAATGCGGTACTCATCGATTCCATGCACCACAGCCCGTGATTAGCGTCCAGGCCTGCTAGAATCGCCCTGAATGGCGACCCTCGTGCTCCTGCGCATTCTGCTGGTGATCGTGCTGGTCGCCCTGAATGCGTTTTTCGTTGCCGCCGAATTTGCGATTGTCAGCATTCGTGACACGCGCATCCAGCAATTGATCTCGGCGCGCCGCACCGGAGCACGGACGGTCCAGCGGCTGCAGGAACACCTGGACGACTTCCTGCCGGCGGTTCAGTTTGGAGTCACGCTGGCCAGTCTTGCTCTGGGCTGGGTAGGCGAGCCGGCGATCGCCGACTTACTCCTCCGTCCCATAACGGGACTGCCTCATGCCGTGCTCTACGCGCACACGGCTGCGGTCGCAATTGCGTTCATTCTGATCACCTATTTTCACGTGATCTTGGGTGAACTTGTCCCGAAATCGCTAGCGTTGCAGAGAGTCGAGCGCGTTGCGCTTTCGGTGGCGGGCCCGATGGATGCCTTCATCGCGATCACGCGTCCGCTGCTGCACCTGATGACCAATTCCGCGAACACGGTGCTCAAGCTGTTTGGATCGCGGCTCATGCGCGAAGGCGGCATGCATTCGCCGGAGGAATTAAAGCTGATTCTCACTTCCAGCCGCCGCCTCGGATTGCTTCCGGCGCTTCAGGAGGAAATCATGCATCGCGCGCTGGAGCTGGAGAATACGACCGTGCGCGAAGTCCTCGTACCCAGGCAGAATATCTTTTCTCTGCCTGCTGAGATGACGCTGGAAGAAGCGATGTCGCGCGTCGTGGAAGAGCAACATTCGCGCATTCCGGTGTACGATCCCCAGCTTGGACGAGAGCACATTATCGGCGTCCTATATTCGAAGGATCTGTCGCGATTCATGCTCATGCGATTTGCGGCGAGGACACACGGTTTGCCGGACCGGTTCTTACGCGTGCGGCATTTAATGCGGGAAATCATGGTGATTCCCGAAACGAAACTCGTGATCGATCTGCTGGAGGAGTTTCGGCAGCGCAAGCGGCACCTCGCGATTGTGGTCGATGAATTCGGTTCCACCGTGGGGATGGTGACCGTCGAGGACGCGCTCGAACAGATAGTCGGCGAGATTGAAGACGAATTCGACGTTCCCGTACGTCCGCAGCTGCTGGAAACGGGCGAGATGGTGCTCGACGGCGGAGCGAACATCCGCGATCTGGAATCGCATTTGCACATCCAACTTCCACGCGATGAGGGATTCGAAACGCTGGGAGGGTTCATGATGTGGCGGCTGGGCCGCCTGCCCAGAACGGAGGACTCAGTAGAATTCGAAGGCCGACGCTACACGGTTTTGCGCATGGAGGAACGCCGCATAGCGCAGGTCAAAGTCGAGCAACTGACGCCGATTGCCGACCCGCAAGCTCAACCGTCACTCTTCGAGGGCCGCTGAAACGATGCTGCGATTGATCGGCTCGCGCCTGCTGTACACACTTCCCGTGCTGTGGCTGGTCGTCTCGGTCGTTTTTCTTCTGATCCACTTAGTGCCAGGCGATCCGATTCAGGCGATGCTCGGAGAAGGCGCCGCGAGCGCGGACGTTCAGGCTGTTCGCCACGCGTACGGCCTCGATCAGCCGCTCGGCAAGCAATACTTGCATTACTGGGACGGTGTGCTGCACGGTCGATTAGGCCAATCCATTCGCCTGAATCAGGATGTCGGACGCGTGATTTGGCAGCGATATCCCTACACGCTGCGCCTGACACTGGCAGCGCTTGCAGTCGCGCTGCTGCTCTCGATTCCCGCAGGAGTACGTTCGGCGCAGCGGCGCAATCGGTGGGATGATCGCGCGCTCAGCGTGATCAGCTTATTCGGCCTTTCATTTCCCAATTTTGCACTCGGACCGATCCTCATCTTGTTTTTCGCAATCAAATTAGGACTGCTTCCCGTTTCGGGAGCCGGCGACTTGTCACATTTAGTCCTGCCGGCGATCACAATGGGCGGGGCCATGGCGGCGATCCTCACGCGCATGGTGCGCACTTCCATGCTTGAAGAATTGAGCCAGGATTACATCCGCACTGCGCGCGCAAAGGGCCTTAACGAGCGCACGGTCGTATATAAGCACGCGCTGCGCAATGCGATGATCCCGGTGCTGACTGTAGTAGGACTGCAATTCGGCGCGTTGCTCGCCGGCGCGATCGTTACGGAAACAATCTTTTCCTGGCCGGGAATCGGCAGGCTCACGCTGACCGCGATCAGCAATCGCGATTATTTTCTGGTGCAGGGCTGCATTCTCGCGATTGGACTCACCTACATCGTCGCGAATTTGCTTACGGACGTGCTGTATGCGGTGGTGAATCCGCGAATTCGGCAGTAGATTTCGTATTGTCATTCCGAATCCGCATGCGGATGAGGAATCCCTACCCTCACGAAAATGTCTCCTGGTTGCGATCTCGAGGGTCGGGTAGGGATTCCTCTCCGCCTGCGGCGGATTCGGAATGACAGCGCAAAGCCGAGCGCACTATTCGATCATGCCCGCCGGAACGCCCGCCTTCCGGGCTTCTTCTTTCATATCCGCGAGCTTCGCTTTGGCGTCGTCGATCGCTTTTTGCTTGGCCTGAATATCATCGTGATACTTGCGATCTTCTTCGGCATACTTCGCCTGATTGCGCAGACGCGAGCCGGCATCAGCGTAGTAGTTGGCCGCGCGCAATTTGTTCTCGCGCTGGAGCACGTCGAGTTCGCGTTCGAGCAGCGAAATTTGATCCTTCTGCGCGGCTAGTTTGTCCTGCCATTGTTTTTCGAGCTTGGCTTGCTCTTCGTCGGCGTTTGCGGGCTTAGCCTTGTCTTTGTCGGCCGCATCGGCAGCAGTCTTGTCCGGCGTAGCTTGCGCGCCGGCAGGCGCTTTCGCAGAACTATCCGCAGCCTCTGCGTTTGCATTTTCGGATGTGGACGCTTCCGGCCTGATGGCAGGAGCCGACGAGTTCAGATCGTCGTTCGTAATCACCTTAGGAGAGCCTTCCGTTGCCGGCTTGTCCTTGCGCGCCTGACGGGCCAGTTCGCCCAACGATTGCTGCGCGCTGGCGCCGACGGTAAACGCACAAGCCAGTCCAAGCACAACCAAATTGCGAACCAAAGAGCGATGAGAGATAGTCATTTGGGAGCCCTCAAAAACAAATCTATTCTGCTGGTTTGCGCTCATTTTACCGTGATTGCACGGCCATTTCTGCTGCTTTTTGTCCGCAGGAAGGGCGGAAGTAACCCCTTGGTTCGAGGGACTTTGGTCACCTGTCTACTGGAAGATTCGCAGGTAGAAGTTGACGATCTGATTGCCGACAAAAGCCGCGACGATCGCCATGCTGCCCAGAAACACTCCAAACGGCACTTCATAGTAGCGCAGCATCAGCCGCGCCGACCGCCAGGATCGGCCGAGAACGCTCGGCTCCCCGCGTCTGCGGCGGCGCGCCAGGCGCTTGCGCCAGACCATCAGCATGGCTCCCACGCCAAAGATTGTGCCTACGATCGCGCCGGCAAAAATCGTAAACAGCGTGAGTTTGAAGCCTAAGAACGCGCCGATCATGGCCATCAGCTTCACGTCCCCCAGACCCATCCCGACCACATGCCGAACGCGAAAATAGATCTCGCCAACACCCCATATGAAAAGACTTCCGACCAGCGCCCCGAGAACCGAATCCGCTAGAGAGATCGCCATCAGCGGCCAATGACGCGACAGCATCAGCCGGATCAACGCGGTAGGAGCGCCGCCGAGCGGCACAAAGACGCTCGCCAGCAGGCCCACAGCCAGTCCGGGATAGGTAAGCGCATCGGGCAAAAGATGATGTTCGAAGTCGATAAAAATTAGACCGAGCAGCAAGAAGAAGAAGGTGCAGAGCTTGAATAGAGTCCACATCTGCAGCGGAGTGTCGACCGGCGCGACGCGGTAATAAGCGCCGACGAATAGAAATCCGCAGAGCAGCTCGACGATCGCGTACCTCGGGGTCATCGCATTGCCGCAGTTCCGGCAGCGTCCACGCAGTAAAACCCAACTCACAACCGGGATATTGTCGTACGCGCGAATGCCCACCCCGCAATCCGGACAGGCAGAACGCGGACGCACGATCGAGAGATCCCGCGGCACGCGGTAAATGACAACGTTCAGAAAACTGCCAAACGCCAGCCCAAAAAGGAAGGCCAGAAGCGCGTAAAAGTCGATGGAAAGGGGCTGGTTCACGAAAAGGTAACAGCGCGGATTATATCCGTCCGCACGCCGTTTCGCTGCGAGGAGCGAACCGGGAAGCGCAACCGAAGTCGATTGGAGAGGCCCAAATGCAAACTGCTGTCCTTTACGTGCGATAAGCGTGAGCGTTTCCTTATCTTCGTGGCGTTTCGGTGCAAGCCAAAAATCGAACTTTCCCTGAGAGCAGGGAAAAAAGCAGGCAGGCGGGTTTTGACGTCTAGCGGAAGTCGTGGATTCATGCGCCCAAGCCGCCACTTTGGCGGCAAGGCTGAGCGAATGAGCAGCGAATTAGCAGCGAATTCACTTTTTTCGGAGTAAATTGCCTGTATTCAACAAGATAGCTAGAATCGGGTGCGCGCCGACGCTTAGCTAAGCGAACCGAGCAGCGAAATAACAGGGAATCCCGGGGTGCGCTGTCGGGAGGCCGTCCGAGAACCCGCTCACGGACAGGAAAGTCCTCGATGGCAGCGGCATTGTGGGAGTCGAAAAGGGATGATTGGGGCACCGCTAGCAGCTAGAAGCTGGTAGCTGGTGGCTGGTAGCTGGTAGCTGGCGGCTGCTTTTCTGATATTCTTCCGTGCTTCCATCCCTCTTCACTGCGGAAGACCATGATTCGACTGCGCTTTTTCGCTCTCTCGCCGCTGTTTCTGCTTTTTCTGACTATTTGCCCTTCTCTGCGCGCGCAGACGGCCGCGCCGGAGCAATCCGGTCCCTACTCCACGCTGCTGATTCGGAACGTTACGGTCATCGACGGTTCGGGAGCGCCGGCTTACGGTCCGGTGAATATCCTGGTCAAGAATGACCACATCGATCAGATCACTCCGATTGATGCGATCGCGCGCGGGCGCGCAAGCCAAAACTCGGCCGAGCTGAAAGCCGATCGCGAGATCGACGGCACCGGGATGTACGTTGTCCCAGGACTGATCGACTGCCACATTCACGTGAACTCCAGCAAGGACGTCCCTGCCGAATACATCTACAAACTGCTGCTCGGCAGCGGCGTGACAACGATCCGCGTGTTCAATATTGGGAATGACGATCCCGCCGCGATGATGGCGGAGAAGCGGCGCAGCGCTGCTAATCAGATCATTGCTCCACGCATCTACGTGTATCCCTTCTGGGGACGCGGTAAGGATCCGCGCTGGACTTCTCCCACCGGCGCGCGCGAGATTGTGCGCGAATGGCATGCGCTCGGCGTGGATGGAGTGAAGGTCATCGGCAAGCCGGGGCTGTGGCCGGACGTCTTTCACGCGATCGCCGACGAAGCTCGCGCCAACAACATGGGCGTCGCCGTGCACATCGCCCAGGACAGCGTCTATCCGATGAATGCGGTGCGCGTAGCCGCGGAAGGCGCTTCGACAATCGAGCATCACTATGGATATCCCGAGTCGTCGTTCACCACACACACCATTCAGGAGCTTCCGCCGGACTACAACTATTCGAGCGAGCCAGACCGCTTTCTCGAAACGGGACGAGCCTGGCTGCAAGCCGACCTCAAACGCCTGCATGGCGAAGTGATCGACTCTCTGCTCGACTCCATGCACAAGACCGGCTTCATCATGGATCCGACGTTCGATATCTACGAAGCCAATCGCGATCTCGAACGCGCCGAGAACCTTCCCTGGCACAACGATTACACGCTGCCGGTGGTGATGGATTCCTTCCGCCCGAATCCGGCGCATCATGCCTCGTACTTCTACGAGTGGACGTCGAACAAAGAAGCCGACTGGGCTCAGGCCTATCGCCGCTGGATGGAATTTGTGAACGACTACAAAAATCGTGGAGGAATCGTGTCAGTAGGTTCCGACACCGGCTTCCTATTCGAACTCTGGGGCTTCGGCACAATCCGCGAACTCGAGTTGCTCGAAGAAGCCGGCTTCACGCCGCTGGAAACCATCCATTCGGCCACAGAGAACGGAGCCAGAGTAGTCCGGAATCCGCAGCTAGGCGTGCTCCGCCCCGGCTACCTAGCCGATATGGTCGTCCTCTCCGAGAACCCGCTGGCAGACATGAAAGTCTTCTACGGCAACGGCATCACCCGCGTAGGCACGGATCGCAAGGCCCACCACGAACAATGCGTTAGATACACGATCAAGGCAGGCGTGGTTTACGATTCGCAGGCGCTTTTGAGTGATGTGCGGGAGATGGTGGCGAAAGCCAAAGCGGCACATTAAAAAAGCCCATCTTCTCTGGCAGGTACCTTTGCTGCTGGCCTCGTCGGGCGTGCGTCGCTCTAGAGCGACCCTTGATGTTCGCCAAACATTCGCCTACTATTATGGAGATAAGGCGGCGTCGAGGATTCGCTTTCATTCGAGGGATGTCCGAAGGGGATCGCTCGATACGAGATTAGTCAGTATGGATTTACGTCGGAAAATGGTTCGCGACGTGAAGCTGCAACACTCTCGCCATCACCACTATGTTCCTCAGTGGTATCAGCGAGGGTTTCTGTTGCCCGGCGCATCTCGCTTCTTCTATCTGGATCTCAACCCGGACACAGTCGTGCAAGCTGGAGTTTCGCACAAGCGCAACGCCGTTCTTCGTTGGGGACCCAAGAGCTGCTTTTACCGCGACGATCTATACACGGTGAAACTAGGCCAATGGAGCACGGATCAAATCGAGCGAGTGTTTTTCGGAGAAGTCGATCGTCGCGGCCGTGACGCGGTTCGCCATTTCGCTCACTTTGACTCCATAAGCGACCCGACCTGGGGTGCGGGGCGCGATCTCGCGCCATATATGGACGCCCAAAAGTTCCGCACACCGCGGGGGTTGGATCTCATCAGGCTGCGGACCGGCAGCTTCGATCATAATGCGACGCTGTTCACGATGTCGCAGCAGTTCCAGTTCAGCACTATGTGGATGGAAAGCATTTGGGAGATTGTCGGCGCGAGACTCAGTCCGACGAAATTTATCCTTAGTGACGATCCGGTGACGTTTTATTGCAAGAACGTCTTCCCGAGTGAATGGCAGTATCCGAACGAGATGTCGTTAAAGCAGGTCGGGACAAGGACCATTTTCCCGCTGACCCTAAATGCATGCTTGATCATTACGCACCTCGAATTCGTGAGACATCCACGAGCGGTACCAACTATGCACCGCACAAATGCTCGGTCCTTTCAACCTGCGCTGAAGTACCTCGGGGACATCCAGTTCGGCCGCGAACTCGAGGAAGACGAGGTGCTCCGCATTAATCACATTGTCAAAAAACGTGCCGTTCGATACGTTGCCGCGTCTCATGAGGATTGGCTGTATCCAGAGCGGCACGTTTCAACGAGCGACTGGACTACGCTCGACGACGATTGGTTTCTACTCCCGAACTTATGGAGGATCCATTTCACTCGTCAAATCACAATTGGTCATGCCGATGGTCGTGTTACCACTCTAGATGAGTACGGTCGGAGGCCCTGGCAGCGTGGCTACAGGGATGAAAGGCAGCGCGACCGAGAATGGGAAACGTTTGAGGCAGCCAAACGCGAGTGGGCGAAGAAGCGAGTCGGAAAGTCCAGAGCGCGAACAGACGAACGTGTCCATGGTGGACGCGACATTTACAACAAACTAATCGACGACTACTTACGCGAAGAGGGGTTACTCTCCTCCGCAACGCACACCAGTGTCGCTCAGGTCGCGCCACGCGCCGATTCGCCTAATGGTGGGCCAATCTGAACCTAATCTTTGTGTCCGTTGTTTCTTACTACATGCATTGGGAACAGTGAGAAAACCTTGGCAGCAGGCGGAAACGATGTTTCCTTACATTTCTAGCTTCGCATCGTTTGTCATTTCGCTAATCGCGATAACTCTCACGCTGAGGGATCGAAGGCCACGACTGCTGTTGAGGGCTCGGAAAGGCAACTGGTATGTTTTGAAGCGAACTCAGGCAGGCGGCAAGATTATTTTCAATGGGGTTATCGAGATGTACAACGCAAGTAACCGAGCCAATGCCGTTCGCGACTACTACTTTGCTGGAAAGAGAAACGGCAAATGGGAGGCGCTCGAAAGCGAGCTTTACCAGAATGTAGAGAAGGAGAATGGAAAGCAAGTAGCAGTCGAAATGTTCAATCAGACACCACTTACAATTCCGCCATATTCCGGTGTGGAAATTCGAGTCCAAGCTTTTCTCAAGGGTCCCCAGCCGTATGAAATGGAGATAAAAATAGAGGTTGAAGATCTATTTGGAAAGCGATACGCGACTGAAGTCAAGGCGATCTCCTGATCGAAGAAAACGGCAATGCCGGACGCGAAAAGCAAAACAAAAGATCCTTCGACTACGGCGTCCCCCGCGCTGGAGAAACGCGCGGGTCCCTCCTTCGCTCAGGATGCTCTCCTTCACAGGGCAGACCGAGGTGACATCCTCACTCGTGTGTGCGAGGTTGGCATTATCGATCGTTGAATTTCGTTTCCTTCTGGCGGCCATTCCCATGCACGTAAGCATCCTGAGCGTAGGAGGGTTCCCGCGCGTTTCAGGGGGCCCCACGAGTCCGCGAATGCGGACTCGTGGGGTTGGCGCGGGAGACCGGAGTCGAAGGATCCTTTGTTTTGCTGTTGGTGTTGCTTTTGCCTTTCTGCACTACAATGCCGGTCCATGTCCGATCGCCGCTACTTCGTCTACATGCTGCAAAGCCTCTCGCGCCATGCCTTGTACATAGGTCTTACGAATCTTCTAACTGCTCGCGTGATTGAGCATCGCAGTGGCAAGTATCCCGGCAGCTTCAGCGCGAAGTATCGGACGTGGCGGCTGGTCTATTACGAAGAATTCAGCGACGCGGAGGCAGCGTGGGACCGCGAGCGTCAGGTTAAAGGCTGGAGTCGAGCGAAGAAGGAAGCTTTGATGGTGACCATGAATCCGCATTGCCGTGATCTGATCGCGGAGTGGGAAGAGAAGTACGGGATCGAGTTTCAGTTGGACGGTCGGATTGTGGCAAAGATGAATTGGGAGCGGAATCCGCTAAAGTGACGCGTAGCGCTCGGCGAAAAGCAAAACAAAAGATCCTTCGACTTCGGCGTCCCCCGCGCTGGAGAAAACGCGCGGGTCCCTCCTTCGCTCAGGATGCTTTCCGCGATCATCGACATAGCGCGTAAATCAAACTGAATCCGGCTCACGCGACGCGTTTCGGATCGACTTCTTGTTCGGCTTGGCGTTCTGCTTTTTCTGCTTCGATTTTGCCGGCGGGGACGCTTTGTGGTGGTTCCTGCTGTTTGGTTTGTCCGGTGCCGGCGCGCTCGATGGCTGCGTTGATTTCGCCGCCGATCAGGATGGCGAGTCCGGTTATGTAAAACCAGAGCAGCAGAATCATCACCGCCCCCAGCGAGCCATAACTCGCGGTGTAGCCACTGTAGAAATGCAGGTACACGCGCAGCGCGAACGAAATCAGAATCCAGAGACACACTCCAAACGTCGCGCCCGGCGTTACCCAGTGCCATTTGGGATGCTCCACGTTGGGCGCGTAGTAGTAGATCACCGAATAGGAAAGAAAAAGAAAGAAGACCGCCACCGGATATTGCACGATTTGCCAGAGCCACTTGAGCGCGCCTCCGGCGAGAACATTGGCGAGATTGCCGCCTACCACGATCAGAGCGATGGCGATGCAGATGAGAATTCCCATCGCGATGGTGAGAAGCGCAGCGGTCGTACGCTGCTTCAGGATTGAGCGGCCTTCCTTCACGCCGAAGACAACATTCAGCGTGTCCATCATGGCAGCTGTGCCGGAAGAGGCCGAAAGCAGCGCGATCACAATGCCGAAAGTCAGCTTGCCGCCGCCGCTGTTGGCCAAGTCGGTTTGCAGTGTCTGGTGAACCAGACCCGCTGCGGAGCTCGGCATGGCGCGTGTGATGTATTCCGCCAGATTTTGTGCGAGCGGAGACCCTGGCCCCACAAAGACACCGAGCAATGCCGTCAGAAAAATTCCTAACGGGAAAATGGCAAAGAAGAAGAAGTAGGCGAGCTGTCCGGCGCGGCCGAGGACGTCGTCGTCATTGATCGCCTGCCAAGTCTTCGCGGCAAGCTGACGGTGCGACATGCCTCCGAATTTCCACGGCGCGCTTCTGACTGGCGGCTTGTTATGTTTCGGCATCGCTTCGCTCGGGGGCGGCTTTCTACAATTGGAATGCCTGATCCCGAGCGGGTTTGCCTTATTTATTTCGACAGTTAGGGTTGGGTGATGCAACCCGCGGAGCGTCAGACATTCTTTCCTGGAACTCAGGGCCGGAGGCCCGGCGCTAAACGTCAGCCCACGGCGGGAGCCGCATTAATCGTGTAGTCGATAGATGCACCTAAAGGTCGATAGACACACCTCATTTTCATTACTCTTGGTGGCCCACAGGGCCATGACATGCTCAGAATGACAGGCTTACAGAGTGTTGCATTCTCATCTACTTCTTCTTTGCCGTCGGCGGTAGCAGCCCGTTCAGGCGCAGATAGCTGGCCATCTGCGAATAGTGGTCGGCCCAATCGGCGCTGAGGTCGAGGACTGCTGCTCCTTTGGTCATTTTCTGACCTCGGAACATCGTGACTTCTTGTCCTAGGTCGCTGTCCTGCAATTTCGGAAGCTGAGCCGAGCAATAGTCGAAGGACTTCTTGAGCGCGTCAACCAGTTTGTCCTTGGGATCGGTTTCTTTCACTCCTGCTTGGGGAGCTGTGTCGCCGGTGAGCTTCGAGCAGAAGAAATAGTTTGCGTTTGTGGCATGTGCGGCCCAGTGTCCAAATGGAACTTGTGCTTCTGTTGGCTTGTAACCGTACTTGTCCGACGGCATCTCTTCAGCGGCAGCAGTCGTATTCTTCGCCTGGCGCGCTAACTCGTTCCGCAGCGCGTCGGATACCGGGTTCTGCGCCCACGCGCAGGCTGACAGACACAACACAACAACGATCATGATCTTCTGCATCGGCTTCTCCTTATTTTTGTGTGCACACGAGTGTAAATGAAAAGGGCGGCTATCAGCTTTCAGCTATCAGCTAACGGCAAACGTAAAAACTTCACACGGATTTCACGGATTTAGAGTAGTTGCAGAGTTGCTGTAGACCGAACTCGCTTCAGGGAAGGGCACGGATTCATCCGTGCCGTAATGGAAAATCTTCTCGATATCTTCGCTTTCCTCTGCTTCAGCGCAGCTGAAGCAGAGGAAGTAAAGGACGGGCCAGGACGATTGCCGGCACGCATAAATGCGTGCCCTTCCCTGAATCGGTCTACAACCCTGTAACCCTCTCGACGGATCGGACGGATACTTCTGGAGAGGAGGCAGAACATTTTCCCTTATCGGGAAAACCGGCTGGAACACGTCTGTCTATTCCGCCTCGGGCTATTCCTGGCGGAGGGCGACCATGGGATCGACTCGGGAGGCGCGCAGGGCCGGCAGATAGCTGGCGGCGAGCGCGACCAGGGCGAGCGTGAGGCACACCAATAAATACGTCGCAGGATCGTGCGGGGCAGTCTCATAGAGCAACGCCTGGAGAACTCGTGCCAACGCCAGGGCGCCGACTACTCCGATGGTGACTCCGGCCAGCGTAAGCTGCGCGCCGCGGTTGAGCACCATCGCCAGCACATGCGACCGCGAAGCGCCTAGGGCCATGCGCACGCCGATTTCATGCGTTCGCTGCGCGACGGAATAGGCGACCACACCGTACAGTCCAATGGCGGTGAGCAGCAGCGCGATGGCCGCGAAGATTCCGAGGAGCACAGTCTGAAAACGCGCGCGGCCCAGGTCGAAGCCGAGGCAATCGTCCATCGTCCGGATGTTATGTAGCGGGGACTCTGGATCGAGCGAGTGAATCACATTTTTGAGCGCAGGCGCGAGCGCCTCGGGATCGCCGGCCGTGCGCACGATGAGCGTTGGCGGTCCCCACATCATTTGCGCGATCGGAACATAATAGGCGGGCTGAGGCGAGCGCGCGAGATCGCTGGTACGAATATCGCCGACGACGCCGACAATTTCGCGCGTGTCATATTGCTTGCGAGCCGGCTCGCCGCCGCCCAGCTCGATCTTGCGGCCCAGCGGATCTTCCTTGGGAAAATATTTTTTCGCAAACGCCTGCGAGATGATCATCACCGGCGTTGAATTGCGCTGATCGCGCTGATCAAAGAACCGCCCATGCACCAGCGGGACCTGCATCGTTTGAAAATAGTCCGTACTCACGAGATAGGGTATTTCGCTCGGCCACTGCCCTTTCGGCAGGGGATGATCGAGTACATTGAAGCCCACGTCCCAAAAGTCATCGCCGCCGAGAGGAAGCGGCATGGAACCGGTTGCCGCGGTCACGCCGGGCAACGCGGCCACACGCGCAACAAAGTCGTCAACGAAGTGCGCCATCTGATCGTTGTTATAACGAGTTTCATTCAGATCGAAGTCGGCGGTGAGCAGGTGGTTGGGGTTGAAACCGAGATCGACGCGGGAAAGCCGTTCGAGCGAGCGGATCAACAGGCCGGCGCCAATAAGCAGCATCACACCAAGCGCCGTCTGGGCGACAACCAAGACAGAGCGTACGCGCGCATGGGCCACGCCGGAGGTTGAGGAGCGTCCGCCTTCGCGCATGCTGTCCGCCAGATTGGGAGCGGAGACGCGCAGAGCCGGCATCAGTCCGGCGAGAACTCCGGCCGAGATCGCGAGCGCGGCGGTGAACAGCAGCACGCGATAGTCAATGCCAATATCGGCGGCTCGCGGCAGGTTGTCGGGATAGAGCTTCAACATGCCGGCCACGGCCCAGTTCGCAATCGCCGCGCCCAGTACTGCGCCGGCGACGGCCAGCACAGCGGATTCACTCACGAGCTGGCGGACCACGCGCATGCGAGTTGCGCCCAGAGCGGCGCGAACGGCGATCTCGCGAGAGCGAGTGGTCGCTCGCGTCAGCAGCAGGTTGGCCACGTTGGCGCATGCGATCAGCAGCACGAGCGAAACTGCGCCCATGAGGATGAGGAGCGGCATGCGGCTCGAGCCGGCAATGTAGCTCAGCTCAGGCGTAACGACGAACCCGGTATGAGCATCGTTGTCGGGATATTCGGAGGTGAGTCCGTGGGCGACGGCAGCGAGGTCGGCATTCGTCTGTTCGACCGTCACACCCGGCTTCATGCGCGCGATGCCAAAACTGGAATGGCAGCCGCGCTGGATGATGCAACCCTCGGCTGAGGCATCCGCCCAACGCGAGTAGGTGATCCACAAATCGCGCGGCTTCATGCGTCCGGCAAACTGAAAACCGGGCGGCATCACGCCAATGACGTTATAGAGGCGGCCTTCAATCTGGAAGGTGCGTCCCAGGACGTTTTTGTCGGCATTAAAGTGCTCGCGCCAAAAACGGTCGCTGATGATGACCGCATGATGTCCGGCAAGATCGTCATCCGGCGCAAAACTGCGTCCGAGCGCGGGTACCACGCCTAGCACTTGAAAGAAATTGTAGGTGGACATCAGCGTCGGGACCTGCATGGCCTCGCCGAGTCCTGTGACCGTGAACTGGCTACCGCTGTAGGCGGCGAAGGATTCCAGCGTCCGGTTGCGATGGACGATGTCGTGATAATCCGGCAGCGAGATGTTGCCTTCACCAATCGCCGGACGCACATGGTGCGTGTTGTATCCGTTCACTGCCACCAGACGCTGCGGTTCCGGATATGGCAGCGGGCGGAGCAGCACCGAGTTCACAACCGTGAACATCGCGGTGGTCGCGCCGATTCCCAAGGCGAGCGTCAGGATGGCGACAACGGAAAATCCGCGGGCTTGCAGCAGGTTGCGCACAGCGTAACAAAGGTCGCGAAGGATGGTGTCCATCGGAGAGAGAAGGAAGCACGTCCGATGCCGAAGTAAGTCACAGATTTTCAGAATGTTAGCTGAATTCGAACGTGCATCGATGGGACGCGCCGTCCGAAAGCGAACAGCCTGCTTGTCCCATTTAGCTCTCTCTTAAGGATTCCGGTGGAGCACGTGAGTGGCGATGCCGAGCAAAATTCGCGAAGACCTACCTAATTACCTATCCGAAAATCAGCCACCAGCGGTAGGTGATCGGATGCGATCAGCGACAAACGCGTTCTTACAAGGCGAAAATTCACCAGCTCAAGAGCATCGTCGTAATAAATATGATCCAATTCCAAAACGGGAATCGGGCCGGGAAAGCTTCTCCGCCTGCGCTGGTACTCCCGCAGGTCGATTTTGCGAAACTTTTGCGCCATCAACTTGGACGTAAGTCCTTTCGTCCACTCGTTGAAGTCGCCCATGATGACGCGCGGTCCTGTGTGGGCTGCGTGATTGAGCATCTTGTCGCTGAGCAGGAGCGGTCCCTGGGCGCGGCGTTCCAAAAAGCCGGTTCCGAGGTGGACGTTGAATACGTGCAGCAGCGAGTTCGGTCCGAGGCGGAGATCGGTGCGCAAACAGCCTCGCGGCTCTCGCTGCTTCCAGGTGAGGTTGTACAGTTCCGTCGAGTGGACCGGCAGGCGGGTAAGCGTGGCGTTCCCATAATGGGATCCGCGCAGGTCGCGCGTGCGTCCGAAGATGACCTTGTACTTAGGCCCTAAGCTATCCGCGATTACCTGCGCCTGATTGATTCCTCCAAAGGGAGCGCTGTCCACTACTTCCTGCAGCGCAACGCAATCGGGCTCGAGTGGGGCGAGAACGCGCGCGATGCGCTCGGGCGAGACGCGCCGGTCCCAACCTCGGCACTTATGGATGTTGTACGTGACCAGCCGTATCGTTCGTGGCATCTATTGCTGGCGCTGGAAAAACCATCCGACGGATTCGAAGGCGCGTTCCCAAATCGGGCGCCGCTTCCATTCCTCATAGGTGACTTTCCGACTCTGCGCGAGATCGTTCTCGAAGTCCTGAGTGAGCCGCGCCGCGAGTTCGGGACTACGCGCGGCGAGGTTCACCTCGTCATTGATGCCGAAGGAGCGATTGTCGAAGTTCGTAGAGCCAACGACCGACCACAGGCCATCGACGATCATGATTTTGGCGTGAATCATCGTCGGTTGATATTCATAGATTTCTGCCCCCGCTTGCAGCAGGTCGCCGTAAAGCGCACTGCTCGACCCGCGAGTCATGGCATGATCGCTCTTGCGTCCGGGAGTGATGATCTTGATCTGCACGCCGCGCTGCTTGATCGCGCGGATCATCTCCTGGCGCAGAGAACTGTCAGGAAGGAAATACGGCGTGGTCACGTAAATCGACTTACGCGCAGAACCAAGCAAAGCCTGGAAGAGTACGTGCCCGCGCGTGGAACCGCCGAAGGAGGGGCTGCTGTCGATCACCAATGCCTGCGCGTTCCCGTTCGGCGTCGGAGCCGGGAAAAATTGCGCCCCAGCCAAAATCTCGCCGGAAGAATTTAGCCAGTTCTCCAGGAAAACGCTCTGCAGGCCTTCCACCGCTTCTCCGCGAACCTGACACACAGTATCGCGCCAACGAGGTTCCTTGTGTTGCGGATAGAGCCACTGATCGTCGATGCCCGCGCCGCCAATGAAGCCGATCTGGCCATCGACGATGAGCATCTCGCGATGCGTGCGATTGTTAATTCGGGTCACATCATTCCAACGCAAAGGGTGATACCACTCGACGTGCCCGCCCACTTCGGTTAAAGGCTTGAAATAGCCTTTCGACATGCTGAAGCTTCCCATCGCGTCGATGACGACGCGCACCTGAACGCCAGCATGAGCGCGCTCGGTGAGCGCGTCGCGAAATTGGTTCGCCACTTGGCCGCGATGGAAGATGTAAGCCTCAAGATTGACGTTGTGTTTGGCTCCGCGAATCGCGGATAGCTCTGCCTGGTAGAAGTTCTCTCCGTTGTCGAGGACGTCGATGGCCCCGACGCGCTGGAGCTTGGTGTCAGTCATGGCCTCGAGCTGCCGCGCAAATTCGGGCGAATCCATCGCGTCATCAGGAGTCTGGGCCAGGTGGTACTTCGGAGCCGGTTGCAGCAACAGCATCAAAACCCAGACGATCACAACAATCAGAACGATAATTCCCAGGGTGCTCATGTGATGACGATGACGGCCCGATCGTAGATTGTGATGAAGCTCGAATTTGCGGCGTACCCGGCCGTGACTTCCGGGATTGGTCGCGGAGAGTGCCATCGCTGCTTAGATGCGCGCCAGAGTTCATCAGAAGGCCGAGACTTGCGAGGATCGGCAGTGAGATCATCTTTGCCGGTCTGCTGGTTTAATGGAAATCGGCTAGTTCAGCACGTCGGCCATTCTTTTCCTGCTTCTGACAGAAATGACGACGCAACCATTACTATCGGAGACATGGTTATCGAACTAAAGGCCAGCGATGGAAACGCACTGGCTGCGTACGTGGCCCGTCCGCACGGGGCAGCGGCGCGGGCGGTGGTCGTAATCCAGGAGATCTTCGGCGTCAACCATCACATCCGCTCTGTGGCCGACGGTTTTGCGCAGGACGGCTTCCTGGCGATTGCGCCGGCGTTATTCGATCGCGTCACTCGCGGCGTGGAACTGGCTTACACGCCTGAAGGCCAGAAGCAGGGATTCCAGATCGCGACGAAGATTGGCATGGCCGATGCTCTGCTGGACGTCGCTGCCGCCATCGAACATGCATCGTCCCACATTGGGAAAGAGCACGTGGGCATAGTCGGATACTGCTGGGGCGGGTCGCTGGCGTGGCTGGCCGCCACGAGCCTGACAATAGGCGCGGCTGTCGGCTACTACGGTGGACGTATCGCGCAGTATGCCAACGAGAAACCGCGCTGTCCGGTGATGCTGCATTTTGGCGCCAGGGATCCGCACATTCCCTCCACCGAAATTGATAAGATTCGTCGCGCGCACCCGGATATTCCTATCCACATGTATGACGCCGGACATGGCTTCAACTGCGATGCGCGCAAAGACTTCGACGCGGAATCGGCAAAGCTGGCGCGCCAACGCACTTTGGAGTTCCTGCAGAAGTCTCTTTAGCGCGAAAAAAGACGGCAGAAGGAGCAGACAGTTTTGCAGGCGAGGGAACAGAAGATTTTCACAGTACCGCAGCTGTTCAGCTGTGTCTCAGAGGATGGCTCTCGAGGTCTAGAATCAGCTTGCTAGCGTCGCTTCACAGGTACAAAATTGTGAGGCTTTGAGTTACCGGGTTAGACTCTGGGTAGGATCATATGGCCACTCAAGTAACAACGCCGCAGAACTCACAATTGAGCGCGAAGGACACGCCTGTTCTGCTGCGCGTGGAAGGCGAGCGGCAGCAGGCGATCCCGCTGGTTTCGTTCCCGTTCACTGTCGGACGGCGCGCAGAGAAGAACCTGGTTATCACCGACCCAATGGCTTCGCGCGACCATGCAGAGATCGTGCAGATGAGCGGCGAGTACTTTCTGCTCGACCTGGGCAGCAAGCATGGAACATACGTGAATGGCGCTTCGGTCAAGCGCCACAAGCTGGTCAACGGCGATCGCATCCAGTTCGGCAGCACGAATGACCGCAATTTTGTCCTGTTCCAATTTGGGACCACGTCACAGACCGGCAGCACCGCGCGCGAGCTGCTCAGCCAGATTTCCGGCATACAAGTAGAGAAGGAAGCGTCGGACCTGGAGAAGCTGGCATTCTTCCTCGAAGTGGCGCGCAAGCTCAACAGCCGAGGCGCGCTGGACGACGTGCTGATGACGCTGGTCGAAGCCACGCTGCGCATCACCGGCGCCGAACGCGGGTTTGTTTTTCTCATGCAAAAAGATGGCGAGCTGGCGCTCGCCGTCGGACGCAATTCGCGCGGCGAAGATCTGAAGGATGACAGCACGATCTCGCACTCGATCCTCAAAGATGCGATGAGCTCCGCCTCGCGCGTGATCATCACCGACACCGCCAGCCACTCCGACCTAGCGGCACGGCAAAGCATCGTCGCCCATGATCTGCGAACCGTAATCTGCATGCCGCTCTTCCGCAGCAGCATTGCCACAGGCGCGCAGCACAGCGAAACCGATCAGAACTTGCGCGTGATCAATGGCGTGCTCTACCTCGACAGCCGCCTGGCCTCGCGCGGATTGTCCAGTCTAAGTCGCGACATTCTCAACACGGTGGCCACGGAAGCCGCAGCGCTGATTGAAACTGCGCAATTGGCGCAGGCGGAACAAAACGCGCGTTTGTATCAGAAAGAACTGGCCATCGCTGCAGGCATCCAGCAGCGGCTGATGACGGTGGTGATCCCCGAAGTGCATTTCGCGCGGCTGCGCGCGCGCAGCCTGCCCTGTCAGGAGATCGGCGGCGACTTCTATGACGCGGTACTCGCGGATGGCAATCTCTATCTCGTACTCGCCGACATCTGCGGCAAAGGCGTTTCAGCGGCGATCCTCGCCTCGATTTTGCAAGGCATGATCTACTCGCAGTTGATCTCGCATGTGCCACTGAGCGAGATCGCGTCAGCGGTCAATCGTTTCCTTTGCGTGAAGAAGCTTGGGGAAAAGTACGCGACTGTGAATGTACTGAGGGTTGCCGCGAACGGCGAATGTGAGTTCCTCAACTGCGGACACGTTCCACCGGTTCGCATCTCGAGCGGAGCCGTGCTGCGTCCTGCCGAAGGGAATTTGCCTTTGGGTTTGATCCCCACTGCGGAATTCCAGACGTACAAATTCCAGCTCAAGCCGAACGAGCGCATCGTGCTTGTCAGCGATGGCGTGAATGAAGCGCAGAACAATGAAGGCGAATTCTTCGGCGACGAGCGTCTGGAAAACACTGTGCTCAACGGCGACGACCTCTTCGCCGCGATCAGCCAATTCGCCCAGGGCGCCCCCGCCTCGGACGATTGCACCGCCGTGGAGTTGGAGTATTTGGGCGGGTAGTTCGCTTTCCTAGCTAACGTCACAACCCAGCGAAAAGCGCAATGCGGCGCAGATTTCGCCAAGCGGCGCCGGACCAAGCTGAGCAACGCGTTTCCCTAGCCGGCGTTGCGAAATAGTGATGGTAGTTGTGCAAGCTAACCGCGCACAGGATTATCGATGCCCAACGCTGAGCAGGTTCACGAACAGCCGGATGGCTCCCGGCACGCCGGCGGGTAATTGCCGGAAGAATGCGTAGCCGCTGTAGATGTACGTGCCTTTCCCATATTGGGCCACGAGCAACCCGCCTTTCTGGGGCGGCTGGCCAGGATCGTGACAGGAGAGCAGCGGCTTGTAGTGGTCGTCCCATTCGCCCATAAAGTACAGGCCGCGCTCTTGCACCCAGCCATCGAAATCGGCGGCAGTAATCCTGTTCGGATAATTCATCGCCGAACTCTGCGGATCGAGGATCTCGACTGGCGCTTCTTCTACGGTTACACGTGCATTCTCTTCCGTCGCAGGATAGGGCGGGTAATGTCCGGCATTGAATGTGGAATAGCTCTGGTTGTATTGCACCAGCAGCGTGCCGCCGCGTGAGACGAAGTCGAGTAGCCGTGAATTGGCGAGGCGGACATCCGCGCTCACGTCATAAGCGCGAATCCCGACGACGATCGTCTGAAAGCGGGACAGGTCGCCCGACGCCAGCTCCGCCGGCGAGATCATCTCCACATCCATGCCCAATTGACGCAGCGTGTCGGGAATCTGATCACCCGCGCCCATTATGTAACCGACCTTCAGATGCGGTGGAAGTTGCACGTTAACGGCGCTGATATCCAGATCGGAGGGATGGTAGTAGTAGAAGGTGTCCAGATCCGGACGCGTGACCACGTCGAACCCCTGGCGGAATTGTTTGCCGTTCAACTCCGCAATAGCGGTTAGATTGTAATGAGCCTGCTGTTCCGATTTGGGAATTACCGAGAATTGCAGCTCGGCAGTATCTCCCTCTTTCGTCAAGTGCACTGGACGTTCCGGCGGCTGAACATTCCATCCTGCGGGCGCTTCGAAATGCAGAGTTGCGTCCGCAGGAGTCGTTACCTGGCTGCGGACTTTTACCACTACCGGAAATGGCTGGTGTGATTCGGTGCGCACCACTTGCGACGCGGTGGCAAACTCAACCGAGAGTGCAGGCGCAATCGGCAGCTCGCGTTCGCCCTGCCCTTTGAGCGGATCGACGTACTTCACCATGGCGACGGCATGAGCGCTGCCTGCAAGCTCACCCGAGGAAGATCCTAGAACGTGAAAATCCGCATGTCCCTGCACCGGCCACGGCGGCAACGGCAACGTCACATAGGCGGGATTGCTGATCGTGTCCACCGTTTCTTTGTATGGATTTATGCGGTTCCAAAATGGCTTCGTGAGCTGCGCATTGTCAGGAACTGTAACGCGGAATTGCACCGAGGCCACGTCGCCGGTGTGCAGCGGCTTGAGATCGCGATTCACGATTTCGGATCTATAGCCAGCAGGCAAATCGAGCGCGATGTCGGTAGGTTCCACTGCATCCGTTCCGCGATCATAGAAGCGCGCCGTCAGGGTAAACGTTTGCCCGGGGACTGCCGATTGCATCGTTTGCTCGAGGCGGAAGAACCCGCCGCGTTCTCCTTCCGGCGGATCGACGGAGAGATCCAGCATAGTACCCAGCGCCAGATTCGCCGCGCGCTCGAACTGCGCCTGCTTGGTCTTTAGGTTCGTGAGCAGTTCCAGTTTCTCTGCCGGCGTGAGCGGCGATTGCTCAACTTTGACGATCGCATCTCGCGCCAGTTTCAACCCTTCCAACAACGGTGTCCCTGCCGGCGAGGGATCACGGGGATTCGCCGCCGCTGCGGCCTCATCGACTAGCTTGGCCATCTGTCCCAATTCGGGACGCAGGAACGGGACCTTGCTCTCGTCCATTCCCAGGCGCGACGCCAATCCCGGCAACGAAGTGTCAATGCCATCAAAGAAATCGTCTTCGTGTTCTTTCAAGTCGCTGGCCGGAAGAACGGAATCGAGGCGCTTGTAGCGGCTATAGCGATGCCCGGGCGGCACACGAAATCCGCCAGTGCCTTGCGAGGTCTGATGCCCGAGACCCTCCACGGCAAACTGCGAGTACGACATTCCCAAAAGCGGAGAGTACGTTCCCGTGTCGAACGTGACCGTGGGATTCTCGTTTTCGCGGACGTTGTCCACGTACAACTTCTTCGGCTGCCACGGCAGCAGGCCTTCTTTGATCTGCTCAGGAAACTGATTCGGATCGGCGGCGGCGCGAAAAGCCTCCTGCGTCACGATCGACGATGCCTGATGATGTCCGTGCCCGTCGCGCGCGGTGCCTTGAAAGCGAGCGACTAGGACGTCGGGACGGAATGTGCGGATCACGCGCACCATATCGGCTAGGGGAATCTGGTGTCCGCCCCATTTTTCGAAGGTCTCCTGCGGCGTTTTCGAGAAGCCGAAATCGGCGACACGGGTAAAGCGCTGCTCGACGCCGTAGTACTCATCCGCAGCGAGCAACTCCAAAGTGCGCAGTATGCCGAGTTCGTCGGAAAAGGCGTCGCCGGATTTGTTCTGCCCACCCTGGCCGCGTGTGAGCGTGCAGAGCAGCGCCGTAGCTCCTTTGCCGCGTGATTCCAGCGTGAGCATGCCTCCATCTTCATCGTCGGGATGGGCGGTGGTGTGCATCAGGCGAGCAGTCGTGCGGAGCTTCTGCAGTTCTTGCTGGAGAGCGACGTAGCCATGGTCCGGCGGCAGGTCGGGTTTATCGGCGATTACATTCGGCAGGCAAAGCAGCGCCAGCAAAATGGCGACAACAGAAAAAGCAAGAGAACGCAAGCAATGGCTGCGCGAGATCGGCGATTTGGTCAAAGGCATTGAGTTAAGAGAATAGATTTCTTCCGGCGCGTACGGCTGCACTTTGTTTCGTGATCTTCAGCAGTATAGCGATAGAGATGCGAAAGGCACACTCATCCATGGGCCAGTCGTCCTGCCGTGGTGGAACTGGCGAAGGATTCACGACGATCCTAGCGTGCGGAAGCCTACTGCAGAAGAACGAAAGGGGCGGCTTTGCGCCGCCCCTCGTTCCAAAACGGAACCACTACGGCAACACAAAATGTCCGCGGCGGTTCAGATGCCAGCATTCTTCATTCGAGTCCGTGCAGAAGGGCTGCTCTTTACCGACGCTGCTCGTGGTTACGCGTCCGCCGTCAACGCCTTCCTTCGCCAGCGCTTCCTTTACGGCTTCAGCGCGGCTGGCGCCTAGTGCGAGGTTGTACTCTTCCGAGCCGCGCTCGTCGCAATGGCCGACCACATTGAACTTCAGGTCAGGATGCTGTTGCAGGAAGTTGGCGTCCGAGGCGAGCATTTGTGTTGTCTCGTTATCTAACTTGTACGAATCGTAAGCGAAGAACGCGTCTTTCATGTTCTTCTCGAACAGATCGCGCAAAGAAGGCCCCGGAGCTTCGGTTGCCACAGGAGCGGGCGCGGCTACGGTGAGGCGAGCGCTGGCATCGGACGTTCCGCCCGGACCTTTCGCAACGATGTGGTACGTGGTCGAATCACTCGGGTTCACGTCACGCGAACCATTGGCATCGACGCTGCCGACTGAGTCAATCGTTACGTCAGTGGCGTTCTCTGCCTGCCATGTCAGTTTCGCCGACTGGCCTTGTTGAATGTCCGACGGAACCACGCTGAGCGTGACCGTGGGCTGCGGCGCAGGAGGCGGTGGGGTTGGCACTTGGGCTACTTTTTTCTTGGCGCAGCCGGTGACCAGCAGCAGCGCGGCCGCCAGACTGAAGATGAAGGCAATACTGATTGCGCGGAACTTCATAAATCTCCTTTTTTGGGGTCGCACTTGACCCGTTCTGATGAGTTGAAATGGAGCGAAGCGTAGAAAGACTTACGGACCGGTTAACAACGCAAGGCATAGCTCAGTCGCAGGGCGGACAAGCTGACCCGAGGAGAAGCGCTGATGAAGATTTCGCGTGCCGCGACGAACGGCAGCAGCACTCCCGCGAACAGGAACGCTACCGCACGCAACAGCAAATCAAAGAGCGCCGCCGAGCGCTGAGCGCGCAATGCAGTTGCCGGCCCATGAATCACAATAAAGGGAACATGCACCGCCGGCATCATGAGCAGCACCAGGATGGCGACTCCAACCGCCAGAAAAACAACTTGGGCTATCCGGCGCAAACTCATGGGAGAAGTATCCCGCCAAAGCCTCGGGAAATCAATCCAGAGTGTCTGCTTTAAGGTACCGAAGTATTAACACCTTGGCGGAAGGCCTTAGGAATGAATGACGCAGCCGAGCGGCTCATTCGCGGATGCGAAGCCGGTCGTGCTCCACGATCCAAAGCTGATGTTCGAGGGTTTGCTTCGACAGGATAGGTAAGATTTGTTCCAGGAGCTTGATCAGATTGAGCTTGTCCTGTGACTTTGAGCGCAAAACGATGATTCCTGAAAACAACTGCGGTGGATACCCTCGAATATTGCTGAAATCCAAATCGAGTGACTAAAACGCGGTTCTCATTTCGGCATCGATCAATCACGAGACTATCGTCCCTGCCGGAGAGGTTCTCGTCGGCAACCGTGTCGGCTCGAAAACCTTCCCGGCTGAGAAATGAGGCAGTATTCAGCCGGGAGATTTTCGTCGATCTTAAATTTCAAGCTGTCGTTTCCAGAGGCAGGTTCACAGTACCTTCGCGCGTCAGCTCCGCAGCATACGCTAGAGCCGCCTCAATATCGGCTGCGACCAGCGCCGGATAGCTTCGGAGAATCTCCTGATGCGATATACCGGCAGCGATATTATCGACAATTACTGACGCCATAATCCTGGTTCCACGAATGCACGCTTTGCCGTGACAAATCGCTGGATTGACGCTAACACGCTCACGCCAATTTTCCATTTTTTCATCCTTGCTAAAACTGCAGTTCCGGCTATCGCACCACTAAATTCACCAGCTTACCCGGCACGACGATCACTTTGAGCGGGACCTTGCTGCCGAGGAGCGCAGCAATCTTCTCATCGGCAAGCGCCCGCTCGCGCACTTCTTCATCGCCCGTGCCCGCGGGGACTGTGATTCGCGAGCGGTTTTTCCCATTGATTTGGATCGGCAACTCAATCTCTTCTTCGCGCGCCAATTCCGGATTGAACCTCGGCCATGGCTCGCGCAACAGCTGCGACCGTTCTCCTAATTTTTCCCACAATTCAGACGAAAGATACGGCGCGAACGGCGCGAGCATGAGCACCAAGTAACGGTAGGCGCTTTGACGCAAGTCTTCTCCACCGAGCTGCATCACACGCCCATCCAGATCGGTCAACTCGCCGACTTGCTTCTCGCCTTCATACAACTTGCCTTCAGCTGCGAGGTAGAGCTCGTTGACGAACTCCATGATTGCGGCAATTGAGGTATTGAAGTGCCAGCGCCCATCAAAATCCTGGGTAATCCGCCGCAGAGTTTGGTGGATCTTCCTTTGAAGGTCTCGAGCCGACCCGGTTCCCCAGGGCAACGAAGCCACTTGTTTCCATTCACTCGAAGCCATAGGTTTACCGTTTTTGATAATGAGCCTATGAACTCGCGCCAAAAATCGGCTCACGCCTTCGACGCCGTTCTCTTGCCAGTCGAGATCGCGGTCCGGAGGTGCGGCGAAGAGCGCATACACACGCGTGCTGTCTGCGCCGTAGCGCGCGACCATCTCGTCCGGCGAGACGACGTTCCCCTTGCTCTTCGACATCTTCGCCCCATTGCGAATCACCATGCCCTGCGTAAACAGCCGCTCCACAGGCTCAGAGTTTTTCACGAGGCCCATATCGCGCATGATCTTCGTCCAAAAACGGGAATAGATCAGGTGCAGGATCGCGTGCTCCACACCGCCGATGTACTGATCGATCGGAAACCAGTAGCCAGCGACCGCAGTGTCGATCGGCGCCGTCGCGAGCTTCGCGTCGGTGTAGCGGTAGAAGTACCAGGAGGAATCGACGAAAGTATCCATCGTGTCCGTCTCGCGTCGTGCATGGCCGCCGCACTTCGGACACTTGGCATTCACAAATTCGGGAACGCGGCCAAGCGGCGATCCGCCCTGCTGGGTGATGTCAACATGCTCGGGCAGGAGCACCGGTAGTTCGCTCTCCGGCACCGGCACGATGCCGCAGCCGTCGCAATACAACATCGGGATCGGCGTGCCCCAATAGCGCTGGCGCGAGATACCCCAGTCGCGCAAACGATACGTTACGCGCGCGCGTCCGAAGCCGTGCTCTTCGGCGTAGCGCGTCATCTTCTGGATTGCTTCCTGATTTCCCAGCCCGCTGAATTCGCCGGAGTTGATGAGCAGGCTCTCCATCTCGGTATACGGCAACGTAGGGGGCTCAACAGCGCCCGCCGCTACCGCAGCGGGTTCCGTTTGGCGCGGCAAGATCACGATCCGGACTTCGATGCCATACTTATTCGCGAATTCGTAATCGCGCTCGTCGTGCGCCGGGACGGACATGATTGCGCCCGTGCCGTATCCCATCAGAATGTAATTTGCAACCCAAATGGGAATCTTCTCGTGGTTGAACGGATTGATCGCGTATGCGCCGGTGAAGAATCCGCGCTTCTCGGTTTCGCCGAGCTCGCCAAGTTCGCGCGCGCGCCGCTGCTCGGCAATGAGTTCGTCCAACTGCGTTAAGCGCGCCGGATCGTCGGCAATCAGCTTGCCGACGAACGGATGCTCGGGAGCGAGCTGAATCGAAGTTGCGCCAAAAATCGTGTCGATGCGCGTAGTGAAGACGGTGATCTTCTCGTCTGACCCGGCGAGCTTGAACTCGACCTGCGCACCTTCGCTGCGCCCGATCCAGTTGCGCTGCATGGTGCGCACTTTTTCCGGCCAGCCTTCGAGGTTCTCGAGATCGCGCAGCAATTCGTCGGCATACTCGGTGATGCGCAAGAACCATTGCTCCAGATCGCGCTGCTCGACCAGAGTTTCTTCATGCCGCCAGCAACAGCCATTCACGACTTGCTCGTTCGCGAGCACAGTCGCGCACTCCGGACACCAGTTCACCTTGCTCTTGCGCCGATAGGCCAAGCCGCGCTCGTAGAACTTGAGAAAGAACCACTGGTTCCAGCGGTAGTAATCGGGCAGACAGGTGGTGACCTCAGTATTCCAATCGTAGGAAAAACCGAGCCGCTGCATCTGCCGCTTCATGTTGGCGATGTTGTGCAGCGTCCACTCGCGTGGCTGGGTTTTGTTCTTGAGCGCCGCGTTCTCGGCAGGCAAACCGAACGCGTCCCATCCCATCGGATGGAGTACGTTGTAGCCTTTCATCCACATGAAGCGCGCGAGCGCGTCGCCGATCGAGTAGTTGCGCACGTGTCCCATGTGCAGCGCGCCGGAGGGATAGGGAAGCATCTCCAACACGTAGTACTTCTTGCTCTGCGAAGTGGCCGGTTCAGCGTGATAAAGCTCCGGCTGCTGCGACCAACGCTCGTGCCACCTGAGCTCAATGCTCTGCGGATCGTAGCGCTGCTCGGGCTCGCGCGGCTGCTCGGTGCCGCGTCCGTCTAAAACCACAGTTTTCTCCTGGTGCGACATGGGATTGTTTCGATTGTAAATAAAGTGGCATTGTCATTCCGAATCCGCGCAGCGGAAGAGGAATCCCTACCCTGGCCGATGCACGTAATGGGGTAGGGATTCCTCTTCCGCTAACGCGGATTCGGAATGACAGGACGGGCCTGCACGAGAGCTTTCAACGCATCCACATTCCGCTGGTCATCCCCTGGCTCATTGATCGGCGTTTCCGCGATGAACGCTGCGTGCTCGGTTCGAGGATCGTTGAGCAGACGTCGAAATGGTTCCAGCCCGATCGTGCCCTTACCGATATGCTCGTGCCGGTCGAGCTTGGAAGCGCGCGCAGCTTTCGCGTCATTACAGTGCCAGACCTGAACATTTTTCAGCCCGATTGTGTTCTCCATATATTTCATCGTGTGCTCGTATCCTTCGGGCGAGACGATATCGTAACCTGCAACATGCGTGTGGCAGGTATCAATGCACGCAGCGACCGGCAGCACCGCACGCAGCCGCTCCAGCAATTCGGCGACCTGCTCGAACGAGCTGCCAAGCGAGTACTCAGCGCCGGCGGAGTTCTCGATTAGTACTTTGAATCCGCAGCTCTCAAGATCGAGGCCGCTTGTGGAGCGGGCGATCGACTCGGCCGCCAGCTTCAGTCCTTCTTCGCGGCTCAGATTGCGGTGCGATCCGGGATGGAGCACGAGGTACTGCGCGCCCAGAGCGAGGGCCCGCTCGACCTCGCCGCGAAATGCCTCAATGGATTTTCTTAGGAACTCCGAAGTCGAGCTGGCGAGGTTCACCAAATAGCTGGTGTGGATCACCAGCGGCGCGATGCCGTACTTCTCTTTCAATCTCTTCATCTCGTCGCACTGCGACTGTCCGAGCGAATACGGCTTCCACATCCGCGGACTCGACGAGAAGATCTGGAGCGTGTTGCACCCCAGCCGATAAGCGCGCTCGGCGGCAGTTTCCACGCCGCCAGAGGTTGAAGTATGAATGCCGATCCGGCGCGAGGTCAGGCGCGGAGGTTGAGCCGGAGCGGGACACTGCAGAATGTCCTTGGCCTCGCGTTCCCATTTCGTCGGCATCTTTTCGAGCATAAAGGAAAAGCGATTTCACCACAGAGACACGGAGTCACAGAGAAAGGCAAGAATAACGAAATAACCGAAAAGACAAACACCTTCCTCATATGACGTCGCGCCTAGTTTTTGTTTTTCTCTGTGACTCCGTGTTTCCGTGGTGAGATCGCTGTTTGCGGCCTTTCTCACGCATTCATTACACTGGAAATTCCATTTAGGGAGTAATCGATGCTAGTCGTAATGCAGGCGCAGGCCACCGAAGAGCAGGTGCGCGAGGTTTGCCGGAAGATCGAGTCACTGGGATTCCGTGCGCACCCGATTCCCGGAGCGCAGCGTACGGCGATTGGCATCACCGGCAATCAAGGGGCGGTTGAGGCGGGCACACTCGAAGAGATGCCGGGAGTTGGCGAGGTCATTCGCGTCAGCAAGCCTTATAAGTTGGTGAGCCGCGACGTGAAGCCGGACAACACGGTGATTCGCTTCCCGAATGGCGCCGCAATCGGCGGCACAGACGTGATCGTCATGGCTGGCCCGTGCTCGATCGAGTCGCGCGAGCAGGCGATGATCATCGGCGAGCACGTCGCGCGCGCGGGTGCGCACTTCCTGCGCGGCGGCGCCTATAAACCGCGAACGTCTCCCTATTCGTTCCAGGGACTCGGCGAAGAAGGCTTAAAAATCATGGCCGAAGTGCGCGGCCGCTTTGGATTGCTGGTCGTGACTGAAGCAGTGGACAACGAGTCGCTGGATTTAGTCGAAGAATACGCCGACATGATTCAGATCGGCGCGCGCAACATGCAGAACTTCTCTCTGCTCAAACGCGCCGGACGCAGCCGCAAGCCCGTGCTGCTCAAGCGCGGCATGTCCGCGACCGTCGAAGAATTCCTGATGGCTGCCGAGTACGTGATGAGCGAGGGCAACTACCATGTCGCGCTGTGCGAGCGCGGTGTGCGCACGTTCGCCGACCATACCCGCAACACGCTCGACCTGAGCGTGATTCCGGCGGTGCAGCGGCTCAGCCACCTTCCCATTTTGGTCGATCCCAGCCATGGCACCGGCAAACGCAACAAAGTGCTTCCGCTAGGACGCGCTGCCATTGCCGTCGGCGCCGACGGCTTGCTCGTCGAAGTCCATCATGATCCCGACCACGCGCTTTCCGACGGCCCGCAATCGATCCTCCCGGAGCAGTTCGAAGAACTGATGAACGAAACGCGCCAGATCGCGAGAGTATTGCACCGCGATTTAGCTCCTCCGGTCCCGCAGCCGGTAACCGCCAGCGTGGCGCGGGTGTGAGCGCTTGTCATTCCGAGTCCGTTGGCGGCCGAGGAATCCCTATCACAGCGCGTGCGTCGACGAAGGCAGATATCTCTCGGCCGCATGGCGAGCTCGAATGAGACTCAAAAAATCCGCGAAAGCTCTCGTTGCGACCGTCGCTCTCGCAGTTCTCGCTTCCCTCTCCTGCACACGGCACGTGCCTTATCCACCTTCCTACCGTGAATACGCTTATGTGACCAACGGCGGCAGCAACAACGTTTCTGTGCTCGACATGCAGCAGTTTACGCCGGCGGCGACGATTGCAGTGGGCAGCGATCCGGTGGCCGTGGTCGCGAATCCACGCAGGAACGAAGTGTATGTCGCGAATGCAGGATCGAACTCGGTCAGCGTAATCGACGCAGAACGGAACAAGCTGATGGCTACCATCCAGGTCGGAGGCAGTCCACATTCGCTTGACGTCGCGCCGGATGGAACGCGAGCTTATGTCGCGAATTCCGGCTCGAACAGCGTTTCTGTTCTGGACCTGTCGGCGCGGCGGTCCGTGGCCAATATTGCGATCGAGAATTCTCCGGAGATGTTGCGCATCTCTCCCGACGGCAAGCTGGTCGTCGTTTCGGAGAAGCAGAGCGACTCGGTCGCGGTGATCGACACCCAGAAGCTCGCGCTACGTTCCAAAGACCACGTCTGCGCACAGCCTACTGATGTGGTGATCGCGAAGGATTCCAGCAAGGCGTTCGTCGCCTGTACCGGCTCCGGACAGGTTGCTGTGCTTGAGCTGTTCGGTTCCGACGAAGGACATCCGGCAGTTTCGCATCAGCGTCGCTCGGTTCCAAAAAGGAACGCAAACAAGAATGCGGGAGACTTCGGGCCAGATCGTGTGCAGGCGTTTCTCGATGTTGGCAGCTCGCCTACGCAGCTTGTGCTGAAGCCGGATGGGGGGGAAATCTTCGTGACCAATTTCGGGTCCGACACAATTTCGGAGATTCTTCCCGGCACCAACGAGGTCGGAGGCAGCTATGCGATCGGCGCGGGGCCGGTGCACGCGCTAGTCAGCGCGGATAACTCGGTCCTATATGTGAGCAACGCCAATTCCGACACCGTCGCCGTGTACAGCATTGACGATGGCAAGCTGGTGGGCAGCGTCCATGTCGGCAGCCGTCCGGGGCCGATGGCGCTTTCGTCGAACCAGAACTTCCTGTTCGTGATCGACAGCGCGGGCGCGGACGTGAGCGTGATCCGCACAGCGGCCAAACAAGGCGCAGTCCTGCTGACGATCCTTCCCGTAGGTCAACAACCGAACTCGATAGCTGTGAAGGCATTTCTGATGCCGGGACATGGATCAGAATCGAACCCAAAATGATCCTGCCGGATCTGCTCCGTACGCTCCGGCACGGAAAGGAAAATTCCCTGCTCTCGGGGAATTTGGGGACTTCGAATTCCTCATTTATCCGTTTCTGACGGGCAGCAGGATAACCAGTTCCAGCTCAGCATTAGGAAATTCCGCTGGGGCATAGACGCCGATATTGCGGGACCGCTGGATGCCTTCCCAGACCGATCCGGAGGTGTCCAGGACGAAGTATTTGCGCTTGAGCTTGATCGGGATTTCTGCCGGCGGGCTGGGCAGGTGCGTGAGTTTCAATCCGGGAAGGGCGTGGCGGACGATCTCGTCCACGTAGGCGGCAGCGCCCACTTTCATCAGGCGCGGAGCTTGGGAGATCAGATCCGCGTCGCTCATGTTTGCCCCAACGGACAGGTAGAGACGCGTATTGTTCAGATATTTATCGTCATCGATGGCAGTAGCGTAAATCGACTCGCGCACGAGCTTCAGCGGCAGGGTCACGCAGTTGGTGGGGACCGTGGTTTCGAGCAGCGTGCGAATCTTCTGCTCCAGCTCGCGGAAGCAGCGACCGAGATGCTCGTGATCGTATTCGGGCAGATCGCGCGTTTGAATCTGCGTGGAGAACGTAGTCAGCGCTCCCGCGACTTCCAGCATCGCCGAATACATTTGCTCGGGATGGACGGCGGTGCGGTGAAAGAGATGTCGGAAGACCGGCAGATGAGAATTGATCGTGTAGAGAAGCCAGAAGTTCGCGACGTCGGCCGCGGTGAATTCCGCGAGGCTTTGGTTCTTCTGTTTGCGTGCGCCGGAGAGCACGGCGCTGCGCGCGCCTAGTGTTTCGACCAGTCCACGCAACATGCTGGTGAGCAGATCGTTGCCGTGTACATCGATCATCGGCGGCACGTACTGCGGCGACAGGCGAAAGGTGCCGTCGATCGTCTTTTCAACTTCGGCAACCGGCATGGCCGTGCTGCCTTCGCGATTTTCGGTTTCGACCAATAAACGCAGGTTCTTGCGCGCGATCTGAATCGGTTTTTCCGATGTGCCGGAATTTTCGTCGCGCAACATGCGCGTCTCGGCGAGGTAGCGCGTTTTCAAATCCGAACGATTGCCTACGTTCAAACCGCCGGGCCGCTGCTCGGGCACAGCCAGAAAAACCGTGAGCTTGCGCCGGTCTTCGGTGAAGAAGGCGTTCAGTGGACGCGATTGCGGAGCGTTGTCCGCGCCGGGAAAATCGAACAGCAGACCATCCGGCAGAACGCCGGTTGCGGCCGAGATGCTGAAGAGTCCTTCAACAAGTTTTGCTTCGTCAATTTGAAGACTGGAGAAGCCCCAAAAGCGGAACGACAGCGCTTCAAGTTGGAAGCGCAGACTGTCTTCGATGTACCGGTCCTGAACTTGCAGATGCTGCGGAGTGAGAAATGTGCCTTTGGACCAGATTACGTTTTGCAGTTGCTTCATCGCGATGCGGGACAGCTCAGCTCTCTGCATGGGACTTGGCTGGAGTATAACGCGAAAGAAGCTGCTGGCTACTAGCATCTAGCTGCTAGCTTTGTCGCGTGGCTTGTACGCTGCCGATTTGCCTCGCGTTTTCACACTGCAATGTAATCTTTTGCAGTTTTTATGCAATCTGATCTTCATGCGGAACAGCTAGAAGCTAGTAGCTAGCAGCTAGAAGCCGTTTTTCCTGCTTTTCCATTGACTCTGCTTTTTAGTGGGTTATAATCCGCACGCACCAAAAAAGCGGGTTTGAATCTTCCCCCAAGATTGATCCGGTGTCGACCGTAGGATTTCGGGGATGTAGCGTCGACACAAAGTTGTCTGCGTGAACTCACTAAT
>DASTJH010000024.1:0-68260 GCA_035716645.1 Terriglobales bacterium | reverse complement strand
GAGGGCGGCCGGTTCCACGTTGGGGCTGGCCATCCCCAGATTCCAGATCAGTGCGGCCATGAAGAATTCGTGGTTTTGCTCCTCGGATTGCAAATGGCCCTGTCTTGCGATCTGATGTCAAAGATAAAAGCAGATCAACGTGGAACCGGCCGCCCTCGGCCGGGTTTTGACTCTGCTGTTGGTTTTGCTTTTGCTTTTGCCTTTGCCTCTGTTTGTCTTCTCAAACTGAACTCGTGCTTATCTGCACAAGAGTCTTGTTGAGGCTGCGAAAGTCAACAGCCGGCCGAGGGCTCCTTCGGCAGGCTCAGGACAGGTCCGGTTCCACGTTGGGCCGGCTTGGTTCTTTCGTAAGTTCAAAATGCGGATGCTCTGGTTGGGTTTGGAAAACTGAGCAAAAGCAACGGCAAAGGCCACGTCAACACCCGGCCGGGGGCGGCCGGTTCCACGTTTGTCCTTGGCCACCTGAATACTGCTTTCCCGATCAGTTCGGCCATAAAGAATTCATGGTTTGCTCCTTGATCGCAAATGGTCGCGTCCACCTGGCTGATACTAAAGGTAAAAGCAGATCAACGTGGAACCGGCCGCCCTCGGCCGGGTTTTGACCTTGAATTTGCTTTTGCTTTGTTTTCTTCTCAAATGAACTTGTGCTGACTTCCCAGAAGTCTGCCGAGGCTACGAAAGTCAACACGCGGCCGGGGGCTCCTTCGGCAAGCTCAGGACAGGTCCGGTTCCACGTTGGGTCGGCTTGGTTTGTTCGTCGGTTCAAAATGAGGATGTTCTTGGGATTTGGAAAACTGATCAAACAGCAACAGCAAAGGCGAAGTCAACACCCGGCCGGGGGCTCCCCTTCGACAAGCTCAGGGCAAGCTTAGGAGCAGGCTCAGGACAGGTCCCGTTCCACGTTTACCGGCCTGTTCCACATTGGTCTGTTCCAGTTTGAGCAGTCCGCTGGTTTATTCCTTCGCGAAGTTTACCGGCCTGTTCCATTTTGGGTCCGGCTGATCTTCTGTTTCATACCAGAGCCAGGGGTAATCGTCCGGATGTTCTACCAGGCCGCGCTTTACTGGATTATGAATGATGTAGTTGCGGTAGTACTCGCGTTCGTTTTCGCGGGTCGCACGGTCCATCGATTCCTCTTCCCAGACGTGGCCTTTGCGTCCGAGTAGTTTGTTGATGTTGTGAGACGACGCGCCTTTGATGTCGCCGAGGATCTGATGGAGCGGCGGCGGATCGGCACTCTCAATGATCGTGAAGAGGAGATGCCCGTGCTCGGGCATGATCACAACTGCATGAAGCAGCACGCGCCGATTGTGTTCGAAGAGGCAGCTCTCCATGGCGATGCTTCGAGCTTCGGGCGGAAGAACCCAGCGGTTGAGGGTATTGAAGGTGATGAACAGCGGGACTGAGTCCTGGATGTGCGGCAGAGTTCGTCGGTAGCGATACGGATTCCGCTTCAGCTTGACGAAGTTCATGGCGAGGAGCGGAAGTGTAGCAGAAAGGCAGCTTCCAGCTGCTGGCTGCTAGCTGCTGGCTGCTAGCAAAGCGACGGCAAACCAAAAGCAACGGCAAAAGCAAAGTCAACACCCGGCCGAGGGCGGCCGGTTCCACGTTGGGCGGCCGGTTCCACGTTGAGCCCCGCTGCCCTTTCTGAAATTCCTCCATGCTCTCTGTGTCTCCGTGGTGAAAACCGGCTGCGCAGCTTTGTTTTCCAGCGGCTCTCGAAAATGCGTCAAGATCGGCCAACCCGGTCTTAGAGAGTGGGGGCATCCAATCCGAGAAATAACAATTGAGTACTCAGGGCAGGAGAGAGGCCGTGTTGAATGGTCCTAATGATCTCTTTGTTTCCGCAGGGGCCGGTTTACCGATGAATCACTACCAGGTACGAAACGGTGAGATCTGGTTCCGAGTGTTTGGTCCGGTCAGCGCAGGAAAATGGCGGGTTCTGAGCGAACGCGATGTGCTCATGCACCTCGTGCTGAAGACGCAAGTTGCTACCTGGCTTTACCAGCGGCGCGGGTTCGTGCCGGGAACGCTCCGGCGCGCGGCGTGAAAAGTCAGCTATTAGCTACTAGCTGCTAGCTAAAGCAACAGCAACACTCGCGCAAGGATTGCCGATTCCAGGTTCGTCATCATCATTTCCCAGTGTGGGAAAGCGGCCGGACAAATAGCTCCGCTGAGGACCGGGGCCGGTTCCAAAATGGGACAACTCACAACTCCCTATCTTGATCTTGGTTTAAGCTGGAGCCGACCGATAGCAGCTGCGCCTTTCGAAAAAAAAACAGGTCCTGCAAAGCCCACCCTGCGAACTCCCGCAGGATGGGGCGCCCGGCTTTCCTGAAGGATTCAAAAGTTTTTGTGGATCAGTGTGGTCCGCGGCTTCCGTGCAGGTCCGTCTCTGGTTTTGACAGACCGCTGCTAAGCCGGTTGGGGGCAGCCGTGATGTTGATTTCGCTAGCAGCCAGTAGCTAGCAGCTAGTAGCTGCCCTTTTTTGCCAAATGTCGCTTGATTGCATCCTGGAGGCGCTTGGGAGCACTCTCAGGGGCGCTTGGCGTGCTTGACTATTGTTGCGTCGATCTTGCTTGGCTGTGCGTTGGATGTGTTGCGGAATGTAGCTCGCAGCCGCTGGACGACCCACCCGCTACCGCGGGCGGTACTGACAATCCGCTTTGCTGGCGCAGCCGCTGGCTGCTTGCTGCTGGCTACTAGCTTGAAAAAGCGCTTGCTGACGCGTGTTGCTGCGCTAATCTCGCTAGCTTTTGGGCAGGCTCAAGCTCAAGATCACCATCTGCTATCCCAGGTGAAAAGTCCAAAGCACCACCCGTTACCGCAGGTGGTTCCGATACGCTGCTCGTGACGTTCTGGCTCTTGGCAGCCGCTGGCGACTCTTATCCTTTCCAGGGTCAGCGACTTTGGCGAGCTCTTTGGTGCTGCGAAGGATTTCGCTGTGCACAGCGTTCTGGAGAACGTTGTTCATGGCTGAGTGCTGACGGTCGAATGCTGAGTGCTGCTTTCCCCAGCAAAGACGCGGGTTCGAGACGACCGACTCGCATCCCTGAAACATTTACGCAAATTCCCAAAATAGAACAGCGTAATTTTAGACGCTGGTCAGGAAAAGATGGCCTGTGGCGATTCGGGAGGCATTCCGGGTCATCCGGCGGAAGAAAATCGATTGTAGGGGCGCTACGATGCAAATGCGGGGCATCCTGGTGAACGATGCTGCCGGCAAAAACCGGTTTCACCACGGAGGCACGGAGATCACGGAGAAGAATCTTAAGCGGGATCACGAAACGCGAGAAAATCCTGAAGAAATCTGCGGAAATCGATCAACCGCGCGAAAAACGAAATTCAAAATCGCCAAAAGAATTCAACGCAAAACCCTACTTTCGAGTTTTTCGAATTCCCGCTGTTCTCTGTGTCTCCGTGTCTCCGTGGTGAATCAGTTCTCGACTTGCTCGTCGGCTATGCTCAGGCTCTCATCCAGCGCTTTCACTGCCTGGTCGATCTCTTCGCGGGTGATGATGATGGGGGGAGCAATCACGAAGTGGCTCATCCAACTCGATAAGTACACGCCCTTTGCCATCATTTGGCCGGAGACTTTGTCGACTACTAACGGCGCGCCGGAGACTTTGTCTTGGCCGGTATTGAATGGCTGTTTGGTGCGCTGATTCTTCACTAATTCGACGCCCCAGAACATGCCCAGGCCGCGCACGTCGCCGATGGAACGGTGGCGGGGCTTGAGTTCGTTGAGCTTCTGGCCGAGGTAGGCGCCGAGTTCGCGAGCGCGGTCGGCGAGTTTCATGCGCTGCATTTCGTGGATGCAGGCGACGGCCGGCGCGAGCATGAGCGGATGCGCTTCGTAGGTGTGTCCGTGGGCGAAGAAGCGGTCGTCGAAGTATTGCGCGATGCGCTGCGTGGTCGCACACAGGCCGAGCGGGACCATCGCGTTGGTGATCCCTTTCGCGGTGGTGAGGATGTCGGGCTGCACGTTCCAGTGATCGACGGCGAACCAGTGGCCGGTGCGGCACCATCCGCTCATCACTTCGTCGGCGATGAGGAGTGTGCCGGTCGCGTCGCAGATTTGGCGCAGGCGTGGCAGGTACTCCTGCGGCGGCACCAGCACGCCGTTCGTGCCGACGATCGGCTCGACGATTACTGCGGCAACGTCGTCTTCGTTGCGGATCATGTGCTCGATGTACTCGACGCAGGCGATGCCGCAGCCGGGATACGTGTGTCCGATGGGGCACTTGTAGCAGTTGACTTCGGGAGCGAAGATCGTGCCCGGCATTTTGCCGGCGGGCTCCATCGCCCAGCGGCGCGGATCGCCGGTGGCCGCGATCGATCCCGAAGTGGAACCGTGGTACGAGCGATAACGAGAGATGATCTTCGACTTGCCGGTGAACATGCGCGCGATTTTAAATGCGGCCTCGTTCGCGTCGGTGCCCGAGGTGGTGAAGAAAAACTTTTCCAATCCCTTGGGCAGGACTTCGAGCAGCAGCGTGGCGAGGTTCGCGCGAGCGTCGGTCGCGTATCCCGGGCCGATGTAGGCGAGCGTGCGCGCTTGCTCCTCGATCGCTTTGATGATCGCGGGATTCTGGTGGCCGAGCGGCAGGCACATCAACTGTCCGGAGAAGTCGAGATAGCGCTTGCCGTCGGAGTCAGTGAAATAGCAGCCCTCGGCGGCGACGATGTGCAGCGGGTTCCAGCCCTTCTGCTTGCGCCAGGTTCCGTAGGTGTATTGCGCGGTGATTTGCCGCACGTTGGCGGAGGTCGGGCTCTCTTTCGGCGCGGTGCTCAAGGTGGTCTCCCGGCGAGACAGGATTCGGCGTTCGTCTCGCGAATCGCCACTCTACTTAGGGCGTTGCGTGGATGTCAATGAAGCAGAATCAGAGCAGGTTCCCTCACCTTCAAACCTCGGTGGAAGCCCCCGCATTCATGCGGGGGGAGCTGCGCTTCGGCGCAGCGGGAAGAGTACGTTTTCAAAAATGTTGCGCTTTAGCGCCGGCCCACGGGCCAACGCTAAAGCGCGTCTCCTTTGGCAGCGCCCTTCACCGCGACGCTGAAGCGTCGCTTCCCCCGACTGAAGTCGGGGGCTTCCACCGCTGTCGAAGCAAAAACGACGAAATGGCCTAAAATCGTTATCTTGTCCCAAGAGGCCTTTCAAAGTTTTAATTCTAGGAGACATCTATGGCAACGAGTGTGAGCACTTCTTCCGATCTGGCGCTGGCGAATTTTATTGGCGGCGAGTGGCGCGCGTCGCATACGACGCGATGGCAGAACGTGGTGAACCCGGCAACACAGGAGGTCCTCGCGCAAGTGCCGCTCGGAACAGCAGCCGATGTCGATGCTGCGGTCGAGGCCGCGTCGGCGGCGCTCCCTGGATGGCGACGCACTCCGCCCGAGGATCGCATTCAGTACCTCTTTCACCTGAAGAACCTGCTCGAGGAGACCATCGATGACTTCGCTAGGCTGATCACGCTCGAAAACGGCAAGACCTTCGCCGAGGCGAAGGCCGAGATGCGGCGATCGATCGAGAACGTCGAAGTCGCGTGCGGCATTCCGGTGATGATGCAGGGCACGAACCTCGAAGACATCGCGCGGGGGATCGACGAGATCATGATCCGTCAGCCCGTTGGCGTGGTTGCCGCCATTACCGCATTCAACTTTCCCGGCATGATCCCATTTTGGTTCTTGCCCTACGCGATTGCCTGCGGGAACACGTTCGTGCTCAAGCCGTCCGAGCGCGTGCCCATGACGATGCGGCTCGCCTGCGAGCTCTTCGAGAAGATCGGCTTGCCGAAGGGCGTGGTGAACATGGTGCATGGCGACAAGCAGGTGGTCGATGCGCTGCTCGATCATCCCAAGGTGCATGCCGTGAGCTTTGTAGGATCGACTCCGGTGGCGAAGTACGTCTATGCGCGAGCAGCAGCCAGCGGCAAACGCGCGCAGTGCCAGGGCGGCGCGAAGAATCATGTGATCATCCTGCCAGACGCAGACATGGAGAGCACCACGCAGATCGTCACGGATAGCGCGTTCGGCTGCGCCGGTCAGCGCTGCCTCGCCGTGTCGGTCGCTGTCACAGTCGGTGAGGCTAAGAAGACTTTTCCCGACGCGATCGTGGATACCGCTTCCAAGCTGCGCGTGGGCAATGGACTCGACTCGACTGTGCAGATGGGACCGGTGATCAACCCGGAGAGCAAGACTCGTATCGAGTCGCTGATCGGTTCTGGCAGTCAACAAGGCAAGCTACTGCTCGACGGACGCAACACGAAAGTCTCGAAGTTCGAAAATGGGAATTTCGTCAAGCCGACCGTGCTCGACGGCATTCCCTTGCACAGCGATCTCGCCGACACTGAAATCTTTGGCCCGGTGCTCAGCATCATGCACGCCAAAGACATGGATGAGGCGATTGCGTTCCTCGAGCGCAGTGCGTTCGGCAATCAAGCTTCGCTGTTCACGTCGAGCGGCGCGGCGGCGCGCCGCTTCCGCTATGACGCTCCTGCCGGGAACATCGGCATCAACATCGGTGTGGCTGCGCCGATGGCGTACTTCCCGTTCAGCGGATGGAAGGCGAGCTTCTTTGGCGATCTGCACGCGCAGGGGCGCGACGCAATCGAGTTTTTCACGCAAAAGAAAGTTGTCGTGGAGCGCTGGGCGAAGGAGCACTCCAGAAAATTCTAAACAGGCCACGTGAGGCGGCTCTCCCGCTCGCGGTTTTTCTTCCCTCAGCCAAAGGCGGGGGCGAGGGCCCCCGCATCCACGTTGGTTCGCGCTATTAGCTATGTCCTGCCGTGGCCCTGCTGTTCCATTTTGGTCTTGGCATTGACCTCGGCGGTGATCTCGTTGCGCACTTCCCAGAGTTCTTTGTAAAGCACGTGCTCTTGTCGCTGGCGAAGTATATCCACCGGACGGCCCGTCGTGCCGAGTACGTCTCCGCCGATGATCCTGTGCGCAAGCTTCATGTGGTGAAAGCGGAAGAGCTGTACGCGCTCGTCGAAGTCAAGCAGCTGTTCTGCGACTTCGTGCAACGCCAGAAACTCAGCGTGGCGGCGATATAGATCTCTTAAGCCGATACCGGTTGCATCGAGTTGATCGAAGAATGCCTGTCCTAATCGCGGCGCGAGATGGAGCAGCGAGAGGAAGCCCGGCGAGTCCAATCCACTTCCGTGCCCGAGACCAGCACGAATCACGTGGTACTCGTATGGCGTGAGTGTTTCGAGGACGTGCAGCAATTCAATCGCTCGGTCGAGCAGGCGAAAGCTGCGGTCCATCAACTTTACGGCGAAAACGTAATCACCCTTCACGATCGACTCGCGAGCGCGGTCTAATTCATTCGCCGTTCCCTTGAGCACCAGCTCCGAAGCCTGATGCACGAGTTGGAACATCAGCTCGTCGGGATGCGAGCGCTGTTCGGGCGACTTTTGCAGCGCGAGCAGCTCGTCGGTGCGCAGGTAACGCTCGTAGTCGGTCGCGGCGGTACCAGGAAGGATTGGCTGCGTCATCTCCCGGTTTTGCGCCACCAGAGGCGCGTGCGGTTTGGGCGCGCTTTTCTGCTTCATGCGTCTACGATCTCGCCGTCGCGCATGTGAATAATGCGATCGCCGACGGCGGCCGCTTCGGGATTGTGCGTGATCATCAGGACTGTTTGTCCAAAGTCCTGATTCGACTGCCGCAGCATACGCAACACAATGTCGGAATTTTTTGTGTCGAGATTGCCGGTTGGCTCATCGGCCAGAATTAGCGCGGGACGATTAATCAGCGCGCGCGCCAAGGCGACTCGCTGCTGCTCGCCGCCCGAGAGTTCGCTCGGACGATGATGCAGGCGTCCCCGCAGGCCGAGCAGATCGATCACGCGATCGAGATGCGCTTTGTCCAGGCCGCCGTTTTGACCGCCAATTTCGTGAGCGATGGAGATATTCGTGATCGCGTCGAGCGTCGGCAGCAGATTGTATTTTTGGAAGACGAATCCGATTTTGCTTTTGCGCATCGCCGTGCGCCGGGAATCGGAGAGCGTGGTGAAATCGATGCCGTCGATCAGCACGCGTCCGCTGGTCGCATGCGTGAGTCCGCCGAGAATGTAAAACAGCGTCGACTTGCCGCTGCCGGAGGGGCCAACGATGCTGAGAAACTCGCCTTTCTTCACATGGAAGCTGACACCTCGCAGCGCCGGAACCTCGACCTTGCCAATGTGATAGACCTTGCTGACGTTCTCGGCTTCGATGATGTGCGGCATCCCAAAACTGTCAGTTTACACGAGGCTTGGGATAGGCGGTCAGCTCGCGCCCACCTGAGAGACCGGCGCGGTGGCGATGGGTATCGGAGCGGCGGAAGTGCGCTTGGGACCACGCTTTTTCACCAACATAATCCGAATGCGGTCGAGCAGCTCGGCAGGCGGATAGGCGCCCTTGGGCAGAAATAAATCCGCGAGCGTGCCCTTGTCATACATCGAGACTTTGCCGCTGATCAGGATCATCGGCGTGTCGCCCGACATTTCCTTCAGCACGCGAATAACTTCGGCTCCATCCATGCCGGGCATCATCAGATCGGCGATCACCAGATCTGCCGGAGTTTGCTGGAAGGCCTCAACCGCGTCAGCACCATTGGTCGCGGCGAGCACGCGGTAGCCGCGCGTTTCGAGCATGAATTTTCGGATAGAGAGAGATTGTTCGTTGTCGTCGATGCAGAGAATAACTTTTTTCGGACGCATGGGCCCCCTGGCACAGTTCACTCCGCTTGCGGCGGAGGACAGCGAAGAGCCGGTGCGGCATTCCCGCAACGCAAATCGCGAAAACCTGAAGTAGGCGCTGCATCAAACTTAAGATGCGCGACGCACGAGGTCTTCGCCTCAAGCTGCCCGGAAAATCCAGACCGGCTCTCAACGTTCAACAGATTTTTTGTTTTCGAATGGGCGGCGTTTCAAAGAAACGCTCGTGAATCGTAAGTCTCACGAGCGTGAATGTAAAGTGCCTTTGCGGTTAATTCGAAAATTTTTTTGGCACACAACTGCGCGAGAAAATTTTCGCAAAATTTCGGCGGAATTTGTGAGTTCGCGTCGCGAGAATTTCAAATCCACATCTCTCCGCGCGCAACTTCCACACAATATCCACCGACGTGCACATTGATCACCTCGTTACCTGACTTCTCCGCGCGCACAAAAATGCGACTCGGACGGTGCACTTCGAGTCCTTGCTCGATGATCGCCTGTTCGCCGCGCGCGATCACGCCGTGCATCGCCATCCAGGAGGCACAGCATCCGGCGGCGGATCCGGTTGCAGGATCGTCTCCGCCGTAGAACGGCATGCGTGCATGCAGCTTCGCTTTCGGATCGACAGTTTCGGCAGTGACAAAATAAAAAAATTTGGCGTCGCTGCGCGATAGATACTCGGTCATCGCGCTAAATGGTCCGATCTTGCGCATCGACTCCAGCGATGCGAGGGGAACAATCGTGAACGGAACGCCGGTCGAGAAAGTCTGAATCGGGAGATGCGGAGCAAAGTCGTTGATCGATAATCCGGTCGCGCGTGCCACTTGCTCACGATCGTGAACGCTGCCCACCTGCGGATCGCGCTGCCGCATCTCGCCGAAGGCGAGCGCGGAATCATTTTCTGGCTGGAATTTCACGGGAACTTTGCCGACATTCAAATCCAGCCAGATGTCCGGGCTGCCGCCGAAGCGATGTAAGTAGTACGCAGTGCCGAGCGTTGGATGTCCTGCAAACGGCAGTTCTTCCTGTGTGGTGAAGATGCGCACGCGCGTGCCGCGCTCGCGCTCTTCTTCCACATCGCGCGGGAGGATGAACGTGGTCTCCGATAGGTTCATCTCGCGCGCGAGCGACTGCATTTGATCGTCGGAGAGGCCGCGAGCGTCGGTGAAGACAGCGAGTTGGTTGCCCTGAAGCGGCGTGTCGGTGAAGACGTCGAGGAGAACGTAAGAGCTTCGCTTGCGCGGAAGATCGGGCATGCAGACCTCAGTAGAATGTCGTGATTTCGGGATCGGGTGATTTCGTGATTTCCAGGCGCCCGCGCAGAAACTCAAATGGGACGAAACGCGGTGTCGGTCACAATCACGAAATCGCGAAATCACCAAATCACGAAATCCGTTACAATTACCTTACATCGAAGATCCATGCGTCTTCCCGTCGGCATCTGCGCTTGTTGTCCACTGCAGAACATCTGCTGACCGGGAGATTTGCGCAAAGTTTCTAAAGCCCGCCCGGCAGCGCCGCAGCGGGCTTTTCTATTTCAAGATCACATCAGGAGAACGAAATGAGCACGGAGACGACACCCAATCGCATTCCTCGCATCAACGATCCGGCGCCGGAGATCGTGGGCAAATCCACGCACGGGCAGATTCGGATCACCGACTATACTTCGAAAGGCAAATGGGTGATGCTGTTTTCCCATCCTGCCGACTTCACACCGGTTTGCACGACGGAGTTTGTTGAGTTCGCGCGCCGGCACGCTGACTTCGAACGCCTCAACGTGCAGCCGATCGGCGTTTCGATCGATAGCATCTATTCGCATATCGCCTGGATTCGCAACATCGAAGAAAACTTTAAAGTAAAAGTTCAATTCCCATTGATCGCCGACCTTGATCAGAAGGTAGCGTATGCGTTCGGCATGGTGCACGAAGCTGTGAGCGACACGGCGACCGTTCGCGCAGTGTTCTTCATCGATCCCAAGAACACGATTCGCGCGCTGCTCTACTATCCGCAAAATATGGGACGCAGCGTGGACGAGCTTTTGCGGGTTTTCGAAGGACTGCAAACCTCCGAGCAGTTCGCATGCTCGATCCCGGCGAACTGGAAGCGTGGAGACGCGGTGATGGTCGGCGCGCCGATCACCCAAGCTGACGCCGAAAAGCGCGTAGCCACTAACGGCAGCGGACTCGACGTGACCGATTGGTACTTCAGCAAGAAGAAGCTGGCCGAGGCGGCGGCGAAGCAGGCGAGCTAGCGCAGCGGGCACCGTAAGAAAAAATCAGCGCGCGGGCGGCGCGGTACACCGATGCGAGTTTGGTGCCGCGCCTCCGGCGCTCCTTTCTGGAGGAGAGACCTGCAACCCATGCCTCCCGGCATGGGCTTACCTTTGGCATGCGGCGCTCCGCGCCTCGGAGTTTTCGTTGCGTTGCGCTACGTTCCTCCGGGTCGCATCCTTCGTTAAGTACGATCTATGGGAAGATAAAACTATCTCTCCTTCAAGAGCTGTTTTGCCCACAATTACCAAAACTCTGAGTAAGACGGGGAACTTGTCGCGCAAGTCGAGCGCCCCCTCGTCCTTTTCAATGTGCGCTTCTGAATGCGCTTCGCTAGCGCGACTCAATTGCCAAGTCATCGCCTGCAGACTCTGCCCAAGGCTAGTTGCTCATCGCGAAGAAGTAGGCCGCGTCAAGCGCCGAGCCTACATGGATTGGCAGTACTGGGCGAAGCCGGTGCCGGGATTTGGCGATCCGAACGCTCGGGTTTTGCTGCTTGGTCTGGCACCGGGGGCTCACGGATCGAATCGCACCGGACGGCCGTTTACTGGTGACGGATCCGGCGATTTTCTTTATCCCGTGCTCCACGAAACAGGGTTTGCCTCGCAACCGGACGCTCGCAGTCGTGAAGACGGAATGAAGTTGCACGACGCGTACATCACCGCGGTCGTTCGCTGCGCGCCGCCGGGCAACAAACCGTCCCCGGATGAGATCACCAACTGCGCTCCGTTTCTCGACCTCGAACTGAATGCGCTGAAAAACGTGAAGGTAGTCGTCGCCTTGGGAAAGATTGGCTTCGATGGATATTTAAATTATTCGCGCCGGTGCGGCGTGATCCAGTCCCGCGCGCCGTATCAATTTGGCCACGGCGCCGAATACGTAATGCCGAACGGCATCACGCTACTCGGGACGTATCATCCCTCGTTGCAGAACACGAACACGGGCAAGCTGACGAAGGAGATGTTCCGGCGCATCTTCAAGCGAGCGCGCGAGCTTGCCACAACGAAAGTCAAAAGCCTTTAACACCGAGGTCACAGAGAATTCGTAGCCTTCATCCCGCCTTCGTGTCCTCTGTGACCTTTGTGTTGAAAGGTTTTGACGTTTTCATTTGGGGAGGGTGACGGCATCTGAATATAATGAGGGTTCCACCCAATCGGCCCCAAAATTCCTCAAGGAGCAGGCATGGCAATCCCGCAGACGGAGAAAATCTGGCATAACGGCAAGCTGATCGACTGGGACGACGCTAGGCTCCACGTGATGTCGCACGTGGTGAACTATGGCTCGTCAGTTTTTGAAGGTGTGCGCTGCTATAAGCACCCGCAAGGTCCAGCGATCTTCCGCGCTCAGGAACATGCCGAGCGCCTGTTGAACTCCGCCAAGATCTATCGCATGGAAGTGCCGTTCACCAGCGAGGAGATCGTGCAGGGCATGGTGGACGTCGTCGGCAATAATGGCGTTTATCCCTGCTATATCCGTCCCATCGTGCTGCGCGGATACGGCGAAGCCGGCGTGAATCCGTTCAACTCCCCGATCGAGGTTTACATCTGCAATTACGCCTGGGGCAAATATTTGGGACATGCTTCGTCAGACGTCGGCGTTGACGTGTGCGTTTCTTCGTGGACCCGCATGGCTCCGAACACATTGCCGGCGATGTCAAAATCCGCTGCCAATTACATGAATTCGCAGCTCATCAAAATGGAAGCTATCCTCAACGGTTACGTCGAAGGCATCGCTCTCGATGTGAACGGATACGTCAGCGAAGGTTCCGGAGAAAACCTGTTCGTCGTCCGAAAAGGGACCGTTTTCACTGCGCCGCTCGGCAATTCCGTTTTGCCCGGCATTACGCGCGACACGGCGATCGAGCTGATCCGGGAAATGGACGTTCCCGTCGTCGAGCAGGTGATCCCGCGCGAGATGCTCTACGTCGCCGATGAAGTTTTCTTCACTGGAACCGCCGCCGAGATTACGCCGATCCGCAGCGTCGATAAGATTGCAGTGGGCAACGGCAAAACCGGCCCCATCACACGCGCGCTGCACAAAGAATTCTTCGACATAGTCGAAGGCCGCATCGCCGACCGGCACGGATGGTTTACTCAAGTGCCGGTGAAGCAAACGGTAGCCGTGTAGCAGATTGAGTAATTGGGTAATCGGGTAATTGAGCAATTAAGTTCGGAATCGGGCGTTTGGGAATCTTCCAAGCGCCCGATTCGATTTTCGGACGGCTTCAATCGTGAAGTGTTTAAGGTTTTCAATTACTCAATTACCCGATTGCACAATTACCCAATTATGATGGTGGATTACTCTCACTGTCAGGACCCTCATCTTGCCCGACTCTCATCTTGATCTGCTTGGCAATCTTCAGCGCACGCATATGTGCGGAACCCTGCGCGCGGGCGACGCAGGACGTTCGGTTACGCTCATGGGATGGGTGAATCGTCGGCGCGACCTGGGCAATCTCGTCTTCATCGATCTACGCGATCGCACCGGGATCGTGCAGATCGTCTTCGATAAAGAGAGCAATCCGAGCCTGCACGAAAAAGCGAGCGGGCTGCGCTCGGAATACGTGATTGCCGCGGTTGGCACGGTGAAGAAGCGCGATACGCCGACCGTGAATAAGAATGTTGCGACCGGCGAGATCGAGATTATTGCCGAAGAGCTGCGGTTGCTGAACGATTCTAAGACTCCGCCGTTTTCGCCGAGCGAGGAGGCGATCTCGAATGAAGAGCTGCGCCTGAAGTATCGCTACCTCGACATGCGCCGGCCGGAGATGCAGGCGAATATCGAGTTGCGCTCTCGGGTCTCGCTGGCCATTCGGCAAGAGCTGTCCAAGCGAGGCTTTCTCGAAATCGAAACGCCGTTCATGACGCGCAGCACGCCTGAAGGCGCGCGCGATTACCTGGTCCCGAGCCGCGTTTATCCGGGATCGTTTTATGCGCTGCCGCAATCGCCGCAACTGTTCAAGCAGATCCTCATGATCTCTGGCTTCGACAAATATTTTCAGATTGTCCGCTGCTTCCGCGACGAAGACCTGCGCGCCGATCGGCAACCGGAGTTCACGCAGATTGATTTGGAAATGTCCTTTCCTTCACAGGAGCGCGTCTTCGAAGTGGTCGAAGAATTTCTAGTAGCGGCATTTCGCCAAGCGGGCATCGAGCTGAAGCCGCCATTTCCGCGAATGAAGTACGACGACGCGATGCGCCAGTATGGCAGCGACAAACCCGATCTGCGTCTGCCGCCGATGTCCGACGTGCGCGCCGCATTTACCGAGGAGAACCTTAATGCTTTGACTCTTGACCCACTGCTACCGGTGGTTGCAGTCCGTATTCCGAAGGTGGGCGAACTCTCGCGCAAAGAGCGCGACGACAACAAGCAGCTCTGGTCAGCCCGGCCAGGCGCCAAACTCATCGACGACCTGAAGCGCCTGGAAAAGAGCTTTCCCGAAGCGGTGAACAAGCTGCGTTCGATGAGCGGCGCAGAAAACGAAGACCTGATCGTTGTCGTGGGCGGAGGCGTATCGGAAGACCGCTCGCCAATCGCCATGCGCAAAGCCGCGGAGGCCGTCTATGCGTCAGCCGGAGCTTTCCGTCTCGCGTTGGCGCAAAAGTACAAAGACCGTCACGGCGCGTTCAAGAAAACGCAAAGTGCGAAGGATTACCGCTTCCTCTGGGTCACGGATTTTCCGATGTTCGAATATGACGATAAAGAGGGGCGCTGGAACGCTGCGCACCATCCCTTCACTTCGCCGCACGAGGAAGATTTCGGCAAACTGCTCTCCGATCCGGGCGCAGTGCGCGCCTTGGCCTACGACATCGTGCTGAACGGAACCGAATTGGGATCGGGCTCGATCCGCATTCATCGCCAGGACATTCAGAAACAGATCTTCAACGCGCTCGGTTTGTCCGACGAAGAAGCGCGCTCGCGCTTCGGCTTCTTCCTCGAAGCGCTCGAGTACGGCACGCCGCCGCACGGCGGAATCGCGCTAGGTCTCGATCGAATCGTCATGATCCTCGCCGGAGCCGACAGTCTGCGCGAGGTGATCCCGTTCCCAAAGACGGCCAAGGCTGTGGACTTGATGGTGGACGCGCCTACGCCGGTGAGCGCGGCGCAGTTGCGAGAACTGGGTATCGCGGTAAAGCCCTGACCAACAGTACCACCTGCGGTAGCGGGTGGGCCGGTGATCGGCGGAGCCGAGCACCGGATGTTTTTTCGCTCAACGCTATCGGAAATTCGGGTTCGGGTGGTCTTGGCCCTTCATCACGTAATCGATAGCCCGTTCCATGCTCCCCTGAGTCCACAAGTAACGTTTGCTGCCGCCGTCTGACCATGGGCTGTACTGGTGGTTCCAAAGCGCTTCTTTGCGAAGTCTCGAGGTCGCATTCGCCTTGAATGCGTTCAGCACGAGCTCGGGCGAGCCTCGCCACTGGATACCACCGCATGTACATGGTTAGTCCGGATGTTAACCGCATACAGCGACCACGTGCGAATGTCACAGGTTTGAGGAATCGATAATTCGATCGCACGACGCTGCTCCAAATCGAGAGTCACAGGAGTTTCATTGAGCATTTTCTGATTTCGCCGAAGCCAGTGATCGTCGCGCTCAATAAACTCCGTGCCAAATTGATTCCGAAAGCGGTTGACAGCGCCACGAGCATCACCGTGCAGCCAAGTACCATACGACCGAAACGTTATTAGGTATGCCAGCGGCACGGCGTCCATGGCGACGCAATATAACAGAACCACACTGCGGTAGCGGGTGGGCAGCCGCGGAGTGGCTGACGGTTTTCCTTGGTCTGGGGCAGAGCTCCCGGTGTTCGGCTCCGCCGATCACCGGCCCACCCGCTACCGCAGGTGGTTCTGTTAGCTGGTCTGTGATTAAATCAGCGGCATGGGCCGCATTCGCGTACTTTCCGACAACGTTGCCAACAAGATCGCTGCCGGGGAGGTTGTCGAGCGACCTGCGTCGGTGGTGAAGGAGCTGCTTGAGAACGCGCTCGACGCGGGCTCTACGCGCATTCGCGTCGAAGTCGAAGCCGGCGGACGCAAACTAATTGCGATTACCGACGACGGCTGCGGCATGGGCCAGGACGACGCCATGCTCGCGTTCGAACGCCATGCGACTTCCAAGATCCACGATGCCGACGATCTGCTGAACATCGATACGCTCGGTTTTCGCGGCGAAGCGCTGCCGTCGATTGCCTCGGTCTCGCGACTGACGCTCGATACTCGCCAGGCGCAGGACGCCTCTGGAACGCGCATCGAAATCGCTGGAGGCAAGCTGCTGAAAGTGGAAGAAGCCGGCGTGCCGCCGGGGACGGCGATTCAGGTTCGCGATCTTTTCTTCAATACTCCCGCGCGAAAAAAATTCCTGAAATCGGAATCGACTGAGCTGTCGCATATCGCGTCGCTCGTCACACACTACGCCCTCGCGCATCCGGACAAGCACTTCGAGCTGCACTCGTCCACGCACAACCTGCTCACCGCCTCGCCGGTACCCACGCATGCCGAACGCCTGTATCAGATTTTTGGACGCGAAACCCTCGATCAATTGATCCCGATTGCGGCTGAGATCGATCTCGAGCGAGTCGGCATTCCTGAACCGCCGCCGTGGCGGCGTGCAGAAGATTACGAGCCGCCAATACCCGGCAAAGCGCGCATTCATGGATTTGTCTCGAAACCCGAGTTGCAAAAGCTCAATCGAAATTCGATGTTCGTGTTTGTGAACCAGCGACTCGTGCGCGATCGTCTGGTACAGCACGGATTGATCGAAGCGTATCGCAACATCATTCCACCCACGGTTTTTCCCGTGGTGCTGCTGTTTTTGGAGCTGCCGCCGACGGAAGTCGACGCCAACGTGCATCCGGCGAAGACCGAAGTGCGATTTCGCCAGCAAACGTTCGTGCACGATTTCGTTCGCGATTCCGTTCGTGCGGGATTGATGAAAGCCCGACCGATACCCCAGTTCACCCGCGAAATTTCAGCACAGCCTACAGCGGCTGTCGCACTCTCGCCGGGCGCCATGCCGCCGCAGGCCGAACCACCACCCGCGGGCGCCGAAGCTTTCGCGCTCACCGCCGTCGTACCAGTACCGCGAACCGCGACGCTGGATTTCGGCGTCGGAGAGATGATCGGCGGCAATGGCGCTGCGCCGTACTTCACCTCGATGCCGCAGCTTACGGCGACGCGGCAGCCCACTGCCGTTGCTGCGTCCATACGCGATTCCTGCGGTGTGGTCTTAGAAGAAGCCGAGGATGCACAACAAGACATGTCGCCACAGCTTGCGTCCTTGCGTCCCCTAGGACAGCTTCGCGAATCGTTCATTCTGGCAGTAAATCAGGAAGGACTCTGGATCATCGATCAGCACGTCGCGCACGAGCGCGTGCTTTTCGAGCGAGTGTTGAAGCAGCGCCAGACGCAGACCGTTCCGATGCAGAAGATGCTCATGCCGATGGTCGTCGAGCTTACGCCGGGTCAGCAGGCGGTCTTCACGGAAATTTCCGAGGAGCTTTCCCGAAATGGATTTGAAGTCGAGCTGTTCGGCTCGCGCACGGTGGTTGTGAAGGCCGTGCCGGCCAGAATCGAAACCTGCGATGTCGAGCAGATGCTCGGCGAATTGTTAGCCGAGTTCGAGCGCGAGCGTCAGGTTCTGAATCTCGATGCGATCCGGCATCGCATTGCTGCGTCTATCGCCTGCCATGCCGCGATCAAAGTAAACATGCAGCTCGAGCAGAACAAGATGGAGTGGTTGCTGCGCGAGCTGGCGAAAACCGAGTGTCCAATGTCCTGCCCGCATGGAAGACCAGTTGTTCTGCGCTATTCGGTAAAGGACGTGCAGCGCGCCTTCAAGAGGATCTGAGAAAAAGATCGTTGTGCGACCGTGCACGACCGTTCTCATTAACGACCCTTCACACGCCGAACCACAAACCCGTCAGTCCGACCGACGCCTCGCTGCTCATCTATTTTTCTCCTTTCATCGAAAGATGCACAAGGCGTAGAGAAGACGATGTTGCGTCAGGAGCAGCGCGCACGGGCTTCTTAAGATGCGTACAATCTCCTTCGTACAGCGATGCCCGTGCAGACTTCCTCCTTTCCGATCTCCGAGTCCCTGCTCAAAACGCAGCTATTTTCTGGGCTCACGAAGCCTGAGCGCGAGTCGCTGGGCCGGCGCGCGGTGCGCAAAAGCTATCGCGATGGACAACGTCTGTTTGCCGAGGGCGATGCCTGTGAGGGCCTGTTTGTCGTGGCGCGCGGTGCGGTGCGTATCTTCAAGGCATCACCTAGTGGACGTGAACAGGTGCTGGCCATGGAAGGCCCGGGCAGTTCCATTGCGGAACTGCCGGTGTTCGACGGCGGTGAGTATCCGGCGTCGGCGGTTGCGGTTGGCGAAACCGAAACGGTTTTTGTCTCCCGCAAAGACTTCCAGGCATTCTGTGTCGAGCATCCGCAGGTCGCGCTCAAAGTGCTGGCCGTTGTTGGATCGCGCTTGCGGCGGCTGGTCGGCATCGTGGAAGAGCTTGCCTTTACGACCGTGCGGCAGCGCGTGATCGCGTTGCTGTTGCGCCACGCGGAAAGCGAAGGCAAACGCACGCCGCAAGGAGTGAAGCTGGCCCTCAAAGCTGGACATCAGGAGATCGCTTTCGAGATCGGCACCGTGCGCGAACTGGTTTCGCGCAATCTCGCCCGCCTTCAGGCCGAAGGACTCATTCGCATGGACGGCCGCGAGGTCCTAATTCCCGATCTCCCCGCTCTTGAGGCGCAGCAGAAACTCAGCTCTTAAAAAGTTAGAAGGCAGAATTCAGAAGTAAGAAGTAAGAAACATTCTGTCCCGAACGCGAACGGGAAATACTTCTGATTTGGCCCGATCTGACTTCCGACTTCCTCGTGACATAAGTCACTGACCCGTCAAACCAGCGAACGTAAAGTCATGGTCAAGGAGTCAGTCCACCATGAACTTTGAACCTTCTGCCACGGTTCGCGAGATCACTCAGCAGTGTCCGTCGTCCTTTCGCGTTTTTGAGGAACTTGGCATCGACTACTGTTGCGGAGGCAACAAGTCGCTCGCGGAAGCCGCAAGGATCGCCGATATCTCGCTCGAACAGGTGCTCGCTCGTCTCGAAGCAGCGAGCGAAACTGTGGACGGCGCTGATCTCCCCCGCTGGCAAGATGCATCTCTAAGCGCGCTCACCCGACACATCGTCGAGAGGCATCACGTTTTCGTGCGCACGGAAGCTCCGCGGCTGCAAGCTCTCGCAGGAAAGGTGAGCACGCGGCACGGGAGCGCGCATCCGGAGCTGCTGGGCATCAGCCTGGCATTCGGCTTCCTCGCCGAGGAGATGATCAACCACATGCAGAAGGAGGAGCAGGTGCTCTTCCCGTACATCGAGCGCCTTGAGCAGGCGAGCGGTCGCCAGCACGCAGCTCCGAGCGCGCCGTTTGTCACGGTGGCGCAGCCGGTCGAATGCATGATGCGCGACCACGACAAGGCCGCAGGCCTGATGCGAAAGGTTCGCGATCTGAGCAAGGGCTTCACTCTTCCCGAAGGCGCTTGTAACAGTTTTCGCGCGCTGTACGCCGGGCTCAGGGAATTTGAGCAGGACTTGCATCGCCATGTGCATCTGGAAAACAACATCCTGTTCCCTCGCGCGCTGCACGTGGAAGATAAAGCCTGCACGCCGGCATGAGCGTAACCACCACGATTCGTATCGACGTGGTCCCTGGGTCCAGCAAGGAGCTTGGCGCCATTGCGCGTGAACGCGGCGCGCAGAAGCTGGTGAGCGCCTTCATCTTCACCGGCCTGTTATTCATGCTGTTGCCGGGCACGTTTCTCGGTGTCTGGAATCTAATCTCGATCAGCGAGTCACGAACCGTGACTTCGCTCGCACCGGCCTGGATCCAGGCTCACGGGCACGCGCAGGTCTTTGGCTGGATCGGCAGTTTCATTTTGGGCATCGGCTTCTACTCGCTGCAAAAGCTGCTGCACAGCCCGCTATTTCCGCTCTGGCGCGGGTGGACCGCGTGGACATTGTGGACGGCGGGCGTTGCTCTGCGCTGGACCACGAACATCTACCTGTGGTACTGGCGAGCGCTGCTGCCGCTTTCTGCTGTGCTGGAACTCAGCGCCTTTCTGATCTTTTTCTTTAGCGTGCGCACGCATCGACGAGCAGCCGGCGCAAACAAGCGTGAGACCTGGACGATCCTGGTGATGGCCTCCACGCTGGGATTTCTAGCGTCGCTTCTCGCGAACGTTGCATTAGCCGTTAACGTGAGCGCGCGCGGCGTTGGTCCGGCGCTCACGCACGCCATCGATCAGCGGTTTCTGGTGCTCTGCACCTGGGGATTCCTGGTTCCAGCGATTTGGGGATTCAACACGAAATGGCTGCCGGTATTTCTCGGCTTGCGCAAACCTACCGAGCGGTGGCTGCTCATGGCGGTGGCGGCAAATACGGCCGGAGTGGCCGTCGCATTGCCAGGCTTCATGAAGTCGTGCGTCTTCCTGTTACTCTGCGGAACAGTTTTCGCCAGCTTGGGCCTGCGAATCTTCGAGCCATCCGCGCATCCGGCGAAAACTCTGAAAGTGCACCGCTCGTTCCCGTTCTTTGTCCGTGCAGCCTATTTCTGGTTGAGTATCGCTGCGGTGCTCGGCGTCTGGGCTGCAGGTGCCGACCGCTTCGGGGGAATCTGGGGAGCCTCGCGACACGCGCTCACCGTGGGATTCATCGCGACGATGGTTTTTGCCATCGGACAACGGGTTCTGCCCGCGTTTTGCGGCATGAAGATCCTGCGCAGTCCGCGCGTGATGCTGTGGTCACTGCTCTTGCTCAACGTGGGGTGTACCTTGCGGGTGTTCTCCGAGTTCCCCGCTTATGAAGGATATTGGCGAGGGGCCTGGCACGTTCTACCGATTTCTGCCGTGATCGAGTTGGTTGCGGTGGCTCTGTTCGCGTGGAACATTGCCGCAACGATCTTGCTTCCTGGGAGAGCGCAGAATTCGCAGTTCCCAACGAATGCCGGATTTCTAACAACAAGAAGGTGAGCCAAACTGCGGGTACGACGGTTCACCTGGTGGCGGCACACACATTCCGCAAGTTCTTAGCTTTATTCAGGGCTCCTGTCGCGGAATAAGAATCCAACCACCAGACCAATGGGGAAGATTCAGTTCCTTGGGGCTTCGGTAGGCCCAAAACAGATTGATCTCTGTGTTGTGAATAGTCTTCTCGAGAGTTTTAAAAGCACGAGTCAAATTGATATCGCCACTTAGCGACTCGTTCGGGTGCAGTGTGATCTTTTCCGGAGAAGGATCGCCTGCGACCACGCTCTGCTCGAGGTATTCACCACTGGGCGTAACGGCTACGAGAATTATGCTATCGCTCAATCCCCACGGCAGCTCGCTCTTGTAAATCGTAGTCTGCACTTGGGCGAACGAACGAAGCTTAATGCGTAGCTGGAGTGGGTTTTCGGGATTGATCTGGACATCGATTCCCTTCGGCGACTTCTGAGCGATTAAAGGTGTTGTCCAGAGTGTCAATGCCAAACACATATACCTGATGACCGGACAAAGTCTATTTCTTGAAGCTCTCACGATAATTCCTCAACTGTGTTATCCGATCCTCGATCATTGGTCATCAGGCACCACGCCCAGACACGGACACCCGCCTCACTCAGATTGTCCCGCAGCAGATGCAGGTAAGTCTGTCGATCTTCATCGACAGAAAGGGTTTCGCGTCGGTCTACACCGCGCTGGGTGATGTGAGAGGGATACCCGGAAGCACACACCGCGCTCGTCTCGGCATCGACGCGCATTCTACACGCAAGCAGAAAAATAGGGCAGATCAGGCTGTCCCCGATTTGCCCCCACGCGTCAGTACAACTTTGTCGATCCCGACTCGCGCGTGATGCGGGATAACGCGCGCAAATCCTTCGTGCAGGCCTATAACGCACAGATCGCAGTCGATGCTCACCGGCAGGTCATCGTAGCCGCTGAGATCACGCAAAAGACAACCGATCGAGAACAGTTGTTGCCCATGGTGCAGAGCGTGCGTATGACCACGGCAAGTATTCCCAAAACGGTCACAGCCGATGCGGGCTACTGGGACACCAGCAGTTTGCGGGATGCCGGCTTGCAAGGCATTCAGGTACTGGTTTCCCCGGATGCACAGGTGCAACCGCCAGGGGTGCCGCTGCTTCCGAATGCCCCGAAAAGCCCAGAGGCTGTGCGCATGCGTGAAGTGCTGCTGAGTCCGGTGGGCAAAATGCTGTACTGCTCGCGCAAAGCAACTGTCGAACCCGTGTTCGGGCAGATCAAAGAAGTCCGTGGTCTTCGTCGCTTTCGATTCCGCGGCTTGAGGCGGGTCGAATGCGAGTGGAAACTGATCTGCGCCACTCACAACCTGCTGAAGTTATTCCGCCATCGCCTGCTTCCGGTGATCGCCTGATTACCTAGCCGACAATTTTTCAGCAGTGTCCTTCCGACGATTATTTTCCATTTCCATTCGGAGCCTTGTGCCGATAACTTGATGTTTCTCTCCGACAGGCTCTCAGGCTGTCCCCGATTTGCCCCGATTTGCCCCCCCCCCGATTTGCCCGATTACAAGCCCAAAAAGTGTTGTTGACAATTCCTACTATGTTGCAGTATCAGAGTCAGATGAGGTTTCAATAGTGTCCCCAATGCTCCGCGACAATGGGCGGGAAAACTCGTTTGGGCGAACGACGGCTGGGTATCCGGCGGGCGCCGAGCCGACATTGCGAGGGGATTGCACAACCCAAAACCAACCCAACGAAAGTTTGGGTTCAACCCAAATCGAACCCAAACGGAATTTGGGTTAACCCAATGGGAAATTGGGTTGTCGTTGGGTTATCCCAAGCTAAGTCCTTTAGATTTTGGGTTCGGTGAGAAAAAGGATTTTTTTTATGCTGGTTCAAAGTTTACAGCAATTTCAAGGTTGCGGCCGCCAGTACTGTTCGAGAGAGCCAATATGTGGCACGCGCGGCGGTCTCGCGGTTCCGAACCCGATAATTACCGCCTGCATTACTCGTGTAGTCGATAGATACACCTAAAGACTGTCATCCTGAGCCCCGGTTTTGGGCGAAGGACCTCCGCGGATGTTTCAGGCTTAAATGCCTTCTCCAGGCTTTTCTAGCAGAATGTTCATCGTCGAACCGAGAGACTGCGTTTAAGTCTGAAACATTCGCGGAGATTCTTCGCGCAAAAGAGGCGCTCAGAATGACAGGCTTACAAGCGTTGCATTCTCATCAGAGCAGGAAGCTGGAAAGAGAGCAGGAAGCTGGAAAGCACGCCATAAATATTCGGTCCTGTCACAATCCGTGCAGAAAGGCAGAAAGAACGATGGTGAATAATCCAGGCTGACAGGAACGGTACTGACGTGTCCTGGGATTGCGCGGCCTGGCTCGGCTTCCCGCTGCTCTCACTGATAAGCCTGCGGAAAAGACTTTTGCCCTTTACGGATTGGTTTTCCGCATGTACTCTGCTTTGTTTTCCCGTACAGCCATTCTTCATAAAGGAGAGATCACGATGAGATTTCTTTCCTGGGCGTCGCGGCTGCTGATGGTGGCGCTGACGCTCACCCTGCCGGCGCTGGCACAAAGCGCGAACGCGCAGCAAGGCGATTTGCTGATCCGCGGCGGCACCGTGCTGACCGTCACGCACGGCGAGATTCAGAACGGCAGTGTGCTCATTCATAACGGCAAGATTGCTGCTGTCGGACGGAACGTCGCCGCTCCTGCCGGCGCGACCGTCATTGATGCGACCGGCAAGTACGTGATGCCGGGCGTGATTGACTGCCACTCCCATTTGGCGCTCGACAGCGACGTGAACGAGGCGACCAGCCCGATCACGCCGTCGATGATGATGATCGACGCCTTTCAGAACACCGATAAAGGTCTCTACCAGGCGCTGGCCGGCGGTGTGACTACGCTGCTGCTGCTGCACGGCTCGGCGAACATGATTGGTGGGCAGGCAGTCGTGATCAAGAACAAATTTGGTCTGAGCCGCGCTGACATGCTCTTCCCGAACGCGCCGCGCTCGATCAAGTTTGCCAGTGGCGAGAATCCGAAGCGCGTCTATGGTTCTCGCAACCAACTACCTTCGACGCGCATGGGCAACTTCGAAGTGCAGCGCGAGGCGTTGTTGCAGGCGAAGGAATACATGCGCACCTGGGACGAGTACAACGCCAAAGTGCAAAAGGGTGATAAGGACGCGAAGATGCCGCGTCATGATCTGAAGCTCGAGGCGCTGGCCGACGTGCTGCGCGGCAAGCTTTACGTGCAGATCCACTGCTATCGCGCTGACGAGTTCCTTAATGAGATCGCGATGGCGCATGAGTTCGGCTATCACATTCGCGCCTTCCATCATGCGCTAGAGGCGTACAAGGTGGCTGACAAAATCGCGGCTGAGGGGATCGCAGTGGCCACTTGGCCCGATTGGTGGGGCTTCAAAGTGGAAGCCTGGGATGCGCAACCGTGGAACGCAGTGATGTGTATGCGCCACGGAATTCGCGTGGCCCTGAAGAGCGATTCGAACGATCTGGTGCGCCGACTGAATCAGGACGCCGGCAAGGTGATTCACTACGGCGGAGCAACACGGGAAGAGGCGCTGAAAATGATCACGCTGAATCCGGCATGGATTATCGGTGTGGATGATCGCGTGGGATCGCTCGACGTTGGCAAGGACGGGGACGTCAGCATCTGGAACAGCGATCCCCTGTCGAGCTACGCGAAAGTGGATAAGACAATCATTGACGGCGTCGTGTACTTCGACAGCTCGCTGCCGGGATACGGGTTGACGAAATGGAAGGACGCACCGATGTCGCAGGGCGACTTTGAAGGCAGTGACGACGAAGACGGCGTTGGGGAGGTGCAGCAATGAAAATCAGCCCCGAAGCCGCGAAACTGCGAAGCCGCGAAGCGAACACAAGCCCCGAAGCCGCGAAGCCCCGAAGCTGCGGAGCTCAAACCGATCGGCTCATGGGGAGTTTCAATTTGGGAACCAGGTTCTTGCTTTTCATTGCACTGTTCTTTGCGTCCACTTTGCTCCTGGCGCAGAGTTCGCGCGGGAAGACGAAGATTCTCACGGCTCGCGTGGAGAGTCCTGGCCCGATTGCGATTCGTGGCGCCAAACTTCTTACCATTACGCATGGCGTGATCGAGAATGGCGTGCTGGTGATGGAGAACGGCAAGATCACGGCAATCGGTGGCGCAGGCACTGCAATCCCGCGCGGCGCGCAGGTGATTGATGCTTCCGGTATGACCGTGTATCCGGGGCTGATCGACTCAGAGACGAATCTGGGTCTCACCGAGATTGAAGCTGTCCGCGCGAGCAACGACATTGTCGAGCCCACGGAAGAGATCTTTCCCAACATGCACGTCTTCGACGCGTTTCATGCCGAGACCGAGCGCATTCCGGTGACGCGGTTCAACGGCGTCACCAATGCGATTGTTGCGCCGGGCTCGGCCGACAGCATTCCGGGACAGGATATCTTCATCCAACTTGCGGGCAAAGATCGCGATGAGATGGTCATGCTTCGTGACAACGCGCTGCCGCTCAATATGAACGGCTCGCAGCGGCGTCGCGGCGGAAGAGGTATTGAGGGAGCGCATTTTCCGTCCACGCGCATGGGAGTCGCTGAGCAAGTACGTCAAGCCTTCCTAGACGCGCAGGACTATGAAGCTCGCCAGCAAGCTGCTGCCAAGAGCGGCAAAGGCGAGCCGTTTAAACGCGATCTCAAAATGGAAGCGCTGCTGCCCTATCTGCACGGGCAGCGTCCGGTAGTGATCGGCGCTGAGGAGCCGACGGACCTTGAGACGGCGATGAGCATCGCGCATGAGTTCAATCTGAAGGTGATCCTCAATCATGTGACCCATGCACAGGAGATTTTGGATGAGGTCGCGTCGTGGCACGTGCCGGTCGTCTTCGGTCCGATCTACGATTTCCCAAAACCGAACGAGCGCTACGACGCGGTTTACTCCATGCCGGCTGAACTGGCGAAGCGCGGCGTCAAGCTGGCGTTCGCTTCGTATCGCGTGGAGAACAATCGCAACTTGCCGTACGAAGCCGGCTACGCGGTCGCCTTTGGCTTGCCTTACGACGACGCGCTGAAGTCGGTCACGCTCAACGCGGCGGAGATTTGGGGGGTCGCCGATAAGCTCGGGTCGCTGGACGTGGGGAAGCTGGGCAACGTGGTGATCGCTAACGGCGATCCTCTCGATGTGAAGACCACGGTGAAGCAAGTTTTCATCGATGGCCGCGAGATTCCGATGGAAAACCGGCAGACGCGATTGCGCGATCAGTACGGCGGCGTGCCGCCGGAGCCGGCTCCGGCGCATTGATCGCCAGCGAGTCAGTACCGTTCGCGGTAGCGATCGGGTCACAGGCGGCGATCGCCTGAAAATCACGCACCCGACCCATTCCCTACCGGGAATGGTACTGAACCGGAACTGGTACTGAACCGGAACTGGTACTGAATCGGAACTGGTATTGAATCGGAACTGGACACGTCTTTACACGTGCTGGAGCACCTGCTCGCGCTCTTCCGCGTCCTGACGCACTTCGGCGTCGTCCTGCGGCAGGGCCACTGCTAATGCCTCGTCGATGCTGTTGACGTAGTGAATGTTCACACCGTCGATCTGCTGCGCGGTTAGGTCTTCTTCCACATTCTGTCGATTTTCCGCCGGCAGGATCACGTCGCGAACGCCGGCGCGCTTAGCAGCGAGGAACTTCTCCTTGATTCCACCTACCGGAAGCACATTGCCGCTGAGCGTGATTTCGCCGGTCATCGCCGTCAGCGGACGCACCTGCTTGCCGGTGAGCAGCGAGACGAGAGCGGTCGCCATCGTCACGCCCGCCGATGGTCCATCTTTGGGAACGGCGCCGGCCGGAACGTGGATGTGGATGTCGATCTCCTTGAGGAAATCTTCATCGAGTCCGAGCTTCTGTGCGTTGGAGCGGACCCAGGTGAGCGCCGCCTGCATGGACTCCTGCATCACCTGGCCGAGTTGGCCGGTCATGCTGAAGTTGCCTTTACCCTTCATCTTGTTGGCTTCGATGAAGAGCACGTCGCCGCCGGCGGGAGTCCACGCCAACCCGACCGCCACGCCCGGACGCTTGGTGCGCTCGGCGATTTCGGTGTCTACACGAACTTTAATGCCGCCGAGGAACTCCTGAACAATTTCCTTGCTCAAGACGAGCTTGTCGGTGTTGCCTTCGGCGATGCGGCGCGCCTGCTTGCGGCACATCGTGCCGATGTTGCGCTCCAGGTTGCGCACGCCCGCTTCCCGCGTGTAGTGCCGGATGATGTAGCGAACAGCCTCTTCCGGGAACTCGATCTGCTCGGCTTTGAGTCCGTTCTCTTCGATCTGGCGCGGAATCAGATAGCGATACGCAATGTGAATCTTTTCGTCCTCGATGTAACCCTGCAGCTCGATGATCTCCATGCGATCGCGCAGCGGTTCCGGAACGGGATCGAGCATGTTGGCCGTGCAGATGAACAGGACCTTCGAGAGATCAAATGGCACGTCGAGGTAGTTGTCGCGGAACGTATTGTTCTGTTCCGGATCGAGCACTTCGAGCAATGCCGATGCGGGATCACCGCGGAAGTCGCGTCCAAGCTTGTCCACTTCGTCCATCATGAAGACGGGATCGTTGGTCTCGACGCGGCGCAGGTTTTGAATGATCTGTCCGGGCAGCGCGCCGATGTAGGTCCGGCGATGTCCGCGGAGTTCGGCTTCATCGTGCATGCCGCCGAGCGAGATGCGGGCGAACTTGCGTCCGAGCGAGCGCGCAATGCTGCGGCCGAGCGAAGTCTTGCCGACGCCTGGAGGTCCGACGAAGCAGAGGATCGGGCCTTTCATTGCTGGGCGCAAACGACGAACAGACAGATAGTCGAGAATGCGATCTTTGACCTTCTGCAGATCGTAGTGATCTTCGTCGAGAATCTCCTTCGCTTTGCTGATATCGATCTCGATGCCGGACGATTTGCTCCAGGGCAGTACCGCGAGCCACTCGATGTAGCTTCGCGTGACGGAGTAGTCGGCGGCCATCGGCGACATGCGCCCCAGACGCGTGAGCTCCTTCATCGCATCTTTCTTCACGTCTTCCGGCATCCCGGCAGCTTCGATCTTCTTCTTCAGCTCTTCGGTGTCACGCTGGGTTTCGTCCTGTTCGCCGAGTTCTTTCTGGATCGCCTTCATCTGCTCGCGCAGGTAGTACTCGCGTTGCGACTGCTGCACCTGGTCCTGGACCTCCGACTGGATCTTATTGCGCAGTTGCTGGACTTCAAGCTCCTTCGCGAGGTGCCGGTTGATTTTCTGCAAACGATTCTTGACGTCAATGATCTCAAGGATTTCCTGCTTGTCGGTTGTCGAGAGCGAGGGCAGGGAAGAGGCGATAAAGTCCACCAGCCGGCCAGGTTCTTCGATATTCATCGCGACGGTTTGCAGTTCGTCGGAAAGAGTGGGCGATCCGGTGACAATCTGCTGAAACAGTGTGAGAACGTTCCGCTGAAGAGCTTCGATTTCGGGGCCGGTTTCTCCTTTGCTCTCGGAAATCGTTTCTGCGGTGGCGCGCATAAACGGCGTGAGCTGCGCGTATTCGCGCACGTGGACACGCTCTACGCCTTCGGTGAAGACGAAGAGACTCTGGTTCGGCATCTTGACGACTTTATGGACAGTGGCCAGTGTTCCGATCGTGTACAGGTCGGAAGGCTGCGGCGTGTCGACGCGCGCCTCGCGCTGCGCGACCACCACGATGTTCTTCTCTTCACCGAGTTGATTGATGAGCTGGACGGAACTTTCTCTGCCGACCGTCAGCGGCAGCACTGCGTGCGGGAACAAAACCGTGTCGCGAACCGGCAGGACCGGCAACGTTCGGTCAACTTGTTCCGGCTCAGGATTCTTTTTGGGTTCCGAGTGTTTCGTCTCGGCGTGAGCTTCGTGCTTACGAGATTCAGCCATAAAAGTGCCTAGCTTTCTTATGAATAGACTTGATAATAGATGACTCAACTTCCGCAAAAGATTCCGCGCCGGGATGAGTCAGAGAATTGTACTGGCAGGGAATGTGGTCGCGCTACCCAAGAAGCTTCGAAGCTGCGAAGCCCCGAAGCTGCGAAGCCTGTGTTGCGAGACGGAAAGCTCTTCGTTCCTGCCTTGGACAGGCGTGTGAGTGTGAACGTGGTGGACCGTTTGCGTTTCGGCGCGCGGCGCTTTCGAGAAATGCAGCAGTTATGGCTATAGCAGGGTTTAAGCTTCGGGGCTTCGCAGCTTCGGGGTTTCGGGGCTTCCTCTAGCATGATCTAGCCCCAGCAGTTCGCCCGCAATCTTGACGTAGAGATCAACCGCTTCGCTGAGTTCCTTCTTGGGAATGAACTCGCGGTCGGTATGCGCCACGTGAATGGAGCCTGGACCCAGCAACAGCGGCTCTCCCCACTGGGTAAGTGCCGGGATGTCGGTGGTGAATGCAGCGATCATCTCGGGAATGCCATTAACTGTGCGCAGGCGGATAAAGGGAATTTCCAGTTTGAAGTCGGCAGTCGCGAGACTTTCTACAGCGGACTGAATTTGCCGCCTTAGGTCATCCGTGGGGCCGACCAGCCGATAGAGCAGTTCAGCACGTGCGAAATCGGGAATCACATTGGGAGCGCGTCCGCCTTCGATCAGACCGATGTTCATCGTGGTCGGACCGATCTCGTCGTTTTGCGGCAGCGGCATTTGCAGCAGCCGATGCAGAGCTTTGACCAGCTTCTCGATCGCCGACTCGCCGAGGTGCGGATAAGCCGAGTGCGCCATACGTCCGGTTGCGGTGAGCTGCACACGCAGCGTCCCCTTGGACGCGCGGGCGATTTTGTTTTCTGTCGGCTCGCCGTTGATCATGAAGCGTGAACCCGGAGGACGGCGGTTCGCTTCTTTGGCTCCTTGACTGTCGCGCTCTTCGCCGACGAGAAACAGCAGTCCAATTTTCGAGGTTTTGTGGCGCAATCGCTCGGCGGCTGCGATCTGCGCGGCGATGATGCCCTTGGCGTCGCATGATCCTCGGCCGTAGATGTTCTCCTTGTCTTCCGACGAAGGAAGGAACGGTGGCACAGTGTCCATGTGGGTCGAGAACACGAGGTCGGGCGCACTGTCGAGCGTGGCATAGACGTTGGCGCGGTCTCCTTCCACCGGCATCTTCTCGGCGCGATAGCCAAGCTGTTTGAGTTGTTGCAGGAGAAAGTTGCCGACAGCAGCTTCGTTACCGGTGATCGATTCGATATCGATGAGCTCGCGCGTGAGTCGGAGCGGGTCCATGCCACGAGAATACAATGCAGACCACGCGAAGCTAAGTTCCGGCTGCTGCTTCTCGCGGCGATTCGGTCGATTGACGCTCCGACTGAACAAATCCGGGCATTCGCGCCAGAAAGAATAGGGCCGCAGCGCACATGAGAATATTCGTCAGCCACATGACCGTGGAGGCGTGGAGCGAAAAAACGCGAGAAGCGTTCAGAGATGCAGAAGGAACAATGCCCAAGGTTTGATTGACAGCTGAATGCATGAGCATGGTCAGCAGGAGACTGCCGTTCGTGTGCGCATAAAGCCAGGTGATCGCAACAGAGAGGGCAGTCACTCCGAGCGACCAGACCGGGAAGGATTGGCCGTATTTATCGGCTCCCTGAAGAAAAAACAACGGCAAGTGCCACAGCGCCCAGATCACGCCAATGACAAGGCTCGCTCGCGCATATCCGATGCGGGTAGCGATTCTGGGCAGCGCATAGCCCCGCCATCCGACTTCTTCGCCGGCTTGGAATGGCGTGGAGATCACGATCGCAATGAGAATGACAATCGGACCTTCGTGACCGAAGCGCGGCCAGGAGCCTGAGATAGAGCGAACGGCGACGGCCGTCACTAGCTTGATGACGGTCCATATAGGCCAGGGCAAAGAGGAACCAGCGAACCCCAACTTGATACCGCAATATCGGCTGCAGCAGACATCGGACGCCCGAGGTTCCCTCTCGCCAGTAGCTGATTGCGACCGCGGCCAACCCCGGAGCGAATGTGCCCACTAGAAGCAGTACACTCGTCGGCGCCGACTCTATCCAAAATCCGGTATGCCGCGAAAGTTTGATGGCCGCAATAAAGCAGGCCCAGGCCAGTGCGAACGTGCAGACGAAGAATGCAAGGATAGACTTCACGGTTAAGACAAGAAAATGACGCTGCGCTCAGTGCGGCACAGATACTCTCACGCCAATAAGAAGATTGACAACACAATTTCGAAAGTTTTTGAAACAACAGAACAGGTTCTAAAATCGTTTCTTCATGCCTGCCAAAGTAGCTCCTGCCCGCAAATCCGCGCCCACGAAATCGGCGCGCCCGAAGACTACATCGAAGTACGATCCCATCGCTCCGGAGCGCGTGCGCGAGGTTCTGGCGCGCCTCGCCGAGATGTATCCCAAGGCAAAGTGCGCTCTTCACCACTCGAATGCCTGGGAGTTGCTGGTAGCAACGATTCTGTCCGCGCAATGCACCGATGTGCGCGTGAACATGGTCACGCCGGAGCTGTTCAAGAAATATCCCATGCCGCGGGATTTCGCCGCGCTCAATCCCGAGCAGCTGGAGCCGGAGATTCGCTCCACAGGATTTTTTCGCAACAAATCGAAGTCGCTTGTCGGCGCGGCCAAAAGAATCGTGCAGGACTTCGGCGGCAAAGTACCCGACGAGATGGACAAGCTGCTGACCGTTCCCGGAGCGGCTCGGAAAACAGCAAACGTCGTTCTGGGCTCGTGGTTCGGCAAAGCTGAGGGCGTGGTCGTCGATACGCACGTGCATCGCATCTCACGCCGGCTGGAGCTGACGAAAGAAAACGAAGCCGGAAAAATCGAACAGGACCTCATGAGCATTTTGCCCAAAGAGGAATGGATCGACTTCTCGCATCGCGTGATCTGGCATGGTCGCGCCCTCTGCGTGGCGCGCAAACCCAAGTGCGTCGATTGCAAGCTGGAGAACATCTGTCATGCTGCCGACAAGACTTGGTCCACGGTAGAGCTCCACAAAAACGCGAAGCCATGACCCGGCTCATCGTGCACCAATCTGCTTCCAGGGTCCAGTTCGCCCCATCTGCTTAGAATTGGAGAACTTCATTACAGGAGTTCGATCCGGTGCATAGAAAGCAAGTGGTCGCGATTTTCTTGGCGAATATCGTGGTATCGGCGTTCGTGGGTTGGCTAACGTCGACTGGGGTGGGGCGCAGGAGCACAGCGCGACCCAGCTTAGCGGCGCACGAGTTCCTGTTGCTCGACGAAGCCGGGCGCGCTGCGGCGAAACTGGGTTGGGAAGATCGTCAGCCGGGTATGCGGCTGTTTGACCAGCAAGGACACGTCCGCGCGGCGCTCTTCCTAGAGCCCAACGGCGTTCCGGATTTGTATCTCTACGATCAAAATCAGGTGGCGCGCGCCTCGCTGGACCTGTTCGACAGCGGCGTGCCCAATCTCGCTTTTGGGGATGCGGACCAAAAACAGATGCTGTTGACTGACTTCGACGACAAAGACACGTTCAACATCAAGTTTGAAAAGATCGCGAATGGCCGTCCACAAGTGATCGGAAGCCGTCATTTGATTGCGGACGAGAGCGGCGTACACGAATCCCACGTGCCGCAAGAGCGCACGGCACATTAGAGTTCCATATTGGGAATGGGCATTTACGTTGAACTCAAGAGAATATCCCGCATTTCTCACAAGCGGTTGTGAAATGGCGATGCGAAAGCCTCATTATTTAAGCGTTGTCATCCTGAGCGAGGGCGAACGCCCGAATCGAAGGACCCCGACAATCTATTCGCCAGAAGTGCTGACCTAAGTCTTGGAAAAATATGGACTAGCAGGCGCTGATTCAGCCCGAAAAACTTGAAGCGCAGACAAAGCATTGACATCCTTGGGGTCCTTCGACTCGGGCGTTCGCCCTCGCTCAGGATGACAGAGTAGGAATCGAGGCCGATAGGGAGGTTTGTGAACCACGCTTTAAGAGACAACTCTGTCGGTCGGCAACTCCGGGATATTCGGGAACTTCTCGCCAATGGGCTTGAGCGTACTCAAAATTTCGAGCAGGGACTTTTGCGGTACTGGTTCGATGATGAGCCGCTCACCTTCTTTGCGAAGAATCGCATCTTTGCCGGGCAGTTCCCACCCACGAGGATTCGGACTGCTTGGTTCCTTCCGTTCCTGAACAGCCCGACGTGTTGTCCTGTTTTGGTTTTCCCGCGAGGCATATCTTAAGTACAGGCTCGATCAATGAGATTTGATTACGAATAAAACTCGGCGATCGCTTCGACCACCGCGTGCTGCTCATCTTCTGTGAGTTCGGCGAACATAGGCAGCGCGAGCACCTCGCGAGCGGCTTGTTCGGCTGCCGGCAGCGATCCTTCCGAATAGCCCAGGTAGGTAAAGCATTCCTGGCGGTGCAGAGGGACAGGGTAGAAGACCTCGGAGCCGATCCCGCGTTCGGTGAGGAAGCTGCGCAGTTCGTCGCGGCGCTGGGCGCGGACGACGTATTGGTGATAAATGTGCGATGCCTCCGGTTCCGTCACAGGCAGGTGGATTGGGGAGCTGCTTCCCGCTAGTCCAGCTTTGCGGAAGAGTTCCGCGTATGTGGCCGCGCGCTGTTGCCGCTGGCGGTTCCAGGATTCCAGATAACGAAGCTTCACGCTCAGAACCGCTGCCTGGATCGAGTCCAGTCGGCTGTTCCAGCCGACCTCTTCGTGGTAATAGCGCTGCCGACTGCCATGATTGCGCAGCAGGCGAACTCGCGCGGCAAAGTCGTCTGAACTCGTCGTGACTGCGCCGGCATCGCCAAAGGCGTTCAGGTTCTTGCTGGGATAAAAACTGAAGCAGCCGAGATCGCCCAGTGCTCCGGCGCGTCGTCCGCGCCAAGTCGCCCCGAAAGCCTGCGCCGCGTCTTCCACGATCAAGAGTTTGTGTTCTTCGCCGAGCTGAGTGAAGCCGTCCATGTCGGCGCACTGTCCGTAGAGGTGGACCGGTAGGATGGCCCGAGCGCGATCGTGCCGATCGATGATCTGCGCCACCGATGCCGTACTTAGGTTGAATGTTTCGGGATCAATATCCGCGAAGACCGGTCGCGCACCGATGCGGAGGATGGAACTCGCTGTTGCAAAAAAACTGAAAGGGGTCGTGATGACCTCGTCGCCGGCGCCAACTCCTCCGGCAGCAAGCGCCAAGAAGATGGCATCCGTCCCCGAAGCACAGCCGATGCCATGCTTTGCGCCCAAAAAACGCGCGGCTTGCGTCTCAAAAAGGGAAACGGCTTCGCCAAGAATGTAATGCTGCGAATCGCAGATCTCTTCGACGGCGGCCAAGACCTCTTGCCGAATCTGCGCGTACTGGCGAGTCAGGTCCAGGAGCGGTACGGCTACGCGTTCCGCCGTTTTGGCTCCGGAACTGGTCTTTTCCTGTTTCACTTAGGGCGATTCTAGCACTCAAGAAATGTGCCCACAGAAAGTGCTGGAATAGCATTTTGCTTCCCCACGAAGAGATTCCTGACACCCGAGCTCTTCCAAAAACCATTTTTCACTACAGAATTTCATACAGATTGGGACAAAGCGGTACGGTTTTCTGGAATGGGAGTTTCCACATCCTCTACAATTTTTTACAAAAACAGCATACAACTCAAGCTCCGTGATAGAGATGCGGAAAACTGGTACAAACCGCTGCTTTTTCGGGATGGCTGGAAGTGCAATTGCAAATCGTGCAGCCGGGGAAAGTACTGAGAATTTTCATGAGTGATTCGATCCTCCCCCGAGGACCGGTGCCGGGCAATGACTAGACCCTCCCTAGGGCGATGGCAAGTGTTGGATTCAGCCGGCACACACTTGCATTGGGAAGAAAAAACATTTTGATCAGGAGAAGCTAATGGTAAAGAGACTGATGTGGAAGGGGTTTGCCGCCACATTGTTTTGCATTTGCATGGGGGTGCAGATTTGGGCAGCGGACGTGACCGGCCGTATTCGCGGAACGGTGACTGATCCCAGCGGGGCCGTTGTGGCAAACATCCCAGTGACAGCGACGAACGTGCAAACCGGCGCTGCCTACACCGCGAAATCTAACTCCACTGGAGGGTACGAATTTCTTCAGTTACCAGTGGGCACATACAACATCTCCGCTACGGCTGCAGGGTTCCAGACTTTTGCCGCGAACGGCATCAAGCTGAACCTTGATCAGGTCTATGTGCAGCCGATTCAGTTCCAAGTTGGCCAGGAGACGCAAACTGTGGAGGTGAACGCCAACGCCGTTCAGGTGGACACCACGAACATGCAACTCAACAACGTGGTGGAAGCAAAGCAGATTGTGGACCTGCCACTCATCGGCCGCAACTGGACGCAGCTTGAGCAACTCCAGCCTGGCGTACAGTCCTCGAGCGATCGTTTTGGCACGTTTTCGGTGAACGGTGCCCAAACTCAGCAGACAAGCTTCCTGATCAACGGTACAGACGTCAACGATCTGCCCCTGAACACGACGCAATACACGCCGAGTCCAGACGCGCTTTCAGAGTTCAATCTCATCACTAGCTCGTTGAATCCAGAATATTCGCGGAATTCGGGAGCCATCGTGAGCGCGTCGATTAAGAGTGGGACGAATGCTTATCACGGCGACGCTTTCGACTTTTACCGTGACACGTTCCTGAATAATCACAATTTCTTCCAAAAAACGGCTCCCAAGTTCCATCAAAACATCTTCGGTGGGACGCTAGGTGGTCCGGTTCTGAAGGACAAAGCGTTCTTCTTCTTGTCTTATCAGGGCACGCGCGCGGTTCAGCCACAAACAGTGGGCACTAACACAGTATTTTCTCAGGCACAATTGGGAGGCGATTGGACGACACTAGCCAACGGAAAGGCTTTCGCGCTCAAGGATCGCCCAATCCCGGGAACCCTGCTCGGACCAACCGGCTGTCCGGCCGGTTCCACTTGGAGCTCCTGCTTCCCAACGGGGATCATTCCGGCTTCGGCCTTCAACCCGCTTGCGGTCAAGCTCGCACAGCAATTTGTTCCACTCCCGAACGGACCCAATAACACCTTTATCTTCAATCCTCAAACGACCACCGTTCAGGACCAGGGTATTGCCCGCATCGATGGGAATGTCACCTCGAAGGATCAGCTTTGGGGGCTCATGGTATTTGAGCATCGTCCTACGAGCGACACGCTTCCTTTCACCGGCTCTACGCTGCCCGGGTTCGGCGATGTGAGCACACGTGAAACTCATCAATTCACCGCCGATTGGAACCACGTATTTAGCCCGACAACGCTGAATGAGTTCCGGCTGGGTTATTCGCGATTCAATTTTGGGGCTGTTTCGAACCAACAAATCGTACAACCCTCTTCCCTCGGCTTCGCGATCACGCCTCAACACCCCGAGGTAGCGGGTGCTCCCAAAATCAGTGTGCCGGGGTTCTTTACTCTCGGATTCAGCAACAACGGGCCCCAGCCTCGTATCGATCAGAACTATCAAGTCGATGACAATTTTTCAAAAATTGTCGGCAATCACTCCCTGAAGTTCGGCTTCGATGGCCGCCGTTTCAACGTGAATAATCCATTTTTCAACGGAAACAATGGCGTTATTGGGTTCTCCTCGAGTAACTCTTTCGGCACGGGCAGCGCCGGCTTGGATTTCCTGTTGGGAGACCCTAGCGGCTACAGCCAGGGCGGTGGAGGTGTGGTTGATGCGTACGCTTACGAGCTTTACCCGTATGCGCAAGACGTGTGGAAGGCGCGCGAAAATCTCACCCTCACGTACGGCTTAGGATGGCAAATTGATGGTCCCTTGCATAACCTGCAGCACGGCGGAGAAGGCGTGACTTGTTATGTTCCCGGAGAGCAGTCAAAGATATTCCCAACTGCTCCGACCAGCCTCGTCTATCCCGGCGATCCTGGCTGTACGAATGCTCAGGGATCGCGGACCATGTGGAGGGATTTTGGCCCGCGCGTCGGCTTTGCCTATTCACCGGACTTCGGGTTCCTATCCGGCGAGCATAAGCTCTCGATTCGTGGCGGCTATGGAATTTATTACAACCGCACAGAGGAGGAGACTTCGCTCCAGAACCTCGGTCAGCCTCCTTTCGGCATCAACTCGAGCGGCGCCAATCATTATGTTCCCGGAGCCCATCCTGGTTTTGTGAATCCCTTCCAGGACATCGACACCGGCATCGTGTATGCCAACCAATTTCCGGCGCCTGTTGTCCAAGCCGGACAGGCGGTGGATTTCTCGCCGCTTATACCTTTTGTCTCTTCGCTCAGCCAGTACGGTCCCGACTTCAGAATTCCGTACTCGCAAAACATTAACTTGACCCTTCAGCGGGAACTACCCAGCAACATCGTGGCGACTGTCAGTTATGTAGCCGCCCTGGGTCGTCACGAGCAAAGTACCTACAATCCTGATCCTATTACCCCAGCCGGACATGCAGCCTGCCTGGCGGATACAGTCAATTGCAGTGGCACTTCTCCCTCGAACACCAGCCCGAATATCGACAATCAAGCAGAAAAGTTTCCTGGCCACGTGCTAAATAATGATGGCGATGTCTTTGCCAGCCCGGGTTTCGTTGGCTCGGGCGGAACTTCCAACTACAACGCCCTCCAGATCAGTGCGAAAAAGGGCATGACTCACGGCTTGCTATTCCAGGCGAGCTACACCTATAGCCACTCGCTAGACACTGCATCCAGCTTCGAGAATTCTGGATTCGGCGGCAGCGTTCGTGGGTTCAACCAATTTGACCCCGGCTTGAACTACGGCGATTCCGCCTTCGATGTCCGTCATCGTTTTGTCTTCAGTCCGGTGTACGACATCCCATTCCGGCACAACGGCTTCCTGGGTCGAGTGCTGGGAGGATGGGAGATCAACGGCATTCTCACCCTCTCAACCGGTTTCCCCTATGACATTTCCTATGGCGGCGGGGTTTCCTACTCACTGTGGTGCGCTGCCGGAGAAAACTTCTATGCGTGTCCTGACATTCCCAATCAGACTGGACCGCTGCAGTTGGCCAATCCTCGCACCGGAGGAGCGACGAATTCTCATTGGTTTACGCCGGGAACAACCTTCACCGATGAGGCTTTGGGCAGCTTTGGGAACATTCACCGGAATCCTTTTCATGGTCCGGGGATCATCAACACCGATGTGGGACTTTACAAGAACCTCTTCCTCACGGAAAGCAAATACATCCAGTTGAGATTGGAAAGCTACAACGTGTTCAATCACACCAATTTCAACAATCCTGATGGGAACTTCCTGGATTCGACCTTTGGGCAGATCACTTCAGCAGCGGCTGGGCGACAGACTCAGCTCGCAGCGAAGTTTTACTTCTAGAGGCCAAGTTAGAATTCGATAAATTAGAGGGCGCCGGGAATATCGGCGCCTCACTTTTTTGTGTACCGAGCAGGATCGACCAGCTTGGAGATGGCAGTCCTCTTCCCAACCTGATGGTGGTGAGTTGACGCTGGAGCATTCGCCGGTGAGTTTTGGTTCGGAAGACTCCCAACGGAAGGGTACTTTCGGACATGTACGCCCGATCTAGCTCCGCCCCCAGGAGGCTGGTCCGAACGCGCCGTGCCGATCGATGATCTGCGCTACCGATGCCGTACTTAGGTTGAATGTTTCGGGATCGATATCTGCGAAGACCGGTCGCGCACCGATGCGGAGGATGGAACTCGCTGTGGCAAAAAAGCTGAAAGGGGTGATGACCTCGTCGCCGGCGCCGACTCCCGCGGCAGCAAGCGCCAAGAAGATGGCATCCGTCCCTGAAGCACAGCCGATGCCATGCTTTGCGCCCAGAAAACGCCCGGCTTGCGTCTCAAAACGGGAAACGGCTTCGCCAAGAATGTAATGCTGCGAGTCGCAGACTTCTTCGATGGCGGCCAGAACTTCCTGCCGAATCTGCGCGTACTGCCGCGTCAGGTCCAACAGCGGAACGGATGTGCGCTCGGCTGTCTTTGTCCCAGAGCTGCTTTTTGCCTCTTTCACTGAGGGCGATTCTAGCATTGGAAGTAAAGCCCACCCGGATCCCTTTGCATGCAGCAACAAAAAGGGCCGATCATGAGATCGGCCCAATGTCTCACAACTCGATGACTCAGAAGACGAACTTCACTGAACCCTGCATCTGCCGCATGTTCGTCGCGGTGCCCTGATACGTCCCAAAGTTGGGCGAGGTCAGCGTATTCACGAACTGCGAGAAATTGGGATGATTCAGCACATTGAAGATCTCCCAGCGCAGTTGCAGGCTGGTTTTCTCGGTAATTTTGTTCTCTTTGCTGAAGGCTGCGTCGAAATTATTCAATCCTGCCAGGTACAGCTTGTTGCGACCGCTGTCTCCGACATTGCCGAGCAGAGGCTGAGTCAGCGGGAAGTTGGAGCTGTTCGTGCAAATCACAGTCGCGCTGGTGGATGTGTTAACTCCACGGGCGCAGAGGTTGGAATACGGCCCGAGGCCTGTGGCGCTGCCGATAGCTGTTTGGAGCTGGTTCACATCTCCGTTGGCGCGGACCAGGCTGTTGCCATCGAGGAAGATGTCGCTAACCCCACGCCGCGAGCCCGCCAAGATCGTAACAGGCAGTCCAGAGCGATCCTCGAGCTCGCCAGACATTGACCACCCGTCCAGAATGCGACCGGCAATTCCCGTGAAGCGCTTCGTGAACGGAATCTGATACGTGTAGCTCAGGACAAAGCGATTTCTGACGTCGAACTCGCAGTTCCCGCGGTTCGCACTGAGGGGTAGGCTGGGATCCTGAAGCGTGGCGGAATCATTGACCAGGACGCCCAATACATCCGAGACATCATCTCTGCAGTGCGACCAGGTGTAATTGGCATCAAAAGTCAGGCCGTATCCGAACCTCTTGATGGCTTCGAATTGCAGTCCATGGTAGTCGGAGGTTCCCGCGCTCTGCACTTGGTTAACGCTGTTGAAACGAGGATCGAGACGGTTGTTGACGATCGTGCCGCTGGCATTACCGGACTCTTGCAAGAACACTCCTCGCAAAGCGGCCAGCCGCGCCGCTTCGTCGGCGTCGCTTGTTGCCGGAGTCACGGCCGCGGTGACAAGGTTCAACGGAATCGAAGCTTGCAAATGATCGTTGTGCGTGCCCACATACGTAGTCTTCAAGGTCAGGTCTTTCATCGCCTGATACTCGAAGCCGAAGTCCCACTGTTGATTCCGAGGATTGTTCAGATTCTGTGACACCGGCGAAAGCGAACCGAAGTTGACCTGTGTCGGTAAAAACTGCCCGATGGCTGCCGTCGCTGCCGCCTGCGCGGGAGAGTTACCGGCAAACAGAGCGGCGTAGGTGTTCCCGTTCGTGAACTGCTGTACCGTTAATGAGGGAACAAACGGCGCGGCAAAGCGCAGATTCGTAATCGGGTTCAAGTAGATGTAGTCGTACGCGATGCCATAGCCGCCGCGGACGACTAGCTTGCCCCGATTCGGGTTCCAGGCCACGCCGAGGCGGGGCGCCGGGTTATTGTTGCGGTGGAAGGACTCGCCGCCGAGATCGATACCACCCAGCGGGCCAGTGCCTCCTCCACCCAGAGGAGTGGTGTTGTTAGGATCAAGGTTCGAAAGAATGTTATTGCCTTCCGAAACTCCACCCGAAGACTCAAGCCGGAAGCCCAAGTTCAGCGTTAGGGTATCGGTGATTCGATAGTCGTCCTGCAAGAACCAGAAGAGGTCGGTCGAGAAGTTGTGCCGATTGGTGTTGCCGAAGTTCTGAGTAAACGACAGCGGCGCACCCGCCTGGAAGGCCGCGAGGCTTGCGAAGTTGAATGTGCTGCGCACATTTGAATCGAAGAAGCTGTATGCCTGATAGCGGAAGGCGTCTCCACCGAATTTGAACGAATGCTTTCCGCGCACCCACGACAGAGTGTCGCCGTACTGGAACGTGTTCTGCAAGCGTCCCTGCGGAATGATGCTAGCTTCCCCGAACGAATCCAATCCTGAAATGTTGACTTGAGGACCCAGCGGGTCGGCGACTGTGGTCAGCGGCTGAAACGCGGGCTTACTGCGTCCGAAGGCAAACCGGAACTGATCGACGATGTTGTTGGTCAATTGAGAACTGTAATTAAAGCTCAACTGACGCGAGAAGTTGGTGTTGTTGGCTCCGTAGTTCGCAAGGTTGCTGGTCACGAAGGTTAGACCGGGGCTTGTAGCCACCTGCGGATTGTCCCCATAGCGAACGTAAAAGTTGTCCTTTCCGCCGCGCCACACCTGATCAATGCGATAAGACTCGGAGTGAGCATTGCTTTGATTCGGAGCCGGACTACTGAAGACCCCCGTCGGCGAAGTCGGAACCTTTTCCTGCTGGAAAATGGCGAGGGAAGTCGGGTCGGTAATCCCGGCCTCTTGCGCCGGCGTCAGTACACTGGCGCTTCGCGTTGAACCTGACCCGCGCGTGCGATCCAGTTCCCAATGGCCAAAGAAGAAGGTATGGTCCTTGAAGACTGGGCCGCCAACGGTAAATCCGCCCACGTTCTGGACCAGAGGATCAGGCGATCCGGTTGTATCAAAGTAATCGCGGGAATTGAAGTTGCGGTTCTGAAGATAGTAGTAGCCGCTGCCGTGGAAGTTGTTGCTGCCGCTCTTCGTGATGATTTGGACCTGTGAGCCGGAATTGCGTCCATACTCGGCGTCGAAGTTGTTGGTAATCAGCTTGAACTCTTGAATAGCATCCAGGCTAAAGGTGCCAAGTTCCGCCGATCCCGTTGTCGAGATGTCGCTGGACGTGATGTTGTCGATGGTGATGTTATTAGCACGTCCTCGCGAACCGTTGGAATTGAAGCTGCCGGTGCCGAGGAACGGATTGTCTTTCGTGACCGGAGTAACTCCCGGAGAAAGAGTAGCCATCTGGACTGGGTTGCGTCCCTGGTTTGGTAGTTGGAGCGCCGTCTTTGCGTCGATCGATTGGCTGACCTGTGCGCTGGCAACATCAAGTGTGGGCGTAGCCGCTTCGACGTTCACGACCTCGGCCGCCTGGCCAACTTGCATAGTCACATCGAGTCGAGTCTTCTCGGCGGAACGCACGATCGCAGCCTGCTGGATCGTCTTCATGCCGGCCTTCTCGACAGAAACGGTATATTCGCCTAACGCCACCTGCAGGAGAGCGAATTCGCCGTTTTGATCGGTGGTGACCGTCTGTACGGCCCCGGTTGCCGTGTTGGTGATGGTTACTTTAGCCCCGGAGATCACCGCTCCACTGGGATCCAGTACCGTGCCTTGGATATCGCCTGTTAACGCCGCAAATGCCGGAATCGCTAAGATCAAGCCCAGCAGCAATGCTGTGAGCAAAGCAAACCTCTGACGCATATTGCCCCTCCGAAAAACAAAAGTTCAGCAGAATCTGGCGGAATCTGAGCAGCTTTGGTACCGATCACCGGGATGAATTGGAGAGTAGGGACGAGATTAGATTCAGCAGCTTACAAAAGATATCCACAAGGTTGACCAAATGCGGTGAACAAGGGATACGGTTTTCTGGATACGGCTGTTCCATTTTTGGAATGCAAAACGAAGGAAACGAAGATAAATCAGCTTCCAAACAGCGGGAAATGGCTGGCGGCAGCCATGAAGAAAATGATGACAAATGTCAGATAGAAGCTGATTCGGGCGGTTAGGGCGGACTGGTTTGCAAGTGTGGCTGCCTGCGCGGGCATGGCTTCACCGGTTGCCGCGGCTTCCATCCAGCGCAGAATTTTCTTGTTCACGCGCCAGACGATGCCCCAGACGTTCAGCAGCAGGAAAAATCCCATGCCGCCGCCGATGCCGATCGAGAGTGCGCGATTGCTCTCCCATGCATTCGCATTCAGGAGCAGGAAGCCCCAACTGGCCAAGGCGATCACGATTGCGGTTCCGACCCAGACCAGCGCCGGCTTTCCTGTCCGCAGCAGCGCATAAAAAACAATCCAGGCGGCGATCCAGATGCCGAACCAGCTGCCCCAGTATCCGCCCGCGCTCGCGTTCCCATTATGGGCATCGGCGGCCACGATCTCGCCGAGATACGCAAGTCCCGACAGGACGGTCACAAGCGACGCCCAGCGAAACCAGTTCAGCGCACGCCACATGAGCCGCGGAACCAGGCGCAAGCGCATCCCGGGCTCAAGGTCGCGGACAAATGGCGTGCTGATCAGGTTGAAGAAGTAAAGCAGGCCGATCCACAGAATGGCGCTAGTGATGTGCAGCCAACGCCAGAACATCTCCACGTTGACGGTGGCGCCTCGCGGCCAGTGGGCCAGCCCGGTTGCAGGCGAGAGCACGTGCGCTATTGCCAAACCATGTAGCCGACGCCGGCGAGCACAACCGCCAGCGTGAACGATACGGCGATGCAGATGATGAGAATAAGGGCAAATTCAAACCGCGCTTCACTCGGGCGATCGACATTCGGATTCGTGACGTTAGCCATATGCAGCAACCAATGTAGGACGTGCTCGCGAAGAGTGCAAGTGAGTGGGGAGCTACCAGCTTTCAGTTATCAGCCTCCAGCTAACAGATCCAGGCGGGACAAGCATAACTGTGTTGCCATTCCGAGCTGCGGAAATCCAATCTCGCAGATCAGACCGTCCAAATAAGGGAGCTTCTCAATCCTGCGCGTTGAGCACCATTGTTCTCGTGCGATTTGAACTTGAAACCTGAGGCTCGGCGTCTGAAACTAGACGGTTGCTCAGCGGCTTCGGGGCTTAGGAGCTCAGAAGCTTTCTTGAGGTGAACTATCGTATGAAGTTTCGCTTCCCCCTGATTGCGACTTCCTTTCTGATTCTTAGCTGTGCGCTCGCTTTGCCGCAGGCCAACTCTGCTCATCAGACGTGGGTTTCCGTCGGGCCGGATGGCGGGGATGTGCGCAGCTTGTCGTATGATCCGGCAAATCCTACCCACATTTTTCTGGGGACAAGCGCTGGACAGATTTACGAGTCGCAAGACGATGGTCACACTTGGGCGCGATACGTCCGCATTGGCAAGGGCAATGACTATGTGGTGGACCACATCGTCTTCGATCCGGCTCATCCAGGCACGATGTATGTGGCGGCGTGGACGCTCGAGCAGACAGGCGGCGAGGTCTTCAAGAGCACCGATGGCGGACATACGTGGGAATCGCTGAAACCAATGGATGGAAAATCGGTGCGCGCGCTGGCGATCGCTCCCTCGGATCCGAATACTCTCGTAGCTGGTGCGCTCGATGGCGTCTATCGCACGCGCAACGCCGGACAAACCTGGCAGCGCATCTCGCCCGAGAGCAGCAGCGAGATCAAAAACGTGGAATCGATCGCGATCGATCCCATGAATGCCGAAACGGTTTACGCAGGCACATGGCATCTGCCGTGGAAGACAGAAGATGGCGGCAAGACGTGGCACAACATAAAAAACGGTGTGATCGACGATTCCGACGTTTTCTCTATCATCATCGATCCCCAACAGCCGCAGGTCGTGTATGCCAGCGCCTGCTCAGGAATCTATAAGAGCGAGAGCGCCGGAGAGCTGTTCCACAAAATTCAGGGCATGCCCTTTTCGGCACGACGCACGCGCGTGCTCAAGCAGGATCCCGCGAATCGCGACGTAGTCTATGCCGGCACGACCGAAGGCCTGTGGAGGACGACCGATGCGGGAACAACCTGGCGCCGCATCACCTCACCGGACGTGATCGTCAACGACGTGCTCGTAGATGTGCGCAATCCTGATCGCGTCCTGCTGGCCACCGATCGCAGCGGCGTGCTCGCCAGCAACAATGCCGGGCTTTCATTCGAAGCTTCGAATACCGGATTCGCACATCGACAGGTGGCCGCGCTAAGCGGCGATCCCGATGATCCGAATACGCTCTATGCCGGTGTGATCAACGATAAGCAATATGGCGGAGTCTTCGTCAGCCACGACCAGGGCGCAACCTGGAAGCAGATGAGCACCGGCCTCGATGGACGCGATGTCTTCGCGGTGCGCCGTGTGGGCGAGCATCTTCTCGCAGGTACGAGCGGCGGCGTTTTCAAGCTGGAAAAGATGAAGGGAGTCGAGCGGTGGCGTCCTGCCGATCGCGTCGTGAATGAGAAGGTGATCGTGATCCGCAAAGCGACGAAGCACCGCAAGGCGTTAACTCGCCGACAAATCAAAACCGGAACGCTAAAATCTCGCGTGACGGACATCGAGCTCGATGGCGATAAGTGGATCGCAGCCACTAACCAGGGCATCTTTGCGAGTACCAATTTGGGACGCACCTGGCAGGGCGGTCCCGTGCTCGGACACTCTGCCTTTACTCTGGTGCGCACGGCGCCGGACGAGATTCTCGCCTCTGGCCGCAACTTCGTGCTTGTGTCTCACGACAACGGCGAAAACTGGTCCGAGCTGAAACTTCCGCCGATCGTTACTTCAATCGACGATTTCACTGTCGCGCCCGACGGGAGCATCTGGCTGGCCTGCCGCGAAGGACTCTACCGCAGTGCCGATCAGGGCAGCACGTGGCAACGGCTCGAGCGTTTGCCGGTCGTGAATCTTGCTTCCGTGATTTACGATGCGGAAAGCAAACGTATGCTGGTCACGTCCTACAATTCCACCAACGTATACAGCTCTGCCGACAACGGCGCAAACTGGAGCGCAGAAGATTCCGGCTGGCTCGTGCGCACGCTCACCGAAGATGCCGGCCGAATCGTCGCCTCGACAGCGTTTGATGGAGTTGTTGTAAAGAAGCCGGCAACCGAGTCAGCCCAAGCCACTGCACCGGAGAGCACGCCACGAGCTACGGCGCAGTGAGCTGTGCGGTACAAAATCAGTACCGTTCGCAGCGGCCAACGAGTGACATGCCATGGTCGGAACTGCGTCACTTTGCAAATGTCATCCTGAATCCGCCTTGGCGGGTGAAGGACCTCCGCGAATGTGTCGGGTTTGAATGCGGCATCCCGGTTCCTCGAGGGAAGATTGCGCTGGAAGAGCCTGGACAAGGCGTTCATGTCCTATGCATCGGCGGAGATCCTTAGTCCGCCAAGGCGGACTAAGGATGACAGTCCTCAAAGTGCCTCTCTCGATACGTGAATAATCCAGGCTACCGGGAATGGTAATGAACAGTCCTGGCGCTTCTAAGTAGTGCTAACTCGCCGAAGCCGCTCCTGTCCCCGCCAATCCCAACTCCGGTGCGATCTTCTTCATCGCTTCAATGCAGAACGCGATGTGTTCTTCCAAATCGACGCCCAGATCGGCAGCCCCGTTCACGATGTCATCGCGCGAGACGCTTCGGGCGAATGCCTTGTCCTTCATCTTTTTTTGGACGGATTTGGCATCGACCTCCGCCAAAGATTTCGACGGTTTCACCAGCGCGGTCGCCGTGATGAAACCCGCGAGTTCGTCGCAGGCGAAGAGCGCTTTTTCCATGTGTGTTTGCCGCGGCACGCCGGAATAGTCCGCATGGGCAAGAATCGCGCGGCGCATGTCTTCGGGATATCCGCGCTCTTCAAGAATTTTGTTGCCGACAAACGGATGCTGTTCCGGAGTGGGAAACTGCTCGTAGTCGAAATCATGCAGCAGGCCGGTCAAGCTGTACTTCTGTTCGAGCGACTTGGCCTGACTGTCTCCCAGATTGTTCTCTCTGGCGAACTTTTGCGCGTACGCGACCATACATGCCTCTACCGCCTTAGCATGTTTCAACAAACTTTCCGAGCGAGTGTACTCAGTTAGTAACCCCCAGGCGGACTCACGGGATTGAAGGCTCATATCCATATTTTCTCCCTATTTTCTCCGGCTAATTCTGGAATTATCCGTGTTTCTTAGCAAATTGTGCTTGACTTCTGGTGCAGAGTACCGCAAAGTAGCGATGGCTTGGAGATCAATATTCCCGCTCTCCAGCCGTCTGTTTGAGAGTAGCCCTGCTCTGGCAGCTCCCAAACTACATGGCCACGACGCTCGCACCCGTAGATTCACGCGAGGTGGTGAGATGCGACAGTTGTCATCTCGTTCAATTTCGGACCATCAGCAATAATTGCCGGCGGTGCCGGCAGTGCCTCGACAACGAACCCGAACCGGTGGTAGCCGCGCCTGAAGTGATGCCTGCGGTGAACCACAACGGCTCGCATCCCCAAATCCAGATTGCTTTAGCCATTCGCTCGCTACGCCGTCGCGCCGGCTTGAGTCAGCGCCAGCTTGCAGGACGCATGTCCGTGCCGCGCACTTACGTCTCGAAGATCGAGAACGAAAAGGCGACGCCGACGCTCTCTTCGCTTGAACGCCTGGCGAACGCGCTGGAGGTCACAATTCCTGACCTGCTTCGCGGAGACGGACGCGCGCGCGAAGACGAAATTATCGCACTGTCGGAAGATCCGTTCATTGCCGAGTGCGCTCCATTCATTTTTCAGCTCGACCCGATGCAGCGCTCGAGCCTCATGATGCAAATGCGAGATTTAGCCACCCGTCCACGGCGGAAAATCTAGAACTTACTCCCCCACTCACGCTCGCGCGGGGCCGGCGGCAGTTACGCCGGCCTTTTTCTTTTTTAGCCGCTAGCTACTAGCCTCTAGCTGCTAGCTGAACCTGGATGTATTCTCGGGTTAGTAGCAGATTGAGATGAAGACGGCACGGATCCTCGGCGCAATTTTCGTAATCGCGTATGGCATATACGAAGCTGTTCGCGGTTTTGATAGATTCTTTGGCGTCACCATAGCCATAATCGGTGCGGTCGGGCTGTGGCGTGCCTTGAGGCCGCGAAGAGACGAAACAATCGAGCTTCGGCAGCGATTATCTAAAGTCACAACCCTAAGCTTCTGGATCACCATCTTGCTCTCTGGAGTTCTCCTCTGGTGGCTGGTACAGGCGCGCTGATGCGACGGAATGCCAGTGGGATGAAGTGCCCCGAACCACGGTGATTAAGAGCTAGAAGCTAGTAGCTAGAAGCTAGCAGCTAGGCTTCTCCCGCTTCTTTGCTGTACTATTGCTGCTTCCCCTTGTTGGATCCATTGTGGGTTCCAAACTTCCAGTGAATGACCTGTCGTCAACGCGACTGAGTTGGGGCCGGAGAGCCACGCTCTGGGTCTGTCTTGTCTTCCTGGTTACGGTCAGCAGCGCTGAAGCAGCGCACATTTGCGGATTCAAGAAGTCCCTGAACTCTTCCCATTCGGCGATTTCGATTGATCGGGCTGGACCTTCCGATAACGGCATTTGTCTGATCTGCATTGGATCGCAGCCGGCCACGCATTCGGCAGTGGCAGCGCATTGGGTTCCTGACTTTTCCGTTCGCGAAATTCTTCCCGTCGAGAGCTTCGTCCCTGTCTTTGGCGGCAGCGCGACTGCGCTCTACAGCCGTCCTCCTCCTTCCGTCTAGTTCGGCCATTTTGGAACTAAGACGCAAGGAGGTGCCTCTGGCATGTCTCGCACGTGCTGCTTTGGCCCACACAAAACATCTGCATTCTCGAAATGCACCACCCGCTACCGCAGGTGGTTCCGAGGAAGGCTCTCTAACTCGCTGTTAGCGACGAGCTTTTTGCTTATTGTCGTGATCTGCGGCGGACTTGAGCTTAAGGCGCAAACTCCGCCTTTGCCAACGAGGATCACGCTTGACAAAGCTATCCAGCTGGCGATCGCGCACAATCACGCGCTGTTGGCGACTCGTTCCACAGTTCAGCAAAGCCAGGCGCAGGAGATCACGGCGGCGATCCGGCCAAATCCGGTAGTGTCGGCGAACAGCTTGTTCATTCCCTTTACGTCGGCGACAGCGGATGCGATCGACCAGACTTCCGAGTTCGATCTTGGCGTCGGCTACACCTTCGAGCGCGGGCACAAACGCAAGCGCCGCATTCAGGCTGCCCGCGATCAAACCGCGGTGATCGAGTCGCAGGTTGCCGATGCCGAGCGCGGACTCAGTTTCAATGTGAGCCAGCAGTTCATCAATGTGCTGCTGGCCGATGCGAATCTCGAACTCGCGAAGCAGGATCTCGACAGCTTCCAGCAAACCGTCAACATCGGCGAATACCAATTCAAGGCCGGACAGATCAGCGAAGGCGACCTGCTCAAAATCAAGCTCCAGCTGCTCCAGTTTCAGACCGATCAGTCCGCGGCCGAGCTGAGTAAGGTGCAGGCGCTCGCGGCGTTGCGTCAGCTTATTGGCTACGATTCAGTTCCGGCCGACTACGACGTCGAAGGCAAGCTCGAATATCAGCCGGTCGCGCTGGGACTAACCGATCTCCAAGCCAAGGCGCTGAGCACGCGTCCGGATCTGCGCGCAGCGGAGCAGGCATTGACGGCAGCGCGCAGCCAATATGAATTGGCCCGCGCCAATGGCAAGCGCGACTTCAATGGGACCTTCCAGTATTCCCACGTCACGGGACTCAATACCGGCGATCTGCTTTTCAGCATGGAGATTCCCATTTTTGACCGCAACCAGGGTGAAATTGCTCGCACCCGATTTGCCATCACGCAATCCGACCAGACCGAGCAGGAAGCGCGCGAGACCGTGCTCACCGACATTCGCAGCGCCTACGAAGGCCTGCAAACGAACGAGAAAATCGTGAAGCTTTATACCAGTGGATATCTCAATCAGGCGCAGCAGTCGCGCGACATCAGCGCCTACGCCTATCAGCGCGGCGCCGCCAGCCTGCTCGATTTTCTCGATGCCGAGCGCAGCTACCGAGCTTCGCAACTCGCCTATCGCCAGTCGCTCGCCGCCTACATGCTCGCGCTGGAACAGTTGCGCGAAGCCGTGGGCACAAGGAGCTTGCCATGAGGGATACAATGATGTTCCCAAAGAGGGGAAATTCGTACCTCATATCGTGTCGTCCTGAGCGCGCTTTTTGCGCGAAGGACCTGGTGATTGCTCAAGGCCGCGAGAAGACAAGGTCCATCGACCGCTGTCGCGGACTCAGGATGACGGTATTTGTAAGTGTTTTGACCTTCTTGAGCGCTCTTAGCCTCGCAGCTCTCGTCTGCGGCTGCAGCAACGGTCCCAGCAAAACCGATCAGGCACTGAACTCGTCGGCGAAGGCTGGTCTCTTCAGCGTTCCGGCGGATCAGATGTCGCATGTGCAGCTCTACAGTGTCCAGCCGCAGCAACTGCATCGCGTGCTCCGGCTCACCGGCGCCGTCGCGTACAACGCGTTCAAGACGACGCCAGTGATCTCTGCTGTTGGTGGTCCCGTGGCGCGAATTCTGGTTACTCCCGGCATGAGAGTCAAGCGCGGACAGCCGATGCTCTACGTCAGCAGTCCGGATTTCGCCGCGCTGCGCGCGAGCTATCTGAAAGCCTCGGACATGTTCCAGGTTGCCGACAAGAACTATGCCCGCGCCCAGGACCTGTACTCTCACCACGCGATTGCCGAAAAGGATCTGCTCGATGCCGAGTCCGCACGCGTGCAGGCACAGGCGGATATGCAGACCGCCGAGCAGTCATTGCGGATCCTAGGAATCAAGAATCCTGAAGCCGCGCTGAAGAGCGCGACGACTCCCGAGCTGCCGGTCCTGGCACCGATTGATGGCGAAGTTGTCGATCAGACCGTCGCTGCTGGTCAGTTGCTGCAAGCCGGGCAAACGCAGTGTTACACGATATCCGACATGAGTACCGTCTGGGTCCTGGTGAACGTGTATCAGAACGATTTGCCGTATGTGCACATCGGCGATCCGGTCACGATCAACACCGACGCGTACAAGCAGGATTTTTCTGGGAAGATCTCCTACATCGCGGCCGCACTCGATCCCACTTCGCGCACTTTGCAGGCACGAATCGTGACACAGAATCCAGGCCAGAAGTTGAAGAAAGATATGTACGTGACCGCGGCCGTGCAGGCAGGCACGATTCCCAATGCGATTGCCGTCCCAGACTCGGCCGTGTTGCGCAATGCGGAGAATGAGCCGTTCGTTTACGTGAACGCCGGACAAGACCAGTTCGCGCAGCGACGCGTGAACATCGGGCAAAGCGTCGGCGGACAGACGCAGGTTATGAGCGGTCTGAGTCCAGGCGATAAGGTCGTAGCGCAGGGCGCGCTGTTCCTGCAATTTGCCAATTCCTTGCAGCAGACGAGCTACGAATGATTCACCGCGTCGTTCAATTCGCTCTGCGCAATCGGTTCCTGGTGTTCATGCTCGTGGGACTGCTGATCGCCGGCGGCATCGTCTCGTTTGAGCGCATGCCGGTGGATGCCTATCCCGACCTTTCGCCTCCGATGGTCGAGCTGATCACGCAATGGCCGGGCCACGCCGCCGAAGAAATGGAGCGGCAAGTCACGTTACAGCTCGAGCTCACGCTGAATGGAATTCCCAATTTGGTCGTGATGCGCTCGATCTCGCTCTATGGGCTTTCCGATGTGCGGCTCACCTTCGAAGATCAAGTGGACGACTACTGGGCGCGGCAAGTCGTCTTCCAGCGGCTTGGCGATGCCACGCTGCCGAGCGGCGTGACACCGAGCATGGCGCCGTTATCAAGTCCCAGCGGACTGGTCTATCGCTATGTTCTGGAAAGTCCCGACCGCAGCCCGCAAGATCTGAAGACCATCGAAGACTGGGTTTTGCAGCGGGCGTACAAAGCGGTTCCCGGTGTTGCCGACGATTCTGGTTTCGGCGGCACCGTCATGCAGTATCAGGTGGTGATGGACCCAGCGCGGCTTTACGGTTTCCACATCACGGTACCGCAGGTAGTAAACGCGCTCGCGGCGAACAACTCGAATGCCGGCGGCGGATTTTATTCGCAAGGCGGGCAGTTCTACTACGTCCGCGGCCTCGGTTTGCTGCGCGACCAGAACGATATTGGCAACGTCATCGTAGGCAGTAACAAGGGCGTGCCGGTTCGCGTCTCGGACGTCGGCCAAGTCACGATTGGCCACGCGCCGCGTCTCGGCGAGTTTGGATTCCAGAAGAATGACGATGCCGTCGAAGGCGTGATCCTTATGCTCCGCGGCGCGCAAGCCCAGGAGGTGCTCAAGCGCGTCGAGAAGCAAACGGAAATGCTGAATAACACGATCCTGCCCAAGGACGTGAAGATTCGCACCTTCTATGACCGCAGCGATCTGATCGCACTCACCACGCGCACGGTGGAAGACAACCTGGTGCGCGGTATGATCCTGGTGCTGATCGTGCTCATCTTCTTTCTGGTGAATGTGCGCGCGGCGATCATTGTTGCGCTCACGATTCCGCTCAGCCTACTGTTTGCGTTTGTTGTACTGCACGCCGAAGGCATTCCTGCCAACCTGCTGTCGATCGGCGCGATCGATTTCGGCATCCTCATCGACGGCACGGTCGTGATGATGGAGAACATCTATCGCGAACTGGCCGAGCGCCAGGGACAGGCCTATAAGCTGCACGAAGTGATCCTCGCCGCTGCGGCGGATGTGGATCGTCCGATCTTCTATTCGGTCGCCGTCATCATCTCCGGCTTTCTGCCGATCTATGCGCTGAGCGGACCTTCCGGCAAGCTGTTTCACCCCATGGCGGACACCATGGCCTTTGGACTCGTCGGCGCGCTGATTCTCACGCTCACCTTTGTTCCGGCGCTGGCGTCGATCTGGTTTCAACGCGGATTGAAGGAGCGCGCCAACAAGTACTACGACTGGGTGAAAGACGTGTACGCGCGCTGGCTCGATTGGTCGCTCGATTATCCCAAGGCGACGTGCTGGATTTGCCTGGTCATTTTCGTGCTCTCGATGCTGCTCGTACCGTTCATAGGCGGCGAGTTCATGCCGCATCTCGATGAAGGCGCGCTCTGGGTCCGCGCGACCATGCCCTATACGATTTCGTTCGAGGAAGCCAGCAAGATCGCGCCGCAGATTCGCGCGATTCTTATGTCTTATCCCCAGGTGACGGTTGTTGGTTCCGAATTGGGAAGGCCGGACGACGGTACCGATCCCACAGGCTTCTTCAATTGCGAGTTCTACGTGGGACTCAAGCGGTACGACGACAAGTCCTGGCATGGCAATCTGGACACGAAAGCCAAGCTGACGGAGGACATCAACAAGAGGCTGACCACGTTCCCAGGCATCATTTTCAATTACACGCAGCCCGCTGAAGATGCCGTGGACGAAGCGCTCACCGGTCTCAAGAGCGCGCTGGCGGTGAAGATCTATGGCCCGGATCTGAACGTGCTTCAGGAGAAAGCGCTCAAGATCAAAAAAATCTTGCAGGAGACGCCCGGCTTCACCGAACTAACGGTGGTCCGCGAATTGGGACAGCCCAGTCTGCTTGTGGACGTGAATCGCGACAAAATCGCGCGCTATGGAATCAATGTCTCCGATGTCGAAGCGGTGATTGAGGCCGCCGTAGGCGGCCAGGCGGTGACGCAGGTAGTGCAAGGTGAGAAGCTCTTCGATTTAGTCGTGCGCATGCAGCCGCAATTTCGCAGCAGCGCACAACAGATCGGGAACTTGCTCGTCGGCGCGCCGGATGGCGAGCAGATTCCGCTCTCGCAACTCGCCAATATCAGCGTCGGTAATGGCGCTTCGATGATCTATCGTGAAAATAACTCGCGCTACATCGGGGTGCAGTTCAGCATCGAAGGACGTGACTTGGCGCGCGCCGTGAAGGACGCGCAGGCGCGGGTGAAGAAAGCGATTCCACCGCAGGTCGGCTACAAAATCGAATGGGGCGGAGAGTACAGCCAATATGTAACCGCGCGCAATCAGCTTGCGTTTGTAGGACCTCTCGCGATTCTGCTGATCTTCTTTATCCTGTTTGCGCTTTATGGGAATTTCAAGTTTCCCATTTCGATCGCGCTAGGTGTGGTCATGACGGTGCCCGTGGGTGCGCTCATCGCTCTAAAACTTACGGACATTCCCTTCAGCGTTTCCTCTGGGCTGGGCTTGCTCGCGTTGTTCGGCGTTTCAGTGCAGACGGCGGTAATTCTGGTTTCTTACATCAACAAGCTGCGCCTGGAAGGCATGGACATTCGCAGCGCCACTCGCGAAGCATCGTTGCTGCGACTGCGGCCGATTATGATGACTGCCCTCGTCGCCTGTCTCGGACTGCTGCCGGCGGCGCTTTCTACCGGCATCGGTTCGGATACTCAAAAGCCGTTTGCGATCGTGATCGTCACCGGACTGATTTCGCGCCTGCTCTTGGGCTTCTTCCTGAACCCCGCGTTGTATCTACTGGTGGCGCGCGACGGCGATGTCTTGAAGGTGTGAGCACGAAAACGTACCGCCGGCATCGCCTTAACACTTCTAAACGTGAACGCCGCGAATCTCGTGCTATCGATGTCCTAGAATGGAAGTGATCTCGTCCATTCGGCGGGGAGTCTCGAATCCTGCGCCGTTTCCGGCCAATCAAAATCAGATTTGGAGCGTTTGTCGTAAATGTGGATCGTCCATCTAGCGCTGCGGCGTCCCTACACGTTTGTCGTGATGGCGCTTCTCATTCTGATTCTCACGCCTATCGTGATCCTGCGCAGTTCGGTCGACATTTTTCCTGACATCGATATTCCTGTCATCAGCGTGATTTGGCAGTACACCGGAATGCCGCCTGAGGAAATGGCCGACCGGTTCCTGAGCAACACGGAACGCGGATTGACGACGACCGTTAACGACGTCCAGCACATTGAGTCGCAGACCATGCCTGGCCGCGCGATCGAGAAGATCTTCTTCCAGCCGGACGCGAACCTGCCGATGGCAATCGCGCAGGTCACTGCGATCTCGCAGACCGAAGTTCGTTCGCTGCCGCCGGGCACGCAGCCGCCGCTGATCATTGTCTATTCCGCTTCCAGCGTGCCGATCGTTCAGGTTGGCGTGAGCAGTAAGAGCATTCCCGAGCAGGATCTCAACGACCTGACACTCAACTCGATCCGCATGCCGCTGACGACAATCAAAGGCGCTTCGATTCCGTATCCGTATGGCGGTAAACAGCGCGTGATCTCGGTCGATTTGGATTCGGCTGCCATGCAGGCCAAAGGATTGAGTCCGGTCGATATCGTCAGCGCGGTCGACCAGCAGAACCTGATTCTGCCGTCGGGTACGGCGAAGATGGGTCCACTCGAGCTGAACGTGCGCATGAACGGCAGCACGCAGACGGTGAATGAGCTCAACGATCTTCCGATTGAGACGAAGAAGGGCGCAACGATTTATCTGCGCGATGTGGCCCAGGTTCGCGACGGATTCAATCCGCAAACCAACATCGTGCGCCAGGACGGCCAGCGCGGCACGCTGATCAGCATCATGAAGAACGGCGCCGGAGCCTCGACGCTGGAGATCGTGAAAGAGGTGAAGGAGCGGCTGCCGCAGATAGAAGAGACGCTGCCACAGGACATACAACTGAAGACGCTCTTCGACCAGTCGCTCTTCGTGCGTGCCTCGATTAAAGGCGTGATTCGCGAGGCGATCATCGCCGCTGTGCTGACGGCGTTGATGATTCTGATCTTCCTCGGCGACTGGCGTCCCACGCTGGTGATCACCGTCTCGATTCCGCTCTCGATCTGTGTTTCGATCCTGATTTTGGGCGCGCTGGGGCAGAGCATCAACATCATGACCCTGGGCGGCCTGGCGCTCGCCGTTGGCATTCTCGTGGACGACGCCACCGTCGCCATCGAGAATATCGAGCGTAACCTGGGCATGGGCAAGGACATGAAGCAGGCGATCCTCGATGGATCGCAGCAGATCGCGCTGCCGGCGTTCGTCTCCACGCTCTGCATCTGCATTGTCTTCGTGCCGATGTTCTTCCTCGCAGGCGTGGCCAAGTTCCTGTTCGTGCCGCTGGCCGAAGCGGTGATCTTCGCGATGCTGGCGTCCTACCTGCTCTCGCGCACGCTGGTCCCGACGATGGTTCTCTACATCATGCGCGGACACGAGCATAAGGCGAGCGCTCCCCGGACCATTTTGGGAAAGTTTCAACGCAGCTTCGAGCGGGGATTCGAGAATTTTCGCACTGGTTACCGCGATCTCCTAAGCAGCGCGCTCGAACATCGCAAAGTTTTCGCTGGATGTTTTTTGGCCTTTTGTGTGCTCTCGTTCGGCCTGATCTTCTTCCTCGGGGAAGATTTCTTTCCTACGGTTGATGCCGGCGTCTTCCGTCTGCATGTACGCGCGCGCGCGGGCACGCGCATTGAAGAGACTGCCCGCCTCTGCGACGAAGTAGAAAAGGTACTGCGGCAGGAGATTCCCAAAAACGAACTGGTGACGATCCTGGACAACATCGGGATGCCGTACAGCTCGATCAATACTACCTACAGTACGAGCGGTACGATCGGCACTTCCGATGCGGAAATTCTGGTTTCCCTCAACCAGGAACATCATCATCCGACGGAAGAATATGTGAAGCGCCTGCGCGAGGACCTGCCGCTGTATTTCCCCGGCGTGGAATTCTTCTTCCAGCCCGCGGACATCGTCAGCCAGATCCTCAACTTCGGCCTGCCTTCTCCGATCGACGTGCAAGTCGTCGGGCGCAACATCGATGCGAACTACCAGATCGCGGAACAAATTGCCAACCGCATGCGTCACGTGCCCGGTGCGGTGGATGTGCATGTGCAGCAGCTCATGGACGATCCCGCGCTCGATCTGAACATCGATCGCACGCGCGCACAGGAAGTCGGACTCGATCAGCGCGACGTCGCACAGAATCTACTGATCTCGCTGAGCGGGAGCTTTCAGACAGCGCCGAGCTATTGGTTGAATCCCAAAAACGGAATCACGTACTCGGTCGCCGTGCAGACGCCGGATTACCGCATGGATTCCATGCAGGCGCTGATGAACACGCCAATCAGCGCTCCGGGAGCGCAGTCGCAGCAGGTGTTGGCGAATTTGGCAACAGTACACCCGTCGGTCACGGCAGCGTCAATTTCCCATTACGACATCACGCCGGTCGTCGACGTCTATGCCTCGGTGCAGGATCGAGATCTCGGCGGAGTCGCCACCGACATTCGCAATGTGCTAAGCCAATTTCAAGGCAAGCTGCCTCGCGGCACGCATCTGACCATGCGCGGCCAAGTCGAGACGATGACTTCATCGTTTGTCGGCTTGGGCCTCGGACTGATTATGGCGATCGTGCTGGTGTACCTGCTGATTGTCGTGAACTTCCAGTCCTGGATGGATCCGTTCATCATCATCACCGCTCTGCCGGGAGCGCTGGCCGGGATACTATGGATCCTGCTGCTCTCGCACACGCGCCTGAGCGTGCCTTCATTGACAGGCGCGATCATGTCCGTTGGCGTGGCGACGGCGAATAGCATTCTGCTGGTTTCGTTTGCGCGAGAGAGAATGGATGCAGGCCTGCCCGCGTTACAAGCGGCGATCGACGCCGGATTCACGCGCATTCGTCCGGTCCTGATGACTGCGTTGGCGATGATCATTGGCATGGTTCCGATGGCGCTTGGATTAGGCGAAGGCGGCGAGCAAAATGCGCCACTCGGCCGCGCCGTGATCGGCGGTCTGCTGTTCGCGACGGTCGCGACCTTGTTCTTCGTGCCGGTGGTTTTCACGCTCGTGCATGGGCGCAAAGAGGCGCTGGCATCAGGTCCCGATTTGGGGCCGGAGTGGGTGCATGAAGAGTAGGAGAAGAGAAGGGAACTCAAAGCGGTGAGCTCTATACAAGTCATGAAGCCTCCAACAGAAACTCCGCAGGCAATGCCGCCGCGGCGGCGCGCCTCGCGTAAGGCCGGGTTTCTGATTGGGGCCGTCATCCTCGCGCTGATCATTGCCGCGGCGGTCACGATCGCTGACAAATTTGGCGAGAAGAAAGCATTGGCTGCCGAGACCGAGCGTTTGGCTACGCCGAATGTTTCTGTAACTCATCCGAGCGCGGAGAAGTCGCAGGAAGAGTTGGTTTTGCCGGCGACGGTGCAGGCTTATAAAGAGTCTCCCATCTACGCGCGCACCAGCGGTTATCTGCAGCACTGGTACAAGGACATCGGCTCGCACGTGCGTCAGGGCGAACTGCTGGCCGTGATCGATACTCCCGAGGTCGATCAGGAACTGGCGCAGGCTCGTGCCGCGAAGCAGCAGGCTGAGGCACAGCTTGGATTGGCGAAAATCTCCGCTCAGCGCTGGCAGAACCTGCGCAAGAGCGATTCGGTTTCGCAGCAGGAAGTCGATCAGGAAGTCAGCGGCTATCAACAGGCGCAAGCCAACGTGGCGGCGAGCGAAGCCAATGTTCGCCGTCTCGAGCAGATGGAAGGATTCAAGCGCATTTACGCACCGTTTTCTGGGGTGATCACGAAGCGCAACATCGATGTCGGCGCGTTGATTAACGCAGGCAACATGGGAACCAATCAGGAATTGTTCGACATCGCGCAGGTCGATCCGCTGCGCGTGTATGTCAGCGTGCCGCAGACCTACAGTCCCGCGATCCAGGTCGGAATGAAGGCATTTTTGGAGCAGCGCGAGTATGCGGGCCAGAAGTTCGAAGGCAAAGTCGTGCGCACGTCGGATGCGATCGATCCCGCAACGCGGACGCTGCTGACCGAAGTCGATCTTCCCAATTCCAAGGGAAAGATTCTGCCTGGCGCTTACGGCCAGGTCCACTTCGCCGCGCACATCGCGACGCCCCGCCTGACGGTGCCGATCAACGCCTTATTATTCCGCGCCGAAGGCCCACGAGCGGCGATTGTCGGCGCTGACAAGAAGGTGAAACTGCAGCCAGTTGTGATTGGGCGCGACTACGGCAGTTCGGTCGAGATCCTCGAAGGCTTGCAGCCTACTGATGAAATCATCGTGAACCCCGCCGATTCGCTGGAAGATGGCGAGCAGGTGAATGTGGCTCAGCCCAAGCCGGGAAGCTAATCGGTTTTGTCATTCCGAATCCGCGCAGCGGACGAGGAATCCCTGTCCCATACATGATCGTGAGGGTAGGGATTCCTCGTCCGCTGCGCGGGCTCGGAATGACAGAAGCCGTTATATCCACGCCGACCGGACCAACCAGATCGATCCCAAGGCCACGACCAGCCACAGCACGACTCCCTGCACAAGTGGACGCACTCCCACGCGCCGTATGGCTTCGCGCGACAACGCGCTGCCGATCAGAAACAGTGTGACTGCCAGCCCGATCTTGGCCAGTTCGAGTAGCCAGTGATATAGCGGCATCACCCCTGCTGGCGAGTAGCTTCGCACCAGGGCGGCCAATAGAAAGAACAGAATGAACCATGGGATCTGGACGCGAGCTTTGCGGCGGCCGAACATCGCAACAGCGATCGTGACCGGCACGATCCAGAGCGCGCGCGTGAGCTTTACGGTGGTCGCAACGGATAGAGCTACGTTGCCGTACTTTTCCGCCGCGCCGACAACCGAACTGGTGTCGTGGATCGCCAGAGCCGCCCAGAGTCCGAACTGCCGCTGAGGCATGCGTAACGCATGGCCGATGAGAGGGAAGATAAACAGCGCAATCGCATTCAGGATAAACACCGTGCCCAGCGCGACGGCCATGTCGTCTTCATCGGCATCGACGACCGGACCGACGGCGGCGATGGCGCTACCTCCACAGATCGCTGTGCCGACCGAGATCAACAGCGCAGGCGTGCGCTCGACGGATAGCGTTTTCCCCAACAGCATCCCCATCGTAACGGCGAAGCTAATGCCGATGATCGTGTACACAAATCCCGAACGGCCAGCACGAAGTACTTCGCCAAGGTTCATGCCGAAGCCGAGTCCGATGACGGAGAGCTGCAACAGAAGCTTGGACCAGCGGCGGGTGAAAGCCGGAAATGGGTTTCCTAGCGAGAGAGCTAAAGCTAGTCCGAGCGCGAGAGCAATGGGAGGAGAAGCAGAAGAGGCCGCAATCGCAATGCCAAGAATGAAGGCTGATTTACAGTAGGGTTCCAACTGAAAGGATAACTTAGAATGTCGAAATTTCGTGATCGGGTATCGAATCCGCGCAGCGGACGAGGAATCCCTGCCCTATAGAGGATCGTGAGGGCAGGGATTCCTCGTCCGCCGTGGCGGACTCGGAATGACAAAAAGCTCGATCTCACCTGGGTTTGGACATCCACCAGATCACGCGGCCGAGAACTCGCCAGTTGAGGTCGAAGGGAATCGCTGTGGCAGGATGGCGATCACTTTCGGCAACGAGCAGTTCGACGCCGGTTGTTCGCTTCAGCCGCCTAACCATAAGTCCATGGTCTTTATGCCAAGCCAGGACGATCGCATTATTCAGTTGGGAACGCTCCAGGGGCGAGAGATCGACGGCCACAATCGAGCCGTTCGCGATCAGAGGAGCCATACCATCTCCACTGACGCGTAAACACCGTACCTGGTCGTAATGCTCGCTCCAGTCCTTCGGCGCCATCAGCTTGGCGACCTCGGGAATCTGTTCCAGATTGGGATCATTATCGCCCGGCCCGCTAGTGCCTGCGGTGACTCCAAGCAATGCGACAGAATGAGTTTCAACTGCCTCGGCCGCAGCGTGGGTCGTTCGGGGAGAGCGGGATTTGCGCAGCGCTCGCTTGAGATCGCTGGCCGGAAGTCCGGCACGCTGCCAGAAGTACCAGCAGTCCGGATCGCCAGAGAGGGTTCCCATGTGGATGTAGAAAGCGGCTTCTGGCTCGTTGACGGCCCGCTCCCAGCGCGAAACCGCCATAGGAGACACATTCAACAGCCGGGCCAGCCCGGCCTGGTTCAGGTGCAGGCGCTCCCGGAGTCGTTCGATTTGTACGGCCCACTCTGGCCGGGCAAGCTTGGTGCCCGCGCGCATAACATTCCTTGACACCGCGAGTTACGGGAGCTATTCTGCCCCTAACACTGGAGTTATAATCGACTGGTACCCCAAATCCCGTTGCTCGGGTTATGTGGTTTTTGCGTCGCGCCACACTGACCAGGAAACAGCGGGTCACGAATCATGACACAGGATCATACCAAAAATTCCAAGTTGAATCGACTCAGCCTTTACCGTGGCATCTACAGCCGCGTAGCCCGACAGTTAGGAATTGATCCTTCGTACGTCAGCCGGGTTGCGCGCGGGGAACGGCAGTCTGCCAAGGTGCAGGACGCTCTGCTCAAAGAGATTCGCCGTATCGAAAAAAGTGCAAAATAAATGCGCACATCCCATTCGCGCGGCCCAGGCGTTAACCGACGGTAACCTTTTCCGCTCATCCGATTCGCGATACAGTCTGAGCATGGCAGCCCAATTCATCTGCGCTCAATGCGACCGGGACGAGCAGCGCTGCACATGCGAGAAATATTGCATCCTTTGCCAGAGCCTGCATGAGGTGCGTCTCTGCAACGACGGCGCTTACTACTGCCGCGATTGCCGCGAAGCCTGCGACCTGCAGGCACAAATCTGAATGAAGCCTATTCGAACTTAAAGGATTGACGGCGCGCCGGGCAGGTTGCCTAAGTCGTCAAAGACTGTGCCTGTTGCAGGATGAAGAGACGCTGCAATACTGCCTAGAGCACGTTTCAAAATGCGATGCCCTGATCCACTATCCAGAGATTGTTTCCACTCCTGTCATCCTGAGTGAGGGCGAACGCCCGAATCGAAGGACCCCAGGGATGTTGATGCCTGTCTATGCCCTTCAGGTTTTTTAGGGGAAATTAGCGCAGCGGGTCGATAGCTCTTCCAAGAAGGTTAGACGGCATTTCTGGAGGGATAGATTATCGGGGTCCTTCGACTCGGGCGTTCGCCCTCGCTCAGGATGACAGAGTATTACGAAACCCCTTTCATCTGGTCCCACACACTCCAGAACTGCTGCATCTGTGGCGGCGTCCCTAGAGACACGCGGACGAAATTGTTCATAGGCGGGAAGCGCCTTCCAATAAGGATGCCGTTCTGCTTGAAGAAAGCCATGGCCTGGGTTGCTGGCCGGCCCGCATCCATCATTACGAAGTTCGCATAGGACGGAATTGGTTTTAGACCCCGTCGCGAAGCTTGCGAGAAGAATTCGGACCGATCCGCAGCATTGCGGCGCGCTGAGGCATGCATTGTGTCCACATCCTGCAGGGCGGCAACCCCGGCCTGAGCAGCGACCATGTTTACGTTGTCCTGAAGCTGGAAGCGGCGCATGAGCTGCGCGGTTTCAGCTGAGGTCACGCCGTAACCGAGGCGAATTCCCGCCATGCCGTAGATCTTGGAGAACGTGCGCGCCACGATCACCCGCGGATTGTCGCTGGGCTGATCCAAAAACGATGTGTAGTCCGGAGCATCCATGGCGAAATGATGATAGGCCTCGTCGATCAGCACGTAGGAATGACTGGGCAGCTTGGCCATAAATGCGTCGAGATCCTTGCGCGGAGTGAGGCTCGCAGTCGGGTTGTTGGGATTGCAAATGTAAATCAGCGAAGGCGCGGTGGCCGTCTGCGCCAGCATCGCATCAAGATCGTGAGCATAGCTGCTCGTTAACGGTACCTGCACGACCTGAGCGCCGGTCGGATGTGCGTAAGCAGCGATTGCCTCGAAAGTCGGTGACGCTACAATCAGCTTCTTGCCTGGTCCCAGGAACGAGACCGCGGAAACGCGCAGGATCTCGGTAGAACCGCAGCCGGTGATCACCTGATGCGTTTTCACTTTGTGCAGATCGGAAATTTCCCAGACCAGCGAATCGTAATCAAAGTCCGGATACCGGTTCGCCCAGGTAAGCGCCTGCTGCATAACCTCAGCCACTTTGGGCGGCGCTCCGTAAGCATTTTCGTTGCTGTTCAGTAAAACCGCATTCGCGCGAGCCGCTCCCAGCGCACTGCGGGCATCGACAGCTACGCCGTGACGCGAGGGTTCAAAGGCTTCGAGCGAAAACGGAGCAGAGGCGAGCGCCGCTCCGGCGGCAGCTCCCATTCCGAGAGTCTGAAGAAAGCGTCGGCGGGACAGCATAGGCGCACCTCGCTGGCAGGTGAGAGTTTCGATTGATGACTCTAGTCCAGGGCACAGTGTTCGTCAACGGGCGAACTGCAGGATTCACCACGGAGTCACGGAGAACACGGAGGAAGTCAGAAGTCAGCTCGGGCCAAGTCAGAAGCAGGTTTTCATTCGCGAGAACGGTACTCGACTTTTAGGAACACCTGCCGCTTGTAAAATTCTTGTCTGAATTCCTCCGTGTTCTCCGTGGCTCAGTGGTGAAAAGATTTTTCAGCGCAGGTGCGCAACATCGCTGGCTGCAGTGAGCTTTTGCTTGCGCGCCGGCTTGACCTTGGGCTTTCCATAGAGAAGAGGAATTTCTGTGTTGCTATCGCAGAAAACCCGCTCTGCTGCGACGTGCGGCTCGGGGAAGGGAGCAGCGTCGGCTGTATCACGGTCGCGATCAATCTGTTCCTGTACGTGCTGGATCAGATCACCGTTCTCCTTCTTCGTGATCCACCCTTTATCGAGAAGATAGCCTTCCATGCGAATGATCGGATCGCGCTTCTTCCAATATTCGAAGTAAGGCTTGGGTACGTAAGCGGCAGCATCGTGCATGGCGTGGCCGCGCATGCGCATCATCTTGGCTTCAATCATGGTCGCGCCTTCGCCGGCATAGGCGCGCTGCGCGGCTTCATAGGTCACGTCGTAAACCTGATTGGGATCGGTGCCATCGAGGATGAATCCCGGCACGCCGTAGCCGATCGACCGGTCTGCTAAATCCTTACAGGCGAACTGGCACTCGACTGGCGTGGAGTAAGCCCAAAGATTGTTTTCGACGATCAAGATCATGCCGAGCTTCTGCACGGCGGCGAAATTGAAGCCCTCATAAGTCGGGCCGGTGGACTGTCCGCCGTCTCCAACCCACGTAAGGCAAGCGATGTTCTTGCCTTGCAGCCGCGCGCCCAGAGCTATGCCGGAAAGCACAGGAATCAAATCGCCGAGCATCGAGATCGGCGCGACCACATGTTTGTGCAGCTTGTCGCCGAAGTGCGATCCCGCATCGCGGCCGCCGGTCGGAGCGTCGGCTTTCGCCATGTACTGCATCATCACGTCGCGAGGCTGGAAGCCGCGGACCAGCAGTGCACCTTGGTTGCGAATCATCGGCCCGATCCAGTCGCCTTCGCGCAACGCATACGCCGAAGCGCAGGAGCATCCCTCCTGCCCGAGTCCGAGGTAAACGCCACCCACGACTTTTTGCTGCTTGAAGAGATTCTCGAGTGTCTGCTCCATCTTGCGATTGAGCAGCATGTAGCGGTAGATCTCAATGGTCTGCGCTTTGTTCAGATACTTCGATTCCCGCAGCGGCGGAGCCGGCGCCGAGAAGTCGCCTTCGACGCTGTAGCGGAACTCGCCATCTACCCACCCTTCAACCGTGCGGAAATTCGGAATTTCGAGGCGGTAGTCGGGAATGCCATGCCCGTTCGCGCGTGTCGCGTATCTTGCTGGATCGCTACCGTTGCGCGCAGAGCCGTTCTTAGACCGCGAGTTTGATTTGGCCGTACTCTTGTCGCGGGATTTCGTCGCGGTCTTCTTCATCTGAATTTATCCACTTGTCAGGCGCGAAATACATCATCGGGGCCAGTCAGCGCTGGAGCGTTCTGCTGTCGTCGCAGTTCCTGGACGTCATGCGGAACCTGTAACGGAACACCTATTGTAGTGCCGTTGTCTTGCGTTTCGAGCAATCTATCCAGCGAGTCCAGCCAGAGCATCTGGCGCTCAAAGACTCGGCCAAAATACAGGGAAACGCTATGCGCAACTTGCTCCATGCTGGGCACCGGCCGATCGCGAATCTCCTGCTCAATCGATGTGACCGGACGATCCGAGATGCCGCAGGGCACGATCAGCTTGAAATAGTCGAGGTCAGTTGTGACATTGAGGGCGAAGCCGTGGCTCGTCACGCCGCGTGAAATGTGAACGCCAATCGCGGCGATTTTCTTTGTATCTTTTTCGGGGTCAGCCCCGAACGCTTTTCCGGGCGAAGAGCAGGAGTCCACATCGTCCATATCGTCCACATGCGTCCAAACTCCCGTCAACCCACAAATTCGTCCACATGGAATCCCAAGATCGCCGCAGGTGCGGATGAGAACTTCTTCGATCCGGCGCACGAATTCCACTGCGCCAATACGCGGCGAGAATCCGCGCAAATCGAAAATGGGATAGCCAACAAGCTGCCCAGGTCCGTGAAAGGTAATGTCCCCGCCGCGATTGCTCTCGTACAGCTCGACGCCGCGCTGTTCGAGCAGCGTACTCGAGACCAGCAGATTCTTCTCGCTGGCATTCCTCCCCAACGTAATCACCGGCGAATGTTCGAGCAGAAGCAGAACGTCAGAAATCCGTTTCTGCTGGCGCAGAGCAACCAGGGACTTCTGAAGCTCAAAAGCAGTGTGGTAGTCGAGAGAACCGAGATGGAGGACCGCGATCATCGTTTACAGCGCCCTAATTTATATTCAAACTGTCATCCTGAGCGAGGGCGAACGCCCGAGTCGAAGGACCCCGACAAGCTAAGCCGCCAAAGATGCCGACTAAGCTTTTCTTGAAAGCTATCAGATCCGCTGTGCTAATTCCGTACCAAACCCAGAAGGGCATGCAAGCGTTAACACCCCTGGGGTCCTTCGATTCGGGCGTTCGCCCGCACTCAGGATGACAGAATCGGCGCCAACAAAGCTAGTAGCTAGTAGCTAGTAGCCAGAAGCTAGCAGCTAAATGTTAATCGCCTTCCCTTCCACGCTACTAAATCCATCAAGCAACGCTTCATACAACGTCGGATGCGCGTGGATGGTGAACATCATCTCTTCCACGGTTGCCTCAAGTTGCATCGCCGTGACTGCTTCGGAAATCAGCTCCGTTGCCAGTGGGCCGATGATGTGCACGCCCAAAATCTCTCCATATTCCTCTTCAGAAACTACTTTAATAAATCCTTCATGCGCGCTCATGATGCTGGCTTTGGAGTTCGCCGTGAACGGGAATTTGCCCACCTTTACCTTGTAGCCTTTCTCCCGGGCCTGCGCTTCGGTTAATCCCACGCTGCCAATCTGCGGATCGCAGTAGGTGGCGCCGGGAATCAGGTTGCGCTTCACCGGACGCGCGTACTTGCCCGCGATCCTTGCGACCGCGACCATGCCTTGCATCGCGGCAACGTGCGCCAACTGCGGCATGCCCATCACGATGTCGCCGATTGCATAAATGCAAGGCTCGGCAGTCTGCATCCATTCATTCGTGGGAATGAAGCCGCGTTCGGTTTTGATCTTCGTCTTTTCCAGGCCGATGCCGTCGGTCTGCGGCGCGCGTCCAATGGCGACCAGCACCTTCTCGGCTTTGAGCGTCTGCCCCTGACCTTCCTGATTGATGAAGCCGACGGTTACGCCGTCTTTGCCTTTCTCGATCTTCTCAACCTTCGTTCCAAAGAAGCACTTGATGCCGCGCTTCTTGTAAACCCGCAACAGCTCTTTGCCGATTTCCTCATCTTCTACCGGCACGAGGCGAGGCAGAGCTTCGAGAATTGTCACATCGGTAAGGTAGGAGTTGTAGATCGACGCAAACTCCACGCCGACCGCTCCCGATCCAATCACGATCAGCGACTTGGGAATCGTGCCGAGCGAGAGAATCTCGATGTTCGTGAGGATGTCCTTATCAGGCTTCGTGCCCGGCAACATGCGCGCTTCAGAGCCAGTAGCGATGATCGCGTTCTTCGTGTGCAGAGTGCTCTTCTTGCCATCCCCTCCGGTGACTTCGATTTCCAGCACTCCGTTCTTCACCGGACCGGTGAGCCGACCGAACCCCGGAATGGTCGTAACTTTGTTCTTGCGCATCAGGAACTCGAGACCTTTCGCGTGCTTGGCGACAATCTTGTTCTTGCGATCCTGAATCGTGCCCCAGTTCACCTTCATCCCTTCGACGTTCTCGATGCCATGCTCCTTCGCGGCTTTGAAGTGATCGTATATCTCGGCATCGAACAGCAGACTCTTGGTCGGAATGCAGCCGACATGCAGACAAGTGCCGCCCAGCTTGGCGTCTTTTTCAATGAGAGCAGTGTTCAGCCCGTACTCGCCGGCGCGGATCGCGGCCGTGTAGCCGCCCGGACCGGAGCCGATGATGGCTACGTCGTAAATAGTCTCTGGCAAGTGTGACTCCGTCGCGAAGATTAGGAATTCGTCAGGAAAACAAACATTAGATTGTAGCAAGCGGAGTTTGGTCGCGAAGGGGCAGCTTCTGAGCGGCTAAGCTGCTGAGCTTCTAAGCCGCGAAGCCTCAGGACCAGTCCACCAGGTCCACTAAGGTCCACGGCGTCCACAGCCCAAAGCTGGAGCACCGCAGCAATTTTCAAGGAGGAAGAAGAGCGAAGACACCCGCAGCGGCGGGCTGCGCTTTCTTGAGGACGGTAATAATGTCGCGAACGGCCCTTGATCGGGTGAACTACACAACCGTCCGTCGTCCCATCACCAGATTGATGATCAGCACGATCACAGCGGCAGCCAGGAGCACATGGATAAATCCTCCGGCCACCCCATAGGTGAATCCCAGAATCCACAGAACCAGCAAAATCAAAAAAATCGTCCAAAGCATATCAACCTCCCTGTACGCCTCTACTGGTTAGGATTCTTAGTAGCTGCACATCGTTGCAAACGCAGAGGAGATTAACGTGGAACCGGACCTGTCCTGAGCTTGCAGGAGACTAAGCATTCGTTTCGCGACGTTACGTCGTCGATGTCATCCTGAGGCGGTTTGTGCCGAAGGACCTTGTGGTTTGCTTGCACCGGCAATTATGCGTACTCCCAACGAAAGTCAACCGCAAGATCCTTCGGGCCAAACCCCGGCCCTCAGGATGACAACCATGGCGTCGCCGCGCGTTGCCCCGTAGTAAACGCACGCGCACGAGTCAGTCAACATGTAGGCGATACGTGCGTTTTCCAGAGTCTCCGCCAGGCGAGCAATCGCCGCCGCCGCGCTCATCAGAATCCAACCGGAAGAGGATGCGGAAGGAACGCTAAGCGAATGAGCTCGCGCTTAACCTGAGCTTCGGACCATTCCGGATGATCCTGCCGGATCCCTGCTCTCGCCAGCTCGCGTCCCATCTCGCTGATTTCCAGCGCCAGCAACAGACGCTGCTCGCCAGTCATCGCTTGCTGAATTTCCCACTGACGTTCTCGAAATTCAGCGCTGGTATCGTCGATGGCCACGGCTCAAATCTAGCATGTGCTCGAGTTTTTCCGAATGGGCAGTTCCCTGGTATCAGGGAACTTTGCAGCGAATTATCGGTCACAAATCATGACAAAAACCCGCTTCTGCGGTTTAAGCCTTTCGATTTCAAGCAAGTAGCCAGCAGCTAACAGCGAGTTGCTTTCTGCGCTGAGGGAATGAGCAGGGAATGAGCAGGGAATTCCTAATATTCCGTGTAAGTGGCCGTGTTTTCAAGTAAGTAGCCGGAAATCAGCAGCTCGTCACTGGGGTGACCAGGGAAGTTAGCAGGGAATTAGCAGGGAATGGGGTGACCCCCTGAAGTGAGACAGTAGGGACATTCCCCGGTTGCCGTTCGCTGCATAGTGCTGGACGAACGAAAGTTGTTGGTTGAGCATGAGGCTGGCTGAGGAAGCGGAGGCCAGC
>DASTJH010000023.1:0-28856 GCA_035716645.1 Terriglobales bacterium | reverse complement strand
GGCAGATCGTCGCGATCGGAGGCGTAGGGCACTTGCCCTCCGCTGAGCAGCTCGTAGAGCACGACACCCATCGAGAAGATGTCGCACCACGGTGTGCGCTTCTGCACGAAGTGCTCAGGCGACATGTAAGGCAAGCTGCCGGCGATCTCCTGCCGGCTTTGCGATTTGCTGTTATCGCCCTGCGCGATGCCGAAGTCGATCAGCTTGACGACCGAGTTCTCGACCACCATCAAGTTGTGCGGCTTGATGTCACGATGGATGACTTTGTTCTCGTGCGCGTGCCGCAGGCCTTCGCTCGCCTGAATGATGATGTCGAGCTTCTCGACCAGATGCATCTCGCGATGCGCTTTGATGATCGCGCTGAGCGGCTGGCCCTGGAGATACTCCATCGCCAGGTAAGGACGTCCATTGTCCACCCCGAACTGGTACACGGTAACGATGTTGCGGTGGCTGAGACGGGCGAGTGTGGTGGCTTCTTTCTTGAAGCCTTCGATCGTGTTGTTGTCGTCGCCGAAGCTGGTGAGGACTTTGATTGCAACATCGCGGCCAATGGGATCGCGCGCGCGATAGACGGCCCCGTAACCGCCCTGACCGAGCTTCTCTTTCAGCTCATAATCGCCGATCTTGGCCAGAGTGTCCGGAGACATAGTTGGGCAGCCATACTACGACAGCTTGGAAGTATCACGTTGCGGGCCACGGGAAAGCAAGCAAAATCAGGAAGATAGCTGGGGAGAAAGGCTACCAGATGCAAGAAAGTGCATGGTTGTAAGAATATTGCAGCGCAGTCCGCGTCGCCGTCTCCTGACCGATTGTGGATATTCGCCTTGTGGACGGGTAAAGCGGATTGAGCAGTTTCTTCCTGTAGAGAGGTTTAGGGCAGGGCACGCATTAAAATCCGTGCGTTACCCTAAAATGGCTTGCAGTTTAATGGAGCTGAATCCGTATTGGAGATGAACAGTGACCGCTGCGACGAGCAGGATCGCGGCTAGCGGTACGCTCATGAATGTGACAAACGCCCCGGCCAGCAGCGCGACTCCCCCAGTGAGCTCAGTGCCGATCGTGAGCCATCCCATTAGCGCGGGCGCAAGTACGCCGAGCGCGGCGAGAATGCCAATAAAATGTTCTGGTCCTCTTGCGAGTTTGGTGTAGCCATGCGCGATGAATCCGAATCCCACTACGACTCGAACCGGCAGAGCGGCCACGCAGCGCAGCCTTTCGGAGGCAGACCTAACGCCGCGTGTTTCCCGATTTGAAACTACTCTCAGTTGATTGCCGGCGGACACAGTCTCCTCCACCATCGATCGTCAGGGTCTTTCGATTCACGGCTGGACCAGAAGTTCCACAACAGCTTGGGACGAAGCAATAAATTTCGCAGCGGTGATACTGCGCCAGCCGCGCAGGGATAAGTGGTGGAAGTTTGCAGCCCAGCTGAGGGAAAACAGATGGTGTACTGCGGTCTATATGGTTTTGGGTGCTCGAAGCCGCTGACATGGACCAGGCACTAACGCGGGATGCAGGGCTGCCGTCGCTTGTCGGCCGACATACGGCCGTTTAACTGACGGCGAATCTGCGAATCCTTGCTTTGCGACGAGTGAAGGTATGGCGGGGACGACGGGATTCGAACCCGCGGCCTCTGCCGTGACAGCTATGAATCCTGTCGTAAGTGATTGGAAACCGGCGACACGGGTGGTGCCGAAAGGCATAGCTGGGGCGGTACGAAAGAATTACTGGACCATAGCTGGACCATAAACTGAGGTGCGCCTTCGCACCAACAGACCAGTGTCCCAGCAGTAACCGTGCTCATGATGGGCCTTTTTGCCGAGATTCGTGTATCGATGGCGTGTCAGGGATGCTGCGCGTGCCGAGCCTCTAACGGCACCTATCATCTCCTGAACTGCGGTCGGCTTGGGCTCAAACTGCGAATGTGAAAAGTTTCGTGCAGCCGCTTTTCTGCCACGCGATCTCGCCGCAGCGTGTTTAGCACGCCGCCGGCAAACCCGCAGTTCGATGTATTCCTGAGGTATAGCGGTTAGTTTTCTAACGCTGCGATGTCTTTTGTGGGGTGTGTTACGCGATGGTAGCCTGGGCTGCCGCGGCCTGCTTGTCTCGTTGCGCAATCGAATAAAGGACGAGCTCGACGCGAGTGCCTACGCCGAGTTTTTCAAAGATTCGGAAAAGATAGTTTTTTACCGTGTGTTCACTCAGCGAAAGCTCTTTGGAAATCTCACGGTTGCTCAGACCTTCAGCGACCAAACGAACTACCTGCGCTTCCCGCATCGATAGCAGGGAATGACCTTTCGCATCCACGATGCGGACCGGTTTCGAACTTCGCAGCTCTTCGACCATGTAGCGCAGGTCCTGCGCGCTCGCCCAGATTTGTCCGGCATACACGATCTCGATGCAGCGGGCCAACATTTGCGGCGAATAAAAGCGGGGGAAAACGCCGTCGGCGCCGGCACGAAACGCTTCAAGTACTAAATTCCGTTCGGCTTGTTCGAGCAGGATGATCGTCTTCATAGCCGCGCCACGAGCGCGAGCGCTACGCAGCACTTCAATGCCGCTCTGCGGTTCACTATGGAGACTAGACGCCAGAATGGCCACTTCAGGCTTCGCTCGCAGGATATGTTCCAGGCAAGCGTCAGGAGTGAGAGACTGCGGAACGGCAACTTCGAATTTTGGCGACCGCGAACGTCGCAAGACATCGGCGAGCAGCTCGCTCGCCATCGGCGTGCTGTCCGCTACAAGGACCCGAATCATTCCCCACCTATTGCTAGGTACCCCGATGAACCCGGAAAACCCGACACTGATATCTCATTGATTCCAAATCCGAGTCTCAGGATGTTCTACTCACCCCCTAATGCCGCAATTTTGTTGCATAGGCCCGACAAATAGGAATCGACACGCGTTCTCACACAAAGAGCGTTATCGCCAGAGACGTTCTTCTCTGGCGCCGGGCCGGCCTTCTCCCGAGCCGACAGGCCGAAGCTCCCCGATCCACGCTGAATGAGAAGGTCTCTGTCGAGAGAGGAAAAACGAGTCTAGCCACGCTCCTCGACATTCCCATCGAATGTTTACTGACCAGTTACCCGGTGACCTTGGGAGCGCCACTCCGAAGCCGCCGCAAAGGCAGGTGCACGTGGAGCAAAGAAAGTTTGGACGTTACCGGTTGGATCTGCCGGTGAGCTTTATGTGGCGTGACGCGCAGGGTGAATGCGAGCAGGGAGCCGGTTTCACCTATGACATTTCCATGGCAGGAATGTTCGTCGTTAGTGACCGCTGCCCGCCTGCCGATGCGCAAGTGTGGTGCGAAGTGATGCTGCCCCGCTCCTATGGACGCGATACGATCCGCCGCCTGCGTGTGGCCGGACCAACGCTCCATCGCAAAACTTCGGGAGCTGACGAGCATCCGACTGGCTTCGTGATCCATGGTTCTCCCTTCCTGCTGGTGGATGAAGCCGACAAGGAAGAATGGGTGCGGCTGCTCGCGGATCAGCAATCGGCGCGAGCGCAGCGTGGCGAGAACGACAATCCCTCACGTAAGGAGGAGAAGCAATGAGAATCTGCATTGTTGTTCTCCTGTCGATTTGTCTTTCAGCGGCTTGGGCACAAACGGCCTCACAAAACCCGACGACCACCCCGGCAGCGACAGCCACTTCTCCTGTGTTTGCCGAACGCACGCCGCGATATCTGTTGCGCTCGGGAGACGTACTCGACATCAGCTTTGAACTTAGTCCCGAATTGAACCAGGAGATTTCCATTCAACCGGATGGCTTCGTGACTTTGCGAGAGGCCGGCGACCTGCACGCGTCCGGCGAATCGCTCCCCGAATTTCGTGAAGCCGTGAAGAACGCCTATGGAAAATCTCTCAACCATCCGATCATCACAGTCGTTCTAAAGGACTTCGAAAAACCGTATTTCACCGCCGGCGGAATGATCGCTCATCCCGGTAAATACGAGATGCGCGGAGACATTACGCTCGTCGAAGCATTGGAGCAGGCCGGCGGATTTACCGAGGAATCCAAACATTCGCAAGTGCTCCTCTTTCGCCGAGTTTCGCACGATTGGCTGCAGGCGAAGGTTATCGACGTGAAAAAAATGCTGAAGGACAAGAGTCTGGCCGAGGATATCCACCTTCAGCCGGGCGATCTGATTTTTGTTCCGCAGAATTCCATTTCGAAAATTCGCAAATTTATTCCGGCGTCCGGGTTCAACGTGAACTCGCCCGTCATGTGAGGAAGGACCTATGTCAGAAGCGCTGCTCATTACGCCTGCTAGAGAGTTAACGCCGGCGTACACCGCCCGCGAGCTTGTGACTGTCCTCTTCCGCCACAAGCGTCCGGCGATGCTCGTGTTCTTTGCTGTGCTCGCGGCTGCGATCCTGGCCGCGCTGTTGCTCCCCAGCTATCACGCCGAGATGAAGCTGCTGGTGAAGCATGAACGGGTTGATCCCATCATCAGCGGAGATCAGGGCTCCAGCCAAATTCAGGTTGCGCCGCCTGAGATCACAGAAGAAGAAATGAACTCCGAAGTCGAGCTGCTCACCAGCGGAGACCTGCTGCGGCAAGTCGTGCTCGCGAATCATTTGGAGCAGCAAGTACATTCTTCCTGGCTGCACGGCAACGATCCGGAACGAAAGATCGCACTCGCCGTGCGTCACCTGCGCTCACACCTGCAGGTCCAGGCGGTACGCAAAACCAATGTCATCGACGTTACGCTCTCCTCGCGTAATCCCCGGCAAGCCGCGGCCATTCTCGATTCTCTCGCCACGTTGTATTTGGAGAAACATGCCGAGGTCAATCGCTCCGGCGGGCAGCTTGCCTTTTTCGAGCAGCAGACGGAACAAGCAAAGAAAGATCTGGCTGAAGCAGAGGGCCGCCTGCGTGCCTTCAATGAAAAGCAGCAGGTGGCCGCTCCCGAGCTCGAGCGCGACAACACCCTGCAAAAACTCGCGGATGTGACGCTCAGCCTGGAGCAGACCCGTGCTGCCGTACGCGAAACACAACATAGAATCGCTACGCTCAAGGAGCTGGAATCTTCCACGCCGGCGCGCATCACCACGCAACTGCAGCAAGGCGACAATCCGCAGCTCATGCAGCAGTTGAAAAGCACGCTGCTCAACCTGCAACTGAAACGGACGGAACTGCTGACCAAGTACTTGCCCAACTATCCGCTGGTGCAGGAAGTGGAAAAGCAAATCGCCGAGACGCAAGCGGCGATCAACGCCGAAAATGTCCGGCCGGTTCGGCAGGAAACCACCGACCAGAATCCTACGGAACAGTGGGTACGTTCCGAATTGGCGAAGGCCGAAGCCGATCTAAGCGGACTGCGCGCGCGAGAAGCCGCCACAGCGGCAGCCGTAAACAACTTTCAAGCCGCTGCGCAAGAGCTGAACCAAAAAGGAATCGCGCAGCAGGATCTGGTTCGCTCCGCCAAGGCCGCCGAACAAAATTACCTGCTGTACCTACGCAAGCGCGAAGAAGCGCGCATCAGCGAAGCCCTCGACCGTCGCCGCATTCTCAACGTAGCGGTCGCGCAGGAGCCGATTGTGCCCGCGCTGCCCGCGCGTTCCGGCTCCTGGTATCTGCTGCTCGGAACTTTGGGCGCCATCTTTGCCGCCGTGGCCACAACGTTTTTCTATGAGTACTTTGACGACACCTTCCGCACCCCCGACGAGATGCGCCGCGAATTGTGCGTGCCGGTGATCGCGGCTCTTCCTTATTACCCGCAGCTCAGCGCAGCGCCCGGATCACCCGCGGACGTTAGCTCCGGTCAGGAGGTCGCCTGAATGTTGCTTGATCATTTCCACTTTCGGGAACAGCCCTTCGGCGTGACTCCCGACCCACGCTTTTTCTATCCCTCCGGCACTCACCGCGAGGCGCTCGCCTCTATGCTCTATGGTGTGCAGTCGGAACGCGGTTTCATGGCTATGATCGCGCAGCCCGGAATGGGAAAGACGATGCTCCTGTTCAACCTGTTACAGCAGTTGGGCAGTTCCGCGAGGACAGCATTTCTCTTCCAAACCCAATGCGATGCCCGCGAATTTCTTGGCTATTTGCTGACCGATTTGGGAATCAAGATTCGAGACTACAATCCCATCCGCATGCATGAAGAGCTCAAGGCAGAGTTGTTGAAAGAAGCGCAGGCCGGCCGCCAGGTCGTTGTCATCATCGATGAGGCGCAGAATCTGGACACATCTGTCCTGGAAACGATTCGCCTGCTCTCCGATTTTGAAAATCCGGGCCGCAAGCTCCTGCAAATCATTCTGGCCGGCCAAAGCCAGCTCGCGGAAAAGATCGCCAGCCCGCAATTGATGCAGTTGCGGCAAAGGCTCTCGCTGATCATTCCGATCAAACCGCTGTCGCGCACCGAAGTGGCAACCTACATGGCGCGAAGAATGCAAGTTGCAGGTTACGACGGGCCAGCGTTGTTTACTCCGGAAGCTGTAGGCATGATCGCCGCGCGCAGCCGCGGCATCCCGCGCGTGGTGAACAACTATTGCTTCAATGCTCTCTCGATCGCATGTGCCGCGCAGAAGCCCGTTGTGGATCGCGAGATCGTGCTCGAAGTGGCGCATGACCTGGAGCTGATGGACTTCTTCACGCCGGGACCTCAGGCTGACAACGACCAGGAATTAGTTCCGACTGAGCTGCCAGTGTTCCCACCGGACCCTGCTCGGTCAGCGCCTTTGGCCACCGCTTCGCCGACTGCCATTTTTCATCATGAAAGCGAGCCGGCGTTCGCGGCAAATACTGTCGCACAATCCTCTGCTGCCACGGAGCGTCCTGCCCAGCAAGATGCTCCGCGCGCTTTCCTTGCCGAGATGTGGCATGAGAATTTCGCGCGTGCGTACTCATCCTTCTGCCAGGCCGGATCCCATGTTTTGGTGCGGTCTGCGGCAGGCATCCGCGGCGCGAAGTTGGTTTGCAAGCGTGGATCTGCCTTCGCCGTTCGTGTCACCAGCAATATGGCCTCTCGCGCAGCGAGAGGGAGTGTGGCCGTGGCGCGAAGCTTTGCGGCAGCGGCAAACCAAGGATGGCGAGCTTCGAGCAAATTGGCCGCCGAAAAGATTGTTCCGGCACTTCACCGCGCCGGTTCGCACACTTCTCGCTTCGTTTCTCGTCTTTGGAAGCTGCTGCTGCAATGTATCTTTGCCTTCGTGCTGGCCTTTCTGCGAATCAGCGAGGTTATGGTTCGGTCGCTCTTGAGCACGATTCGGAGCTTCGAGTCGAAGCTCCCGGCTGAGGCTCCTCTCGCCCGCCTTCCCGAGCAGGACAAAGCCCTCACCGAATGCAAGGCTGAAGGAGCGAACGTATGAGCAAAAATTTTGAGCTGCTGCAGCGCTTGAGCGGGGGGCCAGAAGCGCGCCTTTGCCCGGAAGGGAAGCCAAATCCAGCCGCGCCGAATTGGGTGCCAATCGAACGTAATCCTGTCCACGATCTGGCCGGAGCCTGGCACATCGAACAACAGAAACTCTTGCGTCAGTTGTTTCTGGAGGCGCGCCCGTCACCGCGCGTCGTTGTGATGAGCGGCCTCGATACCAGTAGCGGCTGCACGTTGCTCTGCGCCCAGCTCGCAGAACTTCTCGCTCAGCAGACCTCAGGAGCCACTTGCCTTGTGGATGGCGATCTGCGCCGGCCTTCTCTGCACCGTCATTTCGAAGTCGAAAATGGCGCCGGGCTTGCCGACGCGCTGCTCGAAGCTGGGGAAATTCGCAGCTATGCGCGCCCAGTGGCTCAGAAAAAACTTTGGCTGGTGACGGCCGGTACGGAAGTTCCCGACGCTTACACGCTGTTGGCTTCGGAAAGGCTCAACGGTTATATCGCGGAATTGCGGAGAAGTTTTGATTACGTGCTCATCGATTCCCCGGCCGCTTCGCTGTACACAGATTCCCTGGTGCTGGGATCGATGGCGGACGGAGTCGCGCTCGTTATCAAGGCCAATGTCAGCCGACGCTCGACGACACAAAAGGTTCTTGAGGATTTTGCAGCAGCGCATGTGCGGGTGTTAGGGGCCGCGCTGAATCAGCGCACGTTCCCGGTTCCGCAGGCGATTTACAGCAGGTTGTAGAAGCAAAGCGGTGCGATAGAAAGCTGGTGTCGCTCCGGCAAAAAGTTTTTCGAGGACCAGGCTCTGGGACTCAGAGGGCGAAGCTATGGCCACGCAAATCTGGAGTTCGACGATCGCAATTTCGGCTACTCTGCGGAGGGAAGGCGAGGCCGCCTGGTTTGCGATCCATATCAAAGCTCGTCACGAAAAAAAAGTGGATACTACATTGCGCAGCAAACGCCTGGAAACGTTTCTGCCGCTCGTCACAAAAATCCAGCGCTGGAGCGACCGTAAGCAGAAAGTCGAATTCCCGCTGTTCCCGTGTTATTCCTTCGTGCGGCTTCACCCCAGCGCGGAAAACTTGCTGGCAGTTCTGAGGACGCCGGGCGTGGTTCGCATCATCGGCACGGCCACCGATCCGCTACCCGTTCCGGAAAAACAGATTGAAGACATTCGTCGCCTTCTCAAAATGGAAGTTCCGTATTGGGAACATCCGTTCTTAACGACCGGCCGGCGAGTCAGGATTCGCGGCGGCTGTCTGGATGGTGTGGAAGGCATTCTCACCGAAATGCGATCGAATAAAACGCTGGTCATCTCCGCAGATCCCATTCAGCGATCAATAGCCATTTCGGCGGAGGAGTACACGCTGGAACCGGCCTGATCCCCACGGAAGATGGTTCTGCAGTTTAGGCTGGCAATTCCCTGTTCAGTCCCACAAATCCGCTCAGGCAAAATGCGGAACCCGCTTATTTGCAGCATGAAATGAAGGTTGTGACCGAGCTCCCCTGCAAAATTCCCTGTTCTCAGGGAATTCTCAAAATTCTGACAGCTTCCATTTCTTAACAACTCAATGGCCACCGTTCCCAGCGAAACACCGGAATCCTTCTCTGTCGCCCTGCCCCTTCCGGCGGCATTGCCGGACCATGCCGCAGGACAAGCGCCCGCACGCGCTTCGGCAGCGCCGCATGTTCCGGCACTTGGAGACCGAGAGGGTCATCCCTGGTGGCAGTTCTCGCGGCGCGCATCGATCTCGTATGCTGCCGTCCTCGTGGACGCGCTGCTCGCGACGATCGCCGCTTGCCTTACGTTCTACTCCATAATTCCCGCGGGCCTGGGACCGGTTCACTCCGCCAATCAGCTACGGGCGTTGTTGATGCTTTACACGGTTCTGATGATGTTGTGCTGTCACAGTTTCGGCCTTTACCGCACTCCTCGACACAGTGCGAGGGAAAGCCGTTCTCTTTTGCGGGGAATTGGTGCGGCGTCGTTGCTTTTTGCTGCGTTCGTCGCCTGGTCGGACCAGCCGCTTTCCATAGCGGCATTGGCATTGTTGACTCTCCTGGATGCAGGCGCCCTGTCCGGTTGGCGCGGCTGGGAACGCCGGCATAAAACCCTTCGTTCCCATTCTGGGACGTTCCGCAACGTGCTCATTGTCGGCGCGAACTCCTGCGGCCGCGAACTCGCGCGTTCTATTTCTGCGAACCCACACTGGGGTTATGTGGTCCGTGGATTCGTGGACAACCAGGCGTCTGCGAACGGGGTAGCGATTGCCGGCGATCTGAGCCACTTAGGCGAAATCGCTCGCGCTGAGTTCATCGACGACATCTTCATTGCGCCGCCTTACGAGCGCTCTCTGGTCTGGAAGCTGACCGAAGAAGCAAAGCGCAAACACTGGAACGTGAAAGTGCTTCCCGAATTCTGGGAACCGGCGTTGGTGCAGCCGCAAGTTGAACTGCTCGGAGAGCTCCCGGTGTTCTCGTTGCACCGAGAGCCGATTCCCGCATTCGCGCTCGCCTTCAAACGCGCTTTGGACATCGCACTAGCTCTCGCTGCCGCTCCTGTAGTTCTTCCTGTGCTGGCGATTCTGGCATTGCTGATAAAACTCGACTCGCCCGGTCCGGTGTTTTATTGCGCGCAGCGAATTGGACGCAAAGGTCAGAAATTCCTCTGCTGGAAATTGCGCACAATGGTCGCCAATGCCGATGCTCTGAAACGCGAACTGCGCGCAGCCAATCAGCGTTCAGGGCCGTTTTTCAAGTTGTCTGCCGACCCGCGTGTGACTCGCTTGGGACGTTTTCTGAGGAAGAGCAGCCTCGACGAATTGCCGCAGCTCTGGAATGTGATCCGCGGGGAGATGAGCCTCGTAGGTCCGCGTCCGCATCCGCTGGACGATTATCAGCTTTATGACCTCGAGCACCGTCGCCGCCTGGACGTTCGCCCGGGAATTACCGGCCTGTGGCAAGTGAAAGCGCGGCGCGATCCTTCTTTTGAGACCAACATGACTCTGGATTTGGCTTATATCGAAAACTGGAGTCTGTTGCTCGATTTCAAAATTCTGCTCCTCACGATACCGGCTGTGCTCAAAGCCACGGGAGAGTAATGGAAACGATAACTAACGAACTCACGCGGCCTGAGCAAGACCAGTTTTTGGTGAACACGCACTTCGCGGCTGCAGCGCAGTACTGGAACGACGTTTACGCCGATGAGACGGTCTCAGGCGCGATTTATCGGCAGCGGCAGAAGGCGGTGCTGCGCTGGCTCGAGGAACTGCCGATCTCACGCGAGGACAAAGCTCTTGACCTCGGATGCGGCGCGGGATTGTTCACCGTCGCTTTGGCCGAGTATGGCTGGCGCGTGCACGCCATCGATGCCGTCGATGCCATGCTGAAGCAAACTTCCGCGCTGGCCTGCACTCGCGGATTCCAGGAGCGCGTTTCCGTTCAATTGGGGGACGCTCACAACTTGTCCTTTCCCGACTCAAGCTTCTCGCTTGTGCTCGCCATCGGCATCGCGCCCTGGCTGCATTCTCTGTCACAAGCGCTGGACGAGATCTATCGAGTGCTGAAGCCCGGAGGGCACCTCATTATTACTGGAGATAATTCACGACGTTTGAGCTACTGGCTAGATCCGCGATTCTTCCCGCTCCACGCCTCGCTGCGCGTCCGCGTCGGAAAGCTGCTTCGAAAATTCGGCATGCGAGAACAGCCGCATGCGTATATGTATCCCGTTTGTCGTTTTGACCGCTACTTGCACTGTGCAGGCTTCGCTAAGCTCAAAAGCGAGACCTTGGGTTATGGTCCATTCACGTGCTTTGAACACCCGCTATTTTCTCAACGCGTCGGCATTTCCCTGGATCGCCGACTAAAGAACCTGTCCGCACACTCTTCGATTCTGCGGTCTCTTGGATCGCAATATTTAGTCCTTGGGCAGAAACTCCGATGATCGCTTCTGCTCGTTGTGTTCACTTCCTGTTCCCCAGAAAGCCACTTCGATGAATTCAACTACGATGGAATTAGGCCAGCTTACAACTCGCGACTATCTCGCTAAGATCGGCGTTCCCGAAATCCCGCCGCGCACCAGTCCTTTCGATCCTGGATACGATCCCGCGACTCTGGAAAGTCATTTAGACCAGAGCGCGCATTTGATGTCGATCCTCAAAATCTCCATGGCGTGCTGGATGATCGCGGACGAGCCATGCACCCGCCGCAAAATCGCCGCCGCCAAACGCCACGGAGTTCCCACCGTGACCGGCGGCGGGCCTTTTGAGGTTGCGGTCGCGCAAGGCGAGCTGCCTGCCTATCTCGCCCTCGTCGCTGATATTGGCGTAACCCGCATTGAATGTGGAGAAGGATTCACCGATCCCGATCTGCAGCCGCGTGAAATCGTGCGTCGCGCCAACGATCTCGGGCTGGAAGTGCAGTTCGAATTAGGCAAAAAGCATACGGGCGCCTTTGATGACGATACCGTTGAAGCCTTGATCGATCAGGGCAAGCGCTGGCTCGATGCGGGCGCTCTCCAACTTGTGATCGAAGCACGCGAGAGCGCCTGCGGCGTCGGGCTATTCGACGAAAAAGGACAATTCAATCCTGACTTCGCCGACCGTTTCGTTGCCTCGTTCGGACACGAAATCCTGATGTTCGAAGCACCCAACAAGCCCAGCCAGTTCACCTTGCTCAACCACTTCGGGCGTGAGGTTCACCTCTGCAACGTGCGCCTCGAAGAGTTGCTGCGCGTCGAAATCTATCGTCGCGGGCTGCACTCCGACGCGTTCGCCAAGGACAATCTGCGACCGCAAAAGGTGAAGACAGCAGAAGGAGCGCTCCGGTGAAGCCTCGCGTCGTGATCGACTGTTTTGCCGAGCACGGTCTTCGCTACCGCGCCGGTTATGCCGTGATCGCCATTGACGTGATTCGCGCGACCACCGTGGCGATCAGCGCGGCAGCGGCCGGATGGCGATGCTTTCCGGTTGCCTCGCTCGAGCAAGCTGTTTCGCTGGCATCCACGATGCGCGATCCGTTGCTGATGGGCGAGCTGTCCGGCGACATGCCCGAATGCTTCGCGATGAACAACAGTCCGGCAGAACTTGCCTGCCGGACCGACCGGCATCGCCCAATTGTTTTGCTTTCATCGAACGGCACGAAACTGATTGGCGAAGCTGCGGAGAGCGACATCACCTATGTCGCCTGCTTGCGGAATTTCCGCGCTGCGGCCCGACATGTGGCCGGAATGCACGAACGAGTGGCGATCATTGGCGCCGGCAGCCGAGGAGAGTTTCGCGAAGAAGACGCAATGTGCTGTGCGTGGATCGGCGAGCTGTTGCTGGCGCACGGATACTCACCCGAGGATGCCCCTACAGCCGAAATCATCGCGAAATGGAGCGGAGCTCCAGCCAGCGGATTCATCGCCAGCAAAAGCGTCGATTATCTGCGGCGCACGAATCAACTACAGGACCTCGATTACGTGCTCGAACATGTAGATGACCTGAACTCGGCTTATGTGATGGATCGCGGTGAGCTCGTTGCATGCGGTCAGTCTAAGCCAATCACCACGGATTCAGTTGTTCCATTTCAGGAACTGCCGGCGAGGGCTGCTTAATGTTTTCCGGCAACACCGATCATCCAGTTGTCGTTCTGAAATCGGTTGCGCACGGGGGCCTTGCCATTGTGCGCAGTCTCGGACGGCTTGGAGTTCAGGCCTATACCGTAGAAGCCGACGCCTGGACTCCCGCGTTTTACTCCCGCTACAACCGCGGCTCAGTACGCCTGGACGTGGAAAGCGCGTCCTCAAACGAGGTCCTGGCTGCGCTGGAGGCACTGGCACAGAAGCTCGGAACTCGCGCAGTGCTCGTGCCCAGCACTGACTATGCGGCGATCTTCATTGCCGAGCATGCTGCCTCTTTGCGAGGAAACTTTCTCTTTCCACAACAATCGCCGGAGCTGCTGCGAAAGCTTTACAGCAAACGGGAAATGCACTATCTGGCAAGAGCCCATGGAATTCCTACGGCGGAAACTGCCTTCCCGGCGAATCGACAGCAGGTTGTCGATTTCGCGGACTCGGCAAAATTCCCGGTTGTGCTCAAGGCCATTGATGGCACACGTCTCAACGCTCGTTGCGGCAAAAAGATGTTCATTGTTCAGAATCGGGAAGAATTACTCCGCATATATGACGCCGTGGAAGAACCCGACAATCCCAACCTCATGCTGCAGGAGTACATTCCGGGTCCGGACGACTCGATCTGGATGTTCGATGGCTATTTCAACCAGCACTCTCAGTGTCTCGCCGCATTTACGGGAAAAAAACTTCGCCAGTGTCCCGCTTTTAGCGGCTACACCTGCCTGGGCGTCTGCCAAGACAATGAAGTAGTGCGCACCACCGCGATCCGCTTTTTGCAGGCGCTCAACTATGCCGGCTTGGTAGACATTGATTTCCGGCTGGATGTACGTGATGGCAAGTACAAGATGCTCGATGTAAATCCGCGGCTTGGCGCCACCTTCAGCTTGTTCACCGCTTCGAATGGCCTCGACTTAGCTCGTATTTACTACCTCGATATGACAGGACAACGCGTTCCCGCTTCAACCCTGCGTGAAGGTCGCAAATGGATTGTCGGCGATCTCGACCTTACTTCCTCGTTGCGGTACTACAAGCGCGGGCAACTGACCTTGCGCTCCTGGTTAGCCTCGCTGAAGGGTATCGAAAGCAGCGCTTACTTTGCGCTCGACGATCCTCTTCCGATGCTGGCTCGTGCCGCAGCCGATTCCTTGGAAGCCGCACGCCGGATCTCACGCAGGTTGCCGTCGCTCCGAAGAAAAGCAAGTCAGTCGCGGGCCCAATCGATGAACACAGTGCCGGAAACGAGAAAGGCGGAAGCGGCATGACTGGCGCACCTGAGCACACAGTTCCCGTCGTAATCCTGCGTTCCATTGCCTACTGCGGCCTGGGCATCGCGCGCACGCTCGGACGCTGGGGCGTACCGGTGTACACCTTGGAAGGTTCGCCGGATGCTCCCGTGTTCCACTCGCGCTACAGCCGCGGCCATTTTCTCTGGGATATCGAGGCAGAACCCGAAGTGGACTCCCTCGCTTTTTTAAAGGACGTGAGTGACAGAATCGGCGGACGACCGCTGCTGGTTCCCACTACGGATTATGCCGCGATCTTTGTCGATCGTTATGCGTCCCAATTGGGGAATTGCTTTCGTTTTCCTGTTCAACCTTCTGGCTTGGTCAATTCGCTGTGCAGCAAAAAAGAAATGTATGGCCTTGCCAAACGTTTTGGAATCCCAACGGCGGAAACATTATTTCCTCAGAATCGTACTGAGGTAGAGCGATTCTCACAGTCCTCGGCATTTCCGGTGATGCTCAAGGGAATTGATGGAACGCGATTGTGCCAGCGCGCGGGGAAGAAGATGTTCATCGTTACCTCGGCTCGCGAACTGCTGGATCTGTACGATCGCATTGAGGAGCCAAGTTCACCTAACCTGATGCTGCAGGAATATATACCTGGCGGCGACGATAGCATTTGGATGTTCAATGGTTACTTCAACGTGAACTCCGACTGCCTGGCCGGATTCACCGGACGAAAGCTCCGTCAGTGTCCGCCCTACACCGGCTACACAAGCCTGGGGATATGCCTCCGCAATGACACTGTCGATGCGCTGACGCGCCGCTTCATGAAAGCAGTGGGTTATCGGGGCATCCTCGACATCGGCTACCGCTATGACCAGCGCGACGGGAAATACAAAGTCCTCGATGTGAATCCGCGAGTCGGCGCTACCTTCCGGCTCTTCGAAGGAGACGATGGTCTCGATGTGATTCGCGCTTGTTATCTGGACATGACTGGGCAGCCCGTGCCGCCAAGCGAGCTGTGCGAAGGACGAAAATGGCTGGTCGAGGATCGTGACCTGCGGTCTTCTCTTCGCTACTGGCGAGATGGCAAGCTCACGACTCGACAGTGGCTCAAATCGTTTCGTGGCTTACGTGAAAGCGCCTATTTCGCGAAAGATGATTTGCGCCCGGTCTTCGCGCGCATGGCTCAACTGATGGCCCGACGCGGATCTCGGCGGCTTGCACGCGCTTTCCGTTCCGCTCCGCTCTTAGCCTCACGGCATTCCTGTCCGACAGTGCAGAACCCGACTACCGTCTGAACATGCTTGGTTTCGGATCGAAAAAAATGAAGCACTGGGCAGGCAAAGGCTCCTTGGCCATTGTCGACCAAGCCTTCATTTCAGGCGCGAACTTTGTGGTCAGCATTCTGCTCGCACGCTGGACCTCCTCGTCCGAATACGGAGCTTTCGCGCTTGCGTTCGCTATTTTCCTATTGTTGTCGCAACTCCATCAGTCGTTACTGCTGGAGCCAATGAGCGTTTTCGGCGGCAGCTATTCCGGTTCCCGCCTCAAGCGTTATTACGGATCGCTGCTGCACATGCAGAACGGGGTGTTCGTGGCCGTCGCTGTTCCTCTTGCGCTTACCGCAGCGGTTTGCAGCCGGTTTGCGCGCGGACACGAACTGGGCGCTGCGCTCTGGGGAGTTACGCTTTCCGCACCATTTGTACTGCTATTTTGGATGGCTCGCCGCGCGTTCTACCTGGAGCATGCGCCTGGCCGGGCCGCCGCTGGCGCGATTACTTATGGCGTCGTCACCCTGGTAGGTCTGTTTCTGGTGCGAAGGAATGGACATCTCACTCCCTTCCTTGCCTTCGCCGTCATGGGCGCCGCCGCGCTCATTACCAGCGCAGCCATGTTTCTCCACTTGCGCCCGCGTTTCTCTCGTGAAGCGCAAGACCTAACCCTTCGCTTGGAATGCCGGCAGCATTGGCATTACGGCAGATGGGCGTTGGCGGGCGCTCTGGCCATGTGGATTCCGCAGAACGTTTACTACGCCGTTCTCACCGGAGCCGACGGAATGTCTGCGGCGGCGGACATTCGCGCGCTGTTGAATTTTGCCGCACCGCTGCAGCGGATCACGGTTGCTTTAGGGTTCCTTCTTTTGCCTTACATGGCCCTCTGCCACTCCGATCGGGGAAGAGAGCGCGCCAAAGCCTTAACCAGAGTCATCGTTTACCTGTTCCTTGCTGGCTCGCTCGTCTATTGGGCTCTGGTGTTGGTGTTTCAGAAGCAACTCCTGCATGTGCTCTATGACGGCAAGTACTCTTCGATCGCTCACTTCTTGCCCTGGCTGGCCGTTTCCTCGATTCTCAATACGGGAATTGCGGGACTGGTTGTAGGTTTACGAGCCATGCGTTCGCCCGCATCAGTTTTCTATGCCTATGGGGCTTCCGCGATCGTGGCTCTGGTGTTGGGCATTCCTGCGACCTGGATTTGGGGTGTGGCCGGAGTGCTCTTCGCCTTCATCGTTTCCAACGTCGCAACTTTGGCCGTAGCGGCGTGGATGATCTTGCAACCGGCGGCGCCGATGATGATGGAATCTGCAGACCCAGGTTTGCCGCTCGAAGCCCTGCGTCAAGCGAAGGCCTCCTGATGAATTCTCCTGCCATGGCAATCCGCACTCGGGGGAATCATCGCGCGCGAAACGCGACTCGATCGTCTCTCGTCACGCTGCTTGGGTTCTGTGTTGTGCTAGCAGGCTCACTGGCTGGTTTCGCACTGCTGCCTGCCTCCTTGCTGTCTATCTCCAACGGGATCGCGCTTTCGATTGGGACGTTCTTCCTACTCGCCTGCATCGTTTGCTTCAGGCGTTTTGTGTTCACCGCAGACGCGGTGTTTCCGATCGCTATTTTTTGTTGGTGGTGTCTCATCGTCTCCGAGCAGGTCTTTGTGCGCAAAGGACTGTCGGAGATGGATCTTTCCGGCCACTTCTCCGGATCGGCGTACAGCGAATTCACACTTTGGGTAGTCATCTTTTGCGCCATCCTGGCCGTTCTTGTGAAGCACGGGATTTCCAGCGTGGCGCTTCACGCAATGAGATGGCCGCTGCTCTTCGCTCTGCTCGCGACTGGTTCCTGCGTGCTTTCTCCCACGCCGGCATTTTCGTTGGCCTGGGCCTTCAAACTGTTTGTTTCGGTTCTGATCCTGACAGTTTGTGCGGGAGCCGTCGCTGACCCACACAAACAGAGGACGTTTTTCCAATCCATCTTCTGGGCGTATGTAGTGTTGGTTTTTATGCCGCTGCTAACGGCCCTAACTCATCCGTCCACGCTCTTTGGGTGGCGAGGATTCGATGGCTCCTTGCCGCCGGAATTTCGATTGAACACAAACATTCATCCCGTCGATCTCGCGCAACATGCTGGTTTGCTGGTGCTGTTGGGCTTGACCTTGCACGCGCGGGACCGCAGGCGCAGCCGTCTCGTTGTCGTGTGGCTCGCTAGCGCGGTGATGATTCTCGCCATGGGCAAGGCGGCGATCCTTTCCTGCTTCCTGTGCGCTCTCTTATTTTTTCTCCTTCAGCGCCGTCTTGGCGCCGGGGCACGCTGGATCGTATCGCTGGTTGTGCTCGCTACCGTTGCCATCCTCTTTACTCCCATTGGCAGCTACTTCCAGCAATACGAGCAGGACGACGATGCCGCGACTCTGACCGGCAGAACCCAATTGTGGGACTTAGCTCTGCCTGCGATTGAACAGCAACCCTTGCTCGGGCACGGCTTCATGTCGTCGAAATATATTGCGGAGGCCGTGGATGCCGACTGGGATGCAGGTCAACTGCACAACGCCTTCTTGGAAGTTCTGTACAACAACGGCTGCCTCGGCCTGATGCTTGTGCTGGCGATGAACGTGTGCATCTTACGCAACACTAGGGTGGCCTTACGCCACAGCAGATCGTCCGAAACACGAGCCCTCGTGTCAGGCACACTGGCCATCTACCTCTTTCTGCTCCTCAATGGACTGGTAGAACCCACATTCGGTGGCCGACCATCCTGTGTATTCCTGGTCTTCGAAGGACTCGTGGTCCTGTCCTACGGTTTGCGCCGGCGTGCGCTGGCACAGCCGCGCTCCCTCGCGCCCATTTTGAAATCAACCTGGTCGCCCGCTGAGGTACACAACCGATGAGCTCGGTATTCGTAACCACGAGCTGGGACGACGGGCACCCGCTAGATCTTCGCATCGCCGAAATGCTTTCCCGTTATGGGATGACCGGCACCTTCTATGTGCCGATATGCCATCCTTGGCGTCCCCGGTTGAGCGTCGGCCAATTGCGCGAACTCTCCTCGGCAGGCTTCGAGATCGGCAGCCACGGCATGACGCATAAGAAGCTTGTCGGACTCTCACAGCCGTTTTTGACCTGGGAAATCGCCGAATCTAAATCTCAGATCGAACAGATACTCGGCGCAAGAGTGCGCACATTCTGCTATCCGATCGGCGGCCACGACGGTCGAGTGATAAAAGAAGTTGAGCGGGCGGGATATGAAGGCGGGCGCACCACGCGAATGCTTTCCACGCGCGGCAACTTCGATCCGCTCAAGATACCCACTACGATCCAAGCCTACCGTCACAATGCACGCGCCTATTTGAAAAACCTGCTGCGTCGAGGCGATCCCAGAGACATCGCCGCGTACTGGACCTGCTGCAATGCAGGCGCCTCCTGGGTGGAGATCGGAAAGCGCCTCTTCGACCGCGCGCTGAGAGAGGGCGGCGTCTGGCATCTTTATGGACACTCCTGGGAAATTGAGCAGCACGGCATTTGGAGAGAACTCGATGAAATGCTCGCTTATGTAGGCTCGAGGGCGAATGTGCGGTACGTCACAACCGCGGACACGCTGCATATCCATGAGCCGTCTCATGCTGGCGCAAGTTGTTTGAGGTCAAGCGCAGGATGAAGATTCTAATTGCACATAACCGTTATCGTGAGCGCGGCGGTGAAGACGTTGTTTTTGAGCAAGAGAGCGCGCTGCTTGAAGAGCGCGGAGAAGAAGTCATTCGCTATGAGCGCTGCAATGAGGAAGCGCCTAAGCTAACTCTGATCGGCAAGCTCGGCGCAGCAGCTTCTGCCCTATGGTCGCGCGCCACGTACTCGGATTTTTCTTCTCTCCTGAGAGCAGAAAACCCGGAGATCGTTCACGTACACAACTTCTTCTTAGCCATTTCTCCGTCCATTTTTCAGGCTTGCCACGACGCACAAATTCCTGTGGTTCATACACTGCATAACTATCGGTTGCTGTGCCCGGGCACAAATTTTTATCGAAACGGCGGAGCTTGTGAGCGGTGCGCGCGTGGCAATGCATGGCACGGCATCGCCCATGGCTGTTATCGTTCGTCCCGCATCGCTACCGGCATCGCCGCGTCAATGGTTGCTTACAACAGTTTGCGGGGCACATGGACGCGTGCCATCGACCGCTACATTGCGCCAACGCACTTCCTTAAGAGCAAGCTGATGTCCGCCGGTTGGTCCGCCGAACGAATTACAGTAAAGCCTCACTTTGTTAATTCCGATCCGGGAATATCTCGAGGACCGAAGACTTATGCAATCTATATTGGGCGGCTTTCGCCAGAAAAAGGCTTAGTCGCAGCACTTGCCGCTTGGGAACAACTGAAAGACATTCCTCTCTGGATTGTCGGAGATGGGCCGCAGCGCGGCGAACTTCAGGCTATAGTTCGCGAGCGAAATCTGAATATTCGCTTCGCAGGACGCTTACCGCGGGCCCAGGTTCTAGAGCTGCTACGCGACGCGCGCCTGCTCATCTTTCCGAGCACCGCATACGAGAGCTTCGGCTTGGGAATCATCGAGGCATTCGCGTGTGGCGTTCCGGTGATCGCTTCGAATCATGGAGCGATGCAGGAACTAGTCGAACCCGGACGCACTGGCTTGCTCTTTCCGCCTGGCGATAGCGCTGCTCTCAGAGAATCCGTGCGCTCTTTGTGGAGTGACACAGAGTTACGAAACACCATGAGCGTTAGTGCACGAGGAGAGTTCAAAAACAAGTACACGCCCGACGTAAACTATCACGCTTTAATGAGCATTTACCGGCAAGCACTCGCGGCCCGCGCGCTTCCCGATGCAGCCGCTCTCCCTGTGGCTGCGTAGATCAAGTTCTGCATTCCATCTCATTTTCACAATAAGGAGTACCCATGAGTCTCGCGATTATTACCGGCTCGGCCGGCTTGGTAGGTTCGGAAGCTGCGAGTTATTACGCTTCTCTCGGCTGGGATGTGATCGGTATCGATAACGACATGCGCAGTCACTTTTTCGGACCCGATGCTTCGACACGATGGATTCGCGACCGCCTGCAGCGCGAACATAGCTCGTACATTCATCGCGACATCGACATTCGCAGCGTTGACGATGTTTTCGGAGTCTTTCGTCGTGCCGGGGATGAGATTGATCTCATCATCCATGCCGCCGCCCAGCCCTCGCACGATTGGGCAGCTTCGGATCCGTTCACCGATTTGAGCGTCAACACCAATGGAACCTCGGCGCTGCTGGAGGCGACGCGGAAGTATTGTCCGGAAGCGGTCTTCATTTATATGTCGACAAACAAAGTGTATGGGGATACTCCTAATTATCTACCCCTGATTGAAGAGGAAACGCGCTGGGAGATTGCTCCTTCCCATTCCTATTTGGCTGGGATTCCAGAGACTATGCCGGTGGATCACACACTGCATAGTCTCTTCGGAGTTTCTAAGTTAGCCGCCGACATGCTGGTACAGGAGTATGGAAGGTATTTCGGCATGAAGACCGCCTGCTTCCGCGGCGGTTGCCTTACCGGCCCCAACCACTCGGGCGCGCAGCTTCATGGCTTTCTCTCCTATCTCATGAAGTGTGTCGCCGGGGGCGAACGCTATACAGTCTTCGGCTACAAAGGGAAACAAGTCCGCGACAACATCCACAGCGCCGATCTCGTGCGTGCCTTCGATGAGTTCTATCGTGCACCGCGCAGCGGCGAAGTCTACAACATGGGCGGAGGACGATTCAGCAATTGTTCCATGCTTGAGGCCATCGCTATGTGCGAGGAGATCGTTGGCCAAGAGCTGCGCTGGGAGTACGTTGACACTCCACGGAAAGGGGATCATCAGTGGTGGATCAGTGACTGCTCGCGCTTCCGCTCCCACTTCCCAAACTGGGAACAGCGCTATGACGTTCGCCACATTCTGGAGGAAATCTACGAAGCCGCTCTGGAGCGCGTTCCCGAACTGAAAGCAGCCTGAGCTAAAGACACAATGATCGATCTAGGTAAAAAAAACTTGCTCGGCGTTCTTGTCAACGGCATCGATTACGAAGCTGCGGTTGAGCATATTCTGGAAGCGGCGCGCGCGCGGCGTGGAGCCAGCATCACCGCACTCGCCGTCCACGGAGTTATGACCGGCGTCCTCGATCCGGAACAGCGGTATCGCCTCAATCAGTTTGATCTGGTCGTTCCCGACGGCCAGCCAGTTCGGTGGGCGCTCAACCTGCTCTATGGTACCGGACTGAAGGAGCGTGTCTACGGCCCGCAGCTTACTCTGAGGATGTGTGAACGCGCCGCTCGCGAGGGACTTGCGGTCTTTTTCTATGGAAGCACACAAGCGGTGCTCGACAGCATGCAAACTAACCTACTGAAGATGTTTCCCAAATTGGAAATTGCGGGGACAGAACCGTCAAAGTTCAGGCGCCTCAGCGACTTCGAAGCATCGAGTCTGGCAAGACGCATTAGGGATTCAGGCGCAGCCATAGTCTTTGCCGGCCTCGGTTGTCCAAGGCAAGAAACCTGGGCCTACGAGTTTCGCAATCTGATCGAAGCGCCCATTCTCGCGGTAGGGGCCGCATTTCCCTTCTTAGCCGGAGAACTGCGGCAAGCGCCGTCTGTCCTGCAACGCCATGGTTTGGAGTGGCTGTTCCGGTTGTCTATGGAGCCTCGGCGATTGTGGAGGCGTTATGTCCTGCTGAATCCCGCCTATCTTACGCTGCTGTTCATGCAACTACTGGGATTACACTTCGATACTGTCGGACAGATACCCGGGGCTCGTATGTTCTTCGGATGAGCCGAAGCCGATCAAAAACGTCTGTGCACCAGGCAACGATCAAAAGGTGAGCCACTCCACAGCATGGAGTGGCTTTCGTATTTTCGTCAGACCGCGGTTACGAAAATGAACAGCGAACCTGTTGCGAGCCGCTTGTTGTGACCAATGACGACCTATCGAAACTGGCCACTTTTCACAGCACAAAGCCATCCGCAAACCCGGTGAGAACCCAGCAGCTGCTGCAGCTCGTGATCGGCGATAAAAATCGAATCTCGCTAAATGCTTGAAGAATATGGCGGGGACGACGGGACTCGAACCCGCGGCCTCTGCCGTGACAGGGCAGCGTTCTAACCAACTGAACTACGTCCCCTTGTTGAAGGAAGGACCGCGCGAGATTGCGAGCGGCGCGGGTGCGGCATCTGTCCATGCCGACTTTGTGATTGTAACAGAGGCCGCGACTCGTGTTGTACGATGGCGAAAGGCGCGATTTTGCTTATTGCTTACTGCTAATTGCTAATTGCTGGGGTCTTCCTTGCACGATGTCTTTATTCTTTCTGCCGTGCGCACGCCGATTGGGAAGTTTGGCGGAGCGCTGTCTTCTTTAACATCGGCGGACATGGGTGTGGTTGCTGCGAAGGCTGCGCTGGAGCGAGCCGGGGTTGCGCCGGATCAGGTGGATGAGACCATCATCGGCAACGCGCGGCAGGCGGGTGGCGGTCCGAATGTGGCGCGGCAGATTTCGATTCGCAGCGGCGTGCCCGAAACCTCGCCGGCGTACACGGTGAATCAGGCATGCGCATCGGGACTGAAGTCGATCGCGCTTGGCTTTCAGGAGATCGCTCACGGGAACATGGACTGCGTGCTCGCGGGCGGGTCGGAGTCGATGTCGCGCGTGCCGTTTTATCTGGATGGCGCGCGCTGGGGATTTCGGCTCGGCAATCAGGATCTCGTCGATGGTATGTATCGTGACGGATTTTTTTGTCCGATGTCGAAGATGGTGATGGGCGAAACCGCAGAAATTCTGGCGCGGGAGTTTCAGATCTCGCGCGAGGAGCAGGACCAGTACGCCCTCTGTTCGCAGCAGCGCGCGCAGCGCGCGATCGCGGCTGGTCGTTTCGACGCCGAGATCGTTCCGGTAACGCTCGAAAGCAAAAAGGGCACGCAGGTGGTCGCGCGCGACGAGCATCCGTTGCCGCAGGCGTCGATTGAAAAAATGAGCAAGCTCAGGGCTGTTTTCGCCGCCGACGGCACGGTCACCGCGGGCAACGCTTCCGGCATCACCGACGGAGCGGCGGCAGTCGTGCTCGCCGGCGACGAATTCGTCAAGCGTCACAACCTGAAGCCGCTCGCGCGCGTGCTGGCGGCGACGACGGCGGGCGTCGATCCCAAGCGGATGGGCGTTGGCCCGGTGCCTGCGCTCAAGAAGCTCGAAGCCAAGCACGGCATCAAGGTGAACGATGCCGATTTGGTCGAGTTGAACGAGGCGTTTGCCGCGCAGGTGATCGCGTGCGATCGCAATGTCCACTTCGATCGCGATAAGCTCAATGTGAACGGCGGCGCGATCGCGCTGGGACATCCGATCGGCTGCACCGGCACGCGGATCACAGTCACACTGCTCCACGAGATGCTCAAACGAAAATCAAAGCTCGGCGTGGCAACCTTGTGCGTGAGCGGCGGCATGGGCATGGCGCTGGCGATTGAGGCTCTTCCCGCTTAAGATTCTGCCATGATTCCTTCCGATACCAGTCCCGAAGCAGCGGCGGTCCAGACCGAAATCTTTCGTCGCATGAACCCGTCTCAACGGTTGAGGATGGCGATCGAGATGAGCGACTCGATGCGCAACCTGGCATTGGCTGGTCTGCGCAGCCGGCGGCCTGAACTGAACGAGCAGGAATTGTCCCGCGAACTACTGCGGGTGATGTATGGCTTCGAATTAAAATCGTGAGCTTAGAAGGTCTTCTCGCGCGACTCGTTCCCATTCTGGAACACGCGCTCGCCACTTATATGATCACCGGCTCGGTGGCAAGTTCAGTGCACGGATCACCAAGATCGACTCGTGATCTCGACATCGTGATTGCTCCTTCTCGCGAGCAATTGCTAGTCATGATGCAGCAGTTTTCTCAATCGGAATACTACGCCGACAAAGAACAGGCGATGCACGCGTTCTCCCATCCGAGCCAGTTCAATGTCATTGATTTCGCCACCGGCTGGAAGATCGACTTCATCATTGCAGAGGATTCCGAGTATGGGCGCGTGGCCATGGAGCGCCGGCAATTGAGCGACCTCGGCACAGTGTCGGCGTATTTTGCCTCGGCAGAAGACGTGCTTCTCGCTAAACTTCGCTGGGCAAGGATGGGCGGCTCCGACCGGCAACTGCAAGACGCGTTCGGGATTGTCCGCACGCAAGGCCCGAAGCTGGATATCGCCTATGTGGAGCATTGGGTGCGCGAATTGTCGCTGGAGAAACAATGGGCCGCCGTACGCGAGTAGCTCCCTGCTTTCGCGACGCCGAGATCCGGATGCCATCCTTTTTTGTTCCCTCGCTTTTGTAATCGTCGCGAGGAATTCTGATTCACACTCTGAAGCAAAAGCTACTCCGAAATCTCCTTGCGAAAGAATCCTGGCAGATCGGTACGGCGCTTTCCTGTTTGCACACCGGAGACGATGTTCCTTACCTGGAACTCGTCGGACGCGATCTCGTTCGAGCCAACGATGACGACCTCGCTGATGCCAAGTTTCTCGGCGGTCTCGAAGGATTTTTTCAAACGAAAACCTTCGTCGCCGAGTTCCACGCGAACTCCTGCGTCGCGCAGGTCTTGCGCGAGCTTGGCTGCGGGCGCGTTCATGCCTTCGCCGAGCGGGGCGATGTAGGCTTGCGCGCTCGTCGGCTTGATCGATCCTTCGGCATCGGCTAGCGCCATCACGAAGCGGTCTTCACCGATAGCGAAGCCGATGCCCGGAGCACGCTGTCCGCCGAGGGCTTCGGAAAGGCCGTCGTAGCGTCCGCCGCCGAGGATCGCGTTCTGCGCGCCGAGGCTCCCTTGCGTGAACTCGAACGCCGTGCGCGTGTAGTAGTCGAGTCCGCGCACCAGGCGATCGTTGATCGTGAAAGGAACACCGGTGGCAGTCAGGATCGCGAGCACTGCGTCGAAATGCTTGCGGTCGGCTTGGTCGAGAAATCCGGAGATACGCGGCAGAGTCTCGATGATCGGCTGATCCTCGGGAACTTTGCAGTCGAAGACGCGCAGCGGATTGGTGACGGCGCGCCGCTGACAATCGCCGCACATTCGATCCACCACGCCGAAGAGCGCTTGCCGCAATGCTTCGTTGTACGCAGGTCGGGAAGATGGCGAACCGACAGAATTGAGCTGCAATTGCCAATCTTTAATGCCAAGCCGTTGCAGCAGCGTGACCAGCATTGCCAGCACTTCAGCGTCGCGCGCAGGCGACTCGCTCCCGGCTGTTGGCGGACCGATCACTTCGGCTCCAATTTGGTAGAACTGGCGATAGCGTCCCTTCTGCGGACGCTCGCGGCGAAACTGCGGTCCGATGTAGTACAGCTTCTGCAGGCCAGGACGCTCCCACAATTTGTGCTCGATATACGCGCGCACCACGCTCGCGGTGTTCTCCGGACGCAGCGTGAGTGACTGCGCTTTTTCTGACTGCGCGCGGGCGCGGTCTTCCCAGGTGTACATCTCCTTGGAGACGATGTCCGTGGCTTCACCTACGCCGCGCGCGAAGAGCTGCGTGTCCTCGAAAATCGGCGTGCGGATTTCGCCGAAGTTGTAGAGCGCGAAAACCTCGCGCGCGATCTTCTCAACGCGGTTCCAGAGTTCAGTGTCGGGCGGCAGCAAGTCGCGCGTACCGCGCACGGCTTTAATCGTCATAAACGGTTCAGTCTCACTACGGAGATATCGGTTATTTCGCGATTGGGTGATTCCGTGATTTCGCGATTTGAAATCACCTGATCACGAAATCGCGAAATCACGAAATTCCTCTTTGCTCTTGCAGATATGTTTGCGTGTAATCCAGATAATTGCGCGCGTAGCGCAGGATCATCTCTTCATCATTCAGCTTTTTTCGGACTTTACCTGGGACGCCCATCACCAGCGAGTTCGGCTCGACGACCGTGTTCTCGGGAATGACCGTGCCGGCGGCGACGATCGATCCGCGTCCGACACGCGCGTTGTTGAGAATGACGGATCCCATGCCGATCAGGCAGGTGTCTTCGATTGTGCAGCCATGCAGCGTGACATTATGACCAATCGTTACCCAATCACCGACTACTACCATGTAGCGATCGCGCATGCCGTGGAGGACGCTGCAATCCTGCACGTTCGAGTAGGATCCGATGCGGATCGAATGCACATCACCACGCACCACGGCGTTCATCCAAATGCTCGATTGCTCGCCGAGGACAACATCGCCAATCACCTGCGCCGACTCGTCCACATAACAGGAGTCGGGAATCGTAGGCGTAACGCCTTGATAGGCACGGATCATGAATGCTCCAGGAAAGTTCCTCAATTCAGCATAAATGGAAGCGCGTGCAACCGAAAACCGGGGTGAACACGGAGGTCACGGAGATCACAGAGGAATTAACTAAAACAAGTCAGGAAACTCCGTGACCTCCGTGTTGAAAGCTTTTGATTTTTTATCGTGGCGATGTGGATGACAGCCCACAGTGTGTTCCTGGCAACACGCTCGCCCGAAAACGCACATTCGATAACTGCAGAAGAATCAACACGCACCTCGATGGCGCGCTGTTTGCATTATTCACGGACGACTGCGCAAGCAGCGGAGGTGAACATCATGCAAGAAGCAAAGCGGTTCCAAAATGGCACCATGGCCTTCATGGCCTTGGCTGCTTCACTCATGTTCGCACTCGCCACCAGCGGGTGCTCGAAGAAAACAACTAACACGGCAGCTGCGAGCCAGAGCGTTCCGGTGCAGAGCGCTTCGACTTCGATGCCGTCTGTCCCGACTACGTCCGAGGTCACGCCGGTCTCGGATAAGAAACAGGTCTCCAAGAAATCCGTTCAAGGCCCGGTGAAGAAGGTTGCTTCGTTGCTTCTTTATCGCGACGACTCGCGCGGGCTGTCGTTCGCTTATCCGCGACACTCCATGGTCAGAGCGGCGCGCAGAAGCGATCTGGGCACACTGGTGATGCAGAAGTATCCGATGAACTTCATTGAACCGGGTGGGACGACGGTGGCCGTTGTCGAAATCCCAAATTCGGAACAAGGCGATGAAGACTCGGCCAACGGGTTCTTCACCGTTCGTTGGAACAAGGATCTCAATGCGGAGCAGTGCAGCCAGTTCGCAACACAGGTCCAAACCAAACAGAGCGACTCAGATGGCGATGCGCCTTCAACGTCCAAAGTCCTGGTGCGCGGTTCGGACTATGACGTCTTCGACGCCAGCAATGAGCAGGCGATGGTGAAGTACTATCACCGCCTCGTGCCGGAGGGCAGTCCCGAAGTGGGATCGCAGGAAGCTGACAAGAGCTCCACGCAGGCAGCGCCAACCAGCGGCTGCTATGAAGCGGTGCTCGCAGTCGAGAGTCCCGGCGGCATGGCGCAGGACGGCAGCGCGTCCGAATACACGGATGTGCAGGAGCAGTTCGGCAAGCTGGAGCAGATCTTGACTTCACTCAAGATCCAATCAGTCCAGCCGAGCACGCCCGCCGTGGAAACGGCGAAAACGGACGTGAAGGAGATTCCCAATCCGAAACAGTAGAAGAACTCACCACAGAGTCACGGAGAGACAGAGCGGCTTCTCTCCGTGGCTTTGTGCTTCTGTGCCGATGGAGGGTCTGCGCGTCCACTGCCTTCTTTTATGGTGTTGATGGCGTCCACTTTGGCGTCAAATTGTTCGACGAGTCCGCTGGGCCAGCGGATTTCTAACGAATCAATCTTCGTTGCCTTGCCGAGCCCAAAATGCACGCGCAGATCGTTCGACGAGCTATAGCTCGAACCGCTCCGCACTTCATTGACGAACGTTCTTCCGCCGGCTTTCACAGTGACGCGTGCGCCGATGCCATCGCGGTTGGATTTCGTGCCGATGGTTTTGATCTCGATCCAGTGGTTCGGATAATCCATTTGGTTCACGAGCAGGCTCGGACGATCGCCCATATTGGTAATCACCGCCTCAAGCTTGCCGTTGTTCCAGAGGTCGCCGATGGCGAGTCCGCGGCCGGAGGCTTTGCGTGTGATTGCCGGGCCGGCAATCGCCGAGACATCATCGAAGGTTCCCTTCCCGGTGTTGTGATAGAGAATGCGCGGCTCTTCGTAGTCTGAGCCAAGCTTGAACTTATCCACTTCGGGATAGACGTGGCCGTTGACCAGCAGCAGGTCGGGCCAGCCGTCGTTGTCGAAATCGAGGAACATCGTGCCCCAGCCGAGATATTGGCTGTGCAGACCGAGTCCAGAAGAGAACGTGGCGTCAGTAAACGTGCCATCGCCGTTGTTGCGATAGAGCGTGGACGTGTCGTCGGAGAAGTTAGTTTTGAAGATATCGAGCAGGCCGTCGCCATCGAAGTCCGCAATCGTCGAACCCATGCCAGCCTGCTCGCGCCCATCTTCGTTAAAAGCTGCGCCGGCGATCACGGCGACGTCGGTGAACGTGCCGTCGTGATTATTGTGA
>DASTJH010000022.1:0-30413 GCA_035716645.1 Terriglobales bacterium | reverse complement strand
GATCCGCGCGGCAGCGGCGGAGGAAACCGCCCGCGTCGAAGAAGAATCACGTCCCGGTCAGTACCTTGACGCAGATGGCAACGTCGTGCTCGGGCCCGTTGAAGCGACCGACGGCGACTCTGAAAATGCATCGCCAGAGATCACAGGTGAGGCTTCTGTCCAAGCTACTGCCGAGCAGCCGGACGTCGCCGCTGTCGAGCACGCTTCCCCGGAAGTTGTCCTGAAGATTCGCCGCCGAAAGTTCAACGCGCAAGTCCGTCGCGGCGAGATCGTTGTCACGCGCCGTCTGTTCCGTTCTGGGGAAAGCGAATACTTGCTCAACGGCAAACTGTGCCGCTTGCGCGATATTCAGGACATTTTTATGGGCACCGGGCTTGGGCCGGAGTCGTACGCGATCATCGAGCAAGGACGCATCGGGCAAATTCTTTCCAGCAAGCCCCACGACCGGCGAGCGATCATCGAAGAAGCCGCTGGCATCACGAAATTCAAAACCAAGAAGCGACTGGCCGAGCTGCGCCTGGAGCAATCGCGCCAGAACCTGGCGCGCATCAACGACATCTTCGACGAAGTCACGCGCCAGATGAATTCGCTCAAACGGCAAGCGGCCAAGGCCGAGCGGTATGCCAAGCTGCGTGACGAGATGCGTGAAAAGTTGCGCGTCGTCCTCGCCAGCAAACTCTCGCAAATGGCGCGGGAAAGCGCGCTGCTCGAAGATGAAATCCGCGAACTCGCGGTTGAGATTGAAGAACGCGGCGTCGCTGCTGGCGAGATGGAATCCGCGCACAGCTCAGCGACGGAGCGCGCTTATGCCGTTGAAGCCGAAGCGCGCGCGAACCGCGAACGGATCAGCACGATCGATCTCGAAGCCGGACGCGCTTACTCGCGCCGTACTAACAACGAAGAACGATGCTCGGAGCTGATCGCTCGCACCGCGGCGAATCTTGCGGAACTGGAACGCACGCGCACCCGCGCCAATGAACTAGCGACCGAAGAAGCCACGCATCGTGCTGTGCTGGAGTCGGCAGCCGGCGACGTGGAACTGGCCGATCAGCAATACCGCTTTGAGCAGGAGCAGGCGGCGGAAGCCGGCCGCAAGCTGGTTGAAGTCGAGCGACAGGTTGAGGAGCGCCGTCGTGGCGTGTACGAGACGATCTCTGCCGTCACACGCCTGGGCAGCGAGATCTTGCAAACCGAAGAACATATCGCTTCTCTTGCCGCGCAGACCGAGCGAATGGAAGTGGAAGCCGAATCGGTCACCGTTGAAATCGAAGCCTTAGGCGGGCGCCGCGGACAAGCCACGCTCGAATTTGAATCCATCAACGAAAGCGTGACCGCGCTCTCCGCGCGAATTCAGGAAGTTCGGGGCAGTCTGGAAGAAAAGCGGGCGCTGGAACTGGAGTGCAAGCGCCACGTCGATGGCCTGCGCGCGGAGTTGGCGACGGCAATGGGCAAGAGGGCTTCTCTCGAGGCTTTGCTCAAAGATCACGGCTACTCGACCGAGTCGGTGAAAAAACTTCTCCGTGCGAACGCCCTTGAAGGAGGACTCGCGCCGGCCGGCGTGCTCGCCGACTTCCTAGAAGTGGATGATCAGTACGAAGGCGTGATCGATGATTTCCTGCGCGATGAGCTGAACTACATTGTCGTGAAATCGTGGAACGCCGCCGAAGAAGGCATGCGTCTGCTCAAGACCGATGTTGACGGACGCGCAACCTTTCTTGTGCACCCCAACGACGCTCAGGCGAAGTTCTCGTTTTCTGTGGATGAAAGCGCTCGTCCGCCGGCTCGTGATTCGATCGTGCCGCTCACCCGCTGCATCCGTGTGCTTGACGGATTTGGCAAGTCGCTGGAAGTGATTTTTCCCAAGCTGCGCGAGGGATACATCACGCCCGATTCCACGGTCGCGCGCGAGCTCGCGCTGGAAAATCCTCAAGCCTTCTTCCTCTCACCGGCCGGCGAGTGCTTCCACAATGTGACCGTCACGGGCGGCAAGCAGCGGACAGAGGGTCCGCTCTCGCTCAAGCGCGAGTTGCGCGAAGTTATCCGCACCGTCAGTGCTCTTGAAGGGGCACTGCGCCACGAGGAACTGCGCGTGCAAACGCTCGGCAGAGAAATCGCTGAGCTCTCTTCCCTTCTCGATCGGCTTCAGGACGAAAAGCGCGAAGCGGAAAAGAACGCGCACGTCTCGGGAGTTGCGCTGCGGCAAATGGAAACTGACCTTGGACGAGCCGAGCAGCGGTTGCAACAACTGCGGCTCGATCTCGACCGCATCCAGCAGCAGCGCTCGGGCAAGCAGGAGATGCTGGCTTTCAAGCGCGAGGAGCTGGAAAGCCATCAGGTGCATCAATGCGAGTTGGAATTGGAACTCAAGGAAGCACAGCAGAGGATGGCGGACCATCGCAGCGAACGCGATGCCGCCATCGAACGCGCCGCCGAAGCCAAGTCTCGATTGGCTGGACTCGAAGAACGACGCCGCGCGGCAGCTTCCACGCTCGAACGGATCGGTCAGATGCTGCACGAGATCAACTCGCGCGCCGAGTCGCTCGATGCGCAAATCGCCAGCTCCGCCGCTGAGCAACAACAACGCGAGGCGGAAAACATCCAGTTGCGCGAGTTGCTGGAGCGCCTCGAAGCAGAACGCGAGCAGTGCGAGATCAAGGCTGGCGCGTTGAAGATTGGAGTCGATCAGTTGCGCGTCCTCGGATCGGAAATCGAAGGGCTGCTGCGCAGTGTGCGGCAGGAACTCGAAGCTGCGCGCGATCGCCGCGGCGAAAAATCGACCGCCGTTGCGCGCTTGCAATCCGACATGCAGCATCTTGCCGAGACTTGTCTGCAAGAACTCTCGATCGCTTCGGATGTCTTGCTCGCCGATACTGCGATCGCGGTGCTCGATGGCGAGCTTCTGGCGCAGGAAGAAGAACTTTACCGCGAAATGCGTACGAAGCTCGACAACATGGGTCCAGTAAACATGATGGCGCTCGAGGAATACAAAGAGACTGCGCAGCGCCATGAGTTCCTCGAAACGCAGCGGCGCGACCTGCTCGAGTCGATTCAGAACACGCAGAATACGATCAAAGAGATTGATGAGTTCTCACGCGCGAAGTTCCAGGAAGCCTTCGAGAAGATCAACGAGAATTTCCAGATCACCTTCCGCAAGCTCTTCGCCGGCGGTCAGGGGTTCATGAAACTTACGGACGAGGAGAACTCTCTGGAGAGCGGCATCGACATCGTTGCCTCGCCTCCGGGTAAGAAGCTGCAAAACGTGCTGCTGCTCTCCGGCGGAGAAAAGGCATTGACTGCACTATCGCTGCTGGTCGGCATCTTCCAATATCAACCCAGCCCGTTCTGCATACTGGACGAAGTCGACGCGCCACTCGACGAAGCCAACGTCGGGCGCTTCACCGATCTGGTGCGCGAGATGAGCGACCGCACGCAGTTCATCGTGATCACCCACCACAAGCGCACGATCAGCGCCTCGCCGGTTCTTTACGGCGTCACGATGCAGGAGCCGGGCGTGTCGAAAATTGTGTCAGTTCGGTTCGGCGAAGAGAAACCGCAAATGATCGCCGCGACGGCGTAGAGTTCAGAACGTGCAAACGTGGAGCCGGGGCGCCCGGCTCCACGTTGTTTCTTCTACCCTATCCGCGCATTCGCGGGTTCAGTGCTGGCGCGAATAGTGATTGCCTTGCCGGCAGGAACTACCGTTTCGCGATCCTGAAGAATAGGGATATGAACCAATGTCATAAGAGCCACCGTTATCGTAGGGTCCGCCGTAGTTCCCGCCGTTTCCGTAGTACGGACCGTTGTCCCCGTAGTAGCCGTTGTCGCCGTAATACTCGTTCGCACGGCGGCGCTGATCGATCTCATATCCGACCGATGCGCCTACTCCGGCGCCCACGACTGCGCCTGTGCCTCCAGCGATCTTGTGGCCGATGTAGGCGCCTGCAGCTGTTGATCCGCCAATGATGGCGATGCTCTTCCACGTGTCGGAACTCTGGGCGTGCGCAGGCTGCAGCGAGGCGCAGGCAAATGCCGCCACCACGACCATCGCAACGAAGCGGCTGCTCCTGAGAACGCGAAATATAAACTTTTTCGAGCTTGTAGCAAGTCTGGTGCAGGTCATAAGGTCCTCCAGCTAACGGGATCAAACCCCCGCCCGGTCCCGGTGTCGCGCCGACGGGCAGAGTCAATGTAAAGAAACGTAACCATTGGGAGCGTAAATCCATGATTCAACGCCGAAAGAAGAGAGCAGTTTTCAACCGACTCGCGCTAATTCGGCTTCGGCTGCGCCGTCTAGCAGGCATGGGCGGTTTGCTTCGTTAGATTCGGCAGGCTACGCTCGATCTCTAACGCTAAAATAGCAACATTCATAGTCTTGCGGCTTCTGAACCCGATGCGACTTCGATCAACAAGTTTTCCCATTTTGGTCCTGGTAGCAGGCAACTTTGCCGCCGTCTGTCCCGGGATCGCCCAATCACCAAATTCAGCCGCGCTGATGACTTCCAGCGCTCCTTCCCTTCCCTCCGTTCCAGGCTCGCTCTCGACGGAACAAATCAAGGCTCTCATCCAGAAGGTCGCGGCCAACGATATACAGAACGACAAGCGGCAGCGTGACTACACCTATACGGAGCGCGACGTCGAACGTTCACTGGACGGGAAAGGACGCGTAAAGTCCACCGACACCAGCACCTACGATGTGCTAAATATCTACGGTGAAGAGGTGCAGCGCCTGATCGAAAAGAACGATAAGCCGGTCTCCGCCAAGGAAGCGGCAAAGCAAGAAGAAAAGATTCAAAAGCTCATCAACAAGCGCGAGCACGAGTCCGACAAAGATCGGGAGAAGCGCGAGGAGCGCCAAGCCAAAGATCGCGAAGAAGACCGCCAATTTGAACGCGAGATCGTCGATGCCTACAACTTCAAATTATTGGGCACGGAACAAGTGGACGGACGTGACGCCTGGGTCATCTCCGCCGAGCCGCGTCCCGGCTTTGTTCCACACATGAAATACGCGAACTACTTGCCGAAATTTCACGGCCGCATCTGGATCGACAAGGCCGACGTGCAGATGTCGAAGATGGATGTCGAAGCGCTCGATACCGTCTCGTGGGGATTGTTCCTCGCTCGATTCCACAAAGGTTCGCAGTTCATGATCGAGCAAACGCGGATCAACAACGAAGTCTGGCTGCCACGCGCGGTCAACTTCAACATCGGCGTCCGTCTCGCGATGCTCAAGAACTTCAATATGGACGTTGAACAAACGTTCCGCGACTACAAGAAATTCCGCGCGGATTCGAAGATCATCGGCGTAGGCGAAGTGCAGAACGACCGTTGAAGCTTCCCGTTACTTCTTTTGCAGATTCTTGATTTGCAGCATCACCGTTCGCGCTTCGGTGTGCATCAGGCCTTTCGCGGTGGTATCGGCGTTGCCGGCGCGGAAGTTAGTGTTGCCGTCGAGCACCGGAGTGTATTGCCCGGGTTGGAATACTTTCACATCGGCTTCCATTTCGGTCCGCGCGTCGGCGGCTCCGCCTTCGCCGCCGATCCCACCACGGTTGAAGATGCTGCCCAGCTTCTGCCCGACGCTCGCCGTCCGAAACCCGTTGATATCCGTGTAGATGATGTAATCGCAATTGTGCTGCTTAGCCTGCTCGCTGGTCGCATCGCGATCGTTGGGATCGGAGGTGAGCAGCACCGCTTCGCCGCCAAGGAAGTTGATGTCGTTCGCCAGTTCCTGCTGCAGGCCATCGACCGAGAGCGGCCGATCGGCGCTGGTTGTGATCTGCGCGATGGCAATGCGCAATACTTTGGGTTTGGTTTCCGTGGTCGAATGCGTAGCGCCGGCAATTACGCCAGGTTTGTTTTCATTCGCGCCGGCGCCGGTGACTGGCGGAAAGTTGGGCCCACTCGCTGGCCCATTTTGGGACCGCATGGCCGGAGCCGGAGGAAATCCCATCAATGCCCGATAGCTGGCTGCCTGCTTGTAACCGGGCGGAACTTCGAACAACGCATCGTCCACTGGTGCGGTGACGATATTCGTCGTCTCCTGCTGGATCGCGATGCTTCCTTGTGGACTTTGAATGCTCATGGTCACAGACACGGGATATCCCGGCTGCTCCACGCCAGTGGTAGTCACTTGCGGATTTGCCGCGCATGAGCCGGAGAAGAAAGCGCGCTGGCGAACCATCTCCCGCCCGGCAGCCGTGCAGCTTTCGATGCCGGGAAGATCGATGTACCAGCCATCGGTGCTTACATGAGAATCCACTTTGCAGGCGCCCGATCCGCCTTCGGTGGTGATCGTGCCCATCATCCGATGCGCGCGATAGCCGAACAAGTCCTTCGTCTCTCCGGAATCACGCTCATCGATTGTCATCGTGACCGGCGCGGAAGCCGAGACTGTCGAGCGCTGCTCGCGCTCAGTCAGCGGAGCCGTGTTCACGTCCGTTACCAGATAGCTCTTCGTGCGCGGATTGATCGTGATCACTTGATGATGAGCGCAGTCCTGAATGCCGATCAGGTTCAGCCCGGGCGCGGCAAGTTCGTTGCGAACCTTGCCGTTCTTGATGAAGACGGTGCCATCGAAGCTGCGGCCCTCGACGGTGATGCGGTTGGTGAGTTTGAGATCGGCGAAACAACTCGAAACGGTGAATCCAGCAAGAAGAAAAAATAGGAGAACCGAACGGCAGCGCATCAGAGCCCCTTTTCCATTACACCTCGATGAGGACGTCGTCGCCGACGATTTTGGTTGCATACACCGGCACGCGCGCGTTGCTGTCATGCGCAGCAGCGCCGGTCTTCGGATCGAAAATCCAGCCATGCCACGGACAAACCAGCTTGCCGCCCTCGATTACGCCTTGTCCCAGCGGACCTCCACGATGCAGGCAAACGTTGTCCATCGCGCAGATCTCGCCTTTGACGTTAGCTACGCAGATCACCCGCCCATTCAGCGGAATCTCAGCAGCCTGCCCTTCCGGCGGCAGTTCAGATCGGGAACACAAGCGAACAAATTCGGACATGTTTTGTCTGTGACGAAGAATTCAGTCTAGGAATTGCTGTTGGGAACTGTCAAACGAAAGCGGGTCTTGGTCTGTTTGATTACACTTTAGATATGAGAGTACTGCCAACCCGTAGAGCTGCTTTGGTGTGGGTGATCTCCCTGGCGCTGACTTCCTGTGCTATTTGGTTGGCATGGCCAAATTGTGTGATGAGATTGCGCTGAAGGACTTCGATTGCGTAGCCATGATTCCAACACATGATTGCAGAAAGCATTCCTGAGGCATACGACCCACTCGGCAGAAAAGTAGTGCGTCCCGATCTGAGACGGAGAGGGATCCACCCGACGTTCCCAATGGGACGTTATGTTAGCCATCCACTCACAGTGACTTGTAAAAGCATTGAGGACATCCGTAAGTTTCTCTTGAGCTGCAAAGGCGTGTCTGATAAGGAGCAGTTTGATCGTGATGACTATTGGCAGCCTCCTGAACAGTTCGAGCGGACGAAAAAGGGAGATTGCGACGACTTCGCACTCTGGACGTGGCGCCAGTTCGTAGCTTTAGGGTATGACGCTCGGTTCGTAGCCGGTCGGCACGGCAGGTACGGGGTCGGACACGCCTGGGTGGAATTTTTGGAGAATGGAAAATGCTTTGTTGTTGAACCGCAACTCAGAGCTATTGGCCTCAAGATGCCGCGTCTTACGACGCTCCGCTATCATCCGAAAATGTCTGTGACATGGGACGGCAGCAAAATATCATTCTATTCGCACGACGATCGTGCTTTTAGCCCGAGCTTGCTGCAACTGGTTCCGTTCGTTGCTGAATGGTCGATCTTTTGGAGCTCTTTTTGGATCAGGCTGCTCCCCCGAATTCCAGGCGTATACGCTCGCCGCGCCGCAGCGTTCTTATCGCGGAAAGCGACATCCTAACCTAGATCGCATGCCGAATTCCCTGCTACAGCGCCCTAAGAACACAACTTTCAGGTGGTATCTCTTCCACGTGTTGAGCCTGAGTTGGACGAGACTGGGTTAAAATGCCGCTATGAGCTTTCGCGGCACTGCAGCTACTCCTGCACTTCAGAAGAAATCGCGCAACACGCCTCCGGGCGACACCGGTATGGAAGCGTCGTATCTGAAGGCGCTGGGAGAAAAGCAGACTCCCGTTACCGTAAAGCTGCTCAATGGCGAGCAGGTACGCGGCTGGATTGAGTACTACGACAGCAACATGATCCGGCTCACGCGCGAGCACGCACCCAACCTCTTCATCTACAAGCACGAGATCCTCTACATCGCCGAGGACAACGGACGCCGAGGGCGTCCGTGAGCGGCGACTCCGCCGAAATCCTTTCTATTGCCTCCGAGATTGCCCGCCGCGCCGGCGCGCTGCTGATGGAGCACTTCGCGCGCGGCGTCAAAACAGAATACAAAGGCGCCGGTACCGTGGACGTAGTCACCGAAGCAGACCGCGCTTCGGAGAAGCTGATCGTCGAATCGTTGCGCAAAGCGTTTCCCGAACACGGAATCGTCGGCGAAGAAGGATCGCGCACGCATCCGAACGCCGAGTATCTGTGGTACGTCGATCCGCTCGACGGCACCACCAACTTCGCGCACGGATTCCCCGTATTCTGCGTTTCGTTAGGGCTGGCGCGTCACAATCAGGTCGTCGTCGGCGTGGTCTTCGATCCCACGCGCAACGAGCTGTTTGCCGCGCAGCGCGGACGAGGCGCTTCCCTAAATGGGAAATCGATCCATGTTTCGAAGGCGAACACCGTCGGCGAGAGTCTCCTCGGCACCGGATTCCCCAGCAAGAAACGCCACGAGAATCCGAACATCTACTTCTATCACCAGCTCACTATGAAGTCGCACGGATTGCGACGTCCGGGATCGGCTGCGCTAGATCTCGCCAACGTCGCCAGCGGCCGCTACGACGGATACTGGGAATTCCGGCTGAATCCCTGGGATACCGCCGCCGGCGTCCTGCTCGTCGAAGAAGCCGGAGGCAAGGTCACCCACGTGGACGGCACGCCGTTTGACGTGGCCGCCAGTCGCGATGTGCTCGCGACCAACGGTTTAATCCACCGAGAGCTTGAAAGCGAAATGCAGGAAATTATGCAGGGCAAGAACTTGGAGTCCCTGCCTCGCGTCTAGAAACATAGACACTAATCTGCGCGGGCGATCACCCTCAATTACGGGCAGGTAAGCTGCGCAGTTCCGACAGGCTGCAACTGGATCCCAACGTCAGGCATCGGAGCTTGAGGTTTGGGCTTTCCGGCGAGAACTGTGACTACGCCGCTGAACCCCGACTTACAAGTCGCCAGACCCGTGTCGTCGATGGTCGCGCCTGGCGGAGCGATAAAACCACCGCAGCTCTCAACGCACCACATAATATCCGGACTATTCAGCTGCGCGGAGGTCGGCGACCGGCTGAAGGTTCCCATAGCCACAAACTGCACTTGTCCGGAGGGAAAATTCTGCGCGTCTGCAGCGCTCGGGGTGACCATGACTGAAACTAGCTCCCGGTTCGCATGCGCTCCACATCCAGCGATGAGCAGCACTAGCAGCGTGACTCCACTTTGTCGAAGGACACCGCTCTTCCAAACACGCAGACGCGAAATGCCATTGAGTGCAATCATGGCCGTTCAGCTCTGATGCATCCTCTGTCACAAAAGCTGCCCAGCAGCTCTGCCCATCTGCGCGCCGTTCCGTTTACCCTTTTCGAATCTCGATCGTGCCATGGTCGGTGGTCAGATCGAGCCGGTTGCTGCCGTTGCCGAGCTTGCCTTCGGCGATGTGGTTGTCGCCTTCTTCGCTGACTTTGAATTGGAAGTCGCTGTCGAAATCGCCGCGCGTGCTGCGTGCGTTAACGGTGTAGCCCGCGTTCTCCGGCACAACGACATTGATCGCGCCTTGATGATTGTTGATCGTGACGTCGCCATACGGCGACTGCGGATGCACTTCAATTTCGCCATGGCTGTTATCGATGTTCACGCTGCCGGTGATGCCCTCGATGTGCATATCCTTGGCGTTGGTATGCACCACAAACGGCCCCACGCCGGAAGTGATACGCAGGTCACCTGAATCCATATCGAGATCGCCGGTGAGCTTGGCGAGCTGAATCTCCGTGCGCGAGCTGACGAATTCTACTTTCCCTGTTCGGGAAAGCTTGGTGTCGCCAAAGAACTCCCCATTCAGCTTCACGTAGCCAGTTATGTCGCTCACGGTCACGTCGTCCGCACGGCCATTGATGTTCACGTCGCCTTTGATCTGGTTGATGTTCATATCGCCGTGTTGCCCGGTTGCCTCGACATTGCCGTTCACCTGGCTGATCTGCGTATCGCCGTGCGTGGTGCTGACCTTCACGTCAGCATTCCGTTGCGAGACGTTAATATCGCCGTGCGTAGCGCTGATCTGAAGCGCAGCGGCTTTCGGCGCCCAGATCTCGAGGTCCGAGGTCATGTGAGCTCCCCAAACAAAACCTACATTCGCCTGCGGCTCGCCACTCGTGATGTGAAGAACATTCCCGTCAACCGTCATTTTCGGCGCATGCTGATCGTTCAGCTTGTTCGCGTCCTCTTGGCGATCGGCCGAGACTCGACGATGCAACACCAGCTTCACCGGATCCGAGGGATTGTCGGTGGCATGAACTGTGACTGCGCCATGATCGCTATCGACAGCCAAGCTGCCACCAGCCGGGAGAGGCTGCGTGAGCGTCTGCGTGAATTCATAGCTTTGGCCAAAGAGACTGTCGAATCCGGGATTGACATCAGCATTGTCTCCAAAGGCATTCCAGTTCACACGCCGCGCAGAGCTCAAGCCGATGCCGATCACCACGATCAGGATGAGCAGGAAAACCGCGCCGCCGCCAAATCGCGGAGCCGCACTGCCCTGGCTGCGCGCCACCGTGTACTCGATGATGCGAACCAGGCCGAGCAGGATCAGCAACACCGGCCAGTAGGTCGCAAACCACCAACCCAGGCGCGCACCGCTGATGACATGCATGTTCGCCAGGAGAAAACATACGCCAATGGCGATGAGCACGATCGGTCCAAAAACCGAACGGCGGCGAAACCTGCGATAACGATAGCCGTAGCCTTCCGGCGGAGGAGGATACGGAGTCTGCGGACTAGCCACGATTCACCTCCGGGCCAGGCGTGGCTGGCGGCACTGGCGGCTGTTGCGGCGGGTAGTATCTCGGGCCGGGTTGAATGTGTCCGCGATCGGAGGCGGTGCGCTTCGCAATCATCACCGCGCCAATCACAATCAGCAGGATGGGAAAGCTGTGGTCCCAGTACAGCGCGTTCATCTGGTCGAGCAGAAACAGCACGCCAATCGTGATCAACACCGCCGGACCCATCATCCATCCGGAGACACAGCGCGGGCAGCGGCATTGCCGGTTACGCACGTAGTAATCGTCGTAGTAGTCGGCCATGGCTTAACCTCGTCCCGTTCCCGCCAGCCGGCGCATCGCCAGCCAAATACCGATCACGATCAACAGGATCGGCCAGAATTCCGCCGTCCAGCGGAAGGACAAAACGCCCAGATTGTCGAGCAGCAGCAGCACGCCGAGGGCGATCAAGATCACCGCGCCGATTGGCATCGGCCCCATGCCTCGATCGCAAGCTGCGGGATTGGTCACGTCCTGGATGATTTGCGCGTGCAGATTATTTTGGAACGCCGCAGCGGGATCGTTGCTGTAAGCCGGAGCTGCGCCAGCCGACGTGCCTGCCTGATCCACACCCACCGCGCCAGACACCGGTGCGCTCGCATCGGGATTGCCTGGAGGCGGTGGCTGCACAGGCGGCACAGTCGGCCCGCCAGGATGAACCGTCGTGTGATGAACTCCCGTTCCCAATCCAAAACTGCCGAGCAACGCGTTCAAGCCAATGTGATCCGGCAGCGGCTGGCCTAACATGCGAGCTTTGGCCGTTGTGTAGGCGTCGAAGACCATGTAGAACAGCCACGCAGCCACACACCAGCCAAAGAAGTCCGCACGATCGGCAAGATGCGCCAGGATCGCGAAGATGAACACGTGAACAAAGCCCTTCGCAAACTGTCCGTTGTAAAAAGCGCCAACGCCGGGAATAAAACCGAGCACGGCAGCGAGTCCAGGACTCGTCGAAACGCCGCCGCCCGGGGCAGCATAGACCGCGGTAGGTCCGTTCGCAGCAGCCGGTGGTACGGTGCCTTCGAGACGCGCGGCCAGACAATCCTGGCAGTAGATGACTCCGCGCACATCGCGCTGGCAGCTCTGGCAGAGCGCCTTACCGCAGGTCCGGCAATAGGACGATGCGGTTTGGTCGGGATGTACAGCACAAGTCATACGATAGGGCTCCAAGTTTCCATGTTGCGATTGTTTCCAAACTCCTCATTCCGCCAGCCGGCAAGCACCGTGTTCTGCGGACGCATCGAGTAGTAATTCTGCTTGCGGTTCTGGTCGTTCTTTTCGTTATCTGTCTTGTTGCGCGGCGTCGTACGCGTATTCGGTGTTTCGTCGGTCGCGGTGGCCCGCTTCAAATCTTGTAGTCTCGATTCCACTTCGTAAACCAGGCGGAAGCTGTTGTAGTAATGAATAACCCGGTTCTCCGCCGCGGTGTAGCGCAGAGTCGCCTGCTCGCGAATCGCGCTTGGACGCAAGTTGATGTCCTTCAGATCGGTCAGCTTCACGCCAGCCAGATTCAGCGTAAGAGACAGCGAGAAGATCGCCATCGCGGTCGTCATCGCCAAGCGGGGCTGACGAATCAGCGCACGCGCCGGCGCGATCAGACCGTTGGCGATGCCCGCCAGCCGGATCTTCCATCCCAGCTTCGCCGGAGCCGCTGCCACCGCGCTCGGCCGCATCGTAGTCGCGGCCATGATGTTGTGGACCAGATTCACCGGAGGCTCGACTTCGTCCAGACCGGTGAGCCAGTTCATGCCGGCGGAGGTCTCGCGGAAGAGAGAACCGCAGGTGACGCACTGCTCGCGATGCGCGTCAAACCGATGCTGCGCCGGGACGGTCAGCGTGCCGTCCAGAGCGTCGATCAGCAGCGCGTCGAACTCTGAGCACGTCAGAGGCGGCGTGTTGCCGGTGCGGTCGAGTTTGCGGTGCTCTGCCATCTAATTGGCCTGCTTATAGGTACGCGATAAAAGCCGCGCCAGTTCCGCGCGTCCTCGATTGATGCGGGATTTCACCGTGCCTTCCGGCACCTTCAGAGTAGCGGCAATTTCCTTATAATCCATGTCCTGCAAATCGCGAAGTATAACCGCCTCACGCAGATCCGGTGAAACCTTTTGTAAAGCCTGCTGCACCATCTTCTGCGTTTCCTTGCTGGACAGCACCGACTGCGCCGAAGGAGCATGGTCTTCGAGCCGCTCGGCGAGCGTGGGCGCGTCCTCGTCGGCAGCCGGAGCCGCGTCGATCGAATCGGTCATGCGCTCCTGGCGCGTGCGCCGGAAGTGATCCACAAGCATGTTGCGCGTGAGGGTAGTGAGCCAAGTGGTGAACGATCCCTTATCGGGCTCGTAGCTGCTCATCGTGCGATACAGCCGGATAAAGACTTCTTGGGTAAGGTCCTCGGCGTCGTTGCCCGACCCGGTAAATCGATAACAAATGTTATAGATACGCCGATTCTGTTGCCGGACAAGCTCCTCCCACGCCACAGCATCGCCAGCGATGCAGCGCCGAACCAGAGCAGCCGTGAGCGCGTTCTCTTCCAACCTGTTCGGACTTCCCTTGGGAACGTTTGGCACAGCCCCAGGCGGCTGTGGCAGGGCCGAGGTCGACACATTCTTCGCCGGCGCCGAAGCAGGAGCCCAGGAAATACGTGAAGAATGCCGCGTAAATCTATGAAATTGAGCGGCTTTCTTGCCGTATCCCGAGCGAACCAGCGAGACCGGTAAAGATCTGGCCGGAGCCTTCTTCGCGACATGGGCTGCTGTTCTCAACGTGCCGGAAGATACGCAACCCGGACAGCGAAAGTTCAATGAATCTTGAGTTTACGAATTTTAACAGCGAATAGTCCCACGAAGAGTGACTTTGTGAAGACGCGAGGCGTTAACGGGACGGCAGCCTTTGGAGAAAAGGCAAAAGCGCAACACGGATTTCACGGATGGTAACGGATCGGACGGATAAACCGGGAGCGAAGAACTTCGAATTTTGTTTCATCCGTCCGATCCGTGGTAATCCGTGAAATCCGTGTCGTGCTTTTGCTTTTCATCTAGAAACATTAATTTAAAAAGGCAAAATCGCAACACGGATTTGACGGATGGTAACGGATCGGACGGATAAATCAGGACCGAAGAACTTCGAATTCAATTTGCTTCATCCGTCGGATCCGTGGAAATCCGTGAAATCCGTGTTGTGCTTTTGCTTTTGATCTTGGCAATCTTCCCCGGAACTTCTTTCTATCTTCTCGCGTAGCTCCATGCGAAAGCGCGGGTCGGCAAAGGAATGCGGCCGTCCTGAAAGGATCTTTATATGAAGATGACGAGGAAGTCTCTCTTGATCGCAGCAGGCTTTTCCTTGCTGGCAACAACGCTGGCAATCGCTGCCCCGAACATTCGGTACATCCACGTCCGCGTCAGCAATCCGGGCCATCATGAGCTGGTCCGCGTGAATGTCCCTCTCGAGCTGGCGGAGAAGGTGATTCCCGCCATCAACCATGGTCAGCTCCGGGACGGAAAAGTCCAAATCGGGAATTTCAGAGCGGACGACGTAAACATCCGCGCCATTCTCGACGCGCTGAAAACTGCGCCTGAAGGCGAGTTTGTCACAGTCCAGGACAACGACAATGATGTTCGCGTCGCCAAAGAGCATGGACAGCTCATCGTGCACGTCATCGACAAAAATTCCAGGCAAAACGTCGACGTGACGGTTCCGTGGGAGGTCGCGCAAGCCCTGGTCTCAGGCACCAATGAAGATCAGCTGAATGTCGAAGAGGCTGTGCGTGCCTTGGAGAAAGTCGGGGACACAACGCTGGTGCGGGTCACAGGTCATGACGAGAACGTGCGTGTGTGGATCGACTCACGCAACTCTGACGTTGACTAAAGTTTCCGAGCACGCGAGGGCCCAATGATGTTTACTGCATTATTGCGGCTCGATTCCTGCATGACGAATGGCTTACTGCCAAGATAAGCACTGCCATAGTCTGTCATCCTGAGCGAGGGCGAACGCCCGAGTCGAAGTACCCCAAGGATGCCGGACTCTGGACATGCCAAACGGGGTTCTACGGAGACTTCGTTTCGGGCTCGAAACGGACAGCGAGCTTCGAAAACTTAATGGGGCATTTATGGTTCTCGGCCGTCGCGGGGTCCTTCGACTCGGGCGTTCGCCCTCGCTCAGGATGACACTTCACGATAGCGAAGCACCATACGTTTTTTTGTGCAGCGACATTAGACAGGAGGAGGAGGCGATGGTCTTTCTAGCTAAGCTCGGAATAGGAATATTAGGCACCGCGCTGGTCGCCGGCGCCGCTGTTTCCAGCGAAGGATTCATTCACGTCGAGGTCCACGAGAAGCAGCCGAACGGCACAAACGTGAACCTGTTCGTTCCCGCCGCACTCGCCACGACAGCCCTTCACTTTGTACCCAGTCGCGATTTCGCACGCGGCGACTCCGAGGAGCTCCGTGAGTGTTTGCCGATCGTCGACGCCGCGATTCCCGCTCTTCGAGACGCTCCCGATGGGGTCCTGGTCGAAGTGCAAGACGCAACCGAGCACGTCCTGGTGCAAAAGATCGGCGGTTCGCTCGTGGTGGATGTAAACGACAGCGAAGACATCGTGCACGTGTCGGTGCCATTACGCGCTGCGCAGAGTGCAGTCCACCGAATCGCGGAAGCTGCCTCGCGAAGTTGAAAATTCGCGTGGGTGGCTCATTAGCCTGCGCTCAAGGCTTGAGATTGTCATCCTGAATCCGCCGGAGGCGGACGAAGGATCTCCGCCGAAGGATTCATCCGGACATGCGGTTTCCCGGTTTCACGCAAGAGTCTCGCGTAGAAAGCCGGAAGCCGCAATTTAAGTCCTGAGGATCGCGCGAGATCCTTCCGCCAAAACCGGGCGTTCAGGATGACAGGCTCAAAGTTAGTTTCACCCGGATTAGAAATTGCGCAGACCTTGCAGCAAATTCACGTCATCGCGTTCGCCTCTTGAAACCAAGCCTCGGGCTCGCAGTGCCGCTTTCAGCGGCAGTCCTGAACGCAATGCGGCCAGTTGCTAGAATGCAGCACCATGCCTCGCTACCTCGCGGCACTCACCATCCTCCTGCTGTTGGCGATGGTTATAACTCGTCTCTTGCTGGTGAAGCGCCAGGGAATCGCCGCGATGAAATTCGGCGAAACCAACAAAACTGATTTTCTAATTCCGCCGTTTGCGCTGTTTTACTTCTACATCATCTTTGCTGCAGCCTTTGACTTTCCCACGTTAAGCGATCGACAAATGTTTCATTATGGGCCGGTCGAGTGGATCGGAGTAGCGTTCTGCGTGGCTGGATTGTCTCTGCTGCTATCGAGTCTGATTTCGTTTGGAAGCAGCTTCCGCGTCGGCATAGACACGAGCCGTCCCGACAAACTCATCACTACAGGAGTTTTCAAGTACAGCCGCAATCCGATCTACGCAGCCTTCGCCTTCGTCCTGGTCGGCGAATTTCTGGTGTTTCTCAATTGGATACTGTTGGTTTACGTCGTCGCCGGCTTCTGGCTCTTGCATCGTCAGGTGCTGCGCGAAGAGGAATATCTAACGAGTCACTACGGCGAGGAGTACGCACAATATCGGCGTCGGGTAAGAAGATACCTGTAAGCGTGGTGCCGGGAGGGGGACTTGAACCCCCACAGCCCTTTCGGGCCTGCGGATTTTAAGTCCGAGGCACGGCACTCCTTACCCGCCCGTTTTCTTTTGTTTGCAATTACTTCCCGAAACGGCACTTAGCAAAGTACGGCCAAGTTTTGCCATGCACGCCTGTATATCAATCATGATTCAATCATGATTTTTCTTCTAGTTTCTTCCCGCACACCGGGCAGACCTTCCAGCGTTCCTCAGATACATAAGTCACGCCGCACTTCGGACACGTTGCTTCAAATTCACACAGCTCCGATGGTTGCGTTTTCATCTCTTAAGCGTGACGCCCCGGCATTCTCAAGGTCAAGGAAATTAAGGATTCTCTCAGTTCTGGATTTGTCTTCACAAAAACATGCTTACTCGGAAAAACCTGTCAAGAGTTTTTTTCAGGCGTTTTGTAGCACAAAGTAGCACAGAAAGTGACATTAACTATTTTCAAGTCAAGGGTGACTCGGTCGGGAATGAACCGACTCCACGCATAAAACACAAATCTTCATGGTAATTTCGTACTTGTTAACGGGACGCTTTTCCCATTAACGGAAAACGGGACTTACAAAAGTGACGCGCAAAGTAACAATTACGGACCCGCTACACAGCGCGGAATCCGCCGCTGAGCTGCTTGGGGTCCGGCCATCCACAATTCGTTCGTGGTGGACCATCGGCAAGTTGCGGCGCGTCAAGATCGGGCGGCTTACGCGGGTCCGCGAGTCGGAACTGCTTGCGCTAATCAAGGAACAGACGAAATGACTCCAGACGCCATATACAACCGGACCACACGCGCTATTTGTGGCGCGAGCTATGCGGTCGCACTTCTCGGAAATGTCACGACGGCTGATTACGAATTGTGGGACTTGGCAAAAGTGCCGCTCCCGGATCAAACCGTGCAGGGTTTTGCTAAGCGCGGCATCCGGTATTTGGGCGTCCTTGCATACCACGAAAACGCCGGTCCCCGCGTGGCGCTCGAAACAGATGAGCTAGACACGCAGACTATCGGGGCGCTCTCCGTGCGATTCCTCAAGCAATTGGAGGCCGAATTAAACCGTCGCGTGATCGAGCGCGAGACAAAGCGAATCTCCGATGCCGCCGATGCTGTCGAGTGGCTCAAGCGGCTCAGCACGTTGCCGGACACTCGCAACGGAATGGAGAACTGAGCACAAGTTTACTGCCCGGTGAGACGCACCGGACCATCCGCGATAGTGCCACGGTTAAAGGCCCGTGGATTTTAGGCGCGGAAGCTTTCAAGTGCTGTCCGGTTAAAAAGGGCCGGGCCGTCGCGCTAGCTGCCTTCTATTACGAAGGACGTTGGGCGTGCAGCAAACCCGTGAGCGCGGGGAGCGCCTGGAGGCCTACAGGCGGCGCAAGCGGGACCAACAAAATCGGTCCCTGTGACCTTAAATGGAATTTTTGCGTATGAACTTGTTTCAAATGAAGCAAGAACGGCAAGAGGCAATCGACGCCTCAGCCGAATTGCTTGCGCGAGTCAATAAAGAGGGCGGCAGAAAACTGCAAGTTGCCGAAGAAGTCTTTTTAGAGGGGTGGCAAAAGAAAGTCGCCACTCTCACAACGAAGATTGACGAGATCGAAAAAGTGAACACGTTAAGCCGCAAGTGCAACGGGCGCGGCTTCATGGATTATGCGAAAGCACATCCTGAGGAATGCGACGGAATCACGGGCGGCGGCGGGGTTGAAACTTGGAAAGACTCCAAGGGCAACCTTGTCCCTGTCCTCACGAATAAGCAGAGCTACGCGCGTGTTGCCGGAGCTGAACCGAAGGGCTTCGGTTTCGGGGAGTTTATAAAATCCCTCGTGATGCCGAGCGGAAATCCTGAGATTCAGGCGTCACTTTCTGAATCCGGCGGCATTGCATCGGGTGATGTCACTGTTCCCACTTTCCTCATGGGAGAACTGATTGACCTGATGCGTGCGAAAACTGTTTGTATTCGCGCCGGTGCGGTTACGGTTCCACTCCACACGGAGAATACGGACATCGTGAGAATCAGCGCCGACCCGCTCCCCGCGTGGCGGAGTGAGTCTTCAGCTATCGCGGTCGCTGACCCGACCTTTGAGCGCGTGCGGTTCACTCCGCAATCGCTCGCGGTCCTGGTGAAAATCTCATACGAGTTGTTGCAGGATACGGTCAACCTGAATCAGGCCATTAGCGAATGCTTTGCCGGAGCGTTCGCCGTTGAGCTTGACCGCGTTGGACTCTTTGGGACCGGCGTTTTACCGCAACCGCATGGCATCAGCGGCACCACAAACGTTGGCTCTGTGGACATGGGAACGAACGGAGCTGCACTCACAAATTATGATCCGTTTGTGAGTGCTATTTCCGCGCTGCTCACGGCAAACGCGGAGATGCCAACGGCGGCAATCATGGCACCCCGCACGCTCACGGATATTGCCAAGTTGAAAGACACGCTTGGTCAACCGATGCGCCGACCGGACTTGATTGCAAATCTTCCCTTTCTCGCAACCACAAGCGTTCCCGTCAACCAAACGCACGGAACATCAAACGCGGCTTCGGAATCCGTCGTAGGCGATTTTACTCAGCTCATGTTCGGAATCCGCACCGTCTTGCACATTCAGGTACTCAAAGAAGCCTTCATCCCGAGCAACGGGCAGATTGCATTCTTCGCTGACCTGAGAGCGGACGTGCAACTCCGTCATCCTCAGAGTTTCTGTGAGGTGGTCGGCATCCTGTAACCTCTCCGCCCCGCGTTGGGGAGCGCGGGGCCACTATTCAACGAAGTTTGGCGCGGGGATTCACTCCAATCCCTGACTAGCAGGGTCTTTCATGCGGGCCGCGCCGGAATGCTTTCACCCCGCATGGGGAGTGGGCTAGAGCCGTCTTCAGCGCACGGCATTTGAAAGCCGCTGAGACGATTGGGGCTGCTGCTCTTTGGGGAAGAAGAGCAGCGGTCCCAATTTGAAACCTTCCCAAAAAAGGGGAATTATGGCGAATCCAGTATGGGTGCTCTCAGTCGATCTTCAAACGAAGACAGCCACATTCCAGAGTGGCATGGCGGAAGCCGCCAAGTCCGCCCGTGGCGCGTTTACGGACATTAAACGCTCGGCGGGCGAGATGTCCGAAGGCACCTCCAAGGGCTTCGGAGACATCCGCCACAGCTTAGGGCTGCTCGATAACTCCATCCGTGGACAGCATGGCGCGGCAATGGCGGACGCCATCCGGTTGACTGCGCAGTTCATTGATGTTTCCGCCGCTCTCCCTTATGCGGCGATCACGGGGGGCTTCCTACTTATCGGCGGCGGCATTCTTGAGGTCATCAAGAAGTACAAGGAATTGAAGCAAGCGGCTGAAGCTACCCGAAATGCCAATCTTGAGTTTGGCACCGCTGTTGACAATGTGTACAACGGCCTGACCGAGAAGCTACTACAAGCGGGCATCAAAGCGGACGAACTCAATAAAGATCACTTAGCCGCGCTTCACAAACAGCTTGAACTTATCGACATGCAAACGATGTCGGACTTGGTCCACTCGTTCGCAGAAATCGACAAAGCATCTGACGCAGTATTCAAGCAACTTCAGGCGAACTGGTACACGCTCGGAATTGGCAGCGAAGGCGCGAAGCACGCGCTAGATGAATTCAAGGTCCAGTATGATGCGCTACTTGCCCAAGGCAAGGACAAGGAAGCATCGGACCTTCTCTCCGGCACGCTAGCTAGTGCACATCGCGTGATGGACGCCATGAATCAGTTACGCGCCTTCCGTGCGACTCCGGGCGGAGGCGGCGCGGACGGATACGAGAAGGCTGTCCAGGCGCTAAACCAACTGAAGGCAAACGGTATCAGCGCGTCCCTTACCGATGCCGAATACCAATCACAGCAGAAGGTAATCGAAGCCCTCAACGCGCAAGTTACCGCACAGGAGAAAGTAAACGCCCTCAAGGGTCTGCAAAAGGGCAATGTCACACACGCCGCCGGCAACGCCGCCGCTGCGGACGCGCTCGCCCGCTTCCGGCAAGAGGCGGAAGCCGAGCGCAAGGGACAAGAGGACGCGCAACGGCAGCAGGACGAAGCCCACAAAACAGCCGTGGCAGCGCTTGAGCAAGGCGAACGCGAGAAAATCGAAGTTACGGACAAAGGGTCTGCTGAGCGGTTAGCCGCGATTGCCGCCGCGCTCAAAGAGGAAGAGAAGTACGGATTGCAGGAGACAAGTTTTTACGGTGATCTATCTCGCCAAAAAATACAGATCATTACGCAGATGGCGGACGAAGAGAAGCGGCTCAGAGCGGAAGCAGACCGCGAAACCGCCAACGACACGCAGAGGATGGCAGAAATTGCCTTCGCTGCGCAGCAAGAAAACGAGAAGTTCCTCGATAGTGCCCGGCGTGTGAGCCTGGACCATCGCATCCAGGATGAGATTGACGCCGCAAATAGGCTTTACGAAATTAAGTTAAAAGGCTTCGATGATGACATCGCGGCGCTTGATAAGTCTGACAAGGACTATCAAAACAAACTCCGGGCCATTCAGGACAGGGAAAAGCAGCTCAGGCAGCAGCATGAAAACGAGATCACGGCAATTCAAGACAAAGCCGCGATGGACCGCAATAACCGCATCCTGTCGGCATATCAGCGATTCGATGACGCGGTAGCAAGTGGCCTTACTAGCGTTCTCATGCGGCAACAGAGTTTCGCGAAAATGACCCTCGGCATCGCGGACCAAGTTGCTGCGGGCATGATGCAGAACGCCATCAAGGACGCAATGCTTGATGATTTCACACGCGAGAAAGACGCGGCGGCGGCGGCGCGAAAAATGTTTATTGCCGGTACACACTTTCCCTTCCCCGCAAACCTTGTAATGCCGGAGGTACTCGCGGCGGGGGCATTCGCTGCTGTCATGGCATTCGACAAAGGCGGCATCGTTCCCGGAGTGGGAAACGGGGATGTCGTTCCCGCAATGTTGACGCCGGGCGAAGCCGTCATAAACAAAAAGTTGACGGAGGGACTTACACGCGCGGCGGACTCGGGGAACATGGGCGGCGGACACACATTCAACATGCACTATCGGCCCACGTTTCACGTCCACGCTATCGACCGCTCGGGCGTGCGAGAGATGCTCGACAAACACACGGACGAGTTTCAGCGCCACGCGGAAAAGATGCTGCGGAATCTTAACAGGGGATAAACATGCGACAAATCATGATCACGTTGCCGGATGCGCTCTACGGCGAATTGGAGGCCGTGGCCGCAAGCACGGAGGAATTCTGTTACAGCCCGGAACGGTGGGCGCAAGAAGTTGTCGAAAACGAACTAGCTTCGCGCAGATTGCCGAGAGTGCGAATGCCGATGACGAAAGCAGAGGCGCTCCAGCGCCAGCCGGTTGCTGCGGAGTCCATTTACGATTTATGAAGAGGAGTTTTATTTCATGGCGAAATCAAAGCCGGTCACAATAGGTGACAAATCGTATGCAACACAAGCGGAAGCTAACGCTTTCATCAAGGAATTGCTGAACAGCCAACAGCTCAGGAAGCCTATCGCGGAGCCGCATCACTCGTTTCTGCTCTCGCTGCTGTCTCTGCATCCCCGTGCCAAAGAAAAGATTGGAGTGGGTGTAAAACACTTCACGGTTGAGCCTGCAATGGGCGGGACGCGCTGCTTCTACGTCACTCGCGTTGACGGCACACGGGATGACTTCGCGACCAAAAAGTGTGTGCGGGGCCGCGAGTGACTTTCCTAGAACTTGCTCTCTATTGCGTCCGGCGCGGTTGCTGCGTCATTCCGTGTGCTCCGCGTGACAAGCATCCTCTTGTCAAAGGCGGCAAAGGAACCAAGTGGGAAGTTGCATCCAACGACGAAGCGCAAGTCCGCGCGTGGTGGAAGCAGTGGCCGGACGCCAACGTTGCGATTGGTTGCCGCAAGTCAAACCGCACGGTCCTGGACGTAGATCACGGGCTTAGCAATGAAGAAGACGCACGCGCCTGGATTGCAAAAGTTGGACTGCCCCGAACATTCACAGTCCGCACGGGACGCCGACCGGAGTTTGGTTTGCAATTTCACTTTGAGGGCACAAGGTCCGGCGTTGGCGAGTTTCAGTTAGAAGGCTGCTCGGGACAAGTAAAGAGTGAAGACGGATACGTGATGATGCCCGGCTCGATTCACCCTGACACCGGCGAAGCCTACACGGTTTGGGATGACGCGCCACTTGCTCCGATGCCGGACGTTGTACGCAACTTAAAGCCGGTGAAACGTGAAGCAGAGCCGGGCAAGCCAATGCAGAAAATCGCGGAGGGCGGCGGGAGACACGCGGCGCTCACGTCCGTTGCCGGTAAGTTCCGCCACATGGGTTTTGATAAGGACGGAATCCTTGCGCAGCTCATTCCGGCCAACGAATCAATGTGTGAAGTCCCACTCTCGGATGAGGACTTGGAACACATTGCGGAATCCGTGGCCGGTTATGCGTTGCCGGAGCCGGAAGCGATCGTGATTATCGGCGGGAGCGCGGCGCAACCGGAAGCCGCCACACTTCCCGAGCGCGTGCGGCCTGAATACCCAATTGCAGCTTGGGAAGGCACGGTTGTTGCGGAGTTTGCGAAGCTTTGCGCGAACGACAACAACATTCCTCGAAAAATGTACGCGGAGGCTTTCCGCTGTGCGCTCGGGTCCGTGGTTGGCGACCGTCTTTCATGTCCCGGCGTGGAAGGCACATTGCCGCGTACTTATACCGTGATCGTGGCTCCGAAAGGCAAAGGAAAAGGGACGGCAATTCGCCGCGCTGTGCGCTTTTTTAGTCAAACGTGGTGCAGCTCTTCGCGTTCGTTGACACCGGCGTTGCTGTCCGGTGCCCGTGATTTCGATTGGAAGCCAAGAGGCATCGGGGCATGGATGGCAGCGGCGTCCAGCGTTCCCGGGATGGCCCGACTGTGCAAGGACCTGGATTCAACTATCAAGAACAAGCCGCACATGACATGGGGCAGCACGTTGCCGCGCATCCTCAGCGTCCACGAAGAGATGAAAACATTTCTTAGCACACTGTTTATAGAGGGCGGCGTTGGCAGCGGCATGGAAGGCGTTGTCTGTCAGCTTTGGGATGATGTCGTTTTCCACGGCACCGCGACCGGGACGCGGGAAGCTGCTTATGGCGAGATGATGTTTTCAATGCTCTGTGGCGTGACCGAGCAAGATTGGTTTGATCTATTGAGCCGTGGAGATGCGGTTGGCGGCGGGCTTATGTCGCGGTTCAACATCATTGGAACTGAGGGCGAATACGAGAACGTGAGCCGGATGAATCCGCCCGATTTTGCGCAGCTCCAAGAAACGTTCTTGCCGCGTGTGATGCAACTGGAAGATGTGCACGTGCACGTCCGGCCCACTGAAGCCGCCGAAGCCATCATTGGCTCATGGGCAGACAACTTACCCGAAGGCTCCGAGCGTATGAATGTTCACGCCTGGAGAAGCGCGTTGCTGATAGCGTGGCTGCGTCACGAGGAATCCATAACTACTAGGACCGCTGAGGACGCCGTGAGGCTTGGCGAATATCAGACTGCATCGCATGACTATTACCGGACCAAGTCAGCGGACACCGCAAACGCCCGAGTACAGGCGAAGCTGCTGCGCGTGCTGGAGCTGAAAGGTCCGATGTCCAAGCGCGAGTTGCAGCAGCGCACCAACGCACGCCGGGATGGGACCGAGCTATGGAGCCGGGCGCTGGACGGCTTGCTACGGGACGGGGCCATCGGCAAGCGGGATGATGGCGCGTTCTACTTGGCGGGTTGATGTGTGTTGTCATGTAGTCACCCGTGCCTATGTATGTGAATAGCTTGCTATTTATGTATGTATGTATAAGTAAACAAAGGGATAAGAAAATATAGGCTTACAGGCACCCCTGACTACATGACAACTTTGACTACAGAGGGGAGGGCGGGTCAGAAGTTGAGGAAGGTTCCGATTTAGCCCTCCGCAGCCCTTTTATTTACATGAACGGTAATTCACAGAAAATGGTAACTTTGTTGTGGTTACTAGGCTTACATCCAAATTGGACGCGCTAAATGGACGTGTTAAATGGCCTAGAATCATAGGTTTACACTTGACATGATCCGGGTTAAGGCGTACTCTAGCACTCCCCTTAGGTTCCCACAATCAGAAAGAGGCGAAACCATGTATGTGAGGCGAGTGCCAGGCCTGGATGTCCGTAAAGAATTGGCGAAATTACTGGATTGCAAGCGCATTAAAGTGGACTCGGATACGCTGCTCCGAATGATTGCAGCGGACTTTCTACTTGTGCCTAGACCGCCTGTTAGGAAGTGCGGGCGGACCAAGATTTTTGTCTTCCAGAATGCCCCGCAATCGCGTTCTAGTGACTTATAGGCGCATCGGGAGACTTCAGCGTAGGACCATAGCATAGATTCACGTGTGAGGGGAGCACACTTACACGGAGTATCTGTGGAGCAACACGTTACGCCCCGGTTGTACAACGTCAAGCAAGCGGCTCTCTATCTGGGCATCGGCGCGAAAGCCGTCCGGCAACTCATCACGCAAGGCCGGTTGCCCTACGTCCAGCGGAAGCCGGGCAACTCTCCGTTCCTGATTGATCGCCTGGACCTCGACAGGTGGATTGAGAGCAACAAGATGCCCGCCACGCACATTTAACTGTATGCAGATGTATGCCTGTATGGTACTATGCTCTCATGAAACGAACAGCGTTGTTTCTCAAAGAAGAGCAGATCAAGAAGCTAGAGGCGCTCTCGGCAAAGACCGGCGCTCCTGTAGCTGAATTGATCCGCAGAGCCATAGACGCCTATCTGAAAAGGGGGAAATAAGCCATGAGCAAAAAACGCGGAGCAGGCAGTCTCTACAGACAACCGGGTTGCAAGACGTGGATGATTTCTTTCTATCAGAACGGCAAGCAGGTCCGGGAATCCACGGGCCAAACCGATTATCAGGCCGCACGGCAAAAACTGAATCAGCGGCTCGGCAAGATCGCAGCCGGTGAGGTCGTGGATGTCCGGCTTGAGCGCGTCTCTGTGAAAGACCTAGCGGACGAAGTGCTCAGGGATTACCGAATCAACAGCAAAAAGAGCATTGATGACGTGGAGGCACGCTGGAGATTGCACATTGAGCCGGTCTTCGGGCATCTGCGGGCAATGCACGTGACAACTCAGGCGCTCAATCAATACGTGGACGCCCGCAAGGCTGAAGGCGCGGAGAACGCGACGATCAACCGGGAGATGGCTTTCCTAAAACGGGCCTTCAATCTCGGATACCGTAGCACTCCCCGCAAGGTTCAATTTGTTCCCGCGTTCCCGCGTCTTAAAGAGAATCCGCCGCGCAAGGGATTCATCGAAGACGCGCATTATAAACTACTGGCGAGCAACTGTTCGGAGTTGTGGCTCCGAACGATGCTAGCTCTTGCCTACAACTTCGGGCTTCGGCGTGAGGAGCTGCTAAACCTGCGGGTCCGGCAATTCAACGAAACGCAGCGCACGCTCAGCCTCGACCCCGGCACAACGAAGAATGATGACGCCCGGCACATCGTTCTAACTCGCGAATCCTTGGAGTTGCTCAAGGCTTGTGTGGATGGCAAGAAGGCGGATCACTACATCCTGACCCGCAAGACCAGGAAAGGCAGCAATCAGCGGGTTAAAGATTTCCGCGTTGCATGGTTCAAGTTGTGCGTGAAGGCCGGGCTAGGCGAGATGCGTTGCTCCAGGTGCTCATCAGTGAGTAGCAGCTATCGGAAGCAATGCGCCACGTGCAAAGGGCGTCTCAGCTATCACGGTTTAATCCTGCACGATAACCGGCGCTCTGCTGTCCGGCGCATGGTCCGCAACGGAATCCCGGAGCGCGTGGCAATGACCATCTCCGGCCACAAGACCCGCTCAGTGTTTGACCGCTACAACATCACAAGCCAAGCAGACCTCCGTGATGCTGCAAGCAAGCTGGAACGTGGGACCGAGTTTTTGAACAATCATGATTTCAATCATGATGCACCGAAAACTGAGCAATCACAGTCAGAAGCAGTGAAAGCGCGAGTCATCTGAAACCCCAATGTCTGTGCGGGTAAATGTGGTGCCGGGAGGGGGACTTGAACCCCCACAGCCCTTTCGGGCCTGCGGATTTTAAGTCCGCTGCGTCTGCCAGTTTCGCCATCCCGGCCTCTTGCGTGCCTCTTTACTTAACAGTTTCGCACATGCGCACTCTCCAGGAATGAACCAGATAAGGGCTCAGAATCTAATTGGTTCTCGAGCATTTCTGGTCTTCCGCAAATGGGACAAAATGCGCATTTGACTTGCATGGCAGCGCATCCTAACATTCGCCCCATGGCCAGTTCCATCATGAGCGCGGGGGCCGTAATTGGGCATTACCGCGTGCTTGAGCCGCTCGGGCAGGGCGGGATGGGTGTGGTCTATCGTGCCCACGACGAGCGCCTGGGCCGCGATGTGGCGCTGAAATTTTTGCCTTCCACGGCGCTCGACGACGAAAACGCGCGCAAGCGTTTCCGTAAAGAAGCCCGTGCCCTGGCCAAACTCAGCCATCCTAATATCGCCATCGTTTACGACTTCGACTCCCAGGATGGTGTTGACTTTCTGGTAACGGAATTCATTCCCGGAGAAACGTTGGGGGCGAGGTTAAGTTCAGGCGCGCTGCCGCAGAAAGAAGTACTGCGTCTCGGAGTGCAACTCGCGGACGGACTGGTTGCTGCTCATGAAGCCGGGGTACTGCACCGCGATCTCAAGCCGGGAAACTTGCAGTTAACTCCCGACGGAAAGCTGAAGATCCTCGATTTCGGGCTGGCGCAGTTCTGTCATCTTTCGAGCGGCGCGACCACAGAATCCGTCTCGGACCTGCAGTGCGCTGGGACACTTTCTTACGCGGCGCCTGAGCAGTTGCGCGGAGAACCGGCGACTCGGCAAACGGATATTTACTCCGCGGGCACAGTTCTCTACGAGATGTGTACGGGCCGCAAGGCCTTCGGCGATGCTGCGGCCTTTCGCGTAATGCACGGCATCCTGCACGAGATGCCAAAGCTGCCTCGGGAGCACAAGCCTGAGATCTCTGCGCATCTGGAACAAATCATCCTCAAGTGCCTCGATAAAGAAGCGTGCAATCGTTATCAGTCGGCCACCGAGCTTGCCGTCGATCTGCGCCGCCTCTCACTGCCCAGCTCGGCAACTTACGCTGCCCCCGAGCTGTCACCGAAGCGCCCGTGGGGCAGGATCGCCGCCGCCGTGATCGCGTGTGTTTTGATCGCGATGGCCGCTTTCTTCGCGCGCTCGTTCATGAAGCATGCGCCAGCGATTGCGGACCATCCCGCCATTCACTCATTGGCGGTATTGCCGCTGCAGAATCTTTCCGGCAGTCCCGCGCAAGACTACTTTGCCGATGGGATGACGGAAGAACTGATCACCGATCTCGCCCAGATCAGCGCCTTACGCGTAATTTCGCGCACATCGGTGATGAGTTACAAGGGCTCCAACAAGTCCCTTCCGCAAATTGCGCGCGAGTTAAATGTTGATGCGATTCTGGAAGGATCGGTCGAGCGCGTGCAAAATCGGGTTCGCATCACAGCGCAGCTTATCGAGGCGCCAAATGACCAACATCTGTGGGCGAAAAGCTATGAAGGCAGTGCCGCCGACGTCCTCACGTTGCAGGACGATGTCGCGCGGTCGATCGCGAACGAAATACAGATTAAGTTGACTGCCGAAGAGCTACGGCGGCTCAATCTGCCAAGACCCGTAAATCCTGAGGCGCACGAGGATTATTTGCTCGGGCGCTATTACTGGAACAAGAGTACGGCAGATTCATTGAAAAAAAGCATTGAGTACCTGCAGCAGGCCGTAGCGAAGGATCCCCATTATGCATTGGCGTATGCGGCGCTCTCGGACTGCTACTATCTGCTTCCGGATGTGGCCGGAGCTCAGGTGGCGAAGAATTTTCAACAAGCGCGCGCCGCTGCCTTGAAAGCGCTGCAGCTGGATCCATCCCTCGCCGAAGGCCATGCTGCCATGGCGAGCGTAAGAGAGGATTATGACTGGGATTGGGCCGGAGCGGAGCGGGAGTACAAAGAGGCGATTGAGCTGAATCCCGGTTTGGGAATCGTGCACGAGCAATATTCGAACCTGCTGGCCGAAACCGGCAGAATTCCGGAGGCGTTGCCGGAGGCAAGAAAAGCGCTGGAGTTGGATCCGCTCTCCAGCATCGTCAACTCGAATCTCGCCTCCATGCTGTACTTTGCCGGAGACTACGACGAAGCCATTGCCCAGACCAGGAAAACCTTGGCGCTGGATCCGGGCAGCGCGCGAGCGCATCGCAATCTTGGGCGAATCTACACTGCGCTGAAACTTTATCCGGAGGCGACGGCGGAGTTCCGCAAGGCGATCGACCTGTCCCCGGGCACACCGGAGTATCTTGCCGAACTTGGCTATGCCTACGGAACATGGGGACACACAAAAGAAGCGGCCGAGATTTTGAAACAACTTAAGAGAGAGCGCGCGCGGGGCGATGCTTCCGATTATCAGTTGGCAGTTCTCTATATAGGATTGGGCGATCTGCGGCGAGCGATGGCGTTCCTAGCGAAGGCCGTCGATGAACGCGCAGCTGGCATCGATCAGCTCAAGTCCTCCCATCTTTTCGATCCTGTCAGAGCACAACCTTCTTTTCGGCAGTTGGTAAGCCGCGTCGGGCTATGAACACTCCTGGATGTTAGGACCCACCGGTACCCTGCCAGAATAGGGAGAACAAAGCCCCGCCTGGAACAGCAATAATAATAAAACGACAGACGAACTCTACAAGCGTCGCATGTTGACGAGTCAGTCCTTTTCCTCTTGTAAATGCCAGGTAATCTGGGTTGTTATCTACGGCGTTCGCGAGGTCTTCCGCGGTAATGGACGGTGGATTGCGTGAGCCCTTCAGGTCGAGACTCCCACCTCGGCCCTCCAGAATGTAATCCTCAGGTTTGGTACCCGGGCCGAACTTGTTTGTATCAATATGAAAGCTTTCGGGTGACCGCGTGTCATTCCAAACCGTAAGCGACTCAATCTGCGGTTTGTCGGTGTGGGACGTTACAAGTGTCGTCCAATGACGATCATCTCCCAGTCGAGCGAATACCTGGGTAGCATCGTCCACGCAGAAATAGGATCGATACAGAGCTGTTTTTGTTCCACTCATAGATTGAAAGGACCCTGTCATCTCGAGCGTTTTGTCCCGCCCATGCTCAAAATCTTCGAGCTGCAGTTGAAGCGTTCCCGGCGGCAGCTTCAAGTCAAGCGCAAGGGAACTTGTCCCGCCCCTAAACTCGGCGGTGGTGTCCGATTTCCCGCCACCCTTTCTCTCCTGGGCGAATAGCGTACCGATTTCCAGAGCGCCGCCGGCCAAACCTGCAGCGCCAACTCGGAAGAAATCCCGCCGATCAAAGTTCATGCACACCTCCATACGACATCTGGCTGATCGAAGTCCGGACAGGAATCAATGGAGAGCCTTCTACTCTCCCCGCCGGAATGTGTCAACACGAAAGATGAAGATTGTCGTTAGCACATGATATGTCCGGTCGAATTAGCACGTGAGATGTCCGCTTTTCAAGCGGCGAGGGTAAGAGAACATGCGAAGCATGTTCTCTTATTCGAGGGCCGCGGTGGAGCGGGCGATGAAAGTACAGGAAGTCA
>DASTJH010000021.1:0-56316 GCA_035716645.1 Terriglobales bacterium | reverse complement strand
GCGCGATGAGATGCTCACGATCACGAACTTTACCGGGCACCCGTCGCTCACCTTGCGCGCTGGATTCGTGCAAGTCTCGGAGGCGCGCAGCGACTGGGCGCCGGACCCGGCGCATCCGCTGCCGCGATTCTCGCCACCACGACGCGTTCCGCACGGCGTTACGCTGATTGGCCGCCTCTTCCAGGAGGGAACACTCGCCCGCGCTGGGCTGGCCCTTGAGCGCAGCTTTGGCGTTTGGCAAGAACGGCCGCCGGAATTTTAGCGGGCATGAGTTTCATTTTGGGAATTTCGGTAAACCTATGGACTTGAGGGATGGCATGCATGTAAGCCAACCTGTGCAGCCAGCACTCAAATTAAAAAGCTGTTCATGCGAGCTTCATACGTTGTTCATGCACTGAGTAGCAGCCTTTGTTCCATAGCACTGCCTCAGAACGACTTAGGCCGCAGCGGCCGAACTGCGCGATCGATCTCCCAAGGGAGCGGCAAAGACCGCTCAAGTGCTCCTATCGTCGCCGGCCACGCGGGCTTTTGCCGATTTCAGCTATGAACAGCGTTCTTGTATCCGCTGTTCGCAAGTTGCTGAAACGGCGACGTTTATGCTCGACGACCTAGACCACCACTCGACACAAATCGCGAGTTCCTGGGCGAAGATAAATCGATTTATCTTGCCAATCCTGACCCATACCTGACCTTCCAAAAACATGCCCATTTCGCCCAGTTGGATGCGCTACGGATTCGTTCGGCCCGGAACTCGGAGGTAGTGAGGTTTACTTCTGCTCGAAATCCTGCTGGCAGTTGTTGCCGTAGGTAAACGAGTGCAGAGTGAATCCAGATTTTTCAGGCGAGAGCGTCAGCAGATGATTTCCCAAATTGGGATTATTGATCAGGTAGTACATGCGCGGCTCGCTGACTTCGATGTACGATCCAGCAGGATCGATCTTCACATCCACACCCGCCTCGGCGGCGTCGAGCGGCTTGCCGTCTTGCAGCAGGTTGAGGCGCACGGGATGTTTCGCGTCCTCGACGCTCATCACCGCATACACGGAGCGCGCATGGTAGCGTAGCGTGGCTTTGTCGTTCTCTTTGCCGGCTGAAGTGACGCCGTCGTGATCGGTGCGCCACTTGCCGTCGAGCACTACGCGGCCATCCTGCGGCTGTTCGTCGGATTTGAAGTTCGTTACAAATCCGTCGTCATATTTCTCCCCATTGGCCAGCGCTCCGCGGCCGAACCAGTCGCCGACATAGGTCTCTTCGGTTGTTCGTCCGCATTGCGGCGCGAAAGTGTTTTCGTCAGGATCGAGCGGGAGCTTGGCCACTTCCGGATGTTGCGGCTGCAGCAGTTCGCGGATCTTCATTTCCATCGGCTGATTGTGGCCTTCACCCTCGATGTGCAGAACGATGTTGCCTTCCTGATCGATCAAATAGCGATTCGGCCAAACATCGGATTTGTACGCCCGCCAGATAGAGCCGTGCACATCCGCAACTACCGGCCACGGCAGTTGAAAGCGCTCCGCCGCGCGGCGGACGTTATCCACGTTGTACCCAATCGCGAATTCGCCGAAGTGCACGCCGACGATGTCAAACCCATATTGGTGATACTTCGCATACCAGCGCTTCAACACAGAGAAGTCACGGATGCAGTTGATGCAGGTGTACTCCCAAAAATCGACGAGCAGCACGTGACCGCGGTATCCCTTGATCGAGTGGGGAGCGTTCTTGTCGAGCCAGACCGCGTCGCTAGAAAAGTTCGGCGCTTTTTGATTGTCGGCGAATGTGCAGGCGGAGAGGGCAGCAACAAGCATCAAGACAATGAGCGCTCGACGCGGCATAGTTCCATCGTAGCGCAATGCGGACCTGGAAATGAATGAGCGACGAAGAGGCAAGCACATCCCTGAAGTTAGGATGAAGCTTCGCGGCTCCGGAGCTTCGCAGCTTCGCGGCTGGTGTTTTGCTATTCTTCTTCTTCCACATGCTCAAACTAAAAATCCTTCCTATCGCGCTGCTCGTTCTGTGCTCGACTCTCACGTTTGCTAAATCCGAAAAGTATCTCAAGCCGCAGGAAGTGCGGCTCACGACCTCAGGTGACAAGTGGGCAAAAAAAACTCTCAAGAAGATGTCGCTGGAAGAGAAGATCGGGCAGCTCATCCAGGTGCGCGCGTATGCCGACTTCATGAACGTCGATAGCGACGAGTACAAGCAGATTCGCGACGAGGTCAAGAAATATCATCTCGGCTCGGTGCTGCTGACCGTGCGTGTGGTGGATGGCATCTTGATTAAGGACCTACCCTACGAGGCCGCAGCAGCGACTAACTTGCTACAACAGGAATCGAAGGTGCCGCTGATCTTTGCGGCGGATTTCGAGCGTGGACTCTCGATGCGTCTCAACGAGGTGCCGGCTTTCCCGCACGCGATGGCGTTTGGCGCAACCTACAATCCGGACTTTGAAGAGAAGTTCGCCGAGTATACTGCCCAAGCGTCGCGGGCGATCGGCATCGAATGGAATCTTTACCCGATAGCCGATGTGAACATCAATCCTGCGAATCCGATCATCAACACGCGTTCGTTCGGGGAAGATCCGCAGGAAGTCGGAGACATGGTCGCTGCGTACGTAAAGGGTTCGCAAAAGTACGGCGTGCTGAGCACCGCCAAACATTTTCCCGGACACGGCGACACGGCGACCGACTCGCATCTGGGCGTGGCGATGGTGCCAGGCAATTTGCAGCGGCTGGAATCGGTCGAGCTACCACCGTTTGAGAAAGCGATTCAGGCAGGCGTTGACGCAATCATGGTCGCGCACGTCACGATTCCCGCTTTGGAACCGGACCCCAATAAAGTCGCCACCACCTCGCACCGCGTGATCACCGATCTATTGAAGGACAAGATGCATTTTCAGGGCCTCGTCGTGACCGATGCTCTGGAGATGCACGGACTCACACGGTTGTATCCGGAGAACGGGCCGAACCCCTCGGGCCGCGCTGCCGTGGACGCGATCAAGGCCGGCAATGACATGGTTCTGCTCCCCTCCGATCTGGACGGCGCGTTTAAAGGACTAGTGCAAGCAGTACGGGATCATGAAATTTCCCAATCGCAAATCGACACCTCGGTCTTGAAGGTCCTGCGCGCCAAAGCGTCAGTAGGGCTCGACAAAGCTCGCCTCGTGGACATGGAGCAGATTCCGCACATTGTCAGCCGACCGGATGCGATGGACTTTGCCCAGCAGGTGGCCGATACTGCCGTCACGCTGGTCAAGAACAATGGCCAGACGCTGCCTTTTGCGAAGCTTGCCGGCTCGACACAGCAGAACAATCTATTTCCTAATTTGGGAACCAGCTCCCCGGTTGTCGCCGTGGTTCTGAGCGACGACGTGCGCAGCGCGTCCGGTCGCGTCTTCGAGCAGGAGTTGCGGCGGAGAGCGCACGGCGCGAAGATCTTCTACGTCGATTCCCGATTCGCCGGCCCGATGACACCCGAGATCCTCGATGCGGTGAAGCAGGCGCAGAAAGTGGTTGTCGCCGCTTACGTGGTGCCGACTGCTGCCAAGCAGACAGTCGTCAACGGACAGCTCACCAATACGGTCGGGCTCAACGATGCGACCGGCAGCTTGATGCAACAGTTGCTCGATGCCGCGGCAGCGAAGACGGTCGTCATTGCCATGGGCAATCCCTATTTGGCGATGAACTTCCCGGCGATTGAGACTTATATCTGTACGTACTCGAACGCTCCCACTTCGGAACGCGCTGCGGTGAAGGCGATCTTCGGCGAGATGCCGTTCACAGGGAAGCTGCCGGTCAGTCTGCCGGGTATTGCGAATCGGGGAACGGGACTGCAGCTTGCGGCGGCGGCTTCAGTCCAGTAGCTCAACACAGGCTCACAGTCCCATCTTCCACGCCGTATAGCTCAACGCTTCCCGCAGCTCCTCGCGAGTACGGGTCCAGGCATGTGGCGAGCGCGTGTCCGGGCGCGGCGAGGCATAAACCGTGACACCGGCTCGCTGCAGCATATGCTTCACGCGGAACAGGTGATAGCCGTCGCTGACCGCCAGACAGGAATGCAGACCGTTGGCGCGTAGAATTTTGGCCACGCGCTCGGCCGATTCCCAAGTGTTGCTGGCTTGCGTCTCGGCGATGATGTCGACGTCGGGCACTCCGCGCAAGACTAGATAACGGCGCCCGACTCCGCCTTCGGTAAATCGCCGATCTTCAGCACCGCCGCCGGATGTGATGATCAGCGGTGCGTAGCCGCTCTTGAAGAGCGAGTACGCGTGGTCGAGGCGCGCGCGATAGATCGGCGACGGATGCCCATAATACTCAGCAGCGCCGAAGACGCAGATCGCATCCGCGTGCTGAGTCTCGTCTCTACCCGCCTGGCGATTCACCAACCAGAAGATCGCGGCAATCCAGATCAGGAAAGCTAAGCCGACGAACACGATAATGCGTAGCCACCACGGCGCACGATTCGGCCTGGGTGCAGTCAGCGCCAAAGGACCTGCGAGATATCGTCAGAGGGAATCGCGCCTTCGCGCAGAATCTGCCATTCCGGAGGATCGCCGCTGAGATCGACGATCGTGGTGGGCAGCTCGCGCTTGGTCGCGCCTCCATTGACGATGATAGAGATGCGGTCGCCAAGCTGATCGCGCACGCACTCGGCGGTCTTGCATTCGGAACGACCAAGAAGATTGGCGGAGGTAGCGGTGATCGGCGATCCGACTTCGCGGATGATGGCCACCGGGATCGCGGCATCAGGAACGCGCAGCGCCACGTTGCCCGTGTTGGCCGTCACTTTAAGTGGCAGGCGCGAGCTCGCGCGCAGGATGATCGTCAGCGGTCCCGGCCAGTACTTCTTGGCCAAATCGTCAAAGACCGCGGGAGGTTTGCGGGCAAGCTCGGAGGCCTGATCGACGCTTTCCACCAGCAGCGATAGAGGTTTGTGCTGCGAGCGCGTCTTGATTTGGTAAATGCGTTCCACCGCGCGCAGATTTACCGGATCGGCGGCGAGGCCGTAGAAGGTGTCGGTGGGCATCCCCAGCACAAGTCCCTGGCGAATGCGCTCGGCGGCGTAGCTGATGAGTTTGGCTTCCGGCTTACTGCTGTTGATTTTCAGAAGTTCTGCCGGCAATGGTCTGGTCCTGAAATGAGGTAAATGGCGAAGTAAGCATAAATCATCGTGGCCGCAGCGTCACGCCAACCCTTGCGTGTCCATCAGAACGGTAATCTCGCTGACAGCACCAGGTTGTGATCGTAGGTGTGAAAGTGAGTGGCCGCGATCTGCATGCCTGCCCCGAAGGTCAGGCCCATCCTTCCATGCAGAGGCACACGGCCGAACAGCAGGCCGGGAGTCAGGAAGGTCTGCTTCTTGCCATCGTTCACCCCGCCTTCGTTGAACGTGGAATTGATTTCGAGCTCCGGCCAGAAGAAGCGCCGGACATGGATTTGCATCGCCGTGTTCCAAGCGACAGCATGACCGAGATTGCGAACGTTCGCGACCGGCAGAGCGACTCCAAGTGTGGACTGCACGTCGAAGCGGCCAAAACCTTTGCCCGCCGCAACGGTGGGAGTGACGATCGCGTCCGTGGACCCGTTCCTGTACGTGCCCGTCGGGACAGAGCCCGAGAGAAAGAAGGTCACAATGTAATTACCGTGTTCCTCATTGCCCGAGGCCGCACGGTATTTCAGGAGAAAGGATTCATCGGCAAAGCCGTCCTTAAGTTTCGGGTTATGGTGGAGCAGATAGCCCGGCGGCGCCGTTACGATCAACTCGATGTTGTGGCTCGGAATCAGCTCCAGCCCCTTGCTCCCACCCAGATTTACCAGAGTGTCGCCGCTGGGCATAAGCTCGCGCAGCACGTCGAACCGAAACTCCTGCTCGAGTCGTGGCGTGACCGTCATCAGCGGTGTCACCCAGTGCGGCTGCTCGGCTTGAGTTGCGGTCACGCGATCTTGCCAGGTGGCGAAGAACTGGGCTTGGGCGGAGATACAGGCGAGAAACAATACACAAATGGCTGGCAGCAGTTTTCGAGCGTGCATCTATCTCCCATGATTGCAAATTGCTTCCCGCTTTGGGAATCAGGTCAACTTTGATACTCCCCACCCGCTATCGCAGGTGGTACTTTCGTGGCTGCGGACGGATGCTCAGCGTCAGCAGTTCGGTTCGGCGCAGAACAAGCAACTCTTCGGTTTTTGCCGGGACAGCCTCGGTCAGCAAACGGTGGAGATCGTCCACTCCCTTTACCAGCCGACCGGCAAAGCGCAGGATGATATCTCGTTCCTTCACGCCGGCTGTTTCCGCTGGGCTGCCCGGCTCGACAGAGATCACCATCGCGCCCGAATTGGCTTCGAGCAAGAAGTAGCGCACAATGCGCTGGTGGATCGGCACATCCTGTCCGGCGACGCCGATGAAGCTGCGTTGAATTCTGCCATCGCGAATCAGACGCACGGCGACGAACTCGGCTGTGTTCGCGCCGATGGCGAAGCAAATGCCTTGCGCGCCCATGATCGTCGCCGTATTCACACCGATGACGTCCCCGCGCGAACTCACCAGCGGCCCGCCGGAGTTGCCGGGATTGAGCGCTGCGTCGGTCTGGATGATGTTGTCGATCAGCCGTCCGGTGCGCGACCTCATGCTGCGTCCCAGCGCGCTGACCACGCCAGCGGTGACGGTGTGCTGAAAGCCGAGAGGATTGCCGATAGCAATCGCCATCTGTCCAACCGCAAGAGGCTGACGTGCGCCGAGTGCCGCAAACGGCAACTGTCCCGCGACATCGACGCGCAGCACAGCCAAGTCCGAATCAGGATCGTCGCCGATCAACGTGGCCCGGCAGCTCTGCGAATCGGGAAAGGTGACGACGATCTCGGTCGCTCCGCTCACCACGTGGCTGTTCGTCAGCACGAAGCCATCGGGAGCGAAGACGAAGCCCGAGCCGCTGCCGCTCACCTCACGATCACGGCGTCCATTCGTTGCCGCTCGCGTTTGCCGCACGGCAATGTGGACCACGGCCGGCCCAACTCGCTCCACAGCGGCAATCACCGCACGCGAGTAGGCGTCGAGCAGGGAAGCATCCGGTTGCAGTTCCAAATTGGGAATAAGGGGCGGCTGCGAGGACGGCGAAGTGGCGAGAGACAGGGTTTGCATTTGGCATGTAGATGCTGGAAGAGGAAATTGGATTCAGGCGCACGTTTCAGTACCGTTCGCGGTAGCGAACGGGTCAGGTCAGCAAAACCCGTTCCCTACCGGGAACGGTATTGACGAATGACAGCTTCACTCCGGCGCGCCGCCGTAGATGATCTTGCCGCCGACCATCGTCATCTCAACCTTCGCGTCGCGAATTGCGCGGGGATCGATTTTCAGAATGTTGTCGCTCACGAGTACCAAATCGGCGAGTTTGCCGGGCGTGATCGAGCCTTTGTCTTTGTCCTGAAATTCTGCGTAGGCGGAGCCTAACGTATAAGCTTCGATGGCTTCCTGGATGGTGATCTTCTGTTCCGGAATCCAGCCATTGGGATTCTTGCCATCGAGCGTGGCGCGTGTGACGGCTGCGTAAAGTCCCAACATGGGATTGAGCGGAGCGACGGTCCAATCGGTGCCGAAGGCGAGGCGCACGCCGTCGTCGAGAAACGTGCGAAAGGCGTATGTCGTTTTGGCGCGAACGGGGCCGATGCGCTTCTCCGCCCATTGTCCGTCGTCGATCGCGTGGTAGGGCTGGACGGAGGCGATCACGTGCAGGCGCGCGAAGCGCTGAAAATCTTTGGGCGCCATGTGCTGCGCGTGTTCGATGCGCCAGCGGCGGTCGCGATCACCGTTTTCCTTTTCGATTTGCTCGAACATATCGAGCACCATCGAGATCGCCTGATCGCCGATCGCGTGGATGCAGATTTGCAGGCCGGCTTTGTCGGCGCCCATGAGACGCTTGAGCATTGCGCTCGGCGGCTGCATCTCGTCCGACAGCAGGCCCCGCGTGTTGGGCGCGTCGGTGTACGGTTGGAAGAAGTACGCAGTCGTCGAGCCGAGCGATCCGTCGGCAAAACCCTTCACGGCCCCGATACGCAGAAAGTCCGATCCAAAGCTGTGACGGATGCCGATCTTGGCTTGATCTTCCCAATGTGTTTCGAGAGGCGCAGCATAAATGCGCGAAGTCAGTTCGCCGCGCTCGTTGAGAATCGAAAGCGCCTCGATATCCTCGTAGGCGGGATTCATGACCTGCATGCTGGTCACGCCCAGCGACGCGGCATAGTCGAGCGCGCGTTTAGCGGCGTGGATGCGCGCGTCCAGCGTCGGATCGGGAATCGCGCGATCGAAGAGCGACTGCGCCGCGTCTTTGAAGATGCCGGTGGGATTGCCCTCGGTGTCGCGCACGATCTCGCCGCCGGCGGGAGCCTTGGTTGCTTTGGTGATGCCGGCCAGCTTCATCGCCAGCGCATTGGCCAGAGATTCGTGTCCGTCGTGGCGTTCGACAAAGACAGGATTGTCGGGCGTGACGGCGTCAATCCATTCGTGTGTGGGCAGCACCGGCGGATTCCAATTTTGCTCATCCCAGTCGCCGCCGAGGATCCACTCGCCTTTTTTCAGCTTCTTCGCCTGCGCGGCGATGCGGCGCACGAATTCTTCTCTCATGCGCGCGTCGGTGAGCTGCACCTGATCGAGCTGAAAGCCACCGTCGATAAAGTGTGTGTGCGCGTCATTGAAGCCAGGCAGCAGCAGCTTGCCGGCGGCGTCGATGATGTGCGTTTGCGGTCCGCGCCACGCGTCCATGTCGCTGGCCGAGCCGACGCCGACGATGCGGTCACCGAGGATTGCCACGGCTTCGGCGCGCGGATGGTTGTGATCGACGGTCCAGACGTTAGCGTTGGTGATGATCGTGTCGGCAGCCGGTCGAGTTTGCGCTGGCATTTGAACTGGCATGGCGAGCACGATGCTGAGCAAGAGACCGGCCAAGAAACCGAGCGGCGCCAACATCGTTCGCTGGCCCGCTGGAACGCAGCTGTTACGACTGGTGGACGCAAAAGACATGCGGAGGAAATGTACCACCAAGCTGCGGAAAAATTGAAGGGCCGTAAAATGCCCAATCATCCGCCCATGCTGTAAAAGAACTCCTCCTGCACGATCTTGCCGTTCTTGACGGTGTACAGCGCAGCCTCATCAACGGTCATGCGTTTGCCCGCCATCGGACCTGCCTTGCCGGTAACGTCATACTTAAAATGCACGATGAAACGGTCGCCGTGCGGCCACGGTCCGTCCACCTGGCGGCTGTGAATTTCGTTGTTTCCTTCCCACCATTCGGCTTTGCTTTTTACCGCGGCCAAACCTTGCACGCGCGCCGGACCCGACGGTCCTGCCTGCGCTTCAATGCTTACGATATTGGCGTCATAGAGCGAATTCACCGCTTCCGTTTCTTTCCCCTTTTGACACAACTCGACCAGCTTCTTTCCTACTTCGAGAGTACTGCTCATGCTTCCTCCTGAATAAAGAGATATAGACAGAGCGTAACAGGCATTCCATGATTGGGTCGCGGGATCAGAGGGCGAAATGAATCAGGGCTGTCGACGCTAGCTCAAGCTGAGCGTCGTAAGATCTTCTGCCTTCGGCTCTCTTGCGGCGGCGAGAATGGCAAGGGTCAGCCCGATGTTGATGATGCTGGAAAACGGATCGCCCAGCGCGAAGATGTGGAAGAAGATCGCTCCCACCATGCAAGCGATCAGCGCCGCTGCGCCGACAGTGGTGAGAGGCGGAATAATCAGCAACAGGCCTCCGCCGATTTCCAGCGCGCCCGTGAGATAGCGAAACCAGTCTCCGTAGCCGATTCGGTGGAAGATCCGAATCCATTCAGCTCCGCCGCCAATCGAAAACTTTTCCAAGCCAGTCGAGATGAAAACGAACGCGACGGCTGCCCGGATGATCCAGCCGATGATCGTCAGTCGAGGTCGAGCTTCGCGTGCAGGAGCCGAGGCTGCCGTGTTCATGGCGCACCCTACAGGTAGAGAGTATAGACACCGGGAGGACGGAAATCAGATCCAACCATCAGGTGATCGGGTCATCGGGCGAAGTGAAACACTGGCCGTCGGGTTGCGGCCAGCAGCTTCTCAGGTGACGTTGTAAGTCAGGAATCGTCCGCCTGCACGGCTTGGGGCTTTCAGCGGCCGGGGAGCACGGCTAAGAGACCTGTGAACACGCTAAGGAGAATCACGAAAAATAGGACAACTCCGATCAAGCCCCATCCGACCGCTTTCCAACCGTTAGCGGGCCGGACACCGGCATGGTTGCCTTCCCATTCGGTGAACTCCTTCTGCATAAGGGGAGGGAAGATCAATCGGAAGGCGATTTCCGCAGCGAACCCGACCAGCCGCGAAAAGACGTCAGGAATGAAGAAGAGGATGGCAGCTTCTGCTGCGGTCAGAGCCAAACCCAGAAGCGCCACCTTCCGGGCGGACTCCCGCCGCCCCATCCGGCGCAGGCTCATGGCCACAATCAAAGCTCCGGCGATTGGCCCAAGGAAAAGTGCAATGCGTCCCGCAACTTTCGGTCGCCACGGCCTCGGCACCGCCGAATCCAGAGGTGAGTCCAGATTCCTAGCCAATCGCGAAAATTGTTCGTCCGCTTTGGTTCGATAGTCCTCGACGGAATCATTGGTCGGCATGGCGGAAAATGATAGCTAAGGCAGCCTTCTAAGACAAGGCACGAAAATCCGTTTCTTCGCGATGCTGCAGTCGGTCTATCAATTCACCAGATGACCCGATCATCCGGTCACCCGGTCACCCAATTCCTCACTCTCCGCTGGCCATGTGCAGATACATCGACTGGATGCCGATTCGTCCGGGCCCGGTGAAGCGGTTCCAGACGATTTGGCCGGCGCTGGCGAACATGCCGGTGCTGAGGCGCTGAAATTGGGTTTCCATCTGCACGGTGCGATCTTTGTGGATCCAGCCGCCGGGCTCGATGTCGATCTGCTCGCCGGGATTGAGCGTGACTTCGAAGACATTCCCATATCCATGAATCCAGACGATGCCGTCGCCGTGTGCGGCCGTAAAGTGATCGATGAAGAAGCCGGTGCCGCCGAGCAGCATGTTGGCGACTCCTTTCACGCGGGTGAAGGTGTAGTCGATCGAAGCGGTCGCCGCCAGAAACTGATGCTCGCGCAACTCGATGCCTTCTCCATGCTTGAGGTGGATGGCGAAGACGTGTCCGGCGCCGTCGCGGCTGAAGGCGATCCGTCCTGGGCCTTTGGCTTCAGTCATGAAGACCGGCATGCCCGAGAGCACGCGCTTGAACGCGCCGGCCAAAGCTTTAATCCCAATTTGGACCTGCGGATCTTTCCAGAGAAGCACATGGTGCTCGAAGTACACCGGCATAGCCGAGAGTTCGATGTGCAGCGCCGGAACGAGTTCGCCTTGGATGTGGTAAGTGACTCCACCAAAGTTTTCGTCGCGGGCGGTTGTGGGGAGGAGTACGGGGACGGCCATGGTTTGCCTCCGGGAAGTTGCTGCTTAACTGGCGATCATAGCCGTGCGATTAGCTGCAATTTTGGAGAAGAACCTGGTTATGAAACATGTAGTCTCGAAAACTTTGGGTGCCCCATCCTTGCGTGCTCGCGAGGATGGGATTAGGTGAATCTTGATTCCAAGATCTCTCATTCAGAAAAATGCCGAACAAAATTAAGATTGAGTGGTCGAGTTTCAGCTCTCCCCACCCTTGCGAAAACCGCAAGGATGGGGCACCCGGCTTCCCATCTGGTTACTTCAGGGAATGTCCCACCGGCACTACGAAAAATTGTCATTCCTTTGTTACTGTGTCGCTGGGGACCCATAGGGCGCATCTTCGCAGATACTCCTGCCGTGTTGCTTCCGTGCTGTTCACGCTGAGTTCGGTGTTAGAATCCGCGCAAGAAGAGCTGTTAGCAACTAGCAATTTGCGATTAACAACATCGAATGCCGTGCAGCGAGCGGCTCAGGTTTTGCTAATTGCTAATCGCTAGTTGCTAATTGCTTCATTGCGGAGCCCGATGACAACGACGGTCTTGCTCGTAGGCTTTATGGGAGCCGGCAAGACGACGGTTGGACGGGAACTGGCGCGGGCGTTGAACTGGTCGTTTTACGACTTGGACGCTCTGATTGAAGGACGCGCCGGGCGAACGGTTCCAGCGATCTTTGCCGAGCAGGGTGAAGCGGCGTTTCGCAAGCTGGAATTTCAGTCGATCCGCGAACTTTTGGAAGCGCTCGAAGACGAGCCGGCCGTCGTCGCTCTGGGCGGCGGCGCCTTCGCGCAGGAAAGTATCCGGCAGTTAATCCGCGACCATTCCGCTCCTGTGGTGTTCCTGGACGTCGCTCTCGACGAGGCGCTGCGACGCTGCGCTTCGGCGAGCGGCAACCGTCCGCTCCTCAACGAAGATGGCGAGAGAATTCGGCTGCTCTACGAACAGCGGCTGCCGTTCTACCGCACGGCCGGCGTGCAGATGCCGACTGACGGCAAGTCGCCCATCGAGGTCGTCGAGGAGATTCGAAGAATTTTGCAGTTGACTCCGAGGGAGGAAGAAGCATGAAGAAGTGGATTGCGATCGGATCGTCGCTGGTGTTCAGCCTGGCCAGCGCGCAGGCGGGAAAGATTCCGTCCGCCCAAGTGGTCGATTCCGGCAGCTTTGGCGTTTACCTGAACGGGAAGCGGGTCGCCACCGAGACCTTCAAGATCGAACAGCGCGCCGATGGTAGCTCCGCCCATTCTGAGCTGAAGTCGCAGGACGGCGTGGCGCAGAAGTCCGATATGGAACTCACGCCGACCGGCGATCTGGTGCGCTATACGTGGCAGGAGCTGCAGCCGATGAAGGCAGAGCTGTCGATCAATCCGACAGACGAATTTTTGACCGAGAAGGTTAGCGCCAGTGCGGAAGGAAAGGCGTACACGGTGCCGCATTTGCTGGCGCTTTCGACGCCGATTCTGGACGACAATTTCTTCCTGCATCGCGAGATCCTGATGTGGCGCTATCTCGCGACCTGCACTCGTAAGCCGCAAGGATTAGAGTGCAGCGCCGCCCCGCAGCAGTTTGGCGTGCTCGTGCCTGCGCAGCATCTGTCGGAGTCGGTTACCATCGACTACAAGGACAAAGAAAAGATTTCGCTCAAAGGCCACGAAATGGAGTGCAATACTTTTGTCATGCAGACCGACAACGGCGATTGGCTCCTCTATCTGGACTCGCAGCAGAAGCTGGTGCGCATCGTCGGCGCCGGCCAGAGTTTGGAGGTCGATCGAGACTGAGGTCATTTCGTGATTTTTTGATTTCGCGATTTCGTGATTGAAAACCGCACTGTTCTCGCCTCGAGGTTTAATCACGAAATCAGAAATCACAAAATCGCGAAATCTGTTTTCATGGTTTCCGTTCTCAATCCCGTCCCGAAACGCCGTTCCGACATCCTGTTTACGATGCTGGTTATAGGCGCGCTGTACGCGGCGTACATCGTTCGTGACGTTCTGCTGCTTATTTATGTGAGCGCGCTGTTCGCCGTCGTGCTCTCGCCGCTCATTCAACTCATCGCGCGCATTCACATTGGCCGCTGGCGCCCGGGGCACGGGATCGCTTTGTTGATCGTGATTGTCGGTCTCGGGACTGTCATCACGTTATTCCTCGTTTTCGCGCTGCCTCCGGTGTTTCACGATGCAAAATCGATGGCGGCTGACTGGCCCAAGCGTCTGGCCGCAGTGACCGACAGGTTGAAGACGGTGCCTTTCTTCGACGACCTGGATCTCTCGAAGTTCGAAGCTTATGCGGCCTCGCTGTTCGGCGGAGCATTCGGATTTGTTCGCGGAATTGCCGGCGGCCTGCTTGCGCTCTTCACCGGCATTGTGCTGACCGCGTATTTCATCATCGATGGCGAGCGAGTGTTCACCTGGTCCATCACTCTGGTTCCGCTCGATCAGCGCGACCGGCTGTCGCGAACCTTGCTGCGCGCGGAAGAGCGGCTGCGTCACTGGCTAGTGGGACAGGGAGCGCTCATGCTGAGCGTGGGCATATGCAGCGGCGTGGTCTTTGGCTTTCTGCATCTGCGTTATTACTACGTGCTGGCGGCGTTCGCCGCGCTTTGCAATATCGTGCCCGTCGTGGGCGCGCTGGCGTCGCTCATCTTCGCCAGCACCATTGCCGCTTTTGACTCGTGGCATAAGTTCCTCGGCGTGCTCATCTTCTATGCCATTTACTACCAACTGGAAAGCGCATTCCTCACGCCGCGCATTATGAAGAGCACGGTCGATCTTCCGCCGTTAGGCGTGATCACCGCGTTGTTGATCGGCGGCGCCATGGCCGGCATCCTCGGCGCGCTTGTCGCCGTTCCGACGGCTGCCCTCGTCGCCGTCATCATTGACGAATACCTCGTCCACAAGCACAGCCCGGTCGTGCATCACGAGCACGAGTTTGAGGCGGCGGCGGTGCGGGAGTTCTGAGGGACGGCAGCAATTAGCGATAGCAACTAGCAATTAGCCAAACCTGATGCTGAGCGCGTTCACGATTTTGCGCGAAATCAGGTTTCGCTAATTGCTAATCGCTAGTTGCTGTATTTCCCGCATCAACTCCGCCATTCCCATCCGCGTTTTCGCCGAGCACGGGAGAATTCGCTCGATTTGGAGTTCGCGTTTCAGAGTCGCCAGTGCTTTGTTGAGCTGGTTCGCTGACAGCCGGTCGCATTTCGTAGCAACCACCAGGAACTCGCGCTGGTGATGCTGGAGCCACTCGATCAGCTGCCTGTCGCTCTGCTGCGCGGGCACATTCGCATCCACCAGACAGACACAGAGGCGCAGCGTTTCACGTTCGCGCAAGTACGGCTCGATGAACTTGGGCCACTCGGCGCTGATCTCGCGCGAGATCTTCGCATAGCCGTACCCGGGAAGATCGGCGATGATCCATTCCCGTTTTGAAACCCCGGAGCTCGCGGTGACCGCGATAAAATTTAGCGTCCGCGTGCGTCCTGGAGTGGAGCTGACATGGGCGATTTTGGTTCCGACCAGCGCGTTAATCAGACTCGATTTGCCGACATTCGAGCGCCCGAGGAAGGCAATTTCGGGCAGCGTGGGCGGTGGGAACTGTTCGGGGCTCGCAGCAGATTTGAGGAACTGAGCATGGATCTTCATCGATGTTCTTCAATGTACGCCGTAAGAGCGTTCTGAGTACGTAGCAGAAGCAAAAGCAAGACACGGATTCCACGGATGTTACGGATCGGACGGATAAACCCGGGGGAATAATTGCAACTCGGAGACTGCATTCAGTTACGAAGTCAGTTTGCGACAAAGCTGACTCACGAGACCCTGTTTTGGATCTATCCGTCCGATCCGTGATAATCCGTGGAATCCGTGTCGTGCTTTGCTTTGGTTTGTGTCTGCCAAAAAAATGGCCCGCTCTTGAGCGGGCCGGGAAAATCAGGGACAGGAGAGGAAACTCAGGAGGCCACGGCAGCGCGCATCCGCAACGGTTGTTCTTTTGCGACGACGGTCACACCGTTATCACGATCGAAAAGCAGGTTCATGGTTCGCGAGCAGGGACCGCACAGCCAAAAATGCTCCAGTTTGCGGGCTGGTTTCCGCGTTGCCATAAGAAACGGCACGCGACTGCCGTCCGACAGCTCAACCGTCTCTTCCTCGGTGAGCGGTGGAGTTACTTCAACTTCAACTCTGAAAATTTTTCCTTCGCGTAAATAATGGAATGGAGTCGAGCAGGCTGGGTTTGCACACTTGGAAACCATGGAGCCCTCTACTTTCAGACTTGGGGGTTAATGTCTGAGTCCGCCTGCTTACAACGGACCTGAACTCAAAGTAGATGATCCAGAGTCTCTGGAAAGTTGTCCTGTGGATTTCTTGGAGGAGACTGCTGAATCCCACTGACCTCAGTCTAGTCCGAATCTCCACGCGCGCAACGCCAAATTGCGAAGAATTAAGCGCCACCAAACGCCAGCTACTCTGGAAGGCAGCTTCGACGCCCCGAAGCCCCGGAGCCGCGAAGCTTTTCTTCTCTAATCCTCACCCTTTCTTGTGTTGTGGCGCACACATGTGTGTGTGGATATCCACTACAGGACCTCTTCCGATATTTGCAAGTTATTGATTGCACTGCGCTAACAGTCTGGCCCTCGGTCTGCATTTTGTTCTGGCGTAAGCGAGAGGAGCCAGCCCGATGAAGACGATCGGCAGAGTTTCAGGATGTGAGAAGCGCGTCGCGAACTGCATCGCCTTCCTGTTTCTGTTTGCAGGCTTAGGGCAAGCGAAGGCGCAGAGCGAAACTCAAGTCGCGCCGCAACCGGAAGAGCAGCGCGAGATCGTCGTCAGCCTCGTGCATCGCAAGCTGGCGCTAATCGAAAACGGCGAAGTGATCAAGATCTATTCGGTTGCCGTCGGAACCGAGATCACGCCCAGCCCAGTCGGGGACTTCACGATCAGGACGCGCGTCGTCCGGCCCACCTACTACCACCCAGGAAGAGTGATCCCCGCCGGCCCTGAAAATCCGCTGGGCACGCGCTGGATCGGGCTGAGCACAAAGGGATACGGAATCCACGGAACCAATGAAGAGCGCTCGATCGGTAAGCCCGCTTCGCATGGCTGCATTCGCATGCACCGCAAAGATCTCGAAGACCTGTTCGCCCGCGTGAGGGTCGGCGACCGCGTTCAGATCGTCGCGGCAGAAACGCAAGAAACGGCTCAGATCTTCGACGCCGCTCCGGCGAGCGCGCCAAGTGCCGTGCCGTCTGTAGTCGTGGCCAGCAACTCAGGTTCAGAAGAGCCCTCAACGGGCGAGGCGCAGTAAAGCCCGGATGCGCACAGGAGGATTGTCATGCTCGAACTTATCGGAATCGCGGCTATCGCAGGAACACTGGCAGGATCGTTGTTGCTGGCGCTGTTTCTCGCGCAAACCGTTATCAACCTCACCCTCGCACTCATGGTCGCTGGAGTTCAACGCGCGGAGCAGCGCCGGGCGGGAGCTTCGGTGCGGACGGGGAAGATGGCGACTGTGCCGGTGTTACAGAGGCAAGGGTCGTAGTTGGTTTGCTGGCTTCCGGACTCTCATCATGAGCGTCCGCCGTGTGAAAGTCAGTACCGTTTCGCGGTAGCGAACGGTGATGCCATAGCCCACTTCGAGCCTCCGTCACCCGTTCCCTACCGGGAACGGCACTGACCGAGTTTAAAAGGAGAACATCATGCTGCTGCTCAAAGATCTGCTCATCGCTGCCGGCATTCTGTTGCTGGCGATTGCTGTTTCCCTTCTTGTTTGGGACGTTTACTTCCATTTGCGCGAACGCCGGCGATCGCTGAATAGCGACTCCGGCAAGCTCACGGAGAGCCAATTGAAATTACGCAGTTCACTGGCCGGAAAGGTTTGTTTGTTCGCCATCGCGGCATTTCTGTTGGCGCATACTTTTGCGGTGGTCCCAGCAGGAGAGGCGGCTGTTCGCGTTAGCCAGTTTTCAGGAACGGAACCGCAGACGCTTTATCCGGGCATTCACTTCTTGTCCCCTTTCGAGAACCTGGCGGTTTACGACACCCGCACGCACACGCTCACAACCGGCAGCGTCGATGAAGATCTCACGGGAGCAAAAGCAAAGCATCACGAACCGCTGAACGTGACCGCGCAGGAAGGGCTGAAGATCGGGCTGGCCGTAACCGTCCGCTACAAGCTCGATCCCAATCGGCTGGCCTTCATTCACAACACATTGCCCGAGCCAGTGGAGAGCGAAGTCGTGCCGCCTGTGGTGGCCACGGTGTTTCGCGATATCGTGCCGAACTACACAATTCGGGACGTCTTTGCGAAGCATCGCGAGGACATCCGCCAGCAGGCTGCCGGCGAGATCACGCGCAAGCTGAATCAGGACGGCATCATCGTGGAAGAAGTGATGCTGCGTGACATCATCCTGCCTGAGGATTATGCGCGCGGGCTAGAAGGCTTAATTGAAAAAGAACAGGAAGACGAAGGACTCGGCGTCCAGACCGAGATCGAGCGCAAGCAGGTACAGATCGCCGCGTATGAAGCGGAGCAGGCGAAGGTGCGAGCGGTGAAGCAGGCCGAAGGCGGCGCCCAGATTCGCGTGCTCCAGGCGAAGGCCGAGTCGGATGCGATGCAGTACACGCTGCCGCTCAAACAAAAGCAAATCGAGCAAACCAAGTTGGAAGCGGAAGCGCGCAAGGAGGCGACGATCCAGAACGCCGAAGCCGAAGCGCAAGCTAAGGTGATCGACGGCAAAGCCGAGCAGGAGCGCGATGGTCTGCTGGCCACGGCAGAAGCGAATCGCATTCGCGTGGTCGCCGCGGCCGACAACGAGCGCCTGCGCGGGGAAGCGCTCGCACTCAAAGGCAATCCGCTGCTGATCAACAAAATCGTAGCCGAGAAACTCTCCGACAAAATCCAAGTAATGATGGTGCCGGCAGACGGAAAGTTCTTCTTCGCGAGCGATGTCTTCAAATCCCCGATGCAGATGATGCAGCAGGAGCAGCAAACGCAAGATCCGCCGGCGAAGTAGAAAGGGAGCAGGTTACAAGGGACAAGGTGCAGATTCCTCTTCCCTCTACTTCCAGCTTCGGCGCTTCGCGATTTCGCAGCTTGTTTACAATCGATTCTTGATTGAACGCACTCTCTACACCGCGCGCTTGATTCGGGAAGAGACGCTCTCGGCCGCTGCGCAAACGAAGCATCTGGTCTTTCGCGCTGAAGATTTGGATCGCTTCGACTTTGCTGCCGGGCAGTTCGTCTCGATGGTCGCTCCTAAGGATGGGAAGACGATCACGCGCGCCTATTCGCTGGCCTCGGCGCCGCGAGGAAACGAATTCGATCTGTGCCTCAATCGCGTGCAGGACGGCTATTTCTCTAACCTGCTCTGCGAAATGCACGAAGGCGACACGATCCATTTTCATGGGCCGCACGGCGCCTTCGTTCTGCGCAATCCTCTGCGCGACTCGATTTTCGTCGCCACCGGCACCGGAATCGCGCCAATTCGCGGCTTCGTCCAGTGGCTGTTCTCCGACCCGGCGCGGCATGAGGGCAAGCAGGCTGTTCTCGTGTACGGGACGCGCTATCCCAGCGGGCTTTACTATGCCGACTACTTTCGCCTTATGGCACACGACTTTCCGAATTTTCACTACATCACCACACTCAGCCGTCCGGACGAGCAGTGGCAAGGTGCGCGGGGATATGTCCAGGAACACGTGCGCGGGGTTATCGAAGCGTGTCCCGAATCGGAACGTGGAAATTTCGACGCTTACATTTGCGGATTGAACGCGATGGTGTCGGCCACGCGCAAGATGCTCAAGGAAGAGTTGGGCTGGGATCGGAAGCGGATTGTGTTTGAGCGTTATGACTGATGGGAGCTGCTAAGCTGCTGAGCTTCTAAGCTTCTGAGCGGCATCCCTAGCCTGAATCGCTTGTCTGAATTCGAGGGATTCATCCTGAGCAGTTGACCTGGCTGAGTGGGAGGTTATGAGACCCATGGCAGTTCACCATCGCATTCTGGGCAGTACAACCGAAAACTGCTGCCAGCGCCGAAGGCGCGACATTCTTTAGCCCAGCCTGTGAGGGCTGGGTCATGTCACCCCAGAATCCCGAGCGCCGAAGGCGCGCCACTCATTGACCAGGTTCCCCATGCCGCCCCTGCGGGCTCTGGACCTCTTGCAACCTGCCTTCCCAGGCCCCACGGCCTGGGCTAAAGAATTCCGGCCTACGGCCTGTTTACCCAACCCGCTTCTGCTGGTAGCCAGATGTGTTCGTTGGGAAGCGTCCGCCGCAGCGGATTCAGGATGACCATCCTTCGGTCAACTACGGATTCTGCCCCACTGGTTTAAGGACGGCGTTATTGCGCTCGTCGCCGGCGATGATGCGGTAGAACTTCTTGAGTTCTTCGGCTTTGCTTACAGGTACGTTGAGTTCTTTCACTTCGAACGTCCGCGTGTAATCAATCACGTTGCCCTTGACCTCGGTGCGCGAATGATAGCTGGCAAAGTCGAAGTCGGCGTCAACTGGAGGAGGCAGCTCATCCACTTGATAGCCGGCCGGTAGCGTGATTTCGAAGGTGTCGGTATCTTTGGAGGGACCGTCGAATTCAAACGGAAATTGACGAGGGTCTTTGGTCTCCATGATCGCGCTGGTCTTCACTCCCAGTACGCGTGGACGCACTAAGAGCAAGTTGCCGGCGTTCTTGGCATAGTCGTCCACCTGGAAGCTGTAGTTGAAACCGAAGGGACGATCGTTTTGAGTAGGGTTAATCAACACTGCTTTGGTGATGCGGAAATTGGACAAGGAACCAGCGAGCAGGCTTGATCCTGTCAGCGTTGTTAGTAATGCTGCGGAACGTTTCACGCTCTGCCCAGGCACGATCGCCAAGGCGGGTTTCTTCGACCGAGCCTTCCAAGCGTCCGGTGGGATCCAGAGTAAACCTTGCCGTGCGCACAATACCATTCGTGGTAGCCGGCTGTCTCGGCAGCTCGACCAGTTCTCCGCCGTCAGGAGCAACCAGCAATCCAAAGTTGTCCTGGAGGTATCCACCAATTTGCCCGAACGGGGTGATTTCGTTGGTGGGATCGAAGAAGAGAATATTTCCTAATTTGGGAAGAACCTCGGTCGCCATGAGCGACGAGTCCTGGAGTTTATCCGGCAGCTTGATCGCGAGAATGACGTGGTCGAACGCCTGGTGGGGCGGAGTGTTCGCGGTTACCGATCCTCGTTCGCTGTTGATGACCACGTAATAGGAATCGACGCCAATCGCGCTCAGCATCGCGCTCATCAGGGTGGCTTTGTCTTTGCAATCGCCGTAGCGATGTGTGAAGACCTCCTCCGCCAAGTGCGGCTGGTATCCTCCGATGCCAAGTTCGATAGCAACATAACGGATGTCGTTTTGAATGAACATGGCAATCGCCTTCATCTTGTCGAGCTGAGCCGGCGACTGCGCGGTAAGAGCGGCTACCTTTTGCTTGATCTCGTCGGAGGCGTCGCGGCGGCCTTGCGTAAGATTCGTGTACCAAAGGCCCATCTGCTGCCAGGTGCCGAAGCTGCTGGCAACCGTCCCGCCCTGAGGATAGAACGAGACGATCATCTGGCCTTCCAGTCCGGATAGTGGTGGCATGTCTTCTTCTTTCCGAACGCCTTTCACATCGCTCACCACCCATTGCCACTGGTTGGCTCCGGATTGCGTCGGTTTCATTTCGGGATAATTAAGCCAGGACGATTTAAACTCCCAGCCCGGCGGAAGTTGCAGCGAATAATGGGCTTCCCGCACCGGAGCCTCTTCCTGGAACTCCCAAAGTTGCTGCAGCGCCAGCGGGTGCTCTTGCATTTCGTATTCATAGCCGATGACGTTTCCCGGATCGGGAGCCGGTATCCTGATGACCTTGGCCTTAACGTCATTGATCAGATCGCTGCCTTCGATCTTCGGTAGCGATATTTCAGCGCCGTCTTTTTCATTGACGTCGTAGTCCCTTCCCTGAGCGGGAATACACCAGCCATGCAGGTTCGTTACCTTCTTGTTCGAATTGAACGGGACAAAGACGATGCCATAGTCGCGCCCCTCGGGACGCAGAATCTTATAAGCTTCACGGACTAATACGTTGACTCTGTCGGCAGAAACTACGTTGACGTCGGTCTCGGAATAGAGCAGGACGGCATTAGTCTTCTCGTCATGCGCGGGTAGCGGCGCATTGGCCACTGCATGCATCCACTGTGGCGCCGAATCGTTGGCGGCGGAATGCGGCGCAAAGGCCAAAGCAAAGGCGATGGCGCAAAGGAAAATGGCTACTTTTTTTCTCTTAATTGCTGGCGGTAGCACCGGCTGGCTGCAACAGGATTTGCTGATCATCCCCGGACCTCACAACCTCATAAAAACTACGCAGTGCCGGATAGTACTTCGATTCCAGCATCAGTAAATCGACTTTCAACTTACGAGTTAAGTGGATGGTGTTCTTGTCGTTTTCTGTCTTGAGCTCGTAGTCGATGAGTTTCTCATCCTTACTCTTGGCAGGCGGCAAACTACTCACTTGCCATCCCGCGGGAAGAGTGATGGCTACATCGTCCCATTTCTCGAACGGATACTCGAAGTAAATGGGGTGCACGCGTTGCGCGTGCTCAAAGACATGTTTCTCCGGCGCGCTGAAGAGGCCGACGGGCACCATCGCGTGTCGTCCGGCGCCGGAGACCCAACCGGGAATTTTCAAAGTGTACTCGGCGATCAGAGGCGAAGAGGAACTGCTCCAGTCGGGCTTATTGGTCAAATCGACTTCGCTGCCGACCGGGATATCTTCCTTCGCATCTTCCTCCAGGAACTTCTTGCGGGCGGCGTCGTCTTCGTTGCGCTCCTCCATCCGGCGCTGCATACCTTCGAGGCCAGTGTAAGTGATCGTGAGCTTGCCTTCGAGTGTGCCGGTGTCCGAGAGCGTCAGCACCGCTTTGCGCTCGACGACCGACTCGTTGCTCTCCGGGAGAGTGGTGTGCACCCAGGTGCCGCCGTTTTTATCGAGACGCAGGCCTTGCACTCCGGTTTCCGGCCACTCCAACATTCCAAACGGAGTGAAAGCGGCTCCCGGGCCAAAATATATTTCCTTGCCATTGACCTTCACCAGCACAACATCGGCGTCCAGCTTGTAGGCATCCATGATCGCTGGATTGAAAAAGAAATTGCTGCGATCCGAGACGATGACCGGATCCGCTTCAATACCAGCCGCCCGCACAAGTCCTAGAAATAGCCACGTGAGATCTCGTTCGTCACCGTAACCTCGTTTCCAGACATCCTCGACATTGCTGGCTTCTTTTTCTTCTTTGTCGCGCTTCTGCTGTTGTTCCGTCTTTTCTACCTCGTACGACGTATTGCGCAACTGCTGCACGCGCGCGTAAATCTTCTGTAGTTTCGCCTCGGGCGAATCCGAAGGCGAGACGATCTGTTCCACTGCCGCCTGCATGGCATTGCGTTTATTGACGAAACTCTCGACCGCGCCATTCAGTTTCTTGCCGCGATTTTTCCAGAATTGGCTGGGATCTTTCTCCAGCTGTTCCTGGCTGTAAGTAAAGTCCACGCGCGCCTTCAACTCGTTTTCCGGAGGCATGTAGTCTTCACTTTGAAATGCCGGTACGTTGTGGACCTCCAACCGCACCACATGATCGGGTCCCTCTTTCGGAGGCTCGGAGCCTGCCGGAAGGTCATGCCAACTCCAACGGCAATAAAACGGAACCATGTCATTGGTATAAGGCTTCAGCGAGAAGGATGCGCTTTTGGTGAACAGCTCATCGCTCAAGATCCATTGCGAGTCATAGAGGATGTTCTCGCTTAAGTCGAGCGTGTAGGAGTACTCGATGATGCTACCAATCTCGACATCGGGGAGCGTGAACGTCTTGGCCATGTACTTCACGCCCTTGGCCTTTACTATTGCCTTCTCAAAAACTTTGCCCTGGTACTCGACGGCGGTTCCATCAGGTCGTATGGTTCGCCCATGGATGTTGCCAACATTGTTGCCGCCGCTCTTGTTGAAGGGAATTTCCACGTCGGCGTACTTGCGTCCTTCTTCGGTAAGGATCTTGATCCGCATGAAGTCATTTTCATGTGCGGTCTGCCCGCGATCGTCGCGATCGACTTGTCGATATAGCACGATCGCAGCCGCGCCCGGCGCGAGCGGTTCGCTCGTCATCTTCAGTTCATCCGGCGAAATCGGAGGAATACCGTCAGAGGACGGAAGAGCATAAATTGAGGCGAGAAGGACAAGGATTGCCCAAGCAGAAATCTTCAGAGAACGGGAAAGTGGCACAGGAAAACCCTTCGAAATAAGTGCGCAAGAAATTGCGAGTTGCTGCTGACTGGCAAAAGACAATATAGCGGGATAAGCCGGTCGTCAAGAATTTTAATGAAGAGCAAAAGCCTCTAAGGCTAATCTCCAAAGACCTTAAGGGACAATCTTACTTGGAGAGCATCCGACACTCCCTTTGACATTCTACCTGAGCTGGTTTAAACTCACCAAGAATGTCTACCGGAGAAGACAAAGCGCGAATCGAACTGCTGCAGGGCACGCTCGATTTACTCATCCTGCGCACGCTGCTGTGGGGACCAGCGCATGGACATGCGATCGCCAAAGCCATCCAGTTCCGGTCCGGCGAAGTACTGCGCGTCGAACAAGGTTCGCTCTATCCGGCTTTGCACCGCCTGATCAAACGCCGCTGGATCTCCGTCGAGGAGGGCACTTCGGAAAACAACCGCAAAGCGAAGTTCTACCGGCTTACGGCGAAAGGCCGCAAGCAACTCGATTTGGAGACGAGCAAGTGGGACGAGCTTGCGGCGGCGATCGCGCGCATCCTCAGACCTGCGGAAGGAGAACGTGAACCATGAGGCTTCGCCGGCGCATGCTCAACGATCTTGACGCGGACATCCGCGAGCATATCGAGCACGAAATTCAGGACAACATCGCGCGCGGGATGCCGCCGGCGGAAGCTCGTTACGCCGCGCTGCGGTCTTTCGGCAACGTAACGCGGGTGAAAGAGGAGACCCGCGCGATATGGACCTTAGTATGGCTTGAGCAGCTCTTGCAGGACTTGCGCTTCGGGCTGCGCATGCTGCGCAAATCTCCGAGCTTCACGACTATCGCTGTCCTCACGCTCGCGCTGGGCATCGGTGCGAACACTGCGGTTTTCTCTGTGATCGACGGCGTACTCCTGCGTCCGCTTCCCTATCCCAATTCGCAGCAACTCGTGGCCATGAAGCAAAACGAATCGCTGCTGAACGTGATCGATATCCAGCGGCAGATGCGCTCCTTCTCTGCCGGCGGCGGCATCAACGTGATGGCCATGGACTACACCGACGGCCCAGAGCCGGTGCGCGTGAACGCAGGGTTGGTCGATGCCGGCTTCCTGCAGACGCTTGGCATCCGGCCCCTGCTTGGCCGGCTGATCTCGCCGGAAGACGACGTAAAAGGTGGACCACGCCAAGTTGTAGTCACTTACTCATTCTGGAAGAACTCTCTGCATGGCGATCCCCAGCCTCTGGGGCGCAGAGTGACGCTCGGCGGAAACGCTTACACGTTGATCGGAGTGATGCCTGCGAATTTTGAGCTGCCTCGCGAACGAGCGGACCTCTTTGTTTCCCTTTGGGTCGGCTATCCCGAAGCGGCTGCACACCGCGGCGTGCACTTCCTGCACACCTACTGGAGGTTGAAGCCCGGGGTCACGCTCGCGCAGGCGCGGTTGGAAATGTCCGCCATGGACCGGCAGCTCGCTCAACAATATCCCGGCGACGAAGGGGATCGACGGAAGCTCTTTCTTCCCTTGCATCAATTCCTCGTCGGTGATGTCCGCACGCCGCTGCTCTTCGGAGCAGTCGGCCTTGTGCTGCTCATTGCGGGCGCGAATTTTCTCGGACTATTGACGGCCCGGGCCGTCGCCCGCCGGCAGGAGCTTGTGATTCGCACCACGCTGGGCGCGGGCCGCAGCCGCTTGTTTCGACAGGCCATCACGGAGAGCACCCTGCTCGCCCTTCTCGGAGGCAGCGCAGGCCTGGTGCTCGCGAAGTGGAGCACCGGACTTCTATTGTCGCTCAAGCCGGCTGCGCTGGAGCATTTGAACAGTGTCGAACTCGATTGGCGCTTGCTTCTCTTCGTTCTCGGCATTTCACTCGCGGCAAGCGTTCTGTTCGGAGTCGCGCCGGCGTGGTCGGCGTCGCGAGCGCAAGCCGCGAACGCGCTCAAGGACGGCGGACGCAGCGCGACGGACGGAGCCGGCGCTTTCCACTTGCGTCGCGTGCTGGTTGGAGCGCAGTTTGCACTGGCGCTGGTTTTGCTGATCGGCGCAGGGTTGCTGATCAAGGGTTTCTCACGCCTCAACTCCGTAGATCCGGGATTCAATCCCGAGAACCTGCTTACCTTGAACATGGAGCTTCCGGCCACGCGTTACGCGGAGATTCCGCGCCAGACCGCATTCCGCCGCGAGCTGCTCGCGAAGGTGGGCTCGTTACCGGGTATCGAAGCTGCGATGGTGACCGATGTTCCGCTTGGTGGCAATTACGTTTCGCACGGTTTGGTGATCGACGGACGACCACCTGTGCCAGCGGGATCAGAGCCCGAGGTCCAGTCTCTATCGACTATGGGGAACTACTTCCGCGTGATGCAGATTCCCATTCGCGAAGGCCGCGATTTCACAGATATGGACCGCGAAGGACACCCGCTGGTCGCGATCGTGAACGAGGAATTCGTGAAGGAACTCTTTCCGCACCAGGATCCGATCGGCGGGCGCATCGATTGGATTCGTCCTCAGGGTCAGCACGATTGGATGACGATCGTCGGCGTAGTCGGCAACGTCAAGCATTCCGGTCTGAACCAGCCAGTGGATCCTGCCGTGTACGCTCCCTTTGCGCAATCCGATGAAGCATGGAGACGCTGGATGGCGCTCGTGATCCGCACGCGTGCGCCGTCCGCAACCGTGATCGAGGAAGTGAAGAAACAGGTGTGGAGCTTGGATGGCCAGATCGCCGTCGGTGACATCGCGTCCATGGACGATCTGATGGCCGACTCGCTCGCGCAACAGCGATTCAACATGGTCCTCTTAGGGATTTTCGCGCTACTCGCGCTGATCTTGGCTTGCGTTGGAATTTATGGACTCACTGCTTACGCAGTCGGCCGGCGCACGCATGAAATCGGTATTCGCATGGCTCTGGGAGCGCAAAGAAAAACAGTGCTCTGCCTGGTGCTCGGCGACGGCGCCAAACTCGTTCTCGCAGGAATCATCATCGGATTGCTCGGCGGACTCGCACTCACACGCCTCATGCGAAGCATGCTGTTTGACGTGAAGCCCGCCGATCCAGCCACCTATGCAGCCGTCGCTGGACTGCTGGCGGTTGTCGCGGTGGTCGCCTGTTACATTCCGGCCCGGCGCGCGGCTAGCGTCGAGCCGATGACGGCATTGCGCCATGAATGAGAAGGCATAGGCTGACGCTATAAATCATTCGGGCGTCGCGAGCCCAAAGGGTTTCCGGCTCCTAATCCAGCCGTCATCTCCCAACCCATCCGGCGGGTTAACATTCCAAGCTGTCTCTGAAATTCACTATGCCTGTCTCCATCCCACCTCTCTTGGCGAAGCACTGCGCGAAAACCGAGGAGCGCAGGCAGTGGCTGGAGGCGCTTCCGAACAGCATCGCCGCCGTGCAGGAGCGCTGGGGACTCTCTCTCGCAGAGCCATTCGACCACATGTATGTGAGTTGCTCATGGGTGGCTCTGGCCACGCTTGCCGACGGTAGTCGCGCGGTGCTGAAAATGGGAATGCCGCATTTCGAAGCAGAGCAGGAGATGGAAGGACTGCAATTCTGGAACGGTGATGCGGCCGTCCGACTCCTGGCGTCCGATCGGCGACGAAATGCGATGTTGCTGGAGCGATGCGAACCGGGTACTCCCCTCTTCTCAATCCCAGAGAGGGAACAAGACCTGGTGATTACATCGATGTTGAGGCGGTTATGGAAGACGCCGCAGCAATCGGACTTTCGTCCTCTATCTGCGCTGATTGAGTACTGGAGTGAGGAGACGCGGAAGCTCCGTGACAAGTGGTCCGATTCGGTAGTGAACGAAGGCCTACAAGTGCTCGCAGCACTGGCCGCCGAGCCACGCGATGGCGTGTTGCTCGCGACCGACCTGCATTCGGGCAACGTTCTGCGGGCGCAGCGCGAGCCGTGGCTGATGATCGATCCTAAGCCATTCGTTGGCGATCCCGCGTATGACTTGACCCAGCACCTGATCAATTGCGAGGAGAGGCTGCAGACCAATCCTCACGACTTGATCCAGCGCGTGGCCGATCTCGCGCAAGTCGATGCGGATCGCGTTCGTCTCTGGCTCTTTGGACGTGCCGCAGCAGAACCGCGCGACCAGTGGACAAACTGGAAAACGGACCTTGCCCGAAAACTAAGCTAAGCACTGTTCATCGCATCCGTCGCTCACGCTGATCGCTGACAAACAATCATCCATCCTGCGCAATGCCTCAAAATTCTTCCGCACCGCCTGCGAACAGAGGCCGGCCCGCAAGAGCGGAGCGGAACGCGAAGATTGCGATGCCGATGACAAACAGCGCGACGATCAGAGACTTGACAAAGTACCAGGCATCCGGTGGCAGAATGGGTGGGTAGAAGAACAGCAGGTTTTCTACATAGAGCAAACTCGCCAGAGCGAGTAGTCCAAAGCGGATTAACACCAGCACAAGCAACAACGATCCAATGGCTCCCAACGTGGCGTGTAGGAAGAAGCCTTCGGAGTTGAACGATAGAAACCAGACGATGACTAGCAGGGGAGCGGCTGCCAACCAGCGATTACGAATACGCAATCGAAGTAGGGCATAGCAAAAGGCGGTCGAGAGCGTCACCAGAATCGCAACCCAAATTTGGCTCACCAGGGATCCGAGGAAATGCGGCGTACCGTTCAGTACGGAGAGGGCGGAGTAGGGTCGAACTGTGCTGAGCGAAACCCACCACGGAAGAGAGGTGAGGAGCAGGTGAAGCGTGGTGAGGAATAAAGCGGCAAGACACCCGATCAGCATGTCGCGACCAATCAAACCGTCGCGGAAGCGGCCGGAGAGTAAGCGCGTCCAGGAGATCAACAGATGTGGCGCATGCCGCCGGAGCGCAGGCTCGATGGCTACGTACCCGACCCAGACAGCGATGGCAAGGATGAGTGCCAGACCCACATTGGCAAGCACCGCCTGGACGATGCTTGGATGCGCGACCCAATGCTGCCCCAGGAGTGTATTCAAGGCAATTACCACCAGAACCACGATGCTCAAGCGCGTGGCACCCACCGGGTCTCCTCGCCCGAGCCGTAGATTACGTCGAGCCCGGATGCCGCCAAAAACAGGCAAGGCGACAAGAATGAGAAAGTCGAAGACGAATTGACTGAGGGGTGAGGTCCCGTTACTCGCCTGCACACCGGCCCACGGACCGGAAACGGAGAACGAGACTGGCTTGCCCCGCAGGGACGCAGCCTCCACGTGCACCGGTGTTCCTCCGGGAGTCCCGTCCCATGCCGCTCGCGCATCGAACGCGACGTTCGGCAAATCATGTGCTTCAGAGGGCTTGAAGTCCGTAAAGCTCCATCCGCCGGCAGCGAACATGGCAGCCCAGTCTGGCGTAGTGGCAGGACCCGAGTCCTTGTCGGAACCAGGAGGCACAGCGCGGAATTCCATCAGCCGCCCCGTTCCATCCACAACTGTCGCCGTCATTCCCGGCACGGTCATTGGAGGATCATCGAGATCGGGACTGTCGAACGGTTCTACCGCATACAACCACTCGGGACTGGTGCGATAAACGAATCGGTAAACGTCGGGCGAGAAAGAGCCGAGCTTGCGATACCAGCCTTTAGGATCTATCTGCTCGCGCCACTGCACGTAGCTGGATGGGATCGAAAAATATCCCTGGGAATCGGCGACCGGACCGGTGTAGCCGGCTTGTTTAGCGATCTGCTGCGCCCGGTCCTCTAAGAGATCGCGCGGTTTCACCTGAGGCGCCAAGCCGATCAAGGTGCCTCGGCGAGCCAGCGGGACACTCCCGATCAGCATGGCGAAAATGGCGATCAGAACAACGGTCGCGGCGCGCACCGAAATCGCGATGTCCTCACCCGCAGCCGCAACCATTTCGGGCGCGGGGGTTTCGCCGGCAGCTAACGTCGCAGCCAGCGGATCGCCGCCGGGAAGCGCTCGCGATACGTCGAGTGCCGATTTGGGACGACGCGCCGGATCCTGATCCAGACAGCGGAGGATCGCCGCGCGAATCGCAGGATCGACGGACGCAATCGTAGATGCCGACGACGTTCCGGTACGGCTCCGCGGGTCTGCCGCTCTCGATTTCAGCTCGCCTTTTGGCGCGGCTTCGGAGCGCCGCCACGCCGAAAGATTGTCGTCCTCGAAAGCGCGCTTGCCCGTGAACATCTCGAAGAGCACCAGGCCGAGCGAATAGATGTCGGTCTTCACGCCGGCAGGCGCACCCGCGCGCTGCTCAGGAGCCATGTACGCCGGAGTGCCGGCGAACTGCTGGCGTCCACCGATGTCCTCGGCGCCGACTGCCAGGCCAAAGTCGGTGATGCGCGCGCGCCCGCGTCCGTCGAGCATCACATTCGCGGGTTTCAGGTCGCGATGCAGCAATCCTGCGTCATGCGCGGCGGCTAGACCCGCGCACAGCTGATGCGCGATCTCCAGGCCTTTGTCAGGAGGAAGCCTTCCGATTCGACGTAGTAAGGAAGCCAGGTCCTCGCCGTCGATGTACTCCATCGTAAGAAACGTGAGGTTCTGGAACTGTCCAATGTCATAAACGCGGCAGACGTTCGGATGCGATACCTGCCGGGAATTGCGAACCTCGGCGTGGAACATCTCAAGCCGGTGAGGATCTTCGGCGAAGGCTCGCGGCAGGAATTTGAGAGCGACGGGATGACCGAGCTTGAGGTCGTCCGCTCGATAAACTTCGCCCATACCGCCGCGCCCGAGTGCCGCCACAATGCGATAGCGATCCGAGAGCACCGTGCCGGGCGCGAACTGCAGCGCTTCCTGCATGGACGAATGAGAGGGCGGGGCCGAAATCCTTGCAGCAGGTCCGGGTGAAGTCTCAAGCTGGGAATTGGCTGCGGGAGAGCCGCCGCAATGGGAGCAAAACCGCTCGGCAGGAGCCAGCACGGAACCACATTGAGGGCAGGAACTCATTCCGAATCAGCGAGGACCCCGAACGCCAGGTAAGTCCGAACCTCGTGGCGAAGATACCGCATTTTGGACGCCCAAGGGTAAGAGGAGCAGATATGGATCAGAGTACCATGCTGGTACGAAGCGGCGTTGAGTTGAATCGCTAAGAGACTGGCGATATTCCCGTGGTGATTTCGTACCCGAAGGTTACGTCTTACCGGCTAACTAGGTGAGAGCGGCCGCGTCCATAAATTGAATTTGTGCGACGACCTTCGATTTTATCGACGCTCCTGATTCTGGTGTTCGCGACATCAGCGTTTCAATGTTCCATTGGAGCGCGCACGCCCGCTACAGCTTCGTGCGGACGAAAGTGTAACTCAGCAAAAGCCAGCATCCACCGTCCGAGCGCAACGCTAGCCAAAACATCTGACTGCACTCATCTGCTGAAGGCGGCTCGCGCAATGTGCAGCCTGCGCAGCTTTGTCCAATTTCAATTTGCGGAAAGCCGCAAGATCGAAGTCCCCCGTTGTCGGCGACTTGCTGACGACGCTCCGCAGGTGAAATCGCGGATCCTTGTTTCATCCATCGGTTCGCCTGAGACCGATCGCGGCCCACCTCACTCGTAAGCAAATCCAGATTTCAACCGGCTGCAACCGACGTGTGCAGTCCTACCCTCATTTGCAACCTGAGATTCTTAGGAGAAATTCATGACATCGAAGACATTCGTCGCAGTCTTTTTGTTTGTTGTCCTCCCAGTGTGTTTTGCGAAGAGCTCAAGCAGCACGACACATGCCAGCAACAACAACGTGCCGGACGCTCAGTCCGCGATCACAATAAGTAAGGCTCTCGATTATTGGATCAGCGTCACGGAGAGCGAAATCGTACCTGCCGCCGAAGCCATGCCCGAGGAGAAATATTCCTTTGCGCCAACCGGAGGCGAGTTCTCCGGAGTCCGCACTTTCGGGCAACAGGTGAAGCACCTGGCAGCCAACAACTATCGCATGGCCGCATACATCAGCGGGCGAACGCCGAGTAAGAATGAGGAATCCGAAACCGCCCCTGCAGGGATCCAATCCAAGGAGCAGATCGTCAATTACGTAAAAAGTTCGTTTGTGGCCCTTCATGGTGCCGTGGCTTTGATCGGCCCGGAAAACATGCTGCAGCCGCTCGGCCTTCCATTCAAGCAGAACACGCGCGTGCAACTCGCGATCGATGCGGTGGCTCACTCCTACGATCACTATGGCCAAATGGTGGAATACCTGCGCATGAACGGCATCGTTCCTCCTGCTAGCAGAAAATGAGCCGGCGTTCTCATGAGAGCAGCTGTAGCCTCAGACCTGATCCCGATCCCCACTCGTCGAGCGGCACGACGAGTGGGGCACTCGGCTGTTTCCAGCTGCTCTCGATCTCTGTTGACGATTGGCGTCCTGTGTGACAATCATGGTAAGAAGGTTGCAAGACATCCCATTCCCTCAGTCCTCTGGCCAAGGCTGTCCCCTGGTGTGTTGAAACGATAGTTTTTGCTACGAGGACCAGTGGCTCACGCTCGTTCCACGCCCATGGTGTACCGGCCAGGCGAATTCGCTGCTGCCAGCGGCGTGTTTCTTGTCCGACATATTCCGCAGCATCGCGCTCCGCATGAAGCGCTGATCATCCGCGGCGAAGAGTTTCCCATTTGTCGAACTTGTCGCGGATCGGTGCGCTACGAATTTGTGCGCGAGATCGCGCACATCCATCACGACTGGGATTTGGCCGGACCTCTCCCCGAACCCGCGCGCAAAGTCCTGGAGTTCGAGAGTGTGCGCGCCGTGCCTCGCACCGAGGTGAACCTTCCCATTGTTCTCGTCGAAGTGCCGGACTCAAAGCAGCCGGTGATCGGTCACGGGCACGCTGTGAATTTGAGCGAGAAGGGCATGGGAGCGGTCATCGACTCCAATCTCACGCATTGGCGTAAGCGCGTGCTAATTCGCTTTCCACGCCTGTACGCGCCGCAGGACATCGCGCTGCAAGCGCGCCTGCGCTACCGCAAAGGCATGCACCATGGCTTCGAATTTGTGCGCATCTCGGCGAACGATCGCGAAGCGATCCGGGAACTCTGTGCGAAGCGCGCGCCGTAGTTCTCAGCGCTGTAAATCTTCGTCCTCTGACCAATGAGGAATTGCTTGTCGCAGCCGAAAGCGAACGCGCGCTCCGCACATGGAACACGGCGGGATTTTCTGGTCGATGAGAAATATGGTTTGGATCATGCTCGATGAGCAGCGATTGTGAATCACATCGTAGATGCCCGATTCCGGCGCTGCCTCTCCCGGCTTGCAGTCGTCGCTTAAGGTTTTTCGTGCGTGCTTCATTGCTGGTCTTCAGGGACACGGGTGAGGGAGCAAATCCGATACCAAAGACCACGTCAGCAACTCGGGATAATCTGATTGGATACAACAACTTTCGACGGATTCCGAAAGGTTGCTTTCTGTGCCGCGGAAAGATTTACCTGAAGCAGAGCTGCGCGTGAGCGTCTAGTGTCAATCGGTTCTGGCGTTGCGGCGTAAGGACTATTGACACTCCTCATGTTTGGACATTTCTTCGCCAATTCCGTGAATATTAAAGGTCTGCACGTTAGGCGTTAAGCTGTCGGGATGTGGCAGGCTCACTCTCAATTGTGAGTGCGCAGTCAACTTTTCCCTCCACCAGGGCGCATCCGCCTTCATCGTTCGCGACAGATTCTGAAGATCGGGAGATAACACCCAAGTATCCGACTCTGCTCGATCGTTGTCCCATGCCAAAACGACATTCACACCATCTTTAAATAACGCGGAGATATCCGGCGAGGGCTGATAGGGAAAGAGGCGCGAATCGGAGTGAATCTCTATATCCATACGTGCTGTTTCCCGCAGTGTGCATGCGATCTGTAATCGATAGTGTTTGTCAGAGCTGTAGGTTCTGATCTCCACCCGCTCAATCTGCTGCACGCCCTCGCCATTAGGAGCTACAGCGATGTCGTCGGCGCGCGAGACGGTGAACGACTGTCCAAATCCGAAGGCTGCACACAGCAAAATCAAGCTTATGTATTTCATCGGGTATGGCGGGGAATGTGGCTGCTCAATATAGCACTGTGAGCAAAATGAAGAAGCCCGCAGCTCAGGGGCCTTCAGTTGGCGGAGTTCTTGGAATGTGTACTGGCGGAGAGGGGGGGATTCGAACCCCCGATAGAGCTTTTGACCCTATAACGGTTTAGCAAACCGCCGCCTTCAGCCACTCGGCCACCTCTCCGCGACGTGATTTCAGAAGTTTACCACGCTGATGAAATGGCTCTTCGGCGCCATTGCTGAAGGAAGCGTTACGGACATAATGTCAGGCTAGAGATTTCATTCTGTGTTTGCCTCCGCTTATCTGCGGCTCTTCGGCGCGGCGCATATCGCGATCATGGCCGCCATTCCCGCCGGCGCTGCAGTCCTAGCGTGGGCGACGCGAGCGTATCCGCAGAGCGCAAAGCCGATTCGCTCCCTATCCGCGATTCTGCTCGCCGTAGCGGCGCTGTGCTGGTACACGTTTCGTTTCAGGACTCTGCATTTACCGCCGCCGCAAGGTTTGCCGCTCGAATTGTGCGACATCTCGCTTTGGCTCAGCGTCTACTCGCTGGTGCGACTCCAACAGCCTGCGTTCGAGTTGGCGTACTACTGGGGATTATCGGGATCCGTGATGGCCGTGCTCACTCCCGACTTGATCGCGCCTCTGCGGAGTTTTTCGTCGATCGTCTTTTTTGTGGATCACGGTGGGCTCATCCTGGCGATCCTCTACCTGCTGTGGAGCAGGCAGATGCGTCCACGGCCCCAATCTTGGAAGCTCGCGTTCGCCGCGCTGAACATCTATGCGGCGGCGATTGGCTTGTTCGACTATCTCACCGGGACCAACTACTTTTATCTTCGCAATAAGCCGGCCTCGGCTTCGCTGCTCAACCTGATGGGATCCTGGCCGTACTACATGATCGGCGCCGATCTGCTGGCCCTCGCCATCTTCGTCGCGCTCTCCGTCCCATTTTGGAACCGCCCACGGCCAGAACAGACGAAAGCCGCGGGAGAACCGACGTGAGCTGCTCCGCCGGGATTTAGCATTCCGCCTGTCGCAACTCGGCGCGAGATCGCTGCAATCTAAGCTTGCAGGCGGCTGCGGCCGCAAATCCATGGCTCGATTGTGCGTTGTTCCGCTACTTGCGATGGCGTTACTGGCCGGATGCGCGAAGCCACGGCAAACTGCGGTTGCGACTCCTCCGACTCCTCCGGCTCCATCTCAGCCTGTTACTCATGCCAGTCCAATCACAGTAGCTCCTGCCGCACCTGAAGTCAGTCAATTGCAAGCGAGCGGCTCTGCCCTCGAACAGATCATCGGCGATCCTGCGAATGCTATTCCCGACTCGCTGCTGAATCGCACTGTTTGCTTCGTGATCTCACTAGCGTCAACGGAGCAAAATGGCCGGCCAGGCTTCGTGACCTGCCGCAACCAAAGTAGCTGGACGAGTCCGGTTGTGCTCCGCATGGACGGCGTTCCCACCGACGCAGCCGGAGCGGACCTGTTCCTGCTCGTGGTCAGCGAACGTGCGGTGCAAGCGCTCTACTCTGGCAGGCTGGAGATCGGACCGGAGATTCGTGCATCGGCCGGACCGATGGAGAAGCAGCATCCTACGTTTACTGCCGACGAACTGCGGGGCAAAGACATCCTCGGGTACTCACGGCGTGACGAACTCTTTCGCGGTTTTGCTCTGTCTCGTACGACTGTCACGGTGAGCGCGGAACGCACGCAGCAAATCTACGAACGTCGCTTCGAGCCGAAAGCCCTGCTTAAGGGCAGCACGTACTCTTCGTCGGTAACCAGTCCATTCGTCACCGACGTGAATTCGTTTTTTAATACGATCACGCCGGTCGGCATCATTATTCATCATTCGGTCCTGATCCCTGCCCATGATCTGCCGGATGCGGAGCGCGCGCTGGACCGTTTCCATTACAAGCGCGGCTTTGCCATTTCCTGTTTTGGGAAAACGTATCACATCGCCTATCACTATTTGATCCTTCCGGACGGCGAAGTGCAGAACGGCCGGCCGGAGCGTTGCCAGGGAGCGCACGCGCGCGGTTATAACTCGTATCTCGGCATCGCGCTGGTCGGCGACTTCAGCTCGCGCGACAATCCCCACGGAAAGAAAGGTCCCATGCAGCCTACTGCGCAGCAGATGGACGCCTTGGTCAAGCTCTGCCGGGAGCTGCGCGAGAAATATGACATCCCCATTCAGCGCATTATGCCGCACAGCGAAGTCTCGCGGACGCGATGTCCCGGAGACCGCTTCCATTTCAAGCTCCTGCTCGCGGAGTTGGAAACCGGAGCCAAATCCGGCCAGTGAAGCGAACGCGCATAAAAAGCACGACAGTTTTCCTCGCTCTAATTCTGATTTTCGCCTCGGCCGCGGCTGCAGCGCCAGCGACACGGCATTCAAGAAAAACCGCGCGCAAAACGAACCTCAGCCTGTTTGCCACCTTCAGGCAGATCGATAGCCATCTCACCGCCATCGATCACGACATGCAGCACATCGACTCACAAATCAAGCAGCCCCAAAATGAAACCCGCAGATCGCGGGCGCGCGTGTTGGCGGAGTTGCGGCGCAGCAAACAGCTTCGCTCGCTGCGACGATCTTCCAGTTCGCTGCTCGTGCTCAGCTCCAGAGCTGAGGCTCGATTTCGCAAGTCGAAACAGCGATATGGCGCACTCCTCTTCGCTTCCCTGCATCGCCACGCGCTGGCTATGCGCAAATCAGAACGCCGCCTCATCCAGGCAAAGAGCTGGCCTACTCTGCAGACAGCGAATAAGGCATTCTCTAAGGATCTGCTGTCCTTCGTTCTGCAATTTCAGGCGATCTCCGGCGGATACGCCGCCTTGGAGTGTGGTTCTGGCGCGTGGTCGTGCTGCCAGCCGAAAACAATGGAACAAACCGGCATGAATCCCCTTCGAGGATGCACGTGGTTGTGTGTGCAGCGCCGAGCCGAATGCCGCACCGGCTGCCTCGGTCCGCGCACACCGCAACCGCCGCGCGCCGCTGTCTCGGCTGCAGCGGCACCCAAGTAAAACCGCTGTTCCCTACTTCTCTGGGACGCGATCACCCGAACCACTGGAAGTGTTTCCAAAACTCCGGCCACGGCAGGCGTGGACCCCCACAGAGGAAGATGTCAGGATGATCGCTGGATTCCTCGTTCTTCACTCCTAAGGAATTTCCGTTGTGTCCTGCGAACTGGCACGAGCTGAATGTTGCATCTGCGTCTTCGCGGCTGAAGCCGATCACGATCAATGTGGAGGGCGGAGGCGTCGGATAACCGCGATACCACGCTGAGTTCGTACCATTGATTGGCACAGGTAGGCCATAAGCGGATCCCAGAATTTCAATCGCGCCTCGCTCGCCATAGTTCGCCACCAGGATTCCCGCGCTTTGGCGCTGCTCCGGCGGTAGAGAGTCCCAGATTCCGGCCACGGTTTTCACCAACTCGTTCCAGCCGATCTCTTCGCGAAGATCGCCATTGTTTTTCAGGGCATAAGTTCGCAGCGGACCGCTCGAGGCGAAGGGGATGATGACGGCGGAAAAATAAGCGCCACATCCAATCAGCGCAACGAGATAGGCGGCTTGAATGCTTTTGCGACTGACCGGAGTGACGTGCGCAAGCCAATGCTCGACGGCCACCGCTCCCATCGCGAACAACATTGGATAAACTGCGCCGCTGTAGTAGCCGCGTCCTTTGGACAGCCAGAGGATCGCGGCCGGGACAACATACATCCACGCCAACATCCGATAACGCGAGTTGCGGAAGAAGGCGATCAGTCCAACAGTCCACAACGGCGCAGCGACGGCGTTCGCGCATAGCCAAAATTGCTGCGGCCAGAATCCCGCCGCGCGACCTTCGCCGACATCGCGTTTGTGAATGTGTTGCAGGAAATGCAGCGAGATGAAATCGTGGCGAATCTGCCAGAGCAGGTTCGGCAGCGCGATCAGAAATGCCAATCCGACGCCGGCCCAAAACCATTTCGTGGCCAGAATCCTGCGCGCCTTCGTGAGCAGGAAGCCGACGACGATTCCTGTCACGTAAAACGCCATCGTGTACTTGGTCTCGAAGCCGATCCCAATCGCCGCTCCAAGGGCAAGACACCAGCGCGGATCTTCGCTCTTGAGTAGCCGGATCACGAAGTAGGCGATCAACACCCACCAGAGATAGTCGAAGGTCGTGTACTGGAATTCCGTTCCTTCGAACAACGGCAGTGGAGAGAGCGCGACAGCAATGGCAGCGGCGATTTGCGCCCAGCGCTTACCGCCTAGTTCCCAAGCCATCAGGCCCGTGACAAAAATCACGAACGCCTGCGCGATGACCGCGAAGAGTCTCAGGCCGACCATCGACAGTCCGAAGATTCCCATTCCGATCCTCTCCAGAACCGGAGTTAATGGCGGATACGGAACGAATCCCCAATCGAGGTGGCGGGCATCACTAGCACCTGGAGTTCATCGCGGTGAAATCCATAGCGTCCATTCGTGAGCAAATGAACAACTGCGATCGCCACCGCAATCCCGAGCAGCGCGAAGGTAGCGCGCGGCGCGGGTACTTCGATTCGTGCGGGCTGGGACACGCTCGTAGGAGAGGCCATGGAAAGGCAGCTGCTAAGCTGCTGAGCTTCTCAGCTCTAAGCCGCCAGCTTAGAGGTTTGCAGGCTGCTGAGCAAGCGATTAGCTATTCCAGGACTTCCATGCCCTGGTCCACACGCGCGTGCGACTCGCCTGCACGCAGAATCACGCGGCGCACGCTGATCGGGCCGATTACCTCATAGACGAGAATTCCGCCGAGAACCACCGTCGTCAGCTCCGAACCAAGTTGCGGGAAGCGCCGGGAAAGCGACAGAACCAAACCAATCGCCAGGCCGGCATGGGCGAGAACGGCGGGGCCTAATTGGGAACGGACAAGCGTGGAGGTATGTGCGGCGCGTGATCCTAAGCGTGTGCCGACGAACTTCCCGACGGCGCGCGCGATGATGTAGGCGAGGCCGAGCAGACCCAGCGCCTTCAGAAGTCCAAGTTGCAGATGCGCGCCGGCGATCACGAAAAACACCGCATAAAACGGCGGATCGGTGCGCGATTGCACCATGGACAATCGTCCGGTGTGAGCGGAAAGGTTCGCCGTGGTGGCGCCAAGGACCAGACTCACGACGAGAGTCGAGAGGTTGAAATAGACAGCGAGCCCTACACACAAGAGCACGCAGCCGATGAGCAGGATCAGAGTTTCTCCGTGCTCCTTCACGTTGGTTGACCACGCGGCGAGCAGCAGTCCCACCAAATAGCCGAGCGCGGCCGAGCCGATGAGCTGCCACAGCACGGTGTATGCGGTCGAGTAGAACGACGCGCCATTGCCCATGCCCATTCGACCGGCCAGTTGCAGTCCCGAGGTCAGCAGCAGAAAGCAACTGAGGCAGACCAGATTGTTGATTGCGATCGCGCCGGTGATCACCTGCGTGAGTGGGCCGTCGGCGTTGTACTCGCGCAGCACCATCAGCGTGGACGCCGCGCCGGTTTCCATCGCCACCACACCGAGCAGCAGCGCGATTTCCCATTTCTGTCCGAGCAACAGAGCAGCCGCGAAAACCAGCGCCAGCACCAGCGCCGATTCCGTGAACGTAATGATGACGATCATTTTGCCAATTTGCCGAAAGCGCCGAAACTCGAAAATCGAGCCAATCGAAAACAGAATCAGGGCCAGCGCCACTTCGCTGAAGATGCTCAGCGAAGAAAGGTTCTGTTCATTGATCCAGCCCAGCACGGAAGGGCCGACCGCGATGCCGGCAAGGATGTAGCCCGTAACCTCGGGTACGCGGATGAACTTGACCAAGTGTCCGGCCAGCAGCGAGAGCAGCAGGATGAGCGCGATCGATGAGAGCTCGTTCATGGCTGCATCCAGACGAGCAACCTGCGACCGGGCCGCCACAGTTGTACGGCCATTGGTCGCGAGACTCGATAGGGACTCAGAAGGCGTTGCACGCGTCCCGATGTGGCGGGCAGACCATCAATCTGAAGAATCAGATCGCCAGATCTGAGCCCGGCCGCCTCCGCGCTGCTGCCGTGCGCCACCTGCGTGATGCGGACGCCGGAAGGCTCGGCCCGAATCGCAGGCGGCGGTCCCGCCGCGGTTCCGGTCAGATCTACAGGAGTGAGCGTGACGCGCGAGATTCGCGTCGTCCGGCGCAACTGCAGTTGATGAGCCGCAGGAGCGGTTGCGGTTAGCGCGGCAGTCGCGTCCTGCATCTGCGAGAGGGTCTTGCCGTCAACGGCAACCAGCGTGTCGCCGGGATTGATGCCGGCGAGATCGGCGGGCCATCCCGTCCAGACCTCTGTGACCAAGATGGAACTCTTGGCGGATCGCGTCGCGGCCGAAGATGCCGCGATGCGCATGCCGTAGCGCGCTAGGATCGCTACCGATGGAGCGCTTGCAAGAGCGATCGCTTGCTGCATTTCCAAAATGGGAATGACCGCCGGACTTTCTTCGCAACCAACCACCACGCCCTGCAGTCCGCCGAATAAGTCAAACACTCCGGCGCCAATCGAACCTGCATTCATGGGGATGGTGGTTTCGAGTTGCCGATGCAGAAATGGTCCGCAATCCACGCCGGCCATGCCGCCGAATACGCCCGGACTGACCAGCGTTGGCCCGGTGGTTCCATCGCTCACGAGAACAAGCCAGCTTCCTTGTGCAGGCGCAGAGCGAGCAAACTGTGATGGTGAAAGATCGTTGTTAGACAGGTTCACACGGGCAGTGGCGAAAGGCAGTCCGGGTACCCAGAGCAGATTCGTCGTCGCATACGGTTGACTGCCGCCGCTGGTCACTGTGATCGGCTGAGGCACGGCGTCGATGGGCTTGGCTGCGGTCAATGTCCGATCGGGCATGACCACCGCATAGGTCCCCCAGGGACGGATGGTGGCGATCTCAGCGAAGACTTGACTCGCCAGCGTCGTGAAATCAGCGGCCACGTTGCGCAGACTGTTGCGGCGCACGAGCTCGCGCAAATTCTCCAACTCGGCGCGCGTGACTGTCAGGTCCGGGGCGCGTTTCTTCGAAGGAGCAGGCGCTGCCGGACGAAAGATGAATCCCAGCACAAGAATCAGAACGGAAATAACGGCGAGCAGCGCGATGTAGCGATGACGTGGTTGCATTCCCGTTTGTCAGGGTACAACAGGAACGGCAGCAACTAGCAATTAGCAATTAGCAAACCAGCCATTGGCAATTAGCGATTAGCAGCTAGCTGAAACCATTTCCGCCTTGTGTTTGCGTTTGTTTGCCTGCATGCTCACTCGCGATTCGGCCAATGGCAGAAAACGAACTAGTCGCTAGTCGCCGGTTTTGCTAATTGCTAATCGCTAGTTGCTGGTTCCTGCATTTCCCCTATTGCATTTGCTCGTTCCTTATTGCCTACTGCTTATTGCTGCCTTATGTTCGAATCGGCAAAGAATTGGCAAGGACAGACTGTCGCCGGCAAGTTCTCCCTCAAGCAATATCTGGGGGGAGCGAAGCACAGTGCTGTCTTTCTCACCGAAAACGCCGGGCAGTCGGCAGTCATCAAGTTGATCGCCGGCGGAGCCGACTCTGAGGCGAGCCTCGCCCGGCTGCAGATCACCGCTAAGTTAGCTCATCCTCAGCTGCTCCGGATTTTTGAGGTGGGCCGCTGCCGCATCGCCGACACCGATCTGCTGTACATCGTGATGGAACTCGCGCAGGAGGATTTGTCACAAATCCTGCCGCAGCGCGCGTTAATCGGCGACGAAACTCAGGAGATGCTCAAGCCGGTTCTCGCCGCGCTTGGCTATCTGCACGAGAACGGCTATGCGCATCGAGCGGTCAAGCCGTCGAATGTCTTGGTGGTCAATGAGCAGGTAAAGCTCTCCAGCGACGGCATCTGCCGGATTGGCGAACGCGCCGCAACTCCTGCCGAGGACAGCGCGTATCTTGCGCCCGAAGTCTCGCGCGATGGTTTTTCGCCGGCCAGTGACGTTTGGGCGCTGGGAGCGACGCTGGTACAGGCGCTCACGCAGAGAGTCCCAGAATGGAACGACCGCCTGCGCGAAGAACCGGCTATTCCCGCGCTTGAGGCGCCATTTCAGGAGATCACGCGCAACTGTCTGCTGCGAGATCCGCAGAGGCGCTTGACGGTCGCCCAGATTTCCTCCCGGCTGGAGCCGGAATCGTCACGCGTGCCTGCACGCTCGACGCAATCAAAATGGACCAGCCGCTGGATCTATGCCGGAGCCGGCGCGGTGGCGGCGATCGCGCTGCTGATTGCCGCATTCCATGGCGTGCACTCGTCCTCGTCGCCCAGGCTTCCAGAAACGCAAACGGCCGCCGCTGTCGCACCGGGCGCTCCCGCGCCTGTCCAGGAAGACTCGGCGGCCACGATCAAGCGTACATCCGTTAATGCGGATGAGGTTGTCCGCCGCGTGATGCCTTCGGTCAACGAAAGCGCGCTGCGGACGATTCACGGCAAGGTGCGGGTCAACGTGCGCGTGCATCTCGATGCCGCCGGCAATGTTTCCCGCGCCGAATTCGCCACCCGTGGCCCCAGCCGCTACTTCGCGAACGCAGCCATGCGGGCCGCGCAGGATTGGAAGTTCGTTCCAGCAGGATCCCGCAAGCAGCGAGTCTGGATGCTGCAATTTATCTTCGCGCGAGGCGGAGCGAGCGTGCACCCACGCAGAATCTCCGCCTGAACGCAGCTCTGGTGATTACGATTCGCAGTCAGTACCGTTCCCGGTAAGGAATGGGTTGGCATGCTGCGGACCCGCTAGCTACCGCGAGCGGTACTGACGCGCGCACTGACTTGTCGCGACGCTGAACTCAGTTCACCCACGGCCCGCGCTCATCGTCTCGTTTGTCGTCCGGCGGCTTGTAGTTGCCGTATTCGTCGAAGTAGACGTTGCGGTCGTGCTTGCGCATGTACACCTGGAACTTCCTGGCGGCGCGGCGGCGTTTCCAACGGTAGTAAGAGTTGCGCATTTCGTAGATGCGTTCAGAAATGCCAAGAGCAGGCGCTTTGCGCTGGAAGAACAGGATGTGCCACAAGTATCCGGCGCCGAGGCCGAGAAGCACCACACAAAACTCCAGCGCGAAATGCGAGAGCAGCAGATACGCCGTTTCCAGGGCCGCGATGCCGACGACGATCCACTTCACCGGAATCTGGATCGGCAGCGGGAAGAGCATGATCGGCGCATTGCGATAGAACAAGTAGAACGACATCAGGATGGCGTCGGCGGCCGCTCCCGATCCCATAGCGGTGCCCTGCGCGATCATGCCAGTAGTTGAGAGCGCGTAACCGGCGATGCCGGAAAGGATCACGCTTCCGAAGAACAGTCCATAGAATCCGCTTGAGCCGACCTGGTCCTCGACGGCGTAGCCGATGAAGTAAATGCCCACCAGCGAGAGCACAAAATCCAGAGGATCGACGTACATGAACGCATAAGTCACGAACTGCCAAATCCAGCCATGGCGGATGGCAACTGGATTGAGTACGCCGACCTCGAGCACCGCCTGCCCCAGCGGACGATTGAACGAAAAGAGAAGCAGCAGCACCACGTAAATGATGGTGCTGCCGATAATGATTTGCCGGACTGCGCCTCGGAACGGCGGCAGTCCCATCTCGAACGAGGATGAAGAATTTCTGGGCATGAACTATTTGGGCGAGGAAGACGAGCTTGCGGCCGGCGTCCTGCCCGGTATTCCGATTCTACCGCCCGGCGTGGGCACGATCGCGACGCTGAAGTGTCCTGCGGCGTCCAGCGCGCGCACGGCGAAGATCACGTTGTCCTTCGACTGTGCCAGCGTGACGGAGGCGCTGCCCGCCGGAACCTCCACCGCGTGCTGCCAGTACGGCTGATCGGTATCCCGCCAGAGCACCTCGTAGCGCGTGGCCAGACCGCCAGGCGAGGGCTCCCAATCGATGGTCGTGTCGTTCGTCAATCCCCGCGTCTCCAAACGGACATTCGCCGGAGGCGCCGGAGCCGCAGCCAGCGACGCCAAGGTTGCTGCGTTCGTCCTGGCTACATTGGCCACATAATTAAAATCCACAAACTTCACCAGATCACCGTATTCGATGCCGTTCTCGGTACGTAAGTTTTGATGCTGATGATGGAAATCCTCGCGAAATTCCGTTAAGCGCACTGCCGGAAATCCCTGCTCGTTAAAGGAGATGTGATCGCCGCCGCGCAAATAGCGATCGCGGCGGAAGACGAGCATGGGCTGAAAGTCGCCGGGCAGATACTCCTTGCCGACCGTTCGGACATAGCGCGCCAACTCGCGCGAAGAAGAGTCATTCTCGCCGCCAAGAAAGCGAATGCGATTGATGTCCTGTGGAGTCGCGGTGGTCGGAATGCCTTCGGAGAAGACGCGCACGGTGTCCTTGCGCTGCAGGTCGTCGCCGGGCGTAGTATTGCCGCCGACGATGTCATTGTTCAGCGCGCCTTCGACCTCCCAACCGTTGTCCTTAGCCATCTTGGCGAAGTGCTTGCTCCCATCGAGGCCCTGCTCTTCCCCGGCGACGGTGAGAAAGATGATCGTGCCCGGGAATCGATGCTGGCTGAGCACGCGCGCGCACTCGATACTCACGGAGGTGCCGCTAGCGTCGTCATTAGCTCCGGGTGCAGGATCTTTCGTGTTGAGCACGTCGGTATTGCGGGAATCGTAGTGGCCGGTCACCAGGTAAATGCGTTTTGCGTTCTCCGGATCGGTGCCGGGAAGAATGGCATAGACGTTCGTCAGCGGCGTCGGCGTGGGCACGCGCGGACCGACTTCCTGGATGAACGAATCGGTTTTCACCTGAAGGCATCCGCCGCAGGCTTTGGAATAGCTCTCGAGTTCCTGCTGGATCCACTTGGCTGCCGCGGTCACGCCCAGGCCTTGTGAGATCATCTCCTGATCGTTCGACGAGAGCGTGTTGCGGTTCTTGAAGCTGACCAGCTTCTCGTCGATCTCGCGAATGTGCTGCGGCGAGATTTGCTTGAGCGCATCAGCGATTTGTGGGTCGGGCGGGCCAGGCTCTACGTCTGCCGGCGTCACTTTCGTGAGAGCAGGCGCAGGATTTTCCTGAGCAACGGTGAAAACGGTAAGCATCATCAGACAGGCGAACAGACAGAACGGCGTCAGCTTTTTGGGCACGCGTGGAATCCCTTCCGTTGAAAGACTTGACGGCGAAATCGAATAGATTCTAAAACTACGAGTGGTGCATGAACCACCAGCACTCGAATGCTGGCGAAGCTTTGAGCATACACCGGAGGAAATTTAATGGTGCTGTGTCCTGAATGCGAGTCCGATCTGGACATTGAAGAAGAGGATATGGACGAAGGCGACGTCGTCTCCTGCTCGGAATGCGGCAGCGACTTTGAAGTAGTTACCGCCAATCCCCTCGAATTAAAGAAAGTCGATGAAGAGGAGGACGAAGACGAGGACGAGGACGACGAAGATGAAGACGAGGAAGATTACTAGTCCCGCAGCGGGGGCAGCGCTGGTTTGCGCGCTGCTGCTTTCCTGCTGCTCCTCGCCTGCCTGGGCTGCCCGCGCGCATCCTCAGCACGAGCGCGATCCCTACGCGCTCCTTTTCGGCACCGTCTATGGCCCGGATAATCGGCCGGTCTATGGGGTGCGCATTGAAATTCGCCGCGCCGACCACAAAAAACCAAAATGGGAAACGTTCTCCAACCATGAAGGAGAGTTCGCCCAGCGCGTTCCGGCCGGCAAAGCCGATTACATCGTGATCGCCGACGTGAAAACGCCCAAACACCAGCCCAAACCGGAAATCACCATCCACGTCGAGAACGAAGAGCGGAAGGATTTCTCACTCCACCTGAAGTGATTGCGTCGCGATGGGGGTCGGTACCGTTCGCGGTAACGAACGGGTAATGATCGCCGATGCTCAGTCACCCGTTCCCTATCGGGAACGGTACTGACGGAAGAACGATAATTATTGCGCGTCCGGCGTCGCCGGCGCCGTTTCTACCGCGCCCACTTTTTCCAAGTCCGGTACCCTGGCCACAAAGTAGCTGTGTTCGTACAGATCGCGATACATCTGCCCCGCGATCTGAGCGGCTCTGGGACCATAGGTGGCGTAGCCGCCTTCGAGGAAGAAGACGGTCACAATGCGTCCGTATTTCGTGTTCGCATAAGAAGCGAACCAGCCGTAGCGTGTTCCCGAATTGGAACAGGTCCCGGTTTTACCCAGAATCTCTTCTTCCGAAAAATTCGCGCGCAGCAGTCGGGCTGTGCCGTACTGCACCGCTCCGGCCATGCCTTCGAACATCTCCGGTAAATATTGCGCGATGCCCAGCGTACGTTTGACTTTCGGTTGGAAATTGACGACTTGTTCCGGCGTCGTCGGATGCTGGAGGTAGTACAACGTGCCACCGTTGGCCATGGCGGAAACCAGCGCGCCGAGTTGTAACGGTGTCATCGAGACGCCGTCCCCGAACGAGCACATGCGGCCTACGCCGCCTTCGTTCGCGGGCAGCACTTCGTCGGGATAAATGCCGAGATGCTCGCCTTCGATGTTGTAGCCGGCGAGTTCGCCGAGGCCGAACTCCGTCGCGTAGCGATGAACACGTTCAAAGCCTAAGCGGCGTCCGAGCTCCTCGAAGAAGGCGTTGTTGGAACGTGCCAGCGCCTGCCGCAAATTCATGGTTGTATGTCGCGCCACGCGCACCCGAGTATTTCGGGTGATGATGCCTTCGCTCAGCGCAGCCAGGCCCACGGAGAGCTTGATCGTCGAGCACGGTGTCGCGCCACTCGATAGCGCGAGCTTCTGGTTCACCATCGCCAGAATGCGCCCATTGGTCGGATCGATGGCCACGACCGTGCCATTCATGTTGCCAAGAGCATCAATCGCTGCCTGGCGGACTACAGGATCTTCGCCGCCGGTGATGTCGCCGGCCGTGAGGTCGCCGTTCGCATAGGAGTTCGCCGTGAAGTGCTCGTAGTGACGCGCTCGGCGGCGACGATGGTGGACTCGCCGAGTGTGCCGCAGGCGCGCCATTTTGCGCTGCGCTGCCGTGGACTCGGACACCTTACTTTTTTTTGCGTTGGAAGTGTTCGGAGTGGAGATCTTGGCCGCAAAACCGCTCCCGACCCAGATCAAAACTGCCACAATTACAGCAAGATAGCCCGGAAAATTTCGTCTGCTCATCCGATCCCCAGGAGCTGGTTGGCTCCTCAACAAAAAGCAGTTACTTCCCGGATTTCCACAAGGTTTCGAAAATCCGGCGACTCTCGCATGGTAAGAGAGCTTCAGAGCCAATTGCAAGCTGAAAGTAACCTGCTAATGCAGGGATAAGTGACTGACGTGATTACCCTTGCGTGTTAGGTGTTTTGCCCGAAGTTGGCCGGAGATCGAAGGCCTAACACCGTCTTGCTAAGTCAGTACCGATCGCGGTAGCGATCGGGTGCCGATATGGCTGCCAACCCATTCCCTACCGGGAACGGTACTGATCTTTACGCGCTGATGTTGGCAGATCGCGAGGAGATCAGCCGCGTGATCCTGTCGACGAACTCGTCGATTTTTACGTGGCCTTCGTCGCCCTTGCCGCGGGTTCTCACGCTCACTTCGCCCGATTCGATTTCTTTGTCTCCGACCACGAGCAGGAACGGAACTTTTTGCAGCGTGTGCTCGCGGATCTTCGCGTTCATCTTCTCGTTACGCGCGTCAACATGCGCGCGCACGCCGGCGGCTTTCAGCTTGTCTGCCACTGACTGCGCGTAGTTGGCGTGCCGTTCCGAAATGGGAATCATCACCGCCTGCACCGGCGAGAGCCAGACCGGGAAGTTGCCGGCGTAATGTTCGATGAGCACGCCGAAGAAGCGCTCGATCGAACCGTAGAGGGCGCGATGCACCATCAGCGGCTGCTTGCGCGAACCGTCCTCGGCGACATATTCGAGGTGAAAACGCTGGGGCAGCGTGAAGTCGAACTGCACGGTCGAGAGCTGCCACAAACGGCCGATAGCATCGACCAGCTTCACGTCGATCTTTGGACCGTAAAAAGCCGCTTCGCCCGTAATCGTCTTGTAAGGAATATTGCGGCGGCTCATAGCCTTTTCGAGCGATGCGATCGCCTTCTCCCAGTCTTCCTTGCTGCCGATGTACTTGCCGGTATCGTTCGGATCCCAGATCGACAGCTCAACTTCGTACTTATCGAAACCGTAGGTTTCGAGCACGGCGAGCGCGAAGTCGATGCAGGCGACAACTTCATCTTCGATCTGTTCCGGCGTGCAGAAGATGTGAGCGTCGTCCTGCGTGAATCCGCGAACGCGCAGCAAGCCGTGCATCACCCCCGAACGCTCGTAGCGATAGACGGTGCCGAGTTCTCCGAGCCGAATCGGCAAATCGCGATACGAGCGCAGCGTGTCTTTGTAAATGAGAATGTGCCCGGGACAGTTCATCGCTTTCATGCGATAGTCGGCGTCGTCCAGCTCCATTGGCGTGAACATGTTCTGCGCGTAGTAGCCCTCGTGGCCCGAGGTCTTCCACAAATCCACGCGCATCACGTGCGGCGTGAAGACCATCGAGTACCCGCGCTTCAGGTACTCAGAGCGCATCCAGTCTTCCATCTCCTTGCGGATGATCCCGCCCTTCGGATGCCAGAAGATCAGCCCCGGTCCAGCGAGTTCCTGGATGGAGAAAAGATCAAGCTGCTGGCCGAGCACGCGGTGATCGCGCTTCTTCGCTTCTTCGATGGCGTTCAGATACTGTTCGAGGTCTTTCTTCGCATAAAACGACGTTCCGTAAATGCGCTGAAGCTGCGGATTCTTCTCGTCATTTAGCCAGTACGCACCGGCGATGTTGAGCAGCTTGAAAGCTTTGATCCGTCCGGTGGAAGGGATGTGCGGACCGCGGCAGAAGTCCACAAATTTCCCATTTCGGTAAAACGAAACCTGATCTTCGCCTTCGGTGTGCTTCTCGATGAAGTGGACCTTCATCCAGTCGCCTTCCGCTTTGTATTTCTGGATCGCCTCATGCCGGGGCTCGTACTCGCGCACGAATTTCTCGTCGCGCGCGACCACTTCGCCCATGCGCTGCTCGATTTTTGCCAGATCGTCGCTGCTGAACGGAGTGGGCCGGTAAAAATCATAGAAGAATCCTGACTCGGTTGGCGGCCCGTGCCCCAGTTTCGTTTCCGGAAACAACTCGGTCACGGCAGTCGCGAGCACGTGCGCGGTCGAATGGCGGAACACTTCCAGCGACTCCGGATCTTTGTCGGTAAGAATGCGCAGCTCACCGTCTGACTGTAGCGGACGGCCCAGATCGACGACTTTGCCGTTGAACTTGGCGGCCATCGCTGCGTCAGCGAGACGCGGGGAGATCGATTTCGCCACGTCATAAGGGGTGGTTCCCGGATTCACGCTCTTAGAAGAGCCATCCGGCAGCTTGATCGTAAGAGTCTTTTGAGCAACTTCAGTCATGAATGATTGCGCCTTGCGGAATAGTGGAATCTTCAGGATAAAAGCTTTGCCGAGCAGCTGTCACGCGAGTTGCGATACGCTGCAAAATGTCATCCTGAATCCGCCTTGGCGGATGAAGGATCTCCGCGGATCTCTCGGACTTAAATGCGGCATCCCGGGTCCCCAGGAGAGATTGCGCTGGAAGAGCCGGGATAAGGCGTTTAAGTCGTACGCATCGGCGGAGATCCTTCGTCCGCCAAGGCGGACTGAGGATGACAATCATGGGCGGACGCTAGGGATCCTCCCCCAACCGCGCCGCTTGCGCCATCAAGTAGTTCCTTTCCGGGATACTCGTCGTCCGCCCCGCCGCGATTCGATAGTGCTCCCTCGCGCCTTGATGATCGCCCAGCCTTTCGAGCAAGTGAGCGCGTACCGCATCGAGACGGTAATGTTCGGCGAGTCGGTCGTCATTATCGAGCGACTTCAACAGTTCGAGGCCATGCGCAGGTCCATGTACCATGGCGGCGGCAATCGCGTGATTGAGTGTCACCATGGGACTGGGCGCTACCTGCTTGAGTAGTTCGTAGAGCGCGAGGATTTGCGGCCAGTCAGTATCTTCGGCTCGCGCGGCCTCGTCGTGGACAGCGGCAATCGCTGCCTGCAATTGATACAGGCCGACGGCTCCTTTCGCCAGCGCCGCGGTGAGCAGCTCAGTTCCTTCCGCGATCTCAGCACGGTCCCACAGACTGCGATCCTGCTTGTCGAGAGGAATCAACTGTTCGTCCGCTCCGGTCCGAGCGGCGCGGCGCGCGTCGGTTAACAACATGAGAGCCAGCAGTCCCGCGACTTCTCCATCTTCCGGAAGCAGAGCTTTTATCGAGCGAGTCAGGCGGATCGCCTCGCGTGCCAGATCGAGCCGTTGCAGCTGCGCTCCGATGCTGCTGGCGTAGCCTTCGTTGAAGATCAGATAGAGCACATGCAGAACCGCTGGCAGCCGTTCTGTGCGCTCGTGCAGCGCAGGCAGGCGAAACGGCACGCCGGAGGCTTTGATGTTCTGCTTGGCGCGGCTGATCCGCTGCGCCATCGTCGCTTCAGGAACGAGAAAAGCATTCGCGATCTCCGCCGTAGTGAGCCCGCCGACGGCGCGCAGCGTGAGGGCAATCGCTGACGACGAAGTCAGTGCGGGATGGCAGCACATGAACAGCAAAACCAGCGTGTCGTCAGGATCCATATCGGACTCGATATCGATGGCCGGCGCGATCGTCTCCGTTTCCTGCGCCACTGCCGCCTCACGCTCGCGGCGGGCAATCGTGCTGCGCAGTTGATCAGTCATACGCCGCAAGGCCACGTGAATCAGCCAGCCGCGCGGATTCTCCGGAACGCCTTCTTTCGGCCACTGGGTGAACGCCGCGATCATTGCCTCCTGCACCGCGTCTTCCGCCGCAGCGAAATCGTGAAAGCGCCGCGTGACCGCGCCGAGCACCTGTGGCGCAAGTTCGCGCAGCAGATGCTCGGAGGACGTGTCCCAGGCCTTGATCATCGGAGCTCCGTCACAGCATCTCCGCAGGCGGTCCGCTCATAATCGGGCGCACTTCAATCGGCATATTCAAACGCGTTCCGCCGGGACCCGGAGCGGCGGAGATTTTTGCCGCAATGGCGTAAGCCCGTTCCGGACTGTCCACGTCGATGATCCAGAAGCCCGCGAGAAATTCTTTGGACTCAGGAAAGATGCCGTCAGTGATCGGGACGTCATGCTTGCCGGCCCGCACCAGCTTCGCTTGATCGGGAAATGACAGTCCCTCGGCGGAAACCAGTTCGCCCGCCTCGCGAAGCTCCTTGTTCAGCTTGATCATGAAGGTGATATGCGCCTGCAGATCCTTGCCCGGCCAGTTCGGAACGCCGTGGCCAGCCTTCATCGTGTTCATCATCAGAATGTATTTCATGATTTTGCTCCGTGGCTCAGAATGAACAAACTGCATGTGCTGGTTCAATCCTCGTTCTGCTGACAGATTATTTGAGACTGTCATCCCTCGGACCGCAGCGCGAACACGTTAGCAACGCTACTGCCGGCGCGGTCCGGGGGATCTGCTTTTTGCGAACGACAACGAACAGCAGATCCCCCGCGCCGCAAAATCCAATTTTTCTTGTTTATGACGTTCTCCCTGCGGCGCGCGGGATGACAGCTCAAAACTGAACGCTCGAACGAGAGCGTTATTGGCTTCATAACATCGCACTCGGCGACCTCCGTGGCTCAGAATGCGAACCGTCGCACCTCAATCGGCATGTTCGTAGGAACGCCACCCGGCCCGGGCGCCGCTGAAATTCGACCGGCGATGGCATACGCGCGCTCCGTAGCGGCTACATCCACGATCCAGTAGCCGAGCAGGAACTCTTTCGATTCGGGGAAGACTCCGTCTGTGACCGGCAGGCCGTTCTTCTCGCCGCGCACGAGTTTGGCTTCGCCCGGTTCCGAGAGTCCTTGCGTGGCGACGAACTCTCCCGAATCGGTCAGCTCCTTGGTAATGCCTCTGAGCACGGCCATGTGGGCGTCGCGATCGTTTTGCGTCCAGGCCCGGTATCCACCTACGCCTGACTTCGTGCTGGACATCAGCAGAATGTATTTCACGTTGTTGCTCCTATGATCTTCTGTTCTCATCGTATTTCCTTTCGCTCAAAGCGCCTCGGATTGGCGCTTTCATTGGGTAGTCGGAGCCGCTCCGGCATTCTCGACACGCGCCGACAAAAAATTAAAAAAAAGAATTCCTGCTGATTTGTCGATCTTCGGCAACCAGAACCGACATACGAGTGGAGGCCGGAACCATGGCGACCGAAGAGCTAGTCGTAGATGTGAGCCAAGACTGGGTGCTCGCCTGCGATGTTCAGCAGCGATTTATGCAAGCTCCGGGCGGGACCAGCGACTTCGTTGATTACAGCGCCCGTTGCCGGCAGGTTCGCGCGCTGGGTGGCGATTGCTTCGATTTTCTGCCCTTGCCTGATCGTCGCCTGGCCTTCCTGGTGGGAGACGCCTCCGGTAAAGGACTCGCGGCAGCGCTGATGATCGCCAATGTCCAGTCTTCGCTTCGGACAGCCGCTTTGTTCACCGGCGACGTTTTGGCTGCGTTGCTCAGCATCGTGAATCGCCAAGCTTACCATTCGTCGCTCGCAAACCACTATGCGACGTTGTTTTATGGTGTATTCGACGGAACCACGCGCAGCCTCCGCTATGTGAACGCCGGGCACAATCCGGCGATCGTCGTTCGGAGCAATGGCTCGTTCGAGTGGCTCGAGACAGGAGGCGCTCCGGTGGGCATGTTCGCGGATTCGGAATATCGCGAGAGTGTCGTTCAGCTACAAGGTGGCGACCTGGTGATTGCCTACACGGATGGAGTCGTCGAGGCCGCCAATCCACAGGGCGAACAGTGGGGAGTAAGCGGTCTGTTGGAAGCCATTGCCGAATCGCAACGATCGCACGTCAGGGATGCCGAAGATATCGTCCCGATCATTTGGAATTCCATGGACGAGTTCTCGAACGGGGTCCAAGCGGATGATGCGACTTTGGCGATTACGCGAGTGATGTGAACTCTTCCCGATTTGGGAAGTAATAATGAGAAACTACCCACTTTTGGGCATACAGTCAGTACCGTTCGCGATGAAGAACGGGGTGAGGTTGGGTCGCCAAGCAGCCCCATTGCGTGTCACCCGTTCGCTACGGCGAACGGTACTGACTGTCGTAAAGATGTTCGACGACTTCTACCGCCGATGATGGGCCGTCGACGTCCCGCTGACCGTGAACGTGATCACGGTTTCCGCCGGAATCATAGCCTCTTCTTTGCCGGTCGCTGCGGCGACGCCTGTTCCAGCGGCTCCGCCCGCTGCTGTACCGATCAGCGCGCCTTTACCACCACCGGCTAATCCGCCGATCAGCGCGCCGGCGGCAGCGCCTCCGCCAATTTTGGTGACGTTACTCTTCTTATGGTTTTTGCCGTGGAAACTGTGCGCGGTGGTCGTGACCGACTGGCCGTTCACCGAGGCGAGCCGAATCGAGAGGCGTCCCGGGGCATGGAGACGTCCGCTGGACTTCGCATACGTTATGCGGCACTTGCCCGGATCGCCGGAGCGGGCCAGCATGTGGCCGTTCACGACTACATTTCTGGCCACCGAACACTCAATCGTCTCGCCGGCTTTGGCTGTTCCTGACGAGAGCGACGAACCGGTGCGCACGGTCACGTGCGTGCCTGCAGGGATAGTCGCCGCGTTGAGCGACATGGCAATCGCCAGTGCGGGCGTGAGAGCCAGAGCGATTTTCGTTTTCATAGGTCCTCCTGGGTTGAGTCAAATCACGAAGGGCTGTTTTGATTGTCCGGCGAATACGCCGAAATCGGGAAGCAGGTAATCTAAGCAGTCAATCCTGCTATGAAGACGCAGACGCGCAACGAATCCGCGCGGCGCGGGCGCATTCTTCCGCAACGCTTCTATGCCCGCGACCCTCGCATCGTAGCACGGGAGTTGCTGGGCAAAGTGCTCGTTCGTACATTGTCCGATCGTGCGCCGGAGCTGGCCGGCAGAATCGTCGAAGTGGAAGCCTATCTCGGCGAAGACGATGCCGCCGCGCACTCCGCCGCCGGTGAGACTGCCCGCAATCGCGTGCTCTTTGGGCCGCCCGGACATGCGTACATCTACTTCATCTATGGCGTGCACTTCTGCCTGAATTTCAGTTGCCTGCCCGAAGGACAAGCCGGCTGCGTGCTGTTGCGCGCCTTGGAGCCGGTCTCCGGCATAGAGGAAATGGCAAAGGCGCGAAGAATAGATCCCGCACGCTTGCAATCGCCGTCAGGACTAAAGCTTCTGACCAGCGGCCCAGGACGTCTCTGCGAAGCGCTAAGCATCACACGCTCCGCGCTGAATGGGGCAGCGCTGTATCTTCCCGATTCGGGACTGAGAATAGTCGAAGATGCGTTTCGGCCTCCGGAGATCGGCGAGAGTCCGCGCGTTGGGATTACCAAATCGTCGGCGTTGCCGCTGCGCTACTTCATCGCGGGGAACAAGTTCGTCTCCGGGCGCTCGAACGTGAAGGCCAGGTTGGCTGATCTCACGCAAGACTTGTCATCCTGAACGACTGGCCTTGCCTCCGCGAGGATATCAGCCCAATGAACAATTGACGGTTTAGCGCCGAACGCGCGACATTCTTTAGCCCAGCCCGTGAGGGCTGGGTAATGTTGCCCCGCAATCCCGAGCGCCGGAGGCGCGGCACTCTGGTCCAAAGTTCGCAATGCCGCCCCTCCCGGGGCTCTGGACGTCCTGTATCCGCATACCCAGGCCTCATGGCCTGGGCTAAAGAATTCCGGCCTCCGGCCTCTCAAAATACGAAATCCCAGTCTGTCGATCACCAGGCGGAATTTGTTCATCCTGAGCGAGGGCGAACGCCCGAGTCGAAGGAGCCCGGCTCAGCTCGGTCCATGCAAACCGTCTCCGATTTCCACGAGGGAGTTGCCTCTTTTCAAGTCTGCTGGATGGCGGAGAGTCCACGATAAGAATTAACATGCAGCGATCCCGGAGCATGCATTCGCGGGGTCCTTCGACTCGGGCGTGCGCCCTCGCTCAGGATGACAGGATTTTCATTGAAGCCGTTGAGATGTGGTAATATCGTGTCGTGTACGACACGTCGTATAAGACGTAATGGAAGGTAAGGCTTTATGACACTCAATATCCAAACAGCCGTTGAGCTTCCCTGGCTCGCGCTCGCCGGGTTCTGGCTCGTCACGTCCTTTGCCGCGAAGACGCCAGTACGACGTCAGCCCGGCATTTCCCGCATGATTCATTTGCTATTCATGGTTGCGGCTTTCGGTCTGCTGTTTCGTCCTGACATGCGCGTGGGCCCGCTGGGCTGGCGTGTGTTGCCCGTTTCTCCGGCGATTGCTTACCCCGGAGTCGCGCTGACAATCGCCGGAGCCGCTTTTGCGTTTTGGGCGCGCGCGATGCTGGGCGGCAACTGGAGCGCCAGCGTTACCGTGAAAGAGAACCACTCGCTGGTGCGCAGCGGGCCGTATCGTCTAGTTCGGCATCCGATCTACACCGGTTGTCTCATAGCTATGCTGGGAACGGCGATGGTCTTCGGCGAACTCGGCTGTTTTATTGCGCTGGCGATCGCCATCGTCGCGTTCTGGCTGAAGACCCGTACGGAAGAGGACTTCATGACCGCGCAATTCGGCGAAGATTACATCCGGTATCGCAGCCAGGTGAGGCGGCTGGTCCCGTTCCTCCTGTGACCACTCCCATGGCAAAGGCGAGAAACACGAAGAAGCGTGAGCATCTCCCGCAACTCGCGCAGGAATTGGAGCAGCATCTGGCGGCGATTCGGCAGCAGATTCGCCGTCCCGCGGAAGCCGAGTTCGCGAAAGGGAACCTGACCGGACCGCAGCGAAACGTAATGCAAGCGATCTTTCACAGCAGCGGCTGCAGTCTAAAAGAACTTTCGGCGAAGGTCGGACTCGCGCATAGTACGGTATCGGGAATCGTAGATCGACTGGTGAAGGGGGGAATGCTGGAGCGGCAGGCGGACGCCGAGGATCGGCGCCACACCCGGATCACTGTCTCGCACGAGGTGCGAGATTTTATGGAGAAGCGATATCCCATCCTGGCCGCCAGCCCCCTGCTCAACGTTCTGCGCCAGGCGACAGAACCCGACCGCAAGGCTGTCGTCCGAGGAATTCGAACTCTGCGCCGTCTTTTGGATTCGGGAGCCCTAGCGCCGCGTTCGGGAGTTTAGCGAAGGTTCCGGTCCCGAGTTGCGAGGCGCCGACTGCCGGCAAGAACCCTGCTGCCGTATCGGAGAAGAGTCCCTGTTCAATCCCTGTTAATTCGCTCAGCACCCGGGCCACCAGCTGCTAATTTCTGCTTATTAGATTGAAAACGCAGCTACTTAACTCGGGAAGCTAGAAATTCCCTGCTAATTGCCTGCTAGTTCCCTCAGCGTTTTGCACATGCCCGCATGAATATGGGCTTTTCGCGAATCGCGAACAAGGCCCCCCTGAAAAATTCCCTGTTCTCAGGGAATTTCGAATTTTCGGGCAGGCACGTTTTGCCGTCCTGAATCTTGAGTTTCTGACCTTGGTTCCTGTGACCTTCGTAACGTTGGAGCGGCTGCAGACTTTGGGTACCCTTTCCGGCAATTACCCCGCGGCCCCAAATTCTCAAATTGTAAGGAGCGACTCGACATGTCGCCTACCGATGTTCCTTCGGTCAAAGAGA
>DASTJH010000020.1:0-18649 GCA_035716645.1 Terriglobales bacterium | reverse complement strand
CATTACCGTCGTACTCGCTGTCGGAGCTAAACCGAGACTGCAGGCTTCCTGTGCGACCGAACAATCGAGGGACACATCCGAAGCTTGGGCTAATGTTGAATTGAGCTCGCAGGTAAAACAAATCAAGGCATCGCCGACGCGCTTGATCTTCGCGAGCAGCTTGAGCAGTTCCTCAGTCTCTCCGCTGGACGAGAGCGCAATGACCACGTCTCCCCTGGCCACCATCCCAAGATCGCCGTGCAGCGCTTCGGCAGGGTGCATGAACAATGACGGCGTGCCTGTCGAGCTGAGCGTGGCAGCGATTTTTTGAGCGATGATTCCACTTTTTCCCATGCCGGTGACGACCACCCGTGCGTGGCAGCAAAACAACAATTCCACGGCTCGGGCAAAGCTCGCCGCCATCGAGGTCCGCAGGCGTTCCGCGAGCGCGTCTAACGCTGCAGCCTCAATGCGAACCACATTTTCGCCGGTGGAGACCATGAAGCAAGAATACAGGGGACTGGCTACTGGGGGACAGGTTTCACTGTTCCGTGTTCTCTATAACCTGCTTCCCTGTAACCTGCCCTACATCACGTGTCCATTGCCGCCGCTCTTCTTCTTGGCTTGCATCGTTCTTCCTATTGTGGGAATCACAGCTTCGTAGTACTCGACCAGCGTAGATAGCCGCTGCGATTCTGTCGGCGTGACAAGGATGGCCTGCTTGAAACCGAGATCGACCGGCAATTGCGCAATCAGCCAAAACGAAAGCTGCTCAGCTGGTGCATCGAGATTGACTGGAATTGCCGCGCCAGTCGAGAGCAGAAGGATTAAAGAACGGTGAAGGTCGATCGCCTTCTTGCGCAGCTCAGGGGCAGCCTCGGTTTCGTCAGGCAAGAACTCAACCTCTGCCTGCAGGAACGAACGATCGCGATTCACCTCCAGCACGCGAAAGCGATCAAGGCCGCGTGTAACGATGTCGAGCTTTCCGTCTTCATATCGCTTAACAACTGTGACGACCTCCGCCGAGCAGCCGATCTGTGCGATGCCATCTTCGACGGCGCGCACGATGCCAAAGGTGCTGCTATTCGCCAGCGCTTCGCCGATCATCTCCTTGTATCGCGGCTCAAAAATGTGCAGCGGCAGAATCATCCCGGGAAACAGGACCAGATCGAGCGGAAACAGAGGGATCAGCTTGGACACCAATCGATTCTAGGACTTTGTCGTCCTGAGCGTCCGCTGCGGCGAACGCGAAGGAACTTGCGGTTCGCGGATGCTTAACATTCCGCCCAATATACTGATTTGGTGAAGAAGCACTGGAAAACCAAACTCATTCATACAGACGCGAGTGCCCCGGAAGGATTTCGTTCGCTGGCAACGCCGGTATATCGCGGATCTACGTTGTTGTTCCCGAATGCGGAATCGGTGAACGACAACTGGAATCAACACGAAGTCGGCTACACGTACGGACTCTATGGCACGCCGACCACGCTGGAGCTGGCGGCACGCATTGGCGAACTCGAACATGGCGACTACACGATCATCACGCCTGGCGGGCAGAGCGCGCTTTCGTTAATCAACCTGGCATTTCTCAAGGCTGGGGATCATGTTCTGATTCCGGAAAGCCTCTACGGCCCACACCGCAAGCTGGCAACGGACCTCCTCGACCGCTTTGAAGTGGAATGGAGCGGATACGATCCGCTTATCGGCTCCGGCATTCAGCGCGATTTGCGCAAGAACACGCGGCTGGTGTGGTGCGAGAGTCCGGGGTCGATCACGATCGAAGTGCAAGACATTCCCGCGATCGTTGCCGCGGCGCATGCGCACGGCGTGCTGGTTGCGCTCGACAACACGTGGTCTGCCGGGATCTTCTTCGACGCTTTCGCTCATGGTGTGGACATCACGATGCAGGCGCTCACGAAGTATATCGGTGGGCACAGCGACGTTCTGTTGGGATCGGTGACGGTGAAAGATCGACAGCTTTATGAGAGGCTCGGCGCGACGCACCAACTGCTCGGCTTCGCAGCTTCACCGGACGATTGCAGTCTGGCCATTCGCGGTCTGCAAACGCTCGCCGTTCGCCTGAAGGCGATTGAAGCCTCGGGATTGAAGATTGCACACTGGCTGGCACAGCGTCCCGAATTGGAACGCGTCCTTCACCCCGCACTGCCCTCGTGTCCAGGTCACGAGCTGTGGAAACGAGACTTCACCGGCTCCTCCGGCGTCTTCTCGATCGTCTTCGATCGAAAGTTCACGAAGAAGCAAGTACTCGCCTTCGTCGATGCGCTGGAGCTATTCGAAATTGGCTACAGTTGGGCTGGCGTCACCAGCCTTGCCGTCGCTTACGATTTCACGGGCATAGCCCAGCGTCCAGACTATGGGCACCGCATCGTCAGGCTGAATATCGGTCTCGAAGATACAGATGATTTGCTGTCCGATTTGGAGCAAGCGCTGCGTCAGGCGGGAAAAAGCTGAGAGAGACCGCGATGCAATGAGTCCTGCTGCCGAAATTACTGCGGAGAATCGGGTGAATGTTGCTCGGTTTCCACGGCTGATGCGACGGCACTCGTCCGCACACTTTCGCTATTCCGGGTGTTGCGGGCTACCGCGCGTTTGTCTGACTTATCCGGGGCGCCATTCCGCCGTCGCGCTATGCCTTCGCCCGAGTATAGCAGCCGATAAACTGTGGCATTACGCATGATCGCCTGCACGTACTCGCGGGTCTCGCTGAAAGGAATCGATTCAACGAACTCAGGCACGTCACGATACGGACCTTGCGATTGCCAGTTCTTCACGCGATCGGCTCCGGCGTTGTAGGCGGCGAGCGCGTACTCGACCTGTCCGCCGAAGCTGTCGATCATGTGCTTGAAATAACGCGTACCCAGCTGGAGGTTCACAGTCGGATTCGTGAGTTCATCCTGGCGGAAATGGCGGATTTTCACTTCTCTCGCCAACTGCCTGCCGTTGCTGGGCAGCAGCTGCATCAGGCCCCAGGCGTTGGCCCGCGAAACTGCTTGCGGATTAAATTCCGACTCCTGGCGAACGAGGCTGGCCACGAGATAAGGATCGAGTCCATTCACGCGCGCATAGCGGGCGAGGTCGTTCCAAAATGGTTTGGGGAAGAGAATGTCCCACGCCCATTGCGGCAAGTCCGTGACATCCTCAGCGAAGTAACCCGGAACCGCGTGCTTGAGCGTTTGCAGGGCGCGATCAGGACGATCTTCCTCAACATAGATGCGCGCGATCTCCGCCTTCGCGTAGAGCTTGTCCGACTCGGACTGCAACTCGCGGATCGCGAAGTCGTCAAGCGCAGCATTGGTCAGCAGCTTGGCACGATCGACCCGCAGATCGTCGGACGGTGCGTCAAAGCTGTCGAGATCGGGATCAGGTTGCGGCGGCACGCGGCTCAGCAGGGGATCGTGCTGGGCCATATTGAAGCGGAAGTGCAGCCGCTCGCGTGCCAGATCGGCATAGTAGTAGTGTGGGAAACGCTGCAGGAGAAAGCTGTAATACTCACCGGCTTTCTGAGAATCGCCATCATCTTCGGCGAGACGCGCGCGCCAGTAGAGCGCCGGCGGCACCTCCTGGCCATCCGGATAGAGCGCGATCTGCTCTTCCATCAGTCGCTCGGCTTCGGCCTTGTTGTCCAGACGGTAATTCAGCCACGCGGCTTTCCAGTGCGAATAGGGCGAATACTTTCCTTTCGGAAACAGCTTGTACTGCGCGCTGTAGTCTTCGATCGCAGTCTTGAAATCCGGCTGCAGCAGATACATGTTGCTGGCCGAAAGCAGCGCCTCCTGCAGCCACGGACTCGCCGGGAACTTCTGCATCATCTGGCCGAGCAGTTGCTTCTCTTTATCAGCGTCATTGTTGCTGCGTGCAATCTCGTGCAGATAGTAGAGACGGCGAGCTTCGATTTCGTCCTGCCCCTCGGGAACGCCTTCGAGCAGCGACTTCGCCTGATCGAGCTGATGCTGGTGGTAAAGCGCCCCTCCCAGTTTGACGTTTAGCTCACGTTGGAGCGTAGCAGCGTTCGCATCGGACTGGATGCTTCCTAAAATCGAACGATATTCGGTCGCAGCCTGATCGTAGCGGCGTCCGGTATAAAGCAGGTCGGCGCGCGTGATTCGCTGCTGGAGCGTGGGAGTTGTGACCAATCCCTGCGCTGAGAGTTTGGAGAGCTCAGCTTGTACGAGCTGCGACTCCGGACTGAGCGGCGTGTCCGTTAATACGCTATTCCAGACTACGACAGCCTTCGCCGGCTGACTGGTCGCAACGTAAGCTTTGCCGAGTTCCAGCTCCACATCGGGATCTCCGTCGCGCATCGATTCGAGAAGCTGCACGGCGGAGTCCGTTTGTCCGATGTTGAGCAGGGAACTGGCGCGCATCAGGTTTGCCTCGCGCGTGAACAGCGAGTCCGGATGCTTGGCGGCGAAATCTTTCAAGATAGCCGCGACCGTCTTCTGGTCTTGAGTGGCTGAGGCAGCGTCAGCCAGGAAGAAATCGGCGTAGTCGGAAAGCTCGTCGCTGGCTTTGGCCGCCAGCTTCAGATCGGCCGTCGCCTTGGCATAATCTTTGTCCTGCAAGTGCGCGTAGCCGAGCACGAGATGGGCGAGCGCGCCGCCATCATCCTTCCGATGCCGCCACGCATAATGTTCGACCCCGGCGTACGCCGCCGGTGTGCGATCCGCGAGCAACTGCTTTGCCATCGGACGCAGCGATGCCGAGGCCACAAACGCACGATGCAGCTTGCTGCGATGCGCAGCCGAGAGCCGGCTGCGGCGATGCACCACCTTCTTTTTCGCGTGCGTTTTTGCGTGAGTTTTGTGCGAATGCTGGGTAGCGCCGACGGCCGAGACCATCGGAAAAAGAAAAGCGAACAGCCAGACGAAATAGCGGAAACGACGAAACACCAGTAAAAATTCCTATCCAGTTAACCAGATGCAGATCAGGCCCGTGCTGCTGGTCTGCTCTATTAGCTTAACCCGGAAACTCTGGATTTATCCCGGAAAGTCGCTGCCTAAAAGCGACGCATCATTATCGGCAAGGATACGAATGACCTCGGCGCTGAAGTAATTGGCCGAAGCTACCGGCGTGCTGCTGTAGCGCTTGTCGTACGTCGCGCGGCTCTTCTCGATGTCCTCGCGCAGAAACTTGTAGATAGCGCGATTCTGCCGACCTTCTGTGACCTTCGCCTGGTTGTAAAGCTTGATTTCATCCACGAGCAATTTGGCGAAACGCTTGGCTTTCTTATGCAGCTCCTGCTCCTCGGCCGGCAAGTGATCGATAGAAGGTTCGCCGGCATGGCTCGGCGCGGCGGCCGGCGCTGGAGCGGCAGCGGGCTGAGGAGCGGGTTCTGGGGCGGCCTCCGCCGGATGATGAGCCTCGCTGCTAGGTGAAGCCGATTTTTTCGTGGCTGCATGTTCCAGCCATAAGCAGGTATAGCTGGTCAAAACCCCGATGGCAGCATTATCGCTGTTCGCATGCGCCGCGCCGGAATCGCAGTAGAGCAAAGCTGCCACTTTGTCCTTGACGACGAGCGGAAATAACGTCGAGGCGCCGTTGGCGGGAGCGCCCTGCTTTTGCAGGAATGCTGCATCGAAGTCATTGGCCGGCGCCGAAAGATGCTGGCGGAGTTGGATCGCCTGGGCCGCCGAGCCTTTGGTCGCGTCGAGACCGGCACCGCGAATGTTGTTGTCATTAAAACCGCGCGCTTGCCAGCCGGCGAGAGCCTCTCCACGCACGACGAACAGCGCCACCCGCGCGGCAAAATGCGCGCAACCATCCAGCAGCGCGTTCAAAATGTCCGACTGCGCAGCGGATTGATGGATGGCGCCAAAAGCAGCGCTGAGCCTGGCCGTAACATCTGAGGCATCGGGCTGAGCCGGCGTCGGCTCCGGCTGCGCGATCAGGGGCTCGATTTCATGCACGATCTGGTCCACAAGATCGGAGCGAAAGCGCTCCACATGGTTCGACAACCGCTGCGAAACCGCGCGCTCAATAGCCGACCGAAAATGTCCGGAATCAGTCATGAAATCGTATTCACCACGGAGTCACGGAGAACACAGAGGAAGTCAGAAGTAAGAATTCAGAAGGCAGAAGTGGGTGCCGGTTTTACTTCTGACTTGGCCCGATCTGACTTCTGACTTTCTCAGTGTTCTCCGTGCCTCCGTGGTGAAACCAGCACTCTACTGCACGACCAGCTTCGCCTGCATGTCGTCATGCCCTGCGCCGCAGATGATGCTGCACTCGATCTTGTATTCGCCTTTGGCATCGGTCTTGAGCGGAATCTGCGCGGGTTTTCCCGGCGGGATCGGCTCATTGATGCCTAGTTGTTCAATCTGGAACCCGTGCTCAACATCGCGAGTGGAAACGTCCAGCACGACATTCTCGCCCTTCTTCACCTGAATCACGTTTGGCTCGATCGCGTATTTTCGCATGGTCACCGGAATGTGACGAGCCGACGCCGGCTGCTGGTTACACGCACAAAACAGAAGACAAACGCACGCTAGACAGCACTGAATCGGCTTCATGAGCAAGGAGTCGGTAAACTAAATTGGCGAAGACTGCGTACTTCCATTTAAGATAGCAGACTCGATTCTCTGCGTCGTACAGCTATGGACAGCATCGAATCCAAAGTAGCGGAAGCGCAAGCCCCGGTTACCGATGAGTTAACCCTCGTCAACGCCGCGCGGCATGGCGACGTCGAAGCGTTTGAGCAGTTGATCAAGCGCTATGACCGTAATGTCTTCCGCATCGCTCAGCACATCACGCAAAACCGTGAGGACGCGGAAGACGTAGTTCAGGACGCCTTCATCAAGGCATACCAGAACCTCGGGCAATTCCAGGGAAACTCCAAGTTCTATACCTGGCTGGTGCGGATAGCTGTCAATGAAGCGCTGATGAAGCTGCGCCGGCGCAAGACCAGCAAGACCGTTTCGATCGACGAAGACGTGGAAACTGAGGAAGGAAGCATGCCTCGGGAGGTCGCCGACTGGGGTCCAAACCCGGAGCAACTCTACGGCCAATCGGAGTTAGGGGACATACTCCAAAAGACCATCCAGGGATTGCCCCAAAGTTTCCGCACCGTTTTCGTCTTGCGGGACATCGAAGGAATGTCCACAGAAGAAACTGCCGAGATGCTAGATTTGAGTGTACCTGCTGTGAAATCGCGGCTGTTGAGGGCGCGGCTCCAATTGCGCGAGCGCCTGAATCGCTACTTTAAGAAATCCAAACGGGATGGGGCACTGCCGCAGTGAAGTGCAAAGACTTCCTTAAAGAGCTCAACGAATACCTGGATGGCGGTATCGACATCCAACTCAAGACAGAGTTGGAAGAGCATCTGCAGTGGTGCCACAACTGCTTTGTCGTCTGCAATACCACCCGCCAAACCATCGAAATCTACCGCGACAACGAAGTCTATCCGCTACCGGACCCGATCCGCGATCGCCTGCATCAAGCCATCGTGAGCAAGTGCAAAGGCAAGCACGAGCACAAGTCCTAAAAGCAGTTTCAGAGCACTATGGATTAAAGCGCGCTTCAGGGAAGGGTACGCATTTATGCGTGCCGGTCAGAGTTCGTTCTCTCTAAAATCGGGACTTAATAGATTCTCCGTTCCGGCACGGATAAATCCGTGCCCTTCCCTGAACCAATGACACCCATCTTCGCGCACTCCAGCGCAAATTCATAGAATGGACATAGCGGGACACCGGCATGTCCAAGCCGCTTACCATTGCGCTGCTCCTCACGTTCGCCGTGGGCGCCATGTGCGCGCAGACGCCTTCGCCGCAGCTTCGTCCGGAAACCGCTTTTCTTTCGCCTGCTCGCTATACGAGCGCGTTCTTCGGTTTTACGCTGCGGCTTCCGCTCGATGTTCGGCCGAAGCGTCTATCGATCTCTGAACCGGAAAATTCGGCACACCATTTCTTGTTTGAAGCGTCAGTCCCGTCCAGCGGCCAGACACCGCGCGCGCTGTTCACCATTACCGCCGACCAGATTTCCGGCGCTTCGCCGGACGCGACTAAGGGGCATTTAAGCGCCGCCGGTCTCAAGCATCTCAAGCAAGTCAAACTTGCCCAGCGAATTTTCTGGACCGGCAGTTACAAACACACGTTTGCATATTCGACAACAGCCGAAGGCTACGTCCTGACGTTCACGATCACGCTGTCGGACGATAACCTCGCCTATGAATTTCAGGAAGGAATGGCTTCCATCGCATTCTTCGATCGTTCACGCGCGAGAGAAGTCGCCGGATTCGGAGCCGAGCCGTACGGAGCGATTGGTTTAACGCCGGAACAACTGCAAGCTGCAAAGGAAGCCTTGGACGCGTTAGATCCAGGTCAGATCGTCGGTAATACTTACCGCAACGCGGCGCTCGGGTTTGAGTATCGCTTTCCCGCAGGGTGGTACGCCGCTGAACCGAATGCGGGCGCCGGAGCTTCGCTTTTTCTGCCGACCAGCGAACGTAATGATGGCCGGCCACCTGCGTTTCGTGGCTGTACAAGAGTTCTGCTGAGAGCGACAAAGAATCCACTGAATGGATCTCACGCGGGTTTTAATCCGACGATTGTCGCGCTGATAGCGGATCCGCAATGCCTGCCGGCGCCGGTCACCTTTCCCGATTCGGTCCACGATCGCGAACACATCGTAGAAGTCGTCCGCACAATTTCGAATCAGCTCGCGCAATCGACTCCGCCCAAGGACGACATCACGGTGAAAGCGGCCAGCGTGGCGGGCAAGATCATCGTTGTCCTTCCCGCTGAGTTCGCACTGCCCACCAGCGAGCAGAATCTCTATCTCCGCGTTCACAGCGAGATCGCGGTAACTCAAATTGGGAAAGACTGGCTGATCTTATTCTTAAGCGCGCAAAGCCAGGAGGAATTGAATCGGTTGCTCCAGACAGGAATTAAGTTCGCTGACCGGTGAGTGACCGATGAATGATTCCAAGTTGAGTAATCAGCCTCGGCGTGGCATGCCGGCAAACAGTTCCGGCAGTGACAGTCGGATTGGGGTGCCGGCAACCCCGAATTGCGTGGCATCGAGCAAACCGGTTTCTGTGCAGTTATAACCTCTTCGGCTGGATGGATCGAGAACCCAAATGTTCTTTACGCCGAAGTCACGATAGTCCTCGATTCGTTCTTGCATGCGTTGTAGCGTATCTTCGGGCGAGAGGATCTCGATGCAGACCAAGGGCGGCACTGTCAGTATCTGCTCAACAGGCTGGTCCAGCGAAACGACGCAGACGTCGGGAACGCGAAATCGACTTGGCGAGACTTGCATGCGCTGCTCCGGCAACACCTCAATATTCCATTCTCTCTGCCGCTGGCCAAACCACAGCACTAAAGCGGCTTGCAAAGCGGCGTGATCGTGCTCACCCACGTTCCTCTCCTCAAGCTTGCCGTCCACGTAGTCGCAATCCGGATGAGGACTGCTGCTCAGATATTCTGCGATCGATATTAAGGTACCGCTGGCCACGACTTAACTCCTGCTGACAAATTATGCGTTTGAACAGCAAGCCAACTTTCAACCTTGGCAGATCATATACTCGTCACAAACTTCGCGTATTACCATGTAATTGTGCTCTTCGCGCGAAACTTCTCACACTCGGCCCACTCGGTCACGCTGTTGGTACAGAACCGCCTTCGGTCGCAAATGATGGATTCGGAATGCTTAGGCAATAGAATTCGCCTGCCTCTCCGAAGTTTACCGGGTACTCACATGTGGAATGCGAGGCTCCGTTTCAGCCAGATTGTCAATCAGGCCGTCTCCGGGAGCCACTCTCCACCCTAGCGTGAAGGAGCCACGATAACCGAAGGCCCACCCTTGACAGCAGGCGAACTTGAGACCTGCGTCAGAAGACCGGTGGTCTGATCAATCGAGAACACTAGGGTGTCAAGTCCACCAGTTGCGTAAAGATAGTGACCCGTTGGATCAATGGCAAGGCTTCCATTGTCGCAATAAATATCGCCGCCTGGAACTGGTACTGTGTTCCCGTCCACTACCCGAATGACGCTCAGTACATTTTGTGTCTGTCCCCAGACATAGGCGAACGGCTGCGTCGGATTTAGTGCGATTATGGCGCCGTCATTGTTGACCAAGGATGTTTGTCCCTGCAATGAGGGGACGCCATCAGAGCCGATGACCAGGGTTGTGACCCCATTATTTCCGGAAACGAGCAAATATTTGCCATCAGAAGTAATGGCTGCATTCGGGCCCCCGCCGCTAAAACTCGCTTTAAACCGGAATGGCGATCCTGCCACTGGACTCGCAGATCCGTTTTGATTCAACTTCCAAACCACAACCTTCCCTTCATTACTGAGGTCGGTGGGAGCCCCTACCTCGTAGAGGAACGTGCCTGATGGATTAATGAGCGTTGTTTCGTAAGCAGCTAAGGGGCCAGGGTATGGAGCCCCGGGAGAGAGCGCGAGAGCGCCGGAGGTCTGGTCGATCGTGTAAACGTCTAGGCCGCCACCGGTTGCTTGACCGTAGTTTGGGATGTATAAAAATGTCCCGCTGGATCGATAGCGCCGAGAAATGAATCGCCCAAAGGAATTTGCATTGGCGAACCCGGAGCCTCGGTCAACTCGCCGGAAATCCCATTTATCAAGAAGCTGCTAAGCTGAGTATTCGGAGGATCTAGGTAGTGCCCTGGTGTAGCTTCTTCCTCTACAAGAAATCTTCCGGAATGATCGGAAGCCATGAAGACTGCGAATTCACCTGCCCCATCGAACGGTGATCCTGGGATTGTCGCGAGGGCGCTGCCATTCACGGCCGCCGCGGTCGTACCAGACCCCTCTGTTAGACCGTAAAGATAGATGGACGAAGCAGCACCTGAGCCGCCGCCGGATGCTGATCCGCTACCACCGGAAGCTCCGGAGCCAGAACCGCCGGCCGATCCGCCAGATCCGTTATTGCTCCCCGAACCTGAGCCACTGCCAGAACCTCCAGAGCCAGATGTACCGCTGGATCCGCTTGCACCCGATCCGCTACTGCCCCCCGAACCCGATCCGCCGCTTGATCCAGTGGAGCCGGAGCCGCTCGATCCGCCGCTGCTGCCCGAGCCTGTACCGGAACCGTTCCCTCCTGAACTCCCGGAACTGCCCGCGCCAAGGCCGCTGGGCGACGAACCGCTCGGAGCGATGCCGCTTTTGGTAACGCCAGCACAGGAGGTCATGGCCGCGACCAGGACCAGCAAGAAAAAAAGGAGGAGATTAACCGCAACGGACTCAGTACGGGCTCGAGACATAGGACCTCTCAACGAGGAAACCAGTGGCCCAGGGGAGACTCAAACGATGGGATGGGAGCTACTCAGGATGGGTTGTCACGTTGGTTAATGTCGACGAAACCAATCACAACGATTGGTGGTCCACACCTTTGCAGATGATCCGAAGCCGAACTTCTGCAAAGTTAGCGGTCCTCAGATTCTCCAGGCCGAAACCAAGTCTGAGTTAAATTCACCATGTAATTGTGCTCTTCGCGCGAAACTTCTCACACTTGGTCCACTCGGTCACGCTGTTGGTACAGAACCGCCTTCGGTCGCAAATGGTGGATTCGGAATGCGTAGGCAATAGAAATTCACCTGCATCCCCGAAGTTTACTTTTCCGAATAGGGTGGTGACTCGGGCGTGGTCAGTGGAAAATGCGGGATTGATATTCGATTCGGAAACATCGAGCTGATGCACAATCTTCGTTTCTGCGTTCACCCACATCAGTCCCTCGACGTCCGGATAAGTATCGAACCCATCCTCGTGCAGCACAAACGTGTGATTTTCCGCGGCGGGAATATGGAATTTAAATACGTACTCTTCTCCTGCGGGACCCTGTGTGCGCTCTCTCAGGGCGAACGTCGTTGCGTTCTCTTTCAGAAAAACCGATAGCAACTCGCTACCAAATTCCCCGATAGCCACGGTTCCGGAAACATTCCGCATTCCCTGCTTCTCCGGCGTATCACCAACCTGCGCCGCTTCATAATGGTCGATGCCATTCTCATACGTGACAATCGACCGGATCGTATCCGCAACGAGATCGTCAGGACGGCGCTGCTCCGAGCGGGAGCTGCCGTCCACCGGAATATATCGTTGCGTAGTTTGTCGGCAAACAAAGTTGGGCAGACTTCGATCCATCTGGTTCACGAATTCACAAACGGCGGATAGCGGAGCAAGGCTCTGGTCCGAAGCAGAAATCGCCGCGCAGTCGCGAAGAGCGGGAGTGGGCATGACTCCTGTAAATTTTGCTTTCACATCGCTAGCTGAGGATCGTTCCCGCTGTCCAGATGGAAGATTGGTCGCCGGTTGCTTCACCTGAGCTTCTGGAGGCTCATCTGCTTCCTTCGGCGAATCGCTGGCAGGCGATTGCAAACGCGCACCGCAGCCGCTAAAACTGATTAATGTCCGGGTGTCTTGTCGAACATCAACGACGACGCTGTTGTTGACTTCTTTTTCCCCGATCGAAGTCGCACTCATGTAGAGCGGTGTTAGAGCTCCGAGTCTCAAAACTTTTTCGTCGTCTTGCTCATCCGCTGCCACTCCATACGATTGCGACGACCAGGAAATGGTGTATCGATCGGGAGGCAAGTTCATCGTCGCCACTCCATGCGCGGCGATCGAAATCGAGGAATACATGGCCGCGGCCGTGCCTAGTCCCTTCGTCCCGATGAGGCGAATGCGAAGGACATCGTCGGAATTGTTTTCGTAGATGAGTACATTTTCGTTCGACGGAGCGGAATCAACATGGACAATTGGGCGGTTCATGACCGGGCAATCGCCGGCCCACGCAGGTCTGGAGAGCGTGACCGCAGCAGATATGAGCAACGCCAGCAGTAGAAGCCGTCTTTGCATGAAGGATGAAGAGCGACTCTCTGCATTATGTAGTCAGGCTCTTAGAGCACGATGGGAATTGTCCGCGAGGGTATTGATTGGCTCGATACAATCCCTTGCCTCTTTTTTTTTTCTCCAGCGGCGACCTTCTGCCGCGGCGGGCTCACGGTGAATAAATCTGTGAGTCGAGCAAATCAACGAGACGTCACATAGCACCTGTCATCCTGAACCCTGGTTTTGGGTGAAGGACCTTGTGGTTGCTTTTGGGGTTGCTGTTGCTGTTGGGGTTGCTGTTGAAGTTGTTTTCTTGGCCGCAGACGAGAACCGCAACCCAAGCCGAACCGCAACGGCAACCCCAAAAGCAACCACAAGGTCCTTCACTCCGGCGCCCAAAACGCGCCTCCGTTCAGGATGACAAATGCTCAAGAGCCTTTGTCCATTGACCCCATGCTCGCCCCAAAGCGAGCCCCGGTGCTCAGGACAATCTCTACTGCGATTGCGGCGACAACTGCTTCGCAGTCTCGAACTCTTTCTTGGCACGCGCCTTATCGCCCTTGCGGTCCAGCGCGGTCGCGAGCTGTTGATGGGCCGGCGCGTACGACCCATCGTTGCGGATGGCAGACTCGAATTGGGCGATGGCTCCGTCGAGATCGCCGGCGTTCATCATCTTGGTTCCCGAATTGGTATCGAAGGTCGCGGCCTGGAGGCTCATCTTTTCTTTGGTGATCTGCGCGCCAAGCTTGGCTTCGGCGGCCGCTCCGGCGCTGTCGCCCTGCTCACGCAAAACCGCAGCCAGCGTGGTGTGCGCGCCGGCAAAATCCCGTTGGAGACGGATGGCTTCGCGCAGGGCCTGGTCCGCTTGCGGCAGCTTGCCGTCCTGCTTATAGACTGTGCCCAGCGTGTAGTACGCCTCGGCGTAGTCGGGCTTGAGATGCACGACGTCATTCAACTGTTTGGCGGCATCTTCGAATTTGCCGCTCTGCCACAATGTCACGCCGAGCGTGTAATGCGGATCGGGCATCTTCGGATCCAGTGCGATCGTCTTGTGCAGCTCCGCGATCGCATCAGGGAAGTCATCCTTCAGCTTATAGGCAAGGCCGAGGTTGTAATGCAGTTCAGGATTATCCGGCGTGATCGCTAATCCATCCTGATACTGCTGGATCGCACCATCGAAGTCCGATTTCTGTAGGTACGCCGCGCCAAGATTATTACGATAGCTGCTGTCGGTGGGAGCGAGCCGGATGGCGACCTGGAATTCTCGGATCGCTTCATCCACCTGCACCGCCTGCATGAGCGCGAGTCCGAGATTGCTGTGCGCTTCGGGATCGTTGGGCTGGACCACGACCACACGGCGGAAGGCGGCAATCGCGCCCGTCGTGTCTCCCGCGCGCTGAGAAAGAATCCCCAAACGCTGCTGGAGCGGAAGCAGATTCGGTTCCAGTTCGCTGGCGCGACGATATGCCGCCAAAGCGGCCGGCACATCGCCCACTTTCTCCAACGCCGATCCAAGATAGTACTGCGCCTTTCCGTCGTTCGGATCTGCAGCGACAGCCTGTTCCAAATCGGAACGGGCGTCTCTCTCATTGCCCGTGGTTAGCTCGGCCACTCCCAAATGCAGCAGCGCCGGTTCATATTGGGAATTCGCGGCCAGAGCTGCGCGAAAATGTTCTTCTGCGTCGGTGTACTGCGCTTGCTGGGCGAGAAGAGAGCCGAGTTCATCCTGAAGCTGCGGATTAGCCGGATCGAGTTCTACCGCCTTACGCATCTCGGCGGTTGCGTCCTGCTGTTTCTGCTCCAGACTCAGCACCCGCGCCAGCGCGGCATGAGCATCCGCCTGCTTGGGTGCGAGCTTCACGGCTAGACGCGATTCCGATTCCGCTTCACCCAACTTTCCATCGGCGGAAAGAGCTTGCGCGAGGTATGCGTGTCCCACTGCGAGGTTCGGCTTAAGCCTCGTGACCGCCCGCAAATGGGTAATCGCTCCGGCAGTGTCTCCCTGCTGTAATAGCAGTTGTCCCAATGCGTTCTGCGAATCGGCGCTGCGTGGATTCGCGCGAACGGATTGTTCGAAATCCGAGCGCGCTCGGGTCAGGTCTCCTTTTTGCCAAGCCTCAACGCCACGGCGATAAAGAGCGGAGGCTTGCTCAGTTGCTGTGGCTGTTTGCGCTGGCGTGAAAGGCGTCAGCCACAGCGCAAGTAACACAGCAGAGCAAAAGCGCAGGCATTTTGGAGAGAAGTAAAAAGGCACAGGAACAAATGGAAAAGTTCTCTTAAGCTTAAGGCGGATGGGGAGTGATTTTCAATCGGAATAGCCGGTTTACCTGCTGGCTCATAGCTATTAGCTGCTAGCCAGAACATTCAAGATGCAACGCTCTGCTTTTCTTCTGCGGCGAAGTGGGCGATACTTCTACACACGTCCTCAACGTTCCGTCGGCAACCATGATGTTTGTGACTCGAATCCACTGGCGAATTTTCTCTCTTCTCGCCCTGCTGATGACCAGCGCCGGCTGTTTGGGGGCGTCTTCGGAAGCTATCGATCTGCAGGGAAAGCCCATCGATCCGCTGCAGGCCTCGCATGGCAAAGTTGTCGTGCTGGTCTTTGTTCGAACAGATTGTCCGGTCTCCAGCCGCTATGCGCCGACGATTGAAGCTCTGAGCAAACGGTATGCACAGAACGCCGAATTCTGGCTGGTTGATCCTGACAAGACCGAGCAGGCGAGCGCCGTCAAGAAATATCTCGCCGACTACTCGTATTCGTTGCCTGCGCTGCGCGACCCCGAGCACGTTCTCGTTACTCGTTCACAGGTGAAGATCACGCCCGAAGCGGCGGTTTTCGACCCGCACGGCAAACTCGTGTATCACGGCCGCATCGACGATTGGTATGCAGATTTTGGACGCGCGCGCCCCGCGCCCACAACCCACGAACTCTCTGACGCGATTCGCGACACGATCGCTGGACGCACTCCCCAAGTCAGCTCAGCCCAGGCGGTAGGATGTTACATCTCCGATCTCGATTAGCGGCTGCGCTGGCGATCGCCTGTTTCTCAGTGCTGATCACCGCGGCCTCCGAGAATCCTGAGCGGCCGAAGGAAAACCGCGTTACCTTCAACCGCGACATTGCTCCGATCATCTTTCACAACTGCTCCACCTGCCATCGGCCGGGGCAGGCGGGTCCGTTTCCTCTGCTCAATTACGAGGACGTCAAGAAGCACGCGCACCAGATCGCGACGGTGACTCGCGAGCGGTTTATGCCTCCGTGGCTGCCTGAACCGCAATCGCTCAAGTTTGCCGATGCGCGCCAACTCACGGATGAACAGATTGCGCTTCTTCAGCGCTGGGTGAGCGAAGGCGAAATCGAAGGCAATCCAGAGGACCTGCCTGCTCTCCCGCATTTTGCGGAAGGGTGGGAACTGGGCAAGCCGGACTTGATCGTGAAGGCCGACGAGCCATTTCTTCTGCCCGCCAGCGGAACCGACACTTACTGGAATTTCGTGCTGCGCCTGCCGATTGAGAAAACTCGATGGCTGAAAGCGATCGAGATTCGTCCGGGAGACAAGCGTGTGGTGCACCATGCCAATATCCTCGTCGACCGCATGGAGAACGCACGGCACATGGAGAGCGCTCCCGGCGCAGGCTTCGGCGGCATGGAGCTGCGCATTGAGTCCGAGACCTTCGATCCTGACAGTCATTTCCTGTTTTGGAAACCAGGCACTGTTCCCTACGTGGAGCCCGATGGAATGTCACTGCGGCTCGATAAGGGCACGGACCTCGTGCTGAATACGCATCTTCAGCCATCGGGCAAGCCAGAGACGATTCAGCCCAGCGTTGGCCTGTATTTCACCGACAAACCGGCAACACAGCATCCGATGCTGTTGCAGATGGAAGCCGACGAGCAGCTCAACATTCCGGTGGGCGACAAAAACTTCGTGGTCACCGACGAGTTCCGCCTGCCGCTCAACGTGGATCTGCTGGCCATCTATCCGCACGCTCACTACCTGGGAAAAGATATTTCTGCGTTTGCCACGCTACCGAATGGCAGGCGGGAGAGCCTCATCCATATCCCAAATTGGGACTTGAACTGGCAGGCAGTCTATCGCTATGCGAAGCCGGTGTCGCTGCCGCGCGGCACCGTAGTTTCTATGCGCTATGTGTACGACAACTCCGAGGATAACATTCGCAATCCCAATCATCCGCCGAAGCGGGTGACGGCCGGCAATCGATCGAGCGACGAGATGGCGCACCTGTGGCTGCAGGTATTGCCGCACAGCGACGGCTCGCAGATGGATCCTCGCATGATTCTGCAGGAGGCACTGGCGCGGCACACGCTGGAAAACAATCCACATGACTTCGCATCGCTCTACAACCTCGGCGCGATGCTGCAGGCTCGCGGAGACGCCGCCGAGGCCATCACCAACTATCGCTCGGCGCTGAACGTTCGTCCGCATGATGCGCTCGCCAACAACGCGCTCGGAGGCGCTCTGCTCGCCGGCGGACAAGCATCCGAAGCGATTCCGCATTTCGCAGAAGCGCTTGCCTCGCGGCCTGATTATTTTGACGCTCACTACAATCTCGGCAGCGCCTATGCGGCTCTGGGACGCTTCAAAGAAGCGGCCGATCAGTTCCGCGAAGCCGTACATCTGCGTCCGGAGGATGCCGGAGCCGAGGCCGATTTTGGAGCGGCCCTTGCCCAATTGGGCGATCTGCCCGGTGCGAAAGAACATTTCGAGCACGCGCTCGAACTCGATCCGAAGAACCAACTCGCTCGCGAGAACTTACAGCAAGTGTTGCAGGAGATGAAGCACTAATGAGCGCCTTCGGAGAAGAAGGTTTAGGCAAGGCACTTAGGATTTATTCATGGGTTTCTTAGTCTCTCTTCTGCTGGCGGTCACGTTGGGGTTTCCATCGCCGCAGCAGAAAACCGCAGTGACGAAGTCGGCGCCAGTCGCCAACTTCGTCGACATCGCCGAAAAAGCCGGGCTCAATTTCGAAGTCGTCTCTGGTGACAAGGAGACGAAGAAGTACATCATCGAGACCACCGGAACAGGCGTCGCGATCTTCGATTATGACAACGACGGCTGGCCGGACATTTTCATCGTGAATGGCGCCAGCCTCAGTCCCAAAATGGACGGCCTGGCTCCGACAAGTCATCTGTTCCACAACAACCACGACGGCACGTTCACCGACGTGACCGACAAAGCCGGCCTGCGCTCTACCGGATGGGGACAGGGCGTCTGTGCCGGCGATTATGACAATGACGGCTTTGACGATCTCTACGTCACCTACTACGGACATAACCGGCTCTATCACAACCAAGGCAACGGCACATTCAAAGATGTCGCCGCGAGCGCAGGAGTAGCCGGCACCGGCAAGCAGTGGGGCACGGGATGCGCGTTCGTTGACTACGATCGCGACGGCCTGCTCGACATCATGGTGGCGAACTACGTCGATTTCGATCTGGCCAGCACGCCCGCGCCGGGCGAGGGCACGTCGTGCATGTGGAAAGGCGTTCCGGTCATGTGCGGACCGCGCGGACTGAAGAGTTCGCCGAACGTGCTCTATCACAATCTCGGCAACGGCAAGTTCGAGGACGTGAGCAAGAAAGCCGGCATCGAGAAAACAACCGGCCATTATTCCTTCAGCGTCTCCACGATCGACTACGACAACGACGGCTGGCCGGATATTTATGTCGCTTGCGACAGCACGCCCAGCATTCTCTATCACAATAATCACGACGGCACGTTCACCGACGTCGCCGTGATCGCCGGCGCAGCTTTTAACGAAGATGGGCGCGAGCAGGCTGGCATGGGTTCGACGATTGCGGACTTCGATGGCGACGGCCTGCTCGATATCTTCAAAAC
>DASTJH010000019.1:0-27679 GCA_035716645.1 Terriglobales bacterium | reverse complement strand
CGTGAGAACGCGCCCAATAACGTTTGACGCGCTCGCAAAGCGGCTCTCCCAGAACCGATGCGAAAGAACCACAACTGGCGCGCTGCCGGGGCGATCTTCTTCCGGCACGAACAGGTGTCCGATAGCAGGCTTCACACCCAGCATCGGAAACAAATTCGAAGTAGCCCAGTTCACCTCGACGCGCTGCGGGTCGCCGTCGCCGGTAAAATTTGCGCCCTGCTGAATCCAGGCATACGCGCCCATTTCGGAGACCTTAGTCACTTCCCTCTGCCAATCGCGAAAATCCCCGGGCGTCAATCCGCCGCGAGCCACCTGCGGCAAGTACGAGTTCCAAATCTCGATTAGGCTTTGCGGATGATCATACGGAAGCGGCCGCAGCAGCACGCTCTCAATCACGCTAAAAATTGCCGTATTTGCACCGATTCCGAGGGCTAGCGTGAGGATTGCCACCGTCGTAAATACCGGAGATTTGCGCAACATGCGCGCACCGTAACGGATGTCCTGGCAAAGCGTTTCAAGAAAATGCCCGGCGCGAATCTCGCGCGTGCGCTTCTTCACCTGCTCAATGCCGCCCATTTCCATTTCGCCTCCAGCAGTGCATCACGCATGTCCGCGCCGCCGCGCATTTTTCCCGTGCAAGCATCTCGGCGCACACGCGGAATTCTTCGTCTGGGTCGGCGTCCGCCGCTTCTTGCGCCATAGGTTCCGAATCGCATTCGTCAGTCAAATTTTCTGCGCTCGAGTAAAGCCTAAGGGTACTCTCGGGCGTTGCCGTGTGCATTCCGTGTTACTTTGTGTCACAGATGTCCCGCCGTTCTCCGCATTCTCGTTCGTTTTTGGTGGCTACGTTCGCCATCGGAGCGGTGGTGGTGGCGCTCGCTTTGCTCTCCCGAGCTTATCCTGTGCCGCACCTTTTGCTCCTTGCCAGTCGATGGGTTCTGGTTGCGGTCCTGTTCGTCTATGCCTGTTTCCGCCGCACGCTGATGACGTGGATTTTCGCCTGCATGGTGATCGGCGCGGTCGTAGGTTACGACCTGCCGCGCGTTGCTGCCGACCTGCAGATCGTCACTCTGATTTTTCTTCGCCTGATCAAGGCCATCATTGCTCCGCTAATCTTCAGCACCCTGGTGGTTGGCATTGCCGGACACTCCGACATGAAGAAGGTCGGACGCATGGGGTTGAAGTCGCTGATCTTCTTTGAAGTGATCACGACGCTCGCGCTGCTGATCGGTCTTTTCGCTATCAACTTCACCCAAGCCGGCGCGGGGCTGCAGCGGCCCGCCGGACAGCCGATTCCGCCGGCGGTGGCGCAACAATCTGCCGGCGAGATGATCCTGCATGTCTTTCCGGAGAACATTGCCAAGTCAGTGGCCGAAGGACAAGTGCTGCAGGTGGTCGTCTTCGCTCTGATCTTTGCGCTAGCACTGGGCATGCTGCCGGAGCCGAGACGTCGTCCGCTGCTCACGTTTTTCGAGGTGTTCTCGGAGACGATGTTCAAGTTCACGAACATTGTCATGCTGCTGGCCGCGCCAGCCGTGGGCACCGCGATTGCCTACACCATCGGACAGCTCGGGGTCGGCGTGATCGCCAACTTGGCGAAGCTGCTCGGCACGCTCTATGTGGCGCTGATCGCGTTTGTGTTGCTGGTTCTGCTGCCGATTGTCCTGCTCGCCCGCGTGCCGCTGCGTAGGTTCCTGCGCGCGATTGCCGAACCAGCGACGATTGCCTTCGCGACCACGAGTTCGGAAGCTGCCTTGCCGCGCGCCATGGAAGAGATGGAAGCCATGGGCGTCCCACGGCAGATTGTCGCCTTCGTCATTCCCACCGGATACAGCTTCAACCTGGCCGGCAGCGCACTGTATCTGTCGTTGGCGGCAATCTTTGTCGCCCAAGCCGCCAATATTCATCTGGACTGGAAGCAGCAGGCTCTGCTGCTACTCACGCTCATGCTAACGAGCAAGGGCGTGGCCGGTGTGCCACGCGCCGGGCTAGTCATCCTGCTAGCCACGATCGGCGGCTTCAACCTGCCGCTTTGGCCGGTCTACATCATTCTGGGAATCGATGCGCTCATGGATATGGGCCGCACCGCCGTGAACGTGATCGCCAACTGCCTGGCCAGCGCCGTGATCGCGCGCTGGGAGCGGGAGTTCGATCGAGAGTCCATCCCGCCGGTTGCGATGGAAGTGCTCGAAGTCAACAAATAGCGCGCTCAGGCCGACGAGCGTTCTTCTTATCGATGAGCACGAGGAAAATGCTAAGCTGAATGCTCAATTTTGGCAGTATTCCCTCGTCATCGATGCTTAAGACTGCGGAAAACGGCAACGCCCTGCCCGCGTATCAGCGGATTCAAGGAGCGATTCGCGAGCGCATTGACGCCGGCGAACTCAAGCCAGGCGACGCCGTGGACTCCGAGCGCGAATTGGCAAAGCTCCATGGTGTGAGCCTGATGACCGCGCGCCATGCGCTGGCTGAGCTGCAACGCGAAGGTCTGGTTGAGCGCCGCAGAGGATCGGGGACCTTCGTCGCTCCGCCGAAGATCGAATTCAATAAGCTGACTAGCTTTACCGAGCAGATGGCGCTGCGGAGTTTGCCTGTCCGTTCGAAGGTTCTGCACGCCAGCATCGTGGAAAGCGGACATGAGATCGTCGCTCGCCTGGCACTGCCGCCGATGGCGTCGCTGGTGTTTATTGAACGCCTGCGCATCGGCGCCAATGAGCCATTTGCGCTCGAAAGTTGCTACCTTTCCGCTGCAGACTACGCGGGCCTCACCGGCGTCGCTCTCAACATGACGTCGCTGTTTGAAGTTCTCCAGCGCGACTTCAACACCGACCTCGCTTACGCCGACGAAGAAATCGATGCCACGGTAGCCGACCCCAAAACCGCCGATTTGCTCGACATCCCGCGCGGCGCGCCTCTGCTCCGCATTCGGCAGACGATCTTCTCAACCCAAGGCAAAGCCGTGCTGTATGTGCTTGGGTTGTACCGCTCCGACCGGCACACCCTGCGCATTCGACGTTTTCGGTAGGGCGTTCCACCACAGAGTCACAGAGAAAATCTAAAAACACAAAGAACTCAGAAGTAGATCTCCGGAAAGTTCCTTCTCTCGCGACGAAGACTTTTCTTCTGACTTCGCCCGATCTGACTTCTGAATTTCCTCTGTGTCTCTGTGACTTTGTGGTGAAAAGGGGTTATGACGAGACGATCGCGATCGCGCGCACTGGGCTGCCGGAGCCATTGACGATCTTGAGCGGCGCGGCAATCACGACGGCTCCCGTAGCCGGCAGCAGTTCCAAATTGGTCAAACCGGCAAGCCCGAATTTTCCGCTGCCGTGCATTGTGTAGTGATTGGGAAACGGCGGCGTGAATGTTGCGGCCTGCCCGGCATCGGTACCTACGGTCTCCACACCGACACCAAGAATGTCGCGCTCGCGGGCCAGCATCTCGGAGCACTCTTTGACGAGGCCTGGAGTATGCGGGCCGTCATCGCGCAAATTGATGTACTCGGAGGCGGACTTTTTCGACCAGCCGGTCCGCAGCAGGAACCAGGCTCCTGCCGGAATCTTCCCATTTCGGGACTCCCAGTCGAGAATGTCGTCGGCAGTAACCAGATAATCGGGATTTTTCGCGGCCTTCTCAGTAATGTCGAGAACGCAGGCTGGACCAATAAATTGCTTGAGAGGAATGCGGTCCACGCTGCTGTCCGGCAGATCTTTGCCGCTGATCCAGTGAATCGGCGCGTCGAAGTGCGTGCCGGTGTGCTCGCCGGTCTCAAAAGCATTCCAATACCACGCCGGGCCGCGCTCGTCATAATGCGACAATTCCCAAATCCGGAATTTGGGAGTGTTGCGGAACTGCGGAGGCAAAGGCAGGATCGGCGTTTCCTGACTGAGCGGGAGCGTGAGATCGATCACACGCAACCTGCCCGCATTCAACTCTTGTACAAGCTGCGTGAGTATGTTGGACATGGACAAAAACCTTTCAACAGGGAGGTCACAGGCATTTCGCGATTTTGTGATTGTTGATTCTGTGATTTACAAATCACAAATCACCCGATCGCGAAGTCGCGAAATCTCACGTCCTCCATGTTTAATGCTTTTCTTTCAACCCGCGCAAATGCCTGCTGAACTCAAAGCGGTTTTCCAGCATCGTCAAGTCAGTCACGTATTTTGCCGGGCCTGCGGCTTCGACTTTGGCGACAATCGTCGTCAGGTCCTTGGCCGTTAGAGCGTCGTTCACAGCTCGAATGAAGCTGTCACAATCTTTGACGGTCATGGTGCGCGGTATGCCTGCGGCTCTCGCGATTCCCGCCAAGTCAGTTCCGGTTGCTGTCGCTGTGGGAAAGCCCCCGACGGAGAGCAAACTTTCATTGTCGAAGATCACGTGCACCAAGTTGCGCGGACGATAACGAGCCAGGGTGCTGAAAGTGCCGAGGTTCATCAGCACCGATCCATCGCCATCCAGTACGATTACCGTTTGCTGTGGCGCGCAGAGCGCTAGCCCCAGGCCGGTGGACGAAGCCAATCCCATCGCGTGCTGCAGATAGAAGAAATTCGGACGATGTCCGAGCGACTGCAGCTCAGCAGAAACGGCTCCCATGATCGTGACGACAATCGACTTCTCTAATTGCGGATAGATCGAGCGCAAGCAGTCGAGACGCAGCAATCATTCCTCCCACATCAGGTCGCGCGTAAGCAGCAGCGCGACCGGTTGAAGACTGCTGGACGCCAACGTGTGCGCCTGCCGAATTCGCTGTTCCACCGACTCGGCCGTTTGCAGGCAGAAGTAAGGAATCCCGAGCGCGCGCAGGAGCGGTTCAGTCACGTTTCCACCTTGTGTTTGCCAGGGATCTTTCTCGCCAAAGCTGCCGCGATAGCTGATCAGCATGAGCAAAGGCACGCGATACAACATGGCAAAAGAAACGATGCCATTGATGCTCGCTAGAAATCCGTGGTTCTGCATCAGCATCGCGGAGCTCACGCCGGCAAAGTGCGCGCCCGCGGAAATCCCGACACCTTCTTCCTCTTTCGCCAGCCGGACGAGGATCATCTCCGGATCGTCCTCGGCCATGCGAATCAGGTGCACTAGCCAGGTTTCCGGCAGGGCAGAAACGAGCTTAATCCCGCACGCTTTGAGCGCGGCATAGATAGCTTCGGAACTGCGGATGGATACGGGCATAAGCTCGCGGTTATGGCTTAACGATTACCATCACGACGCCATGCGATTCCACCGGCGCGGAAAAGCTGCCGGTGTAATAACCCAGTTCTTTGTGTTGCCAGAGATCGCGAACTGTGGCGCGCAGGTGCTCAGGATATCCGAGATCGCTCCAGCTCGCCCGAATGGTCTGCGTCGCCGGTCCGCGATTGAAGAGAATCACCGCTCGCGAGCCGTCGTGCAGTGGACGTGACCAAACTTCTAAATCGCCATCTTTGTACACGCGCCGTCCCTGCTGTCCTAAAGCATCCTGATCGACGGCGATCACCTCGCGGTTGGTGAGGATCTCGCGAATCTCCGGCGACATGGTGCGCAGATCGTTGCCGGCCATCAGCGGCGCTGCAAGCATCGCCCACAGACTGAAATGGGAAATGTATTCGGTGTTGGTCATGCCGCCATTGCCAACTTCGAGCATGTCCGGATCATTCCAGTGTCCAGGTCCCGAGTAGGGATAGAGGTCGGCATTGTGATCGAGAATCGGCAGAATCCCGAGCGGCTCTTTGTTGCCATTGCCTGCAAACGAGTCGCCGATGTCTCCACCACTGCGCCACAGATTGCCAATGTTCTGCGCCCAGAGCCACGGCTTCGTGCTGCCCCACTCGCAGATGCTGAACACGATCGGCCGTCCTGAGGCGAGCAGCGCGTCGCGCATGATCGCGTAAGACGCGGCTGAGTCCTGCGTCGAGTGATTGCACCAGTCGTATTTCAGATAGTCGACGCCCCAGGCGGCGTACGTGCGCGCATCCTGAAACTCGTAGCCGCGGCCGCCCGGACGCTTCTGGCACGTCGCGGTACCTGCGTCGGAGTAAATGCCGAACTTCAATCCTTTTGAATGCACATAGTCAGCGAGCGCCTTGATGCCGGAAGGAAAGCGCTGCGGATCGGCAACAATGGTCCCATCTTTATCGCGCGAGACCTGCCAACAATCATCGATCACGATGTACTGATATCCGGCGTCGCGCATGCCGCTCGCAACCATCGCATCGGCCTCGCTGCGGACTAGGTCCTCACTCACGTTGCACGCGAACTTATTCCAACTGTTCCAGCCCATCGGCGGAGTCTTGGCGAGGCCATTGTCGAGTGCGCTGAGAGAGGAAGCAGAAATCAGAAAGGAGGCAACCAGCAGAAAGAAAATTTTCATGGATGTGGGAAGAAACGGCGGGAACGAGTGTATCAAGTCCACCTGTCATTCCGAGTCCGCCGAGGCGGACGAGGAATCCCTACCCCCCTTTACCAATCCTCTACCGGGTAGGGATTCCTCGTCCGCTGCGCGGATTCGGAATGACAAAAGCCTTTTCAGTGCCGCGGCAGGAAGATATCTCGCTCCAGGCGCAGGTCCAGTTCCTGGCCTTTGTTCAGGCGGATATTGCGTCCCGTGAGCAGGCCGGCTCCTGTGCCAAGTCCCCCGCCAACTCCGGCGCCGATGGCTGCGCCTTTGCCTCCGCCGGCAGCAGCACCGGCAATCGCGCCTATGGCCGCTCCTGCAGCGGCTGACTCGACCTCGCGACGGGCGTCCACCTTTGTATGCCGGATTTCACCCTCAGGACCGGTTTCAGCTTGAACGGCGTGCTCTCCTGGAACACCGGTGACCATCGCGGCCAGTGGAACCCATCCATGGTGCGTGTCGATTTCGTCGAAACTGAGCAGAAGCTGGGAGTGCAGTCCGCGCTCCACGTCGCTCACGTGACCCTTGATCTTGCTACCCATCGGGATCGTCGTGCCATCCGGAGCGACTAAGTCTTGAGCCAGTTTGGCCTTGAACTTCTTTCCCACGGAATCTTTGTTGGAATCGAGCGTGTCCTGAAGCTGAACTTCAAATTGGGTATCAGCCGGGATCACGTTCGCCGCTCCGGGACCCTGATTGCGCTGCTGTAGCGGAGGCGGCCCTTGACTCATGTCGATCTGGGCTATGGCTGAGGCGACCGGCCCCAGAGCAAAGGCCAGCGACAATACGGCGGTGGTGCATAGCTTGTTCATAGACAATAAAGTCCTCCCCCGGCCGCACTTTTGCGATCAAAGCAGGGCGTGGTTGGTTTGACGATACTTTAAACCCGTTTCCCGCCGAAAAGTTGGCCCGAATAGGGTTTCCATTCGCTGCCGAATGACCCCACTTCAGCGCAAAAGACAGCCATCCAGCTACTTTCCTCTGGCGTCTATATATTGGGTGGCATCATAGTCTGGAGAGAGGCCGGTGCGTCCGGCCATGGCAGGAAGCGGGTTTTCGAGGGTGGACGTAAGCCGTTCCACCCGAGCAACAGCAAATGAACAAGAACACACAACTTACCTATGGACTAGGCGGACTCGGAGTCCTGCTTGGCAGTTTTGGCTTCTTTCTTTTCAGCGGACGCGGGCGCGAACTCGCGCGGAACGTGGTCCGACACCTGGAGCATCCGGAAGGGCTGGAGCAGCTCACCGACGCTACCCAGGCCGAGCTGGATCGCATTCAGCACACATTGAACGTGATCGCTGAGCGGCTGCAGGTCGTGAACAACGCGACCATCTGATCGCGAGAGAAACTCTTCTAACCACGAAGGTCACAAAGGACACGAAGGAATTTCCGAATCCCTTCGTGTCCTTTGTGACCTTTGTGGTTAGCATTGGGATGTTGCTCACAAAAACTCTCTAGCCTAAATGCTCCGACTCGCGCTCGAAATTATCTTCGCGCTGTTCGCCTTATGCTCGGCCTTTTTTTACGGCAATGGCATTTGGAGCTTCTTCGCTTTTACCCAGGAGCCCGTGCGCGATGAATCTGCGCCGCCATTCCTTCCGGTTTCGATTTTGAAGCCGCTGAAGGGAGCGGATTATGAAACCTACCAGAGCTTTCGCAGTCATTGTCTCCAGAACTACGGCGAGTACGAGATCATTTTCGGCGTCAAAGATGCCGAGGATTCCGCAGTGCCGTTCGTCGAAGAGCTGATCGCTGAATTCCCAAATCGGGACATCCGCCTGGCCTTATGTCCGGAAAGGCTGGCGTTGAACGGCAAAATTAGCAATCTCATGCAAATGCTGCCGCAGGCCAGGTATGCGCATGTGTTGGTGAATGACAGCGACATCAAAGTTCCGCCGAATTATTTGCAACAGGTGATGAGCCGATTCAGCGATCCCAAAGTGGGAATGTCCACTTGCGCCTACCGCGGATTACCGGCGCACACTCTTGGCTCGCGACTCGAAGCGCTGAGCATTTCGACCGAGTTCATGCCTGGCGTTTTTGTGGCTCGGCGCATGGAAAAAGATCTGCGCTTCGGTCTGGGATCGACCCTGGCCATGAGCCGCGCGGCTCTGGATCAAGTCGGTGGGTTCGCCGCTGTGGGCAGTTATGTAGCTGACGATTACGAACTCGGCGCGCGTATCTCCCAGGCTGGATACAAAGTTGCGCTGGCCGATACGATCGTAGAGACCGTCCTGCCGCCCTACTCGTTTTCCCAATTCTGGAAACACCAGATGCGTTGGTGGCGCACGATGCGCAGCGCCCGTCCAAACGGCTATCGCGGGCTAGTCTTCACGTTCGGCTTTCCCTGGGCGATTCTAGCGGTGATCCTCGCCCGGGGCTCGTGGTGGAGTTGGACGCTGTTCGCCGTTGTCGCAGTGATGCGCTACTGGGTCGCGCTGCTGATCGGCTGGAAGTTCCTGCAGGATCGAACTGTTCTTCAGTATCCCTGGCTAGTCCCGGTATGGGATTTCGTCGGGCTCGGAATTTGGGTCTGGAGCTACGCCGGGAAAACCGTGCTCTGGCGCGGCGAACGGTTCGAACTCGAGCGTGGAAAAATCAAATCTAACCACAGAGACACAGAGGCACAGAGGAATTCAAAAGTCAAAATTCAGAACTGAGAAGTATATCTGCCCGGTAAATTGAGTCGCCGCCGGTTTTACTTCTGACTTGGCCCGATCTGACTTCTGACTTCCTCTGTGTCTCTGTGCCTCCATAGTGGAAAGCTGTTCTTCAACCCGGTCGCCGGCAGGTGAGTTAAAATAACTAGTTCGGCCGCCTTGTTCGTTCCCACCGGGAAGGCTTCCGCGGCTTCCGGCGCCTACGGCGCACTTTCACCAGTTTCAACGAGGAGATTTTTTCTGCATGGCGATTCCAGCCACACAGTTGCGTCCGGGCATGATCATCAAGCACAACGGCGACCTGCACTCGGTCTTCAGCGTCGAGCACCGCACGCCCGGTAACCTGCGCGCGTTCATTCAAGCCAAGCTGCGGAACCTGCGGACCGGCGCAATGTTCGAGCACCGTTTCCGCTCGCCCGATCCGATCGACAGGATCGTCGTCGATGAAGTCAATATGGAATACCTGTATAACGACGGAGACGATTACTACTTCATGAACATGGAGAACTACGAGCAGACGCACCTCACCCGCGACACGCTCGGCGGCTCGGTCGAGTACCTGACATCGAATCTCCAGATCAAAATCGAGTTTTACGATGGCAAGCCGGTCGGCATTGAATTGCCGCAGACGGTAGAGTTGACCGTGGTAGAAACCGAACCGGGGCTGAAGAGTGCCACCGCCAGCAGCGTGACCAAACCGGCCAAAACGGAAACAGGATTAGTCGTGCAGGTGCCTCCGTTCATCAACGAAGGTGAGCGTATTCGGGTGGACACCGCGGAAGGCGCGTATCTGTCGAGAGCATAAGAGAAGCTGCCAGCTACCAGCCGCCAGCCACCAGCAAAATGCTGAGCTCCGGCGCAATTGGCAGCCTGTGTGAACTCGCTGGAAGCTGGTAGCTGGAAGCTTGCAGCTATTCATGACTCATCGCTACCTCATCACCGGACGCGTGCAAGGCGTGGGCTTTCGCTGGTTTGTAGAGCGCGAGGCGCGGGCGCTCGGTGTGAGCGGTTGGGTGCGCAATACCGAAGGCGGCGCTGTCGAAGTGCTGGCCGGCGGCACGACAGAGCAGTTGGCACAGCTGCGAGCTAAGTTGAAAGAAGGTCCGCGCGCCGCTCGCGTCGATGAGGTGCAGGAGATCGAAGAAGAGCGGCAAGAAACCGGAAGTTCATTTCAAATCCTGGGAGCCTGGTAAATGACGAGCGCACCGCGCGCCACCTCGGCCGGAAAGTTGGAACCGATTTCCTGCGAACATCTTAAGACGCTGATCCGCGAAGTTCCGGACTTTCCCAAACCGGGAATTCTGTTCTACGACATCACCACGCTGCTCAAAGATAGAGTCGGCTTTGCCACGCTGATCGATGCGCTCTCGGCCCATTACATGGAAAAGGACATCGATTTGGTCCTAGGCATCGAAGCGCGCGGCTTCATCTTCGGACCCGCGCTTGCTTATCGTCTGAACGCCGGCTTTGTCCCGGTACGCAAGCCGAAGAAGCTTCCAGCAGAGACCGCGAAGGTCACGTATGAACTCGAATATGGCAGCGACTCACTCGAAATGCACAAGGATGCGGCGCAACCTGGCCAACGCGTGATCATCGTAGACGACCTGCTTGCGACCGGCGGCACGTGCGCAGCGACGGTCAAGCTCGCCAAGTCACTGGGCGCCGACATTGCCGGGCTGGCGTTCGTGGTCGAACTCGATTTCCTGAAGGGCCGCGAACGGTTGAACGGATACGACGTGTTTTCGTTGCTGCATTACAGTGCGTAGGTCTTAGTTTCTCGCGTCCACTTGCCTGACACGAAGAGCCTTTCGGATTGCGGATCTAAGGGTGCCGTCCTGAGCGGCCGACCCTCGACTGGGCGCGAGGTTATGAGGCCAAGCGAGTTCCCTCCTTCGAGTGTTCCCTATTGAGCTGTCATCCCTCGCGCCGCGGCGAGAATCCATTTCCGTGCAAAGTTGGACTTTGCGGCGCGGGGGATCCGCTGTCCGCTCGTCCTAACAAAAAGCAGATTCCCCGGGCCGCTTGGATTGCAGTGTTGCGGCAGATTCCGCGCGGCGGCCCGAGGAATGACAATCCTGAACAGTGTGCACGGGAGGGAGGATTGGGCCTACGCGCACAGGCTGTCCATCACTCTAATGCAGCCGCTCACCACCCCCGCGCCACAGCCGCAATGATCTTCGACAGCGCATCCAGATCACGCGTATCGATCACTTCCGCCGGAGAATGCGAGTAGCGCAGCGGCCAGCCGAGCGCGACGTCGGTCGATCCGTAACGCAGGAATGCCGAACCATCATTGCCGCCGCCCGTGACGCCGTACTGGACGGGAATCCGATCGCGGTGGGACATCGCTACTACCTTCTCTACATCCGGCAGCGGCACGACATTGGAATTATCCACGGCGCGAACCACGAAACCATCGCCCAGGGTCGCGTCACCAAAACGATGCGATTCGAGGGGAGAATCGGAGCTGACAAAGGTATCGACAGCGAAAACGAACTGTGGCGCGTGTCCCTGCTCGCCCAGACGCTTGGCGACTTCGGCTGCGCCGAGCAGGCCTAGCTCCTCGCTGGTGGACCACACGAATGTGACGTCCCGATTCGGGACCGACTGCCCGAGCTGCCAGACGGCGGATACCAGAGCGGCGCAGCCGACGCGGTCGTCGAGGCTGCGAGCGCTGGCGCGACGATTGAGCAGATTGCGGTATGTCTTGGGAATTGTCACCCAGTCGCCGGTCTTGATTCCTAATTGCGCGACTTCGTCAGGATTGTGTGCGCCGACGTCCAGCAGCGCGGGAGCGAGAAATCCGCGTGGCCAGCGGAAATTCGGCTCATCCCAGCCTTCGGGCAGCTCCAATGCGCCGGGACGGATGCCGTCGGCCGTGTGCACGAACACCGGATGTCCCATGAAGAACGCGGAGGTGCCGCCGCCTTTGTTGACGAGTTCGATCGTGCCATCCGGGCGGATCGCGTGAACTTCATAACCGATCTCATCCATATGCGCGACCACGAGCACGCGCGGCTTCTCCGCGTTGCCCCAGTGCAGAATCAAATTGCCGGCACTATCAGTCTGGGGCTTCGCCCAGCCAGGCAGCAGACGCGCGACAGTCTCGCGCGTAGGACCTTCATGCCCACCGCTCACGCCATAACTTTCAATCAGCGCCTTCAACGCAGCTTCCGGCGTAGGTGGGGTTGTAGGACGCGCGACCAACGCCGGTTTTGGCAGCATCGGCGCGGCGGCAATTTGCTCGTGTGTCGGTTCGCCCTGGAGATAAGCAGTCAGCAGGGATTCGAGTTGTGCGAGATCATGGCCGTCGATCGTCTCTGCCGGCGTCGATGGCCAGGCGGTCGCAATGCCGATGTGAACATTACGCGCAGGCAGCGGCGGAGGAGCAGCATAGCCGCGGGGCAGCAGCGGCCCCGAGAAGTCGGTGGCTGTTCCAATTTGGTCCTTCTGCGCGAGCTGCTGTAATTCAGTAGCGAGGTCGTTAGACGTGGCTCCATTACTCTCCTCGGCGAAAAGCACGCCGCTGCCGGGCTGGCGAGCTGGCTTGTGCGATTCGGCTTGCCCCTGGGCAGCGCGTGGTGGCACGAAGGAGCGGGTAAAGCGTCCGACGTAGATCAGCTCTTCCGGCTTCACGCTATTGAGCACGCGCTCGAGACCCCGTGAGCCGGTCCACTGTTGCGCGACGAAGGCAACGGTCAAAGTGCCGTGAATCTTGACCGGATTTAAGTGCCGTAGAAAATCGACCAGCGCGGCATCGCCGAAGCGGTCGCCGATCGCGGCGGAGGTGAGATGTCCACCGCCCAGTTCATAGAGCTTACGCTCGATCGCCATCGGGCTGAGCAGATCTACGCCTGCAGCGTGGACTTGCGCAGCGTTCTGCGCGCCGAGATCAATGTACATATTGTCAATGTCGTCAGGATCGGGCGGATTGCGGCGTCCGGAAGCGAGGTGGATCGAGAGTGCGGCAACGGAGCCGTCGATCCACTTGGCCGATCGGGTTTCGACTTTCACCGGCTGCGCCGAGTAAAGCTCATTGAACAGCGGCAGCGCGCCACCCTGCGGCAAGCGCTGCAGTCGCAGATAGCCTTCCGAAGTAATGTCGCTGACCACGTAGCCGGGCTCGTCCATCGGCGCTGCCAGCAGCCGATGCGGAGAGCCGGAGCCAACAGTAAAGATCACGTCGCCAAGATTATCGGTTTGCGAGCGCAACTTGGGGACAGCAGCGATGATCTTTTGCGCGAGTCCGTATTCGTAGCCGGGCACAGCCGGCGTTTCGACCAAGGTGCGCAGTTCCGATACCAGCGAAGAATCCGTTTGCGCGGTCAACGGCAGGGAAAATAAGAAGTACCAAAATAGAACTGAAAAGAAAACCAAGCTTCTTCTCAACATTACTGTCCTTTCAAGAAGACATCACCCCAAACCAAAGTCAAAAGCTGTTGAACACGGAGGTCACGGAGGAACACGAAGGAAAGCTCAAAACCAGTTCTTCCTGAGTGTTCTCCGTGTCCTCCGTGTTACCCCAGGTTTTGGCATTTCCGAACGAGGATGTTAACGGAATCCAAAATGGTAGAGGTTGATCTGCTGTTCCGCAACATGACATGTTGTAGGCATGGAAGCCCCGGCACCGCTGGTCCCAGGCAGACACATATCGCGCAAGCCGCTGGTCTGGGCCGCCGTTATTTATTGCCTGTTGCTGGTTGCCTTCTGGTTTGCCGCGCTGTACTTCGATATTCCTGCGCGCATTCACGGACACCTGCCCAGCAGCTTCGTCGCGTTTGCCTTGCTGCTGGCGCCGTACTGGTTCTTTGGTTTTGGATTGGCGGAGTGGCTTCGGACCGCCATCGAGAACCGGTTCTTGAGAATCGCTTTGCCCGGTTCACTCGTGATTCCCTACTTGGACTTCTCGCTGGCGCGCAGCGAATTTCGCTGGCTGTACGCAGTCGCGCTCTTTGGAATTCCAGTTTTTGCGGCTGCCCTTTTCGAGCTGACTCCTCCCGCATCCAAAGACAAATTCTGCTGGCAAGATTTCGTTTTGCTGTGGATTTTCTTTCTGCCAATTGAATTCGGACTCCTCGGCGAAGCCTTTCCCTATTCGGGACTAAGCGTGATGCCAAAATTTCTGTTGGTGGACGCCGCGCTCTACGCTTATCTCGTTGTGCGCGGTTTGGAGCGGGTGGGCTATGACTTTCGGGTGCGCTGGCGCGATCTGGGCATCGGCGTGCGCGAGTGCGCATTCTATGCGCCGATCGTAATCTCCCTGGGCATTTGGCTGCGCTTCCTGCATCCGCATCGCGGCGTTCCGTCGGTGGCGAAAGTTTTTGGCGCTCTCCTGATCACGTTCATTTTTGTAGCGATTCCTGAGGAGCTCTTCTTCCGAGGACTACTGCAAAATCTACTGAAATCGCGCATCGGGCATCCATTGTCGCTGTTTGTCGCCGCCGTACTCTTCGGACTTTCGCATTTCAACAAGCCCGGACCATTCAACTGGAGATATGTACTCCTGGGCAGCATCGCCGGCATTTTCTATGGCAGAGCCTGGCGCGACCGAAGGCGCATTCTATCGTCGGCTACGACACACACACTCGTGGATGTGATCTGGTCGTTGTGGTTTCGGTGAAAGGCAGCAACTAGCGATTAGCAATTAGCGGTTGGCGAACCAAACTGTTCTCATAGCGGCAATCAATGTAGCGGTGGACCAGATTTTGCTAATTGCTAGTTGCTAATCGCTAATTGCTGCCTTTTCGCTGCTTTCTCGTATAATCCCAATCTGCGACCGGAGTACACCGTGCGTAGATTTGCGTTCCTCACCTTTTGCGCGTTCTTTCTCAGCACATCCATGCTGGCGCAGACGGCGGCTCCTTCGGCTTCCCAATCTGAAATCAGCCAGCGCGATGAGTCGGCGACCTTTCGAGTGAACGTTAATCTCGTTCTCGTGCGCGTGGTGGTACGCGATGCGCATGGCGACGCAGTCGGCAATCTTAAGAAAGAAGATTTCGAACTCTTCGACAATCGCAAGCCGCAGACGATCACTCGGTTTTCGGTCGATATAGCGCGCGGACTGCCTGCTCCTGCAAACGCGAGCAAAACAAATCCCGAGGACACCTCCACGCCGCCAACGCCGCTTTCCATGCCGGACCGCTACATCGCCTACCTGTTCGACGACATTCATCTCCAGTTCGGCGATTTGGCGCAGGTGCGGGCGGCGGCGGACCGGCATCTGGCCGCGCTTGCGTCTACGGATCGCGCGGCGATCTTCACCACCTCGGGTAAGACCATGCAGGACTTCACCGACGATCGCGTCAAGCTGAAGTCGGCACTGCTGGCTCTGCGACCGAATCCGATTGCCGGATCGGGAATCGCCGAGTGTCCCGACGTCAGCTACTACCTCGGCGACATGATCCAGAATAAAAACGATCCGCAGGCGCTCCAGGCGGCTACCCAGGAAGCGCTGGACTGTCAGTTCGGCGGCGATCAGCGGATGCAGCTGCAAGCGCAGGCCCTGGCGCAGACCGCAGCCATGCGCGCGGTGAATGAGGGCAATCATGAGACTCAGGTGTCGCTGCAGACGCTGGAGGGCATCGTCCGCCGCGTTACCGCCATGCCGGGACAGCGAACGATCCTGCTCGTCTCTCCCGGCTTTTACAATCCCGACGACCTGTTTCGCGAAGACAACATCATGGATCGGGCGCTGCACTCGAATGTCGTGATCAGCGCGCTCGATGCTCGCGGCCTGTACACCGTAGCTCCCGGCGGCCTGAACATTGACTCGCCGGTGAATACGACGAATGCTTCGGTCATGGGCCTCAAATCGCAGTACGCGAGTGCGAGCGCTTCCGTGGACGCCGACGTGCTAGCCGAGCTAGCAAGTGCAACGGGCGGGTCGTTCTTCCACAACAGCAACGACTTCGACGCCGGATTCCGCAAACTTGCCGCGCCGCCTGAATATTCCTATCTGCTGGGATTCTCGCCGCAGAACCTGAAAGCCGACGGCAGCTTTCACACGCTAAAAGTCAGGCTGAAACAGCCGCAGAAGCTCGCATTGCAAGCGCGCAAAGGATACTTCGCGCCGAAGAAAGACGAGCAGCTGGCCGATCAGGCCAAACAGGACATTGAAGACGCGCTCTTCTCGCAGGAAGAGCTGCACGATCTTCCGGTCGATCTGCATACGCAATTTTTCATGGCCAGCGACACGGATGCAAAAGTTGCCGTGCTCTGCCATGTGGATGTGAAGCACATTCGTTTTAAGAAACTCGATGGCAGAAACCACAACGATCTAACTATCGTCTCCGCGCTCTTCGACCGCAACGGAAATTATCTGCAGGGCAGTGAAAAAGTGATCGAAATGCGGCTGAAAGACGAGACGCTGGAGCGCAAGCTCGGCTCGGGGATTACATTGAAGTCCGATTTCGATGTGAAGCCGGGCAGCTATCTGGTGCGGCTGGTCGTGCGCGACGGGGAAGGCGAGATCTCCGCCGAAAACGGCGCGGTAGAAATTCCGTAACGAAGGAAACGACGATGAACATCAATCAATTCCGGTCTGTGCCGGCCTGGGTGCTGGCCGCATTGCTGGTCTCTGCGTCCGCGCTCGCTCAGGACAATCCCGCGCCGAACGCTGCGTCCGCTCCACCGGCCAACACAGCGCAATCGAGCGCACCGGCGGCGAATGCCAGTGTGCCCGTCATTCGCGCCGAAACTCGCCTCGTTCTGGTGGACACTGTCGTCACCGACAAACACGGCAACTACATCCGCGATCTGGAGCAGAAGGACTTCCGAGTTTGGGAGGACAACAAAGAGCAGAAGGTCACCGCGTTCTCTTTTGGGACTGAGGCCAATACGCCGAATGGCCAGAAGCATTATTTGGTGCTTTTCTTCGACAACGGCGACATGAATTTTGGCGATCAATCCCAAGCTCGCACAGCCGCGGCCAAGTTCATCGACGCCAATATGGGCCCGAATCAGTACATGGCGATCGTGAACTTCGGTGGGACCACGCAAATCGCGCAGAACTTTACTTCGGATGCTGCGCGCCTGAAGCAGGTCGTTACCGGGATTCGTTCGTCAGCCGTGACCGGCAACCCTGAGATCGCATCTCTCGGCGCCGCGCCGCCGTCAGCTTTCGGCGGCCCCTCGCTCACCAGTGCAGAATACGAATTCGGGCAACGCGGCGTACTTCTGGCTTTGCGCGATATGGCCAAGAACCTCGCTGCCATCCCGGGACGCAAGAGCCTAATCTTCCTGACCTCCGGCTTTCCGCTGGATGCGATCGAGATACAGTCTGAGGTCACAGCGGCGATCGACGCCTGCAACAAAGCCAACGTCGCCATCTATCCGATTGACGTTCGCGGCCTCTCGAGCGGCATGGACCTCAGTCCCCGTTCGCGCTTGCAGTTGCCGAACTTCGGTCAGCACTCCTCCGCATGGATAACGCCTGCAACTTTGCGTTACCAGGCTGAGGATTTTTCGTCGAAGCACTTAGGCGCGCATCTGGTCTATGTCTATCAACGCGTCAGTCCAGGCGGTGCAGGCGGAGGCGGCCCGCGTGGTGGTCCCGTTGGGGGCGGTGCACCGCGAGGTGGCTCTCCCAGCGGCGGCGCGCCGCGCGGCGGATCTCCGTCTGGCGGAGCGCCGCGAGCCGGAGGCAACGGTGGTACGCGAACGGGAAACGGTGGAGGCGCAGCGCGCCCGGCATTCAATCCATACAACGCCTATAACAATCCAATGAACCAGCCGCGCCAGATCATTCCTCCTTTCCCGTCTAGCGCTAGCACAAACCAGCAGGTGCTGTATGAGTTGGCGGATGGAACCGGCGGCTTCGTGATCCTCAACACCAACGACCTGGTCGGCGGGCTACAGAAGATCGCGCGCGAGCAGTCGGAGTACTACCTGCTCGGCTACGAGCCCCCGGATTCCAAAGATGGAAGCTGCCATACGCTCAAAGTTAAAGTAGATCGTGGAGGCACGATCGTGCGCTCCCGCAGCGGCTACTGCAAAATGAAGCCCGTGGATCTGCTGGCCGGAAAGCCCATCGAAAAAGAGCTCGAGAGCCGCGCCAACGGGACCGAAGCCGGCGTCGTCGCCTCCATGGAAGCGCCGTACTTTTACACGTCCGAAAATACGGCGCGTGTGAACCTCGCGATTGACATTCCTTCGAATAGCATCAAGTTCGAAAAACAAAAAGGCAAGATGAAAGCCTCGGTGAATGTCCTGGGCATTGCCTACAAGTCTGACGGTACGGTCGCAGCAAAGTTCAGCGATACCGCCGATCTTGAGTTCGATGGCAAGAAGGAAGTTGAGGAGTTCCAGAAAGAGCCCTTCGAGTATCAGAACCAGTTCCAGATCGCTCCCGGCAAATACGAATTGAAGGTCGCATTCAGTTGCGCCGGAGAGAGTTTTGGCAAGCTGGAATCGCCGCTCGTAATCGATGCTTACGACAAGAAGCAGTTCGCCATGAGCGCGCTGGCACTGAGCAAACAGGTTATCCCAGTCAATCAACTCAGCGATGGTCTAGATGCCGAGCTGCTGGCCGATAAGACGCCATTAGTCGCGCAAGGCATGCAGATCGTGCCCAGCGGCGACGATCGCTTTACGCCCAAGGACCATGCCGCCGCGTATTTCGAGATTTACGATCCGCTGCTTGCCGGTTCCACTCCGCCGAAAGTGGGAGTCGAGGTCTGGGTCATCGATCGCAAAACCAAGCAGCAGAAGCTCCATGTAGGCATCACGGACACGCAAAAGTCGATTCAGGCCGGCAGTCCGGTTGTGCCGCTGGGCATGAGGATCCCAGTCGAACAGCTAGGGCCTGGCAGCTACGAGTTGGTGCTCCGCGCTGTGGATTCAGCCGGCAACAATTCGAAGGAGCGCGCCGCGACATTCGAAGTGCACTGATGTCACAAGCTCCTCTCTTGTCTGCCTCAAGGATTGCGGAGATCGAAAACAACGTCTTGATACCCACGACATATCGCCAAAAATCTGTAACGGCATTTTCGGCAGGGAAGATTCACTCGTTCGTGGCGCTGAAAGACGGCAGGCGCGGGTGAGAGGCGTTAGATAACACGAAGCGCCGGAGGTGCGGCATTAAACCTCTAAATGCAATGCCGCGCCTCCGGCGCTCGCTATTCACGCTTGTTGCCTCTTCCGCGTTCGATTCGCCCCGGGAACTTGGAGGAATCCCTAAGCCTTCCAGAACCAGCGACGGACAATGCCAATGATGCCGATTCCAGTCAGCATCAGCGCGGCTGCGGGAGGCTCAGGCACGGTGGAGGTTGGATCCGGAACCGAAGAAAAAGCTAGCGTTACGCTGCCGTTGAGGGGTACCAGGACCTCTGCAAAACCAATGGTAAATTCCGACGTCTTGAAATCGGCGCCTGGGTCGCACGAGACACCATCCGCAATTTCACTCGTGGTGCAATTGTGGGTAATATCACCGCCGGAATAGATGGCCTCGAACCCCGGTAGGACAGTATCCACCTGGTTGAACGCGCTATTGCCGCCTGCCGTAAACACCCCTTGATTGGGAGCCGTTAGCGGAAAATTAAACTCCAGGCTAGTGATGTCCTTGCCGGTTAAGTTGCCGAAAGTCGGTGTTATCGCTGAACAGGATCGAATGCCCTGCACATCGGAATCGATGCAGTTCGAACCGTCACTAATCGTAAACATTGCGGTGCCGCCAAACCCGATCGTACCCGTTCCGCGCTCGATATCAATGATTGGATCGTGGGGAATATCGTCGGCGAACAGACTTCCGAGGCTCAGAAACAACACGGCAAGAACGAGCAATGCGCAGCGCTTCATAAAAACCCCCAGGGCAGAGAAACCCTCAAGGAGCAGAACATTGCACGTTCATAGCCACTGCCGGCTTCAACGCAAGTTGTTGCAGAAAAACGGAGGCTGACTTGTGAATCCGCCAAAAGTAGTGGAAGTGCCTTCTCTCCCATCGCAACTCAGTGCACATTGAGCCCACAGAAAAATTCAGCTATGGGAGAATTGATGGACTAGCTTCTGGAAGTTCGCATCACCACGCAAATCGCGCAGGTCAGGCTCGGCAACTGCGATGGCTGGCCGCAATCCTTTCTGGAAAGCCTGGCGTAACGCAGCCAGTGCCGCGGCTTGGTCATGATTGGCGTCCGCGATCTGCGCCTGAAAGTACATCAGATCCACGCTGTTCGGATCGATACTGCGCGCAGCGTCAATGAGCCGCTTAGCCGGCTGGAGTTCGCCTTTGCGCGCGTACCACAGGGCCATGCCGCCCATCGTGAGAGCGTTGCGAGGATTCACCTCGAGCTCCTTCTTGCCTAATTCGATTGCTTTATCGTAGAGGCCAGCGGCGATCTCCTTCTTGCCTGCCTGCCGATTCGCGTCGGCGAGATTTCCTGTATAAAGCCACGATGTCGGTGCCAACTGGATCGCCTTCTCGAACAACGATGCCGAAAGATCGTACTCCTGCAGATAGTAGTAGGCGGTGCCAAGATTGCTGTAGCGAGAGGCAGTCGGCGCGATCTTCAGGGCCTTCTCCAGAGGCCCCACTGCGTCTTGAAACTTGCCGGCCAGGAGCGCGGCTCCGCCAAGGTTGCCGTACCCAAAGCCGTTATCGGGTTCAATTTCAACCACCTTGCGAAAGGCGGCAACCGCACCTTCGTAGTCGCCCGAGGCGAAGTCAGTGCTTCCGAGTTCGTTGTAATTCATCCAGTAGTACGGATTGATCTCGATGGCCTTCTTGTAAGCATCGATCGCCTGACCCACGTTCCCGGCGGAATCGTAAGCGCTACCCAACCGGCGATACCCTTCGTCCGAATTGGGAAGAAGTTGAATGGCCTGCTTGATCTCGTCAATTGCCTCCGCCGAACGGCCAATCACGGAATACGCCGTTCCCAGCGCGTAGTGGACATCGGCTAGTTGTGGATCGAGCTGTTCGCCCTGGCGAGCGGCGGTTACCGCGTCATTAGCCCAGGTCGCGTCTTTCTTCTTGCGGTACATCGCCACATCGGCGTTGGCTAAACCGGCGTAGGCGAGCGCAAACTTAGGATCGGTCTGGACCGCCTGCTTAAACAAATCCATCGCCGATTGCACGTGCGCAACATCCTGCTCGCCCTTCATGATTGTCTGCGCGCGCAGATACAGATCGTAGGCGCCGACATTTTCGGTAGGATGTGCCACTACGACCGTCTCGGGGGACAAGGTGACTCCGAGAGCCTTGGTTACGTCGTTGTAGATTTCATCTTCCAGTGTCAGCAGATCGCCAGTCAGGCCGGAAATTTCTTTGGTCCAGACAATCGCATTGCGATTGCCGTCCCAGAGATTCAAGTCGAAGCGAACTTTGTCGCCGCTGCCCTGCACCGTGCCCATCAGCAGCAGGTTCGCTCCGAGATCGTGGCCGAGCTTTTGCGGGGGGTCAGCCGGTTTCGATTTAGCCGCTGCTGCCGGCGCAACTACAGTCATTCCCGGCACATGAAACAATCGCGCATCGAGCGCTTCCACGACCCCTGTTGCCGCCTCGCTAAGCTTGGGATCGTCGCCGATGATCCGCAGAGGCACGACCGCAAGGTGCTTGCCGGACATCTGTGGCACAGCGTTAACAGGTTGATTCGCGCGCTCTGTCCATGACGGCACGTAGCGATGCAATACCAGCGCGAGTACGGCAATGAAAACTAGCGCGACAATCGCCAGAACCGCAGCGGGCTTTGCCGTCGGCGCGGTACTCCGCTTTGGCTTCTTGCCCGACGGCGTGCAGCGCTGCGCTTCCAGGTCGGTGAGTACGTCGGAGAAATTCTGATAGCGGCGCTCTACATCTTTCTCCAAACAGCGCATGATGATCCCCGCCAGGTATGGCGGCAACTTCGAGTTCAGCAGTGACGGATTGCGCGGCATCGACTGCACGCGTCCGAGCATGAGTTGGAGCGAATTGCCCTGAAACGGCAGGTCGCCGGTCACCATCTCATAAAGAATTAAGCCAAACGAGTAGATATCGGTGCGGCCGTCAATCACCCCGGCCTCCACTTGCTCGGGAGACATGTAGCGCGGAGTTCCCAGCACCTGGCCGGCCGAGGTCATCGCTGTGGCCGCCAGGGAGTCGGATTCGAGCGACTTGGCCAAGCCAAAGTCGGAAACGTACACCGAATCGTTGCGATCGATGAGAATGTTCTGCGGCTTCAGGTCGCGATGAACCACGCCTTCCCGGTGTGCCGCCGCCAAGGCTTCGCAAAGTTGCTTGGCGTAAGTTAGCGCTGTCGCGAGCGGCAGCATCTTCTCGCGCTGGATGTGGCTCGCCAAATCCTCGCCGTCGATGTAGGCCATCGAGATGAACTTCACTCCGCCGGCGTCGCCCAAATCATGAATGCGCAAAATGTGCTTGTGCGAGATGCGGCTGGCGAGCAGCAACTCCTGCTTGAACCGCTGCAGGATTTCGCTGTTGCTCATCAGGTCGGCGCGAATGACTTTGAGCGCAACATACCGGTCGAGTTCGCAGTCGTAAGCTTTGAATACCGCGCCCATGCCGCCTTGTCCCAGCTTGGATTCAATGCGATAGCGAGCGCCGAAATCTGGTGGCGGTTCGTTCGGGCTTAATGCAGGTGCTGCTCCCGCTGCAGTTCCGCGCGAGGTCCTTACACTCGCGCTGGCAAAGGTTGGCGAATCGGTCGGTGAGAACGTCGCATCATCACGTCCGAACCCGAGGGACGAACTGCAGGAGCTGCATTGCGCGGCTCCTTCGACGTTTTCGGTGCTGCAAACCGGACACACCATAGGGGTCGAGAGGTGTCAAGAATCATTGTCTACTTTGGTCCCGAAAGCAAGTCACACAGCGGGGTTACGGGGGGCAGCCCCGAAGCCGTGAAGCCCCGGAGCCCCGAAGCTGAAAACCAAGAGCAAACCTCAGGGCGATGGCGCCTTAGGCTCGATTGGATTTCAGCGCAGGCCTTGGACTTGTGGTTGTTGGTTTTGTCGCCGTTGATTTAGCTTCGCAGCTCCGGGGCTTCGGAGCTTCGCAGCTTTCTTCCCTCAATTATCATGGAGTCTGATCCCTCCGCAGTGCGCCTTCCAGCGTCCCTTGCGGGAAGAATCGTTACGCATGGACCGCCAGCACATTCGCAATTTCGCGATCATCGCGCACATTGACCACGGCAAATCCACGCTCTCGGACCGACTCTTGGAGCTGACCGGCTCGGTCAGCGCACGCGAGATGCAGGCGCAGGTGCTCGACGCCATGGACCTCGAACGCGAGCGCGGCATCACCATCAAAGCTCACGCCGTGCGCATGATGTACACCGCGCAGGACGGACAGCTGTACCAGCTCAACCTGATCGACACGCCCGGACACGTGGACTTCTCCTACGAAGTCTCGCGCTCGCTGGCTTCGTGCGAAGGCACGCTGCTGGTCGTCGATGCCTCGCAGGGGGTTGAGGCTCAGACTCTGGCCAATGCCTATCTCGCGATCCACAACGGACTCGAAATCATCCCGGTCATCAACAAAATCGATCTACCCAGCGCCGATATTCCGCGCGCGAAAGAAATGATCGAGAACACGGTCGGGCTAGACGCTTCCGACGCGCTGCTCGTGAGTGCCAAAACGGGAGAAGGCGTGCCCAGCGTCCTCGAAGCCATCGTCAAGCGCCTCCCGCCTCCGAAAGCTCCAGCGGACGCGCCGCTGCAAGGGCTGATCTTCGATTCCTGGTTCGATCCCTATCGCGGCGTGATCGTGCTGGCAAGAATCGTGGCTGGTACGCTGCGCAAGGGAATGAGGATTCGACTCTGGTCGAACGGGCAAACCTTCGACGTAGAGCAGCTCGGCGTGCTCACACCTAAGCCAGTGGAGGTCGATCAACTCGAAGCCGGTGAAGTCGGTTTCCTGATGGCCAACATCAAGAACGTTGCCCACGCGAAGATCGGCGACACGATTACCGACGACGCGCATCCCGCAATCGAAGCGCTGCCCGGCTTTGAGGAACTCAAGCCGATGGTCTTCGCCGGCCTCTACACGGTCGATGCACACGAGCACACTTTGTTGCGCGATGCGCTGGAAAAGCTGCGGCTGAACGATTCTTCGTTTTTCTTCGAACCAGAAAGTTCGGCCGCGCTCGGCTTCGGTTTTCGCTGCGGCTTTCTCGGCCTGCTGCACATGGAGATCATCCAGGAGCGGCTGGAGCGCGAGTTCAATCTGGACCTGATCACCACCGCGCCGGGCGTGCGCTATCGCATCACCAAGACCGACGGCGCAGTCGTTGAGGTGGATAATCCATCCAAATGGATTGGGCAAAGCGAGATCGCTAAGATCGAAGAGCCGGTGATTACGGCGATGATCATGACGAATGAAGAGTTCGTCGGCGGCATCCTCAAGCTGGTCGAAGAAAAACGCGGACGACAAAAGAATTTCGAGTACGTGAGCGCCTCGCGCGTGATGATCACCTACGAGCTGCCGCTGAATGAAATCGTTCTCGATTTTTATGACCGGCTGAAGTCCGTCTCGCGCGGTTATGCTTCGCTCGACTATCACCTCTCGGGCACATGGGAGTCGCCGATGGTGAAGCTCGATATTCTCGTCTCCGGCGACCCCGTCGATGCGCTTTCGATCATCGTGCATCGCGACAACGCCTACGAACGCGGACGCGCGCTGGCCGCCAAAATGAAAGAGCTGATCCCGCGCCAGATGTTCGAAGTCGCCATTCAGGCGGCGATCGGCGGCAAGGTGATCGCGCGCGAGACCGTTCCGGCCATGCGCAAGAACGTGCTAGCCAAATGCTACGGTGGCGACATCACTCGCAAACGCAAACTGCTGGAAAAACAAAAAGAGGGCAAGAAGCGCATGAAGCGCATCGGCCGCGTCGATATCCCGCAGGAAGCGTTCCTGGCGGTGTTAAAGGTCGGCGAATAAAATACGCGCTTTGTCATTCCGAATCCGCGCAGCGGAGGAGGAATCCCTACCCTCTACGCGATCGTAAGGGTAGGGATTCCTCGCTGCGCTCGGAATGACAAAGCGCATGACACCTCTCATGCCTGATCCACTACTTCTCGTCATCCTCGGCCCGACCGCCAGCGGCAAGACCGCGCTGTCGCTGGAACTGGCGCAGCGGCTGGGAGGCGAGATTATCAGTTGCGATTCGCTCGCGGTCTATCGCGAGTTCGAAATTGGAACCGCAAAGCCTACCCGGGAGGAACGCCGGCTCGTACCGCATCACTTGATCGACGTAGCCGGACCGGGAGAAGAATTCAATGCCGGCGACTACTCCCGCCTGGCGCGGCAAGCGATCTTCGACATTAGCGAGCGCGGACGCCTGCCGATCGTCGTCGGTGGAACCGGCCTTTACCTGCGCGCACTGCTCGAAGGATTGTTCGAAGGCCCGCCGCGCTCGGAGCAGTTACGCATTCGTCTGCGACGTAAAGCCGATCAGCACACGATTCGGCATCTGCATCGCATTCTCACGCGGCTCGATCCCGATGCAGCGGCGCGTATTCATCCGAATGACACGCCGAAGCTCATTCGGGCGATTGAAGTCTGTCTTCTCGCCGGCGAGCGTCTCTCGGTGATGTGGGAACGTGGACGCGAGCCGCTCACTGGCTTCCGCATCCTGCGCCTAGGCCTCGATCCCGATCGCAATGCGCTCTACACGCGCATCAACCAACGCTGTGAACAGATGTTCGAGAACGGACTGATCGAAGAAACTCGCCGCCTGCTCACGGCCTATCAGTCGCCGGAGGCAGTAGACGAATCGGATGCACGTCCGATCGCGCGAGCGCTGGGCTCGCTGGGCTACAAGCAGGTCGTGCAATGCCTGCGGGGCGAGATCACGCCCAAGCTCGCGTTATGGGCAGCCCAGCAAGCGCACCGAAATTACGCGAAGCGACAACTAACATGGTTTCGGCGCGAACCCGAGGTGAGATGGTTCAGCATGTTTGGCAATGAGGTGGATGTGGAGAATGAAATCCTGCCGCTCGTCTCGAAAACCGACGAGGCGGTCTCACAAGGACACTGAATTCGGGATTGAAGCCGGAAATATCATGAGAGAATCCAAGCCCAAAGGGCGGCAGAAGCGAAGCCCAAATGCGTGAGCATTGGGTCGACGGGGGAAATTCAAAATGTGAGCCCCGCAAGGCCCGGCATAAACCTTCTGACGGATTTGCGGCGATAAGCGGTCGCAACAAAACGGGAAGTGTTTCCCGTTTCGGGATGGCGTGCCGCCGCCGGGCGTGGATTATTCACCAGGCCTCCCCACCGATTGTGCAAAGTCCGAGGTTCACGCGGTGCTTTCCGCGTTTATGCTCTGACAAGAATGGCAGTACTCTGTAAACCTGTCATTCTGAGCAGCCGACCTCGCTATAGGCGAGGTTATGGATCCAATGAACAGTTCGCGCATTATAGGCGCCCTGAACCGGAGCCGGTGCCAGCGCCGAAGGCGCGGCATTCTTTTAGCCCAGCCCGTAAGGGCTGGGTCAGGTACACCGAAGATCTGCAAAATCCCACCCTGCCTGCCACCAGACGGAATTTGTTCATTGGGAGTCCGCCGGCGGACGAAGATTCTTCGCGAATGTTTCAGACTCAGACACAGTATCTCGGTTTCTTCAATAAAGATTGCGGTGGAAAAGCCTGGAGAACGCATTTAAGTCTGAAAGATCCGCGGAGATCCTTCGCCCAAAACAAGGGCTTCAGGATGACAGCCTTTGAATGCATATGCTTACGCATTCGTGAGCCAGAGCAAATAATCCGCAGCAGAATAGGTTTGCACTCACACTTTCTTTCCCACGGCGCAAATCCACCCTTTGTCGCGTTCTTCTGAAACCTGAACGTCCGAATACCCAGCATTCACCAGCAACTCGCGATGCTCGTCGACGCTGAGCAGAGTCATGTCGGTTCGCGAGGCATACTGCTCGGCCATTTTGGCAACCCTGGTATTCGCGCCTTTGTAGATCTCGGCGATTGCGATGAATCGTCCGCCGGTCTTTACTACCCGGAAGGTCTCGCGCATGTCGTGCGGCAGGTTGGACCACCAGAAGTGGGTTTCGACCGCGGTCACCAGGTCGAACATGTTGTCGGGAAACGGGAGCTCCGAAACAGATCCCAGCCGAACTTCGATTTGACCTGTCTTGATCCCATTGGCATTCGTCTTCTTGCTCGCGGCAACACTCGCCTCGGAATGGTCGATGCCGTAGACCTTTCCCTGCCTCGCCGCCGAAGCCAGTTTGCTCAGCGTGCGTCCGCCGCCGCAACCGATGTCGAGAATCGTGTCGCGCTCATTCACCGTGACGTGGGACAAGCCCCAGTCGGTCACGCCGGAATGGCGGGCATTCATGTTCCACAGCATCAGCCGCCCAAGCCATCCTCTCGGCTGCTGGCACTGGCTCGCCGATCCGCCTGCGGAGATTACGACGGGTTTCATGGCCGGAGAGTGTAGCTCGGTTAGCGCCGAAAGCGACAGATGACAGAAAGAGTCACGCGGGACAAACTCCCGGGTTTTGGACAGACCGAACTGCATGGGCCATCGAACTTGATGGGTGGGTAACGGCAACTACTGAAATTCTGGGGTGACCCCCTGAAGTGAGACAGTAGGGACATTCCCCGGTTGCCGTTCGCTGCAAAGTGCTGGACGAACGAAAGTTGTTGGTTGAGCATGAGGCTGGCTGAGGAAGCGGAGGCCAGCTCTGCTGGAGAGCA
>DASTJH010000018.1:0-65431 GCA_035716645.1 Terriglobales bacterium | reverse complement strand
GAATACGAATGACAAAGGTGCGTTCCAAATTGGTTGCGATCGCCGACGTGGGTACTAATAGACTCGGAGATTTCCTATGAACCGGCCACGTAACTTGTGCGAACGTGCCGGGCGTCAATTGCCCCGACGGATTGCTGACGTCGAGCTCCACAGCCATCGTGCGCGTTTTCACATCAACGGCGTGTGACACTCGTGCGACCGTTCCAGTGAACGTTTCGTTCGGGTGGTCAGGAACAGAGAACTTCACGGGCGACCGTTCCGGAACTGCGGATACATACGCCTCCGGCACGGGCACGATAAGTCGAAGGTGATCGAGCGTCTCGATCCGCAACATCGGCGTGCTCTGGGAAGGGCCAACAAGTGCGCCCGGATGCACATTGCGTTCCGTGATGACGCCGTTGAACGGCGCTCTGATGCGCAGGTACTGCTCAGTTTCGGCAACGGCCCGCAGCGCTTGTTGAGCGGCTTGAGCGTTTTCTTGAAGAGCCTTCAATTGAGCTTGATCTGCTTCCACTGCCTTTTGCGCGAGGAGTAGGTCGTTACCTGCGACCACTCCCGGAGTAAGGGATGCGGATTGCAATTTGTCGGAGGTGCTTTGATCGGCTGCCAACTTGGCTTGTGCGCCTGCAAGTTGAGATTGCGCGCTCTGGGCCTTCGATTCGGCCTCAGCGCGGTGCGACGCCAGCTCCGGAGCTGAGATGACCGTAATCTCCTGACCCGAGCGCACTCGAGATCCTCGGTCAACCGAAATTCTTTCAACAAAGCCGGGCACTTTCGCGAACAGTGCTACGGACTCATACGGCTGAAGCTCTCCGGGCAATCGGACGGTGAGATCGAGGGGCTTTGCTATCACTTTCGTGACCTCTACAGTCTGTACGCTGGGCGAGCTTGCGGCCGAAGCAGTAGACGATTGTGAGGAACTGCACCCAACGAGGAGCGCACAAAAGCAAACGGCAAGGAATGAAATCGCGATTCTCTTCATCGTGCCTCCTGAGCCGCGAAACGGCTTTCTGGATCGTCGGGATCGAGCGATGCAGAAAGCGTGCCGGCACGTCGCTGAACCATGGCGAAGACCGAGGGAAGAATCGCTAAAGTTGATGCGGTCGCGAAGAGAAGGCCGCCGATGACTGCGCGGCCCAAAGGAGCTGTCTCTTCAGCTCCCGATCCGAGCGCCAGCGCCATCGGGATCATGCCCGCAATCATGGCAAGGCTAGTCATAAGAACAGGACGAATGCGGGCGCGTGCCGCGCCAACAGCGGCTTCATCGGCAGCAACGCCCGAGCGACGCTGTTGCTCGGCGAGCGTGACGAGCAGAATCGCGTTGGCGACGGCCACGCCAATGGCCATGATTGCTCCCATGAACGACTGCACATTCAAAGTCGTTCCCGTTATTAACAAAACGACTATGACTCCACACACCACAGCCGGAACAGTCGAGATCACGACGAACGAGAGTCGCAACGATTGGAAGTTCGCTGCGAGCAGCAAGAAGATCACAACAATCGCGAGCGCCAATCCGATGCCGAGGTTCTGCAGCGTCTCCTGCATAGGAGCGATCTGGCCACCGACGCTTACAGTGACCCCGCGCGGTGGTTGTCCTGCATTCTGAATTGCTCGCTCAATGTGGGCCGCGGCTCGGCCGAGATCCTCGCCTTCGACATTCGCCGAGAGCGTGACCATGCGTTGCCCATTCTCTCGGTCATATTCGCCAGCTATGCTTCCGAGGCTCACCTGCGCCAGGTCGCCAATCATCGGATGGGGACTGCCGTCGCTCGCTACGGGAACGCGCTCCACATCTTCGACCGAAGTCATCTGCGGCTGCGGCACCTGAACCTGAACTTGATAACCGATTCCGGAATTGGGATCGCGCCAGTAATTCGGTGTCACAAATCGACTGGAGGAAGTGGCGGCTACCAGCGAACGTCCGATCTCATCGACGGTCACGCCCATTTGGCCGGCGAGTTCGCGATCGACGTTCACGTCAACGCTGGGATAATCAAGCACCTGCTCGAATTGGAGATCGCGTAGCGAACTGATCTTCGCCAGCTCTCGTCTTACTTTGTCGGCAAATGTCCTGTCCTGCGACAGGTTCGGACCACGGATCGTGACCTCCACAGGAGTCGGCGAACCGAAATTCATGATCTGGCTGACGATGTCTCCCGCCTGAAATGAAAATTCAGAGCCAGGAAACTGCTGGGGCAATTCTTTCCTGAGACGTTCTTTTAGTTTTTCAATATCGACATCGCTGCCGGGACGCATCGCAACCCGCATGAAGGCTTCCTGAGGCCCATTGGTCCACAAGAAAACCGTGTTAATGGGATAGCTGCTTGGTTGCGCGCCAACATAGCCGAGCGTTATGTCCACGTTGCCGGAGCCGGCAATCTCCTGGATCTTGTTCAGAATCGCTAGCGTCATCCTCTCGGTTTCGATCACCCGCGTGCCCGTTGGAGCACGGAAGCGGAATTGAAACTGTGCAGCGTGCGCAGGAGGAAATAGCTCTCGGCCAAGCGCACGACCCAGGAAAACGATGATCAGAATACTTGCAATCGTGTAGCCGGTCACGAGCAGTCCTCGTCTTGGTAGTAGCCGGCGCAAGGTCTTTTCATATCGCTGACGAAAGCGTTCAAACCGGCTGCGCTCAGCGGAATCTTTGTGTTCATGCTCGTGAAGAATCCATGACGCGGCGACTGGGACCAGTGAACTCGACAAGAAGTAAGACGCCGCCATTGCGAATCCGACTGCCAGCGCCAAGGGCACGAACAGCGCGTGAGCTACGCCTGTCATAAAGAAGGACGGCACGAATACTGCCAAGACGCAAAGCATCGCGAGTAATCGCGGCAGCGCGACCTCACGGCTGGCGTCCACGATGGCGCGCGCGCGTCCGACACTTTGGCTCAGATGGGTGTGGATGTTTTCAATAACGACGGTCCCCTCATCAACCAAAATTCCGACAGCGAGCGCCAGTCCACCCAAAGTCATGATGTTGATGGTCTCGCCTGCCGCCCAGAGTGCGACGATTGCGGCCAGCAACGCGAACGGAATCGTGACCACCACTATGGCCGAGCTTCGCCAGTCGCGCAGGAACAGGAGCACCATGAGTCCGGTGAGGACCGCACCCAACAAGGCCTCTCGCGATACCGACGACAGTGCTGCTTTCACATAGTCAGACTGGTCGAATTCGTAGTTGACCGTGATGTCTCCCGGGATCAGAGCGCGAAAGCGCGGCAGACTGGATTTCACTTCATTCACAACCGTCAGCGTGGATGCGTCTGGCCTTTTTGTGACCGGGATGTAAACCGCACGACGGCTGTTTACCAATGCGTACCCGGCCAATACGTCCGTGCTGTCCGTAACTGTGCCGACATCGCGTATGAAGACGGTCGGCCCCGCCCCAGTTCGGATTGGCAGATCCAGCAATTCGGCGGGCTTCACTACTACTCCGTTCATCGGCACCATGCGCTGCAAATTGCCCATTTGCACCGCGCCAGCAGGCATGATCGCGTTTCCCGCTGTCACCGCTTTGACGACCTCTTGAGGCGACATGCCGTAGGAACGCAGCTTATCGGGATCGACATTGATCACGATCGTGCGTTGATTTCCTCCGAACGGTGGAGGAGCCGAGACCCCGGGCAGAGTCGCGAAGAGAGGTCGAACGCGGTTGAGCGCCAGATCCTGAATCTGGCCTAAATCACGCGTCTTACTCGAGAACACCAAATATCCGACCGGAACGGTACCTGCATCGAAGCGGATGATGAATGGTGGAACTGTTCCATACGGCATGAACGCGTGCGCACGGTTCACGTAGGAAATGGTCTGCGCCAGCGCCTGGCTCATGTCCGTGCCCGGATGAAATGTCAGCTTGAGAAGCGCAGCGCCCTGCACGGACTTGGAGTCAACGCTCTGAATACCGTTGATGTAAAGGAAATGATACTCATAGTAGTAGGTCAAGTATCCTTCCATTTGCGCAGGACTCATGCCTCCATAGGGTTGCGCAACGTAAATAACCGGAAGGTTCAAATTGGGAAAAATGTCCATGCGCATGCGGCGTATAGCAAGAATGGAGCACAGGGCCACCGCAATCACGAAAACTACAACCGTGATTGGCCTCCGAAGAGCAGCGCGCACTAGCCACATGAGTTAATGTCCTCCCGTCGATGCATTGTGAAGAGATTGCAAGAACGGCGTCAGGTCGCCTTGTGCTGCGGCAAACGCGGCCAGAGCAAGCCATGCGTTTAAGCGGGATACCGCATCATCTGTTTCGGCGCGGACCAGCAAACCCTCCGCGTCCGTAACCTCAACCACGTTCGTCAATGCAGCCTCGTATCTCGCACGAGCTTGCGATTCAGCAGCCCGCGCAGCATCGAGCTCAACCGCCGTTGTCTGTGCTATCGCAATGGCACCTTCAAGTCGCGCTTGCGCTTCCTCTGCTTGCGCCGACAAATCTTGGACTGTCTGCTGATAACGCGCAGTTTCAGCTCGCTCAGTCGCAGAGGCAATCTGCTTACGGCTGCGAATAGAAAAGAAGTCCAAAAATGGAAATGAAGCCGTGAGACCCACGGCCCAGTTTTCCCTTTGCAATCCGAGGCCGTTCGTTCCGCCGGCAAACGTCCCATCGTTATTTGCTCCACTACCTCTGCCGCTAAACGCAGATTGCAAATCAAAGCGAGGGTAATAAGAGCGGTCCAGAACTCGAACTTGAGCCGCTGCCTGATCCACACGCGAATGTTGCGCCACAGCCGCGGGATGTGCGGCTACGTCGATCTGTGGGGTCGTTAACGCCGGTGGACCTTGCATCAGTGCCCCAGCGTCGAGTTGCAGGCTGGTAGGCGAGATACCCAAAAGATCAGAGAGAGCGATGCGCGCCACTTTTTCCGCCGTACGAGCCTGAATCATGCCGATACGTGCCGCTGCCAATTCGGCATCTGCGCGCGAAGCATCTGCACCGGGCCGGAGTTGGTTCTGAACGAGCACATGTACTGACCGACTGAAAACCTCTCTGCGGTTTACGTCTGCGTCCGCTGCACGAATTGCCTGCTGAGCTTCGATAACCGAGATGAATGCTGATGCCGTAGCGCTCGCCACGTCCAAGCGGCTGATGTCTAACTCTGCTGATGCCGTGCGCTCTCCAGCGCGAGCGGCATCCACGCCAGCGCGTCGGTACCCGAAATCGAGTGGTTCCCAGGAAACCAGCACTCCGCTAGCGCTTCCCCAAATACCTCGATTCGACGTGTCGGGCAGCACTGGACCGGAAATTGGCGCTATGACCGACTGTGGCAGGAGCAGCCCAAAAATGTTGTTGCGCGTTGCGCGATTGCCCTGCCACAGCGCGCTGCCAGTCGGAAGATACGCGGTTTTGGCGAGACCAACTCCGGCACTCGCGGCAGATCGCCGCTCGAGTGAAGCGCGAATCTGCGGATAATGTGCGAGAGCATAGTTGACCGCGCCCTCAAGCGTAAGCGGCGTTGGCGGGGGAGTGCTCTGCTGTGCCTGCAACAGCATGGAGAATGCTAGGAGCAGGAGCAGGATGTTTCGTGGAAAGTTCACTCGTCCCTCCATACGCAGATGTCTCATTGCCATTACGACTCTTGCGGTCATGTGAGCGACTGATATAAGCCCTCGATCATTCCGATCCCACGGCGCAGCAGCTCCTCGTCGGCAGTACCCTCATGCGCCCAGCCGATCAGCACGCGGTCTACGCCAATTCCTTCCGAGCGACCGTACTTCCCATCTTCTAAATCAGCATCGTGAATAATTTGCGCGATAACGGCCACCTTGGAATCTCGAATCCCGAATTCCTTACGTAGTGTTTCGAAAGTGCAGTCCTCGCCGCGATGTCCAAAACCGCCAGGCTGGAACATGTCAAAGGGAACTGCATTCGGCGCATTGCGAGGATCGGCGGTGAACGCAAACCGCGCGTGGGCATCAATGAACTTGCAAATGAGCCAGGCAGAGGAAACGCGGTCGATACCGGGCCGGGGACGTGTTATCCATGTGCGGTTTAGGAATTCTTTGCGCTTCCTGGAGGAAGCGCCGGACGACGGCTGGCTTAGGCCATCGGCGTTGTTTAAGAGGCTCTCGACCCGGCTCCGGAGCGGGCTGTCAAAGAAATCGATGGATGCGATTTGCTGATAATGCCGGCGCAGGCGCGCGAGTTCTCCCGATGTACGCTTGCGCGATTTTTTCCGCAGTTCTTTTAGGAGTTGCTCGTATTCGTGTGAACGCGCTTCTACGAAACGCTGACGAATGTGCGCCGGAGACTCATCGCCGATGGCGCTCACCTTGACCACAGCGGCCTGACCTTTGTATTTGCGAATTGCCGTAGCGAGCCACTCAAAGTGTTCGTGGTTCAGAGGTGTATTGGGCAATAGGTATCCCGACGAGGGCAGAGGCAGAGCACCGTATTGCTTTAGCTTGCGCCAGACTTCGACGCGCTTACTGGCTTGGCTGCTCGGCAAGCTGAAGACGAGCAGGAGCCACGGCGCATCTGTGTCGGCAGGCTCGCGCGTGGGCGATGGGGCCTGCTTCGCGTTCGGTACTGCCATTTCGAAACATGGTATATGTGTAACAAGGACCGTACAAGATCGGCCGAGTGGTTCGTTCCCATTTGTCCCAACATTCGGCCAGGAGCGAACAATGAAAAAGCACTCCGCAATCTATTTCTTGCTTTCCGTATTTGGGCTTGTCGCATTGTCTGCCGTGGCCTCAGGGCAACATGCGTTCGGAGCCGGATCGGGCCAGCCACTGCTGAAGCAGATCGCGACCATTGATCTGCCCGGACCGGGTGGAAAGCGCTTCGACTACCTTGATGTGGATGAACAGAATCACAGACTGTTTTCGAACCATCTGGCGGCGGGACAGACCTACGTGATCGACCTCAACTCGAACAAAGTCACTGCCGTCATCAAAGATGTCCGAGGCGCAGAGGGTATCGTCGCCATTCCAAACCTCAACAAGGCCTACACGGCGGACTGGTATGAGAACAAAGTTGCCGTCATCGATCTGAAGCAAATGAAAGTCGTCAAGAAAATTGCGACCCAGAACAAGCCGGACGGCATTGCCTATGCGCCGCCATTTCATAAGATCTATGTTTCAGATGAGCGCGGCAAAGCGGAAGCCGTCATTGATGTGATCAAAGATCAGCCGGTCAAGACACTGACATTCGATAGTGAGACCGGAATGCCGCAATACGATCCGATCAGTCGAAAGGTCTACGTCAACTTGCAGGACGACAACCTTCTCGCCGAGATCGATCCCAATACTGATGAAGTTGTGGCCAAGTACCCCGTCGGCAAATGCCGTGGCAATCACGGCATGGCTCTCGATCCAGAGCACCACCGAGCGTTTTTATCCTGTGAAGAGAATGAGCTCATGACTGTGTTCGATTTGGACAAACACCAGCCCATCGCGTATCTGCCGATGGCCCACGGGCCGGATGTGATCAAATTCGATCCCGGTCTGGGACGCATTTACGTCGCCTGCGGCGGCGGCGCGATTTCCATCTTCAAACAAGACGATCCCGACCACTACCGGAAGCTAAGTGACTTTCCGGTTCAGGCTAAAGTTCACAGCATTGCGGTGGACACCCGCACACATCGCGTCTATACGCCCGAACAACAGGAGAACGGTCGGCCGGTGGCAAAGATGATCGTTTACGATGCTGTGCAATAGGTCGTCTATGCAGGCGCTGCAATCCTGCCGCAAATCGAATGGCAAGGTGGATCGTACAACTGGTGGGTGCAGTTGCCGCATGCGCGCTGTGCTTCCCCGCATCGGCACAAGTGACGGGATCGCCGTCAGAAAGAGTCGCCTATGCGCATCATGTGCAATCGCCGCCGAAGCTCGACGGTTCGCTCAGTGATCCGATCTGGTTAACGGCGAAGCCTATCAGCGATTTTCGTCAGCGCGAACCGAATGAGGGTGAAGCTGCCACTGAGCGGACAGAAGTCCGCATCCTCTACACCTCGCGGGAAATCTACTTCGGCATCACCTGTTTCGAATCTGAGAAACGTCATGTCACCGCCAGCGAGCTTCGCCGCGATGTGAGCCAGGATTTCGACGACTACTTTGAAATTGCTATCGACTCAGCCGACGACCGGCGCAACGCTTATGTTTTCCAAGTTAATCCGCTGGGAACACAGCGTGATGGCTTGATTACCGAGGAGCACGGAGGAGATGACAGCGACTTCGATCCCGGATGGGATGGTGTGTGGGTCTCCGCCGCACGACGCACACAGTCGGGCTGGACCGCAACCGTCGCAATACCCTTTTCGACTCTCAACCTGCTGTCCTCGACGAATGTCACTTTGGGCATCAACTTCAAACGCTTCATTCGATGGAAAAATGAGGAAGACCTTTGGTCAGGATGGCGTCGCGCGTTTGGGATAACAAAGGTCAGTCAAGAAGGTGTGCTTCGCGGAATTGAAGACATCAACAGTGGGCGTTTACTAATCATTAAACCCTACTTGCTTGGCGGGTTCCGCAATCTTCCCGCGTCGGCGGCGGGCAGCGGCTTGGAACCGGGCACATCGATCGAGCATCATGGAGGCATTGACGCGAAGATCGGAATTCGCTCGAATCTGGTCGCGAATTTAACTCTCAATACCGACTTCGCTGATGCTGATGTTGATATTGTTCAGTTCAACCTCACCCCGTTCAAATTGTTCTTTCCCGAAAAGCGTCAGTTCTTTCTCGAAAATGCTGGGATATTCGGTTTCCCATTAGGCGGGGACAACGACCTGTTGTTCTTCAGCCGGCAGATTGGAATTGATCCCATAACGGGACAGGAAGTGCCAGTGAAGGGAGGCGGCAAGCTCACCGGCAAGCTGGGAGGATTTGATCTTGGGCTGATGGACGTGGAAACCCGTGCGAACGGCCCAAACCCGTACGGGAACTTCGGCGTGGCTCGGGTCAAACGGTCGCTATTCGGAGATTCTTATATCGGAGCGATGGCCGTAGATAAGCGCTCCGGCAACCCCGCTGACCGCTATAACCAAACCGGGGGCATTGATGGCCGTTTTGTGATCCACAGAAATCTTGTCTTGAGTGGATTCGCTGCTTTGACCCGCTCGCCTGGATTGAGTGGCGGGCAGAACGATGCCGGCGCGTCGATGAATTACCACAGCGATTTTGTGGACTTCTCCGCCGAGCGAAGGCGCATCGGGCAAAACTTTAATCCTGAAGTGGGATTCATCGAACGAAATAACTGCCTGTGCGACTTCGATGACCTAACGCTCAAGCCGCGCCCCAAGCTGCCTCACGTTCGAGAACTTCAATTTGAGGGTTTCATCGCCAACGATCCCGATCTTTCCGGCGTGCTTCAAACCCAGGAGTGGCAAGGGACGTTTCGAGCCAATTTCAATAGCGGCGCCTACACGGACGACGACATCTACGACGTAATTACGCAGCGCATCACGACGCCATTTAACATCTACAAAAATGTTGTGATTCCAAATGGTATGTACCACTGGGCACGCCATCAGCTTACGTATGGATCGCCGCAAAACCGAAATTTCAACTGGAGCTTATTCGAACGCTTCGGGGCGTACTACGACGGACATCTCAACGAGGCTCGCGTGCGCGGTTCCTATCGCGCAAGTGAACATCTCTCCGTCGATCTAAGCGAGCAGTGGAATCGCTTTCGGCTCCCAGCAGGAACCTTCTCGATTGTCTTTGGCAGCATCCAGACGAATTATGCGTTTTCGAGGTTCCTGTTTCTCTCTACTGTGCTGCAAATTGATACGGCGAATCGCCAAGCAGGCAGCGCAAACATCCGCTTGCGATGGAACTACCGGCCGGACAGCGATCTCTACGTTATCTACACAGCCGGCCAGCGCTTTGCCTCATTAGCGGCGGCGAATCCGATGGCGTTGATGGAGCACCGTTTCGCTGTGAAGTTCACGTATTCATTTTCCAGATAGGACGGAGCATTCGAGCAGTCACCCCGGATGAAACTGGGTAACGGCACAGTTGGCTTTGTGGCTAAACCGCGACGCTAAACCGAGATAGACGAAACGTTCTCTATCGAATTGGCAAGTTTCACAATGGCAACTCCGCCGATAGCCCAGGGTGGAACTTCTTTTGCGGAACCCTGGGTTACGAGTAGGAGCTATTCAACACCACTCTGCCGAAGGCCGGGCGCGCAGCGAAGCGAAGTGCCCCCAGAAAAATGCATTGTTTTGTCGCTCCGCGCGTTGCGCTCCGCTTTGGCCTGCGGCAGCGCGGTAACAAAAGCTTTGTGCCGCCCAGCCAGAAGACGCGGCTCAAGAACGAACTGGATCCTGCGCCGGCTGATTTTCGCCCGAAAGCTTGGGCGCCGGGAGATGAAATCCCGTGGCTAAAGCCACAATTTCAGGGAGGAGCACGCTCGCCGCGAGGCTTGAAAGCCTCGCTCCTCCGCATAAATACGGAGGCTCCCACCAACAAACTTCAGTCTCGACGCGCTTTGCGTGCGCTTCATTTCCGTTTTGCTGCAATTTCCATCGTGTAGTCGTCGAGGCCGTAGAGAGCTTCATCGCTGACTGCCTTCATCCGCTCTCTGCGCTTTTCGCGGAGTGATGTTTCCGTCGAGACCAGTGACTCGGCTTTCTGTGTGAGTCCGATTTTGTTCTTGGCCTGCATCCTCTGCTTCGCATAATCGCGTGCGGCCGCTGGCCTGGTCGCATCGGCGGCAAATGTTGCAATCTCCTGGTCTGCAGCGTTCGTCTGTGCATACCAGAGCAGGAGGATAAGGCTCTTTTGCGCGGTTTCGTCGGGCTCCGTTCGCAGGCGTTCTACCGCGGGTTGGAGCCAGCAGTCCTGATTGGTGGGCAGCAACATGTACACGAGCGCGTAGTTCTGGGCTAGAGAGAGCGCATGCTGCGGTATAAACACTTTGAAGTTGGGCTGCTCCAGGATGTGGAGCGCCGCTGCGGTGGTGTCCTCATTCAAAGTCGCCATCCAGTGGACCTTCTGGAAATAATCATTCGGCTGTACGTCGCGCAGATCGCTTCGCGAGATGGCCGCCAGCGCGACCTTCCGATCTGCCGGGGTATTCGACAGACTGAGCAGCAGCATGCTGCCGTCGTACAGAAAGAATGGCGGATTCTCGAAATTTGCGAGTTCCTGTCTGAGGGCGGGCACGTAAACGTTCGGCTGCGATTTTGCTCGTGTCCAAAACCGGTCGATGACTCCCGATTTCTGCGCAATCTCGGCGCTGCTTAGAGTGTGAGGTTGAAAGTTGTAGGTCTGCCGAATCTCTTCATGAATGGACGAAGACTGGGCGCCGGCGAAGGTTGCGAGGAATACAAGGACGGCAAGCAAACCATTGATTGTTCGGCGAGGATCGCGTGGAAGCGGCATCCGCATAAACAGGCTGTGGAAAAATAGCACTGTAGTGGGGAAGGGCACGGATTTATCCGTGCCGTCAAGATAGTTCCAAAACGGTACGGCTTCAGCCGCTGAGGTAAGCCTTTTGCCTCCACCAGGAGAGCGTACGCTCAGGCTAAAGCGCGATTCCCAATGCCCGTAGCCGGCACGACTGAAGTCGTGCCCTTCCCTAGATCGGCGCCAATGCATTTTTCCGCAGCCTGTAAAAGCGGGATTGTAGTGCAGTCCTATCGATTCCACTATTGGATCGTTTGGTTATTCTCCAAGCAATGCAAAGGGCTATGGCTTGCGAGCGAGGGGCGGCCCAGTGAGCGGAGGACTCGCCACGTTTCCGGGTAGCACTTCCTGCAATGCCCACTCGATGCGATTGACGGCCTCATTGACGACTTTGATGTTCTTCTCGTCTTGTCCGCGATAGGAATACAGCGAGATCACCTGCAGCGCGTTGCGGATGTGGTGGTTCATGTCGGCGATGATGCGCAGGCGCCGGCTCACAAAATCGCGGTGGTCGAGCTCGCGGCGCATGGCCTGCCAGAAGAAGCCTCCGGCGACGATTCCGGTGAGAGTGTTCGAGAGCACGATCAGGAAATTGCGAGGAACTCCTGCGTGCAGCAACATGCGATCGAAGACGATTCCGACCACGGAAACGATGATCGCAATTAAGATGACTAAGAGTTTGGCCCGCCGGGGAGAGTGTTCCTGGGGACGAGGTCCCATAACTACTCCAAGGCCACCGCAACGAAAAGCATTACCTCAATTATCGCATGAGAAAAAAACTGATTGCCGCCAACTGGAAGATGCATAAAACGCCCGACGACGCCCGCGCCTTTCTGCGCGATTTTCTTCCTATGGTCGCGGGCCAAACGCGCGACCAGATTGCGCTGTTTCCGCCGTACATCAGTCTCTCCGCGACTCTGGACGGCGTGCGTGGAACGTCGATCGAGATTGGCGCGCAGAATATGCACTGGGAGCGTCAAGGCGCCTTCACCGGAGAAATTTCCGCGGCGATGCTCGTGGCCATCGGCTGCAAGCAGGTGATCATCGGACACTCGGAGCGGCGGCAGTATTTCGGCGAGACCGACATCGGCGTGAACCGCAAATTGCGCGGCGCGCTCGAAGACAAGCTGAAGGCGATCGTCTGCATCGGCGAGCTGTTTGAAGAGCGTGAATCCGGATTGACGGAAGACATCCTGCGCCGCCAGACCGGCGCGGCGCTGCGCGAGATCTCGGCCGCGGACGTCGATAACTTCTGCATCGCTTACGAACCGGTGTGGGCCATCGGCACCGGCAAAACAGCTACGCCGGAGATTGCTTCCTCGGCGCACGCTTTCATCCGCGGTGAGGCCGCCAAATCCATCGGCTACGATGCGGCACAGAAGCTGAGAATTTTGTACGGCGGCAGCGTGAAACCGGAGAACGCCACCGCACTGATGTCACAGGAAGAGATCGACGGTGCGCTGGTCGGCGGCGCCAGCTTAGATCCCAGATCGTTTGCCGCGATCGTAAAGTGGTGAACCGCCGTTCTACCGCGCCGCTCCTTCGGCACTGGACGTTCGCGCTTCTGTCACGTTGACTTGCTTTTCCAAAATGAAACGCATTGACGCGATGGCGTGTGCGCCTTCGCGAGCCGAAGCTTCGGCGGCGATGTAGCCGTCTGGACGAACGAGAGTGACATTGTGGTTCTGCGCCGAGCGCAATTCGACGATGTCAGGCAGCTCGCCGCAGAGCTGCTGCGCTGCCTGCGTCGTACCTGGGCCGGCATCCTTCGCCACCATCAGCAGAAAGCGGTGTCCAATCCCCTTACCGCCGCGCAGCGACTCGTCAAAGTAGCGCTTGCCGGCGCCCTCGACAATTGGGCTGCCCGTGTACGTGATTCCGAGTTGCGATAACCGCTGCACCATTCCGTGCTGAAACGGAGCCACGCGCGAGACCAGCGGAATTACTGTGTCGCGCACAACCTGCGCGAGTTTGCTGGGAGTGGCCAGGGCGCGCGTCATGAAATCGGTCAGGTCGATTACGTTCTTAATCACCGGCCGCCTTTCGGCGCTGTAGCTTTCGAGCAGGTTTTCGCCTGCTAATCCGCGCACGACGAGGTCGAGCTTCCAAGCGAGATTCCAGACATCATGCAGCCCCGTGTTCATGCCTTGTCCGCCGATCGGACTGTGGATGTGAGCGGCGTCGCCTGCGAGGAACATGCTCCCGGCTCGCAACTCGGCCACTTGACGGTGATGCACGCGGAAGTAGCTGCTCCACTTCAGTGAACGCGCTTCGATGCCGCGCGGCCCGCGCTCTTGCAGAATTTTTCGCACGGTTTCGAGCGAAGGCGCGTCTTCTTCCGGATTCTGCACGGTCGCGACAATGCGACGCCTGGTGGCGCTCATCGGAAAAATCGCGAGTGGGCCGGATGCGCTGGGACAGAGCTGCATCTCATCGGCGGGCAAAGTTTCGTTCGTCTCGGTGTCGGCGAGCATGAACTTGGCTTCGTACGCTTCCCCTGCGAACGGCAGGTTGAGCAGATGTCGAAGGGCGCTGTGCGCGCCGTCGCAGCCGACCACGAAGCCAGCGTTAACTTCACTGCGCTCGCCTTTGTGCTCGATTGTCGCATGCACGCCACCGCTAGAACTGCTCCCGCCACTACCGCACCGGGTTCCGTTTTGGACCGCGGTGACGAACGTTGTCTCGTACTCGACATTCCCGCCCTTCTCGCGCAGAGCTTCGACGAGAAGCTTTTCCGTCACGTCCTGCGGAACCATCGCGACAAACGGATACGGACTCTCTGCGGGTTCGAAGCGCATGCGCGCCAGCGTGCGCGACGGTTCCGCTACCGCGAGGCGCGTGACTCGGTTCGCGACTTCCAGGAACGGCGCCGCGACCCCGGCCATATCGAAAATCTCCATCGTTCGCGGCATGACGGCGAGCGCCTTCGAGTGCTCGGACTGGCCGGCTCGCGTTTCGATCAGCTTGTAGCTCAAGCCGCGCCTGGCGCACTCGTTCGCAAGAAACAATCCAACTGGGCCAGCGCCCACGATCAGCACATCAACTGCACGATCCAACTGTCCTCCTTGGTGAAGCAGCAATTAGCAATTAGCGATTAGCAAAACAAAAATCGCAGCTAGGAAGAAAACATCAGAACCGCACTTGCCGTTGTTTTAGCTAATTGCTAATTGCTAATTGCTAATTGCTGTTGCTCCTATTTTCGTAGTTTATCCCGCCAGCCCGAGGTTCTTCCCCGGATCGCTACCGTCATTCGCCGGTGAATCACGTGTGTTCCCCGAAAAGCAGGCGACCGGTCGCAGCGGGAGTCCTAATGTGTTCCTCGATGACGGCTACTACCGTTTACGAGGGCAGCATGAGAGGCAGAGTTCACTCCCATCCGAGCGATGCCGCAATCGGGATCGCCATTGCCACAATCGGCACTCTGATACTGTTAGCAAGACTCCATCTCCTCCACTTTGCGGTTACTCTTCCAGACGGCCTGATCACCTGGTGGCCGCTGCTGTTGATCTCCTGGGGACTGATCGTGCTGGTACTTCCCCGGAACGCGAGGCGGTCGTGATGGGCTACTGGAACGATACGGACATGTCGAGCCGAGCCACAACGGGTACGCTGATCTCCGGTCTGGTGATCGCCGGAGTCGGCATCATCCTGCTGCTGGACCAGACGGGCGTGATCAACGCGAACATGCTCTTCCGTTTCTGGCCGCTTGCCTTTTGCGTGGCGGGCGCGATCAGGCTCGGCGATTCGCGGCGGACGGTCGATCAAGTTTGGGGCGGATTTCTGGTTTGCCTCGGCGCGCTGCTCACGCTGCACGAGTTTGGTTATATCCACTTCGGACTCGCGCAGCTTTGGCCGCTGTTCCTCATCCTGGCTGGCGTGCTGCTTGCCTGGCGCGCGAATGAAGTACGCGAGGGGAGAGGCGGTGTGAGACTGGCCGGGAAGAACGGGAACCTCGGCTCGGTGAGCATCTTCGGCAACATCGAGCGCAATGTCGATGGCAAGATGACGGACAACGGAGAGCTGGTCGCGATCTTCGGCGGTTTCAAAGTCAATCTCGCGCGCGCGGAGATGGAAGGCGATGAAGCCGTCATCGATGCCGTAGCGATCTTCGGAGGCGGCGAGATCATCGTGCCCGAGTGGTGGCGGGTGTCGGTGGAAGGCGTGGGCGTCTTCGGCGCTTACGTCGATAAGACGCGGCATATTCCTCACGCCGACCGTCCGGTGAAACTGCTGCGCATTCGCGGAGCCGCGGTCTTTGGCGGCGTTGAAATCAAGAGCTATTGATCCATGCATCCTGTTTTGGGAAATATCCGCCGGCTCGGAATCTACCTGTTCGTCTGGTGGCTTCTGGCCGAGCTGCTGTTTCTGCCTCCGAGCACCAGAGGAGGAATGACGCGGCTGGAAGCGGCGGCGATTATGATCCCGCTGTTCCTGATCTATGCCTTCGTCTGCCTTTCCGCCTGGTACTCCTGCCGCGCAATGCCGCTGGCCAAGACCCGATTTGGGAATCTCCTACTCTCCCATGGTTTGGCTGCGCTCGTCGCTACCTTCTTCTGGATTGCGCTCGGCACAGCTCTCGCGCGCGCACTCGCGCAGTACGCAACTTTCGCCGGCATCCGGGAGGAGTTTGCGAAAAGCTTCCCGCTGCTGTTCTCGGTGGGTGTGTTGCTGTACCTGCTGAACGTCATCTTTTTCTATTTGCTGCTGGCACAGGCGGCCTCGCGCGAAGCGGAGCAGCAGGCGATCCAGGCACAGGTGCTCGCGCGGGAAGCGGAGCTGCGCGCGCTCAAAGCGCAGGTGAATCCCCATTTTCTGTTCAACAGCCTGCACTCGATCAGCGCGCTTACCAGCAGCGATCCGGCGAAAGCGCGCGAGATGTGCATCGCGCTTGCCGATTTCCTCCGACGAACACTGGGGCTCGGAGAGAAGAACGTGATCTCGCTGGAAGAAGAGCTGTCGCTGATCCATTCTTTCCTCGCCGTGGAGAAGATCCGTTTCGGCGCGCGCATTGATTTGCAGGAGAATGTCGATCCGGAAACGCTCACTTGCCTCGTTCCTCCGCTGTTGTTGCAGCCGCTCGTCGAGAACGCGATTGCCCATGGGATCGCCAGTCTCACCGAAGGAGGATGGATTCGCTTGAACGCCGAGCATCGCTCCGACGATGGCAGCGTGGCCATTGAAGTCGCGAACAACTTCGATGCCGAAGCGCCGACCCGGCGACGGAGTGGTGTGGGCCTCGTCAACGTCCGGCAGCGTCTGGAAGCGCGCTATGGCGAAAAAGCCAGCTTTTCCGTTGAGAAGGAAGACGACTCTTTTCTCGTGAAGCTCACCCTGCCGGCAGAATCGAAGGCGGTGCCTGCATGAGCAGCGGAAACGCGGCCAAGAACATTCGCGCTGTGATCGTCGATGACGAACAACTCGCTCGGCAGGTCATTCGCGAGCTCTTGGCCGCGCATCCTGAAATTGAGATTGCCGGGGAAGCTGCGAATGGCTTCGAGGCGGTGAAGGTCGTAACCGAGTGCAATCCGGACCTGCTGTTCCTCGATATCCAAATGCCGAAGCTGGACGGTTTCGAAGTGCTGGAGCTGATCGGCACGGAGATGGCGATCGTCTTCGCGACAGCCTACGATCAGCATGCGCTGCGAGCTTTCGACGTCCATGCGGTCGATTATTTGCTCAAGCCGTTCGGCGCCGATCGCTTCGAAGCGGCTCTGAGTCGAGCTCGCGAAAGGCTAGCAGGCAAGCTGCCGCCGCCGCACGAGCTTACGTCCGCAGCGCGTCCCGCAGGAGAATATGCCGAGCGGTTGGTCGTGCGCGACGGCACGCGCGTGACCATCATTCCCATTTCGAAACTTGATTACGCCGAGGCGCAGGACGACTATGTCGCGCTCGCCAGCGGCGGCAAAAAACACCTGAAGCAGCAAACTATCTCCAGCCTCGAATCCGCGCTCGATCCCAAGCGTTTTTTACGGATTCACCGCTCGTACATCGTGAATCTGGAACGAGTGGCGCGCATTGAGCCTTATGGCAAAGACACTCACGTCGCCATCCTCCACGATGGGACGAGGCTGCCCGTCAGCCGCGCCGGATACGCACGACTTAAGAGCGTGCTCGACCGCAAGATGTAGCAGCAACTAGCAATTAGCGACTAGCAATTTGCAATTAGCAAAGCCAAACCCAAATTAAGATAGGAACTGGGTTTTGCCAATCGCTAATTGCTAGTTGCTAATCGCTGACTTTCGTGTAATACACTTCCCCGAACATGCCCGAGATCTCCACATCACGGCTGCGCGCCGTCAGCAGCCGGCAAAACGCTCAGGTCAAACAGCTGCGACATGCGTTCGCTCGCGGCGAGGCCATCGATGGGCTGTGCGCGGTCGAAGGGACTCGACTCATCGAGGAAGCGATCCGTAGCAGCCTGAAGGTGCAAGCTCTCTTTGTTCGAAATTCGTCGCAGGCAAAGGCCGAACGCGTCCTGCAACAGTTGGGCAAGAACATTGAATCCCTCCTTCTGCCCGACGATGTCTTCGACAGCGCGGTGCTCACGGAGCATCCGCAAGGATTGGCGGCGCTGGTGAAGATTCGCGAGCACGACCTCGACGGTGCTTTGGCCCACAAACCTGAGTTGCTCATGATCGCCGCGGCGATTCAGGACCCGGGAAACCTCGGCACGATCGTTCGCTCAGCCGAGGCGTTTGGCGCGACGGCGGTGATCGCGACGGAAGGAAGCGTCGAGCTCTGGAATCCCAAAACGGTACGCGCCTCGGCGGGATCCATGTTCCGACTCGCTGCCGTAAAGACTCCATTCCGCGAGTTGCTGGAGCGACTGCGCGAGCGTGAAGTACAGCCAATTGCGCTGGTCGCCCCGCGCGAGCCGTCTCCGGATGTTCAAAACAGCTCGGGACCGCGCTCCGCCATCAGTATTCAAGAATGTGATCTTGCGAAAGCCTGCGCGCTGTTCGTCGGCAACGAAGGCGCGGGAGTTCCTCGTGAAGTTCTGCGCCAGGTGCCAACGCACGCCTTCATTCCGCAAGCTCACGTCGAATCGTTGAATGCGGGGATCGCTGCTTCGATCGCTCTCTACGAAGCCAGCCGCCAGCGAAGTGGAGCTGTGCGATGAGTCTGTTCTCGTCGTTGCCGGATGCGCGCGCAGCGAGCGCCGGCACGACTCCGCTAGCGGAGCGAATGCGTCCGCGCACGCTCGATGAAGTCGTCGGACAGGAGCATCTGCTGGCGCCGGGCAAACCGCTGCGGCTGCAAATAGACCGCGACGATCCCGGCTCGATCATCTTCTGGGGACCTCCCGGTGTGGGAAAGACTACGCTGGCGCAGATCATTGCCCACGTTACTAAGGCCGAGTTCATTGAGTTTTCCGCTGTGTTGAGCGGAATCAAGGAGATCAAGCAAGTGATGGCCGACGCGGCCAAGGCGCGCGACTTCGGCACGCGGACTATTGTTTTTGTCGACGAGATTCATCGCTTCAACAAGGCGCAACAGGATGCGTTTCTTCCGCACGTCGAGAAAGGCAACATTCGCTTGATCGGCGCGACCACGGAGAATCCTTCGTTCGAAATCATCTCCGCTTTGCTCTCGCGCTGCCGCGTGTACACGCTGAAGCCGCTCACTGAAGAGCAGATCGTCACGCTCCTGCGGCGCGCGCTGGAAGATCGCGAGCGCGGCCTGGGCAATCTTGAAGTCAGCGCTGAAGACGAAGCCTTGGCGCGGATTGCGGCGTATTCCAGCGGCGATGCGCGCTCCGCGTACAACGTGCTTGAAATCGCCGCCAAGCTGGCGCAGGATCGGCCGTCCCAGAATGGGAAGACGGCAATCACGACCGAACTCGTGACCGACGCGTTGCAGAAACGCGTGCTGCTCTACGACAAGTCCGGCGAAGAGCACTACAACCTGATCTCGGCGCTGCACAAGAGCGTCCGCAACAGCGATGTTGATGCCTCGCTCTATTGGCTTGGACGGATGCTGGCCTCCGGCGAAGATCCTCTGTACATTGCGCGTCGCGTTGTGCGTATGGCTTCCGAAGATATCGGATTGGCTTCGCCACAGGCATTGGGGATTACCCTCGCCGCTCGCGACGCTTACGAGTTTCTCGGCTCTCCCGAAGGCGAGTTGGCGATCGCGCAGGCGGTCGCTTATCTTGCGCTCGCGCCGAAATCGAACGCGATCTACACAGCGTATGGCGAAGTGGTCGAAGATGTAGAAAAGACCGCGGCCGATCCAGTTCCGCTGCATCTCCGCAATGCTCCGACAGGACTCATGAAGGCCTTCGGCTACGGCAAAGGCTATCAATACGCGCACGACCTCGAGTCCAAAGTCGCCGACATGCAGTGTCTGCCGGATAATTTGCGTGACCGGCAATACTTCCATCCAACCAACGAAGGCTTTGAGCGCGAACTTCGCAAACGGATGGAGGAGATTGCGCAGGGACGCAAACAAGCGTCCGGGAATGCCATGCTCAAAGGGAACGTGGAGAAGGACTGACTTCTATCAGAGGTTTTCCCTGTTCATCTGTTCATTCACGGCAGAACAGCCCTGCTCAAGGCTCTACCGCTACATTATTTTGCGAAATTGATCTATGCTCTTCTGATTCGGTTCCTTCCCTCATCCGATCAGATTCGACCAGTTTTGTTTCAGGAGTTCCCAATGAGCAAGCGAATCGTTTTCTGCGCTGACGGCACGTGGGACTCTCCCGCGAGCGACACGAACGTTTGCCGGCTCTATCAGGCTTTGATCTCCACGCCTGATCAGGTCGCCTTCTACGATCCCGGCGTGGGCACCGGCGGCGACATTCTTAAGAGCTTGATCGGCGGCGCTTTTGGCGAGGGGCTCTTTCGCAAGATCAAGGACGGCTACGTCCAGATCGCGCACGTGTACGAGAAAGGCGACGAGATCTTCATTTTCGGATTCAGCCGCGGAGCGTACACCGCGCGCAGTCTCGCCGGCATGATCGCGGTTTGCGGTCTGCCGACGCGAAACTTTGACGGCAAGTTGAGCGACCTCGCGTTTCAGGCCTATCGCGACAAAGATGATCGTCCTATGCTGCTCGAGGACATGAACGCCACCTACGCGATGGATCAAGCGGGAATCCAGATGCTCGGCGTGTGGGACACCGTCGGTGCGCTCGGGATTCCGGCGGTGATCGGCGGCGTGGACCCGATTCTTTACGGCTTCCTCGATACTAGCTTGCATCCCGACGTTCGCCATGCCTATCACGCCGTCTCGATCGATGAGCGCCGCTGCGAATTTCCTGCGACGCTGTGGAGCTCACCTCCGGCGGCTGGTCAGGTGATGGAGCAGGTGTACTTCTGCGGCGTGCACGAGAGCGTCGGCGGAGGAGGCAAGAATCCCGGGCTGCCCGGCGTAACGCTGGCGTGGATGATGAACAAGGCAGCAGCTCTCGGCTTGCAGTTCCAACCGGCCGTGGCGGCGCAACTTGCCGATGAAGTCGATCCCAAGCACGCACTGGACGCGTACGCCGATTCCTGGCACGTTTGGTGGGGCTTTCCCAATTTACGGGAGATCGATGATCGCGCCACGCTCAGCAACAGCGTTGTCCTGCGTTGTCAGCATGATCCGTCATACCGGCCGCGAAACCTCAAACGGGATGCGAACGGTGCTCCCGCGGCGGTTTATAAGGTTGTGAACATCGTAGGAGCGCCGTCGCAGGCGGCCGCAGCCGCTGGCTCAAAGGCGTGAAGAACCGGCGGGTGCGAGTCGCGTAAACAGATTGTGCGCTTCCCTCGCATGGCCTTTAGTATCAAATTGGGAATTGGCGTAACTATGGACTATCTACTGAAAACTGAGCCCACTGTCTATTCCTTTGCCGACCTGCAACGCGAGACGAACACAATTTGGGACGGCGTCTCGAATCCAGCTGCGGTGAAACATTTGCGCGAGATGAAGCCGGGGGAGCGGCTTGTGATCTACCACACCGGTGACGAGAAGAGCGCGGTCGGCACTGCCAGCGTTGTCACGGTCGATGCTTCGGATGCTCGCAATCCGCAGGTCAGGATCAAGAGCGGTAAGCCAGTTCCTCGTCCTAAGACATTGTCGGAAATCAAAGCTGCCCGGCTATTCGCCGACTCGCCTCTCGTCCGGCAGGGCAGGCTCTCGGTGGTACCGCTCACGACTGCGCAATATGACTTCCTGGTATCAAGCTAAAGAGAGTGCGCAACCCTGGGCCGCAAAAAACCTAATCCGTCGTGGCAAGCGTCTTTACAGGATCGTGAAGACAGCTCGTGGTGATCACGAGGTTTATACTTTTGATGTAGCGGCATAGAAATGGCGAGTCCGCGACAAGGCTGCTGATCGGCGCCGAATGCGCGAAGTTGCCTGTGCGTAATCCTCAAGACTTGTTCATCCTGCTGAGCACCAGATTCGGAATTCATGTACGAAGTCACTGTCGAAGAGACGTTTGCGGCCGGCCACTATCTGCGTAACTATCGCGGAAAGTGCGAGAACCCGCATGGCCACAACTACAAAGTTCGCATCACATTGCAAGGACGCGAACTCGACCCCGCAGGCCTTTTGCTGGACTTCAAAGATTTGAAGCAGGTAATGAAGCCGGTGATCGACAAGCTGGATCATCAGATGATTAATGACCTGGAGCCATTCACGAAACTGAATCCCTCAGCTGAAAATCTGGCCAAGTACTTCTTCGACGAGACGACCTCGACGCTCCACGAGCGAACCTCGGGCCGAGTATGCGTGAAGGAGGTCACCATCTGGGAGACCGATACCACTACGGCGAGGTACTCGGAATAAGCGCGGGCGGCTATCGTCTCAGCTTGATGTGACCGCACCTTTCCATTTAACTTGTAATCGCCGCTGTAGAAGCGGCTATAACGAGATTTGCTCGTCTTAATTTGTTTATCGTGTTGCAGGGAGGAACTCTATGAGGCTTAAAGCTTGGGCCGCCAGTCTGGTCATTGTGCTTATGAGCGCTGTCGGCGCTTTTGCGCAGACCACCACCGTGAAAGGCACAATCAAGGATGCGCAGGGGCAGCCAATGCCGGGCGTCGTCGTGCAATTGCATGACATTGATACCGGTCGAAAATTCACGCTGAAGAGCGATAAGAAAGGCCAGATTTTTAGCATCGGCATCGCTCCCGGCAAATTCGATGTGACCGCCACGAAAGACGGCAAGCTCATCTATACCGGCAAATTCCAGGCCGGAATGGACGAGGACAAGAACATCCTCGACATCGATCTGGCCGAGGCTACGCGGCAAGCCGCGCCCGGGGCACAAGCTGGACAACAGCCGCCACCTTCCACCAAGGGCTTGACCGAAGAGCAGAAGAAGCAACTGGAAGAAACCGAAAAGAAGAACGCCGAGATCACGAAAGAAAACGCGAAGATCGGCGGCCTCAATGCTCTGCTCAAAGAAGCGCAGGCACAGATGCAGGCCAACAACTACGCGCAAGCCGTGACGGTGATGCAGCAGGCCGCGCAGCAGGATAACGGTCAGCACGATCAGGTCTATGGCGTTCTCGGCAGTGCCCTGCTTGGAGACGGCAACAATCAGGAGAAAGCGCATAACAAGGAGGCTGCGACCAAGGACTACACCGACGCAGCGGACGCCTATAACAAAGCCATTCAACTCGGCTCCGCTCAACCCGCGACCGCGAACGTGAAGCCGAGGATCGCGTCCTACTACGTCAACATGGGGCAGGCGCTTGCGAAATCCGGCAAAGCAAACGAAGCCATGGACGCCTACAACAAAGCCGCCGAAGCAGATCCTGCTCAAGCAGCCCAGGCTTACTACAATGAGGGCGCGGTGCTCACGAACTCCGGGAAGCCCGACGAGGCGAATGCCGCGTTTGACAAGGCGATCGCCGCCAATCCTAATGACGCGAATGCTTATTATCAGAAGGGTGTTAACCTTTTCGGGAAATCCACCGCGGATAAATCGGGCAAGCTGATCCCGCCGCCCGGGACAGTTGACGCTCTGAATAAGTATCTTGAGCTCCAACCCGATGGGCCGAACGCAGAAGCCGCCAAGCAGATTCTCGAAAGCCTCGGCGCGAAGGTCACGACCAGTTTCAAAAAGAAGTAGCTGAAAACAAATCAGTGTTTGGGCGGCCAAATTCAGGCCGCCTTTTTTCTTGAATCTTCCGATTATGAATAGCTCCTCCCGTCTCAACATCGAGCGCGTCGTCACGTTCGAGGGAGCTCGCCAAATTGTTCTCGATCAAGCCAGGCAGGTGCATGGCGATATGTCCGGGCGAGAGGAAGAAGTACCGCTTTTAGAGTCCTTAGGCCGTACGCTTGCGAAAGATATTCATGCTGACCGGGATTTCCCGCCATTTCCGCGAGCCACGCGCGATGGATACGCAGTGCGATCGGAAGACGTGAGCCAACCACCAGTTGAACTCAACTTGATCGGCGAAGTCCGAGCTGGTGGCTCGCTGCCGGAAGGTTTCGGCGAGCTCTCATCAGGGCAGGCGATCGCGATCATGACCGGCGCTCCCGTTCCTGCTGGATCTGACGCTGTGGTTATGGTCGAGCACACCGAACGGCACGGCAACTCGGTATGTCTTCTTCGATCGGCGCAAGCCGGAGAAAACGTCGTTGTCCAGGGAAGCGAAGGCGTTGCCGGTTCCGTGCTCATCAGCTCCGGAACGTTAATGGGCGCTGCGCAAATCGCTCTGGCGGCCGCGGTAGGCAAAGCTCGCGTTCGCGTACAGCGCAGGCCTGTGGTCGCGATTTTGTCCACCGGAGACGAGGTAGTACCGATCAGCGCAATGCCGGCCAGCAATCAGATTCGCAATTCCAACAGCTTTTCGCTGGTTGCGCAGGTGATCGCCGCAGGTGGGGAGCCCCGCCAATTGCCAATCGCTCCTGACGAGCCGAATCGGCTGCGGGAACTGATTGCTGAAGGGCTGGAAAGCGACTTGCTGCTCTTGAGCGGCGGCGTCTCCGCCGGTGAGTACGATCTTGTCGAGCCGGCGTTAAGCGAATTTTCCGCAGAGTTCTTTTTTACTGGCGTGCAGATGCAACCGGGAAAACCGCTTGTGTTCGGTCGAGCGACGGCGAAATCTGGTCGCCGCACATACTTCTTCGGTCTCCCGGGAAATCCGATCTCGACTATGGTTACTTTCCGCCTGTTCGCGAACATCATCGTCGCAGCTCTTTGCGGAAATAGGCAGGAGACCACCCGGTTTCTTCAAGCCAGACTCGCTGCGGATTTAAAAACGAAAACGGGACTCACCCGGTTTTTGCCTGCTCGTTTGATCGGGGACTTGTTTCAGCCGGAAGTAGAACTAGTGAAATGGCAAGGATCCGGAGATATGGCGTCATTCGCCCGAGCAGATTGCCTGCTCGTTGTGCCGCCGGATCAAGAACAGTTTCATGCTGGTGAAACCGTGAGTGTGTTTTGCATTTGAGCGAGCCGCACATTCAGGCTTCATCTTGCAGGCAAAGCTCAATAGCCTCGCGAATATTCGCTAGCGCCGCAGAAATTGTCTTGCCTTGGGAGTAACAACCGGGAAGAGAAGGACACACCACCGTGTAGCCCCCGTACTCCGCGTCAGGCTCTAAAAACACCTTGAAGTCCTGTGCTTTCATGCCGTCATCCTAGCCCTAATTACCGTTCTCGCAATCAGAGTCTCATGCCTGCCGAGTGTTGACCTTAATTGCAATTGTAATTACGGTGGTGCAGGCCATCAGTATTGCGACGCAAACTTTCCCATTACGATCGCGCCGGGCGGCCGCGGATGGTAGATGTCTCTGCCAAAACGCCGAGCAACCGCGAGGCAGAGGCCAGCGCGTTCGTGCGCATGTCACGAGAGGTGCTCGAAGCTTTGCCTCAGAACCCCAAGGGAGATCCGCTGGAAGTTGCTCGCTTCGCTGGGATTTCCGCCGCCAAGCGGACTTCCGAGTTGATACCTATGTGTCATCCCTTGCCCCTGAGTTTCGTTGATGTCACCACCACGCTATGCGACAATGGCATCGCTATTGCCGCTAAAGTTAACACCACGGCGAATACCGGAGTGGAGATGGAAGCCCTGGTTGCCGCGGGCGTCGCCGCCTTGACGGTTTACGATATGTGCAAGGCGCTCGACAAGGGAATCGTCGTCGAGCACATCCGCCTGGAGAAGAAGTCCGGCGGCAAGAGTGGGACTTTCATTCGCGCTTCGGCGAGCAATCCCGCGCAGCGCAGGAAGTAGAGCATGGCAGCGAATATCCGCGTACTGATCGTGGATGACAACCCGATGATCGTGAACCTGCTCCAGCAGGCAATCGTTCCCTTTGCTGCCGTCGAAACCTACTCTAATGGCGCTGAAGCGCTGCTGCGCGTCGTAGAAGACGCGCCGGACCTGATCATCTCCGATTACCACATGCCCGGCATCAGCGGCCGGCAGTTGGTGGATAAAATCCGATCCCGTCCCAGCACTGCCAAGATGCCCGCGATCCTGATCGCGACCCGCGGTGAGATCACGGAGCAACTCCGTGCGGCTCAGGACCAATTTGAAGATCTCATCGAGAAGCCGTTTTTCGCCAAAGAAGCGGCGGCTCGCATCAAGCGTGTGGTGGACAAGATCGCGCTGGAAAAAATGGCGCGTGAAGCCGCCGGCGGCGCTCTGGTCCGCGGTAATTTGCAGCAGATGAACACGATGGACCTGTTCCAGTCTCTCGAACTCGGTCACAAAACGTGCCGACTCTCGCTCAGCCACGCTAAAGACCGGTGCGATTTGTTCTTCATCGACGGCCAGATCACTCACGCGCTCTACGGAGACCTTCGTGGAGACGAAGCTGTGTACAAAGTGCTCACCTGGACTGACGGGCAGTTCGAAATCGACTTCAGCGGCAGCAGCACAGAGCAAAGTACCACGCGTTCCACGCAGGGCCTGCTCATGGAAGGGCTGCGTCTGCTCGATGAATCCAACCGCGACACCGAAGCCAACGTTCTCGACGCGTGAAGCCTACCGCCGCCATTCTCACGATCAGCGATTCCTCGGCCAAGGGACTTCGGCAGGATGCTTCGGGACCAGCGCTGCGCCGCGTCCTTGAAGAAGCTGGATTCGAAGTCGTTCACTCACACATTGTGCCCGACGATATACAGGCCATTAGTGCCGCTCTAGTCAATCGCGCGCAGCGAGCGCGCTTCGTGGTAACAACCGGTGGCACTGGTGTGGGACCGCGCGATGTGACTCCTGAAGCCACGCGCTCGGTTTGCGATCGCCTGCTCGACGGCGTCGCTGAGCGAATGCGTGCAGAAGGCGCGAAGCACACGATGTATGCGGCGCTTTCACGAGGCGTTTGCGGCACAAGAGGCACGTCTTTGATTCTGAATCTACCCGGCAATCCCGCAGGAGCAGAACAGTCTCTAAAATCTGTGCTCGATCTTGTACCCCATGCGCTGGATTTACTCGCTGGAAAAACCGAACATAAGTAATGATGTCATTCCGAACGGATTGAGTGATCCCTACCGAATCCGCCTAAAATAAAGACTTCCAGACTTCCTTCCGTTGAAGACCCTCAAACACATCCTGGAGCGCTACTCGCACTGGATCTGGTCGATCCTTCAGCCGCTCGGCGCGTGGGGCATCTTTGGCATCGCGTTTGTAGACTCGTCATTCTTTGGCATTCCGCTCGATCCCGTCGTTGCCGGATATGTCTACGAGCATCCCCAAAGACTCTGGCTGTATGTCTTCGTCGCGTCGGCAGGATCGGCGATCGGAAGCCTCGTTCCTTACGCTATCGGTCGCGGCGGCGGCGAGCTGCTGTTGCTGCGCCGCATCGATCGCGCACGCTTCGAGCGCATGCGCGACCGCTTCGCCAACCAGGAATTCTTCGCGATGATGGTGCCGGCGATGCTGCCGCCGCCGACTCCGTTCAAGCTGTTCGTGATTTCTGCCGGCGTCTTCGAAATGCGCGTCTATCTTTTTCTGCTGTCGATTTTTGCTGGACGCGTTATTCGCTTTGCGATACTCGGATTGCTCGTCGCCAAGTTCGGTCCGAACATCGTCAACGTCGTGACTGTGGTGATGGCGCGACATCTCATTTGGGTGTTCGCCGGATTTATTCTCCTGGTCGCGCTGGTTATCTATGAGTTCAAGTTTCGGCGGCCGAGACGGAGGAAGTCGGTCGAACTATCCTGATTGGGCAACTCGCGATCCGGTTGAATCGCGATGCATGATTTTCTTCGCTCATGGCAATCTTCGCTGCTGTCGATATTGGCGCCAATTCGGTTCGACTGAAGATCGCGGAACTCGCGCGCCGCAAGCTCGCCGTGATTCACGAAGACCGCGAGGTGACGCGGCTGGGCGAGTCGGTCTTCCGCGATGGCGTGCTCGCGCCGGACGCAATGGCGCAAACCGTCAAAGTGCTCACCCGGTTTTATCGCGCGACGCAGAAATTCAGGGCCGAGCAAGTCCGGATCGTCGCGACCAGTCCGCTGCGCGACGCTAAGAACTCGCGCGCGTTTCTCGAATGGGTGAAGTCGGCGCTGGGCTGGAAGATCGAAGTGATCTCCGGCCTTGAAGAGGGACGCCTCATTCACCTCGGCGTGCTCTCCAACTTGCGCATTGAGAACAAAGACGTGCTCATGTTCGACCTCGGAGGCGGGAGTTGCGAGGTCACGATCTCCGAGCACGGACACATTCGAGAAATGTTCAGCCTTCCGCTCGGCGCCGTACGGCTCACGCAAGAGTTTCTCGCGCACGATCCGCCGCTCGTTGATGAACTAGAACGCATGCGCACCTACATCGCGGAAGAAGTTGCGAGGATTGCGCCGGCCGTGGAGAAATACCGAATTGATCTGGCCATCGCGACTTCCGGCACAGCGGCGGCGCTCGCCGGAGCCGCACGCGCGATCGAAGGACGCTCCCGTTACGCCGTCAGCGTCTCACGGGCATTCACGGGAAAAATGTCACAGCAATTGGCGCGATGCAACGCTTCCGAACGCGCCGGTTATTCCGGCATTGGCACCCGCCGAGCTGAGATCATCATTGGCGGCGCCTTCGTCTTCTTCGGGCTGATGACGCGCTACAACTTGCCCTCCTTCCAGTATTCTCCTCTGGGATTGCGCGACGGACTGCTCGCGCAAATGGCCGCCGATGCTGATATCGGCACGCGCGCGCACCGGCAGCTCGAAGCTGAGCGCGAAGACGCTCTTGTCGGCATGGGCCGCCGCTACAGCGTAGACGCGCGCCATGCCGCGCACGTTCGCCATCTCGCCATGGCGCTGTTTCGCGCGCTGGCAAAGATCCACGGTCTCACTCCGCCGCATGCCGACTGGATCGCCGCCGCGGCGATGCTGCACGAAGTCGGCTCCTACGTGAACCGCATGGGCCGCCACCGGCATACGTATTACCTGATCGCCAACTCCGAACTTTTCGGATACTCGCAGGACGAGCGTCTGCTGATTGCCGCCATTGCGCGCTACATGGGTAAGTCGCGGCCAAGCGAACGCGACCAGGAAGTCCGCAGCCTGCGGCCAACGCTGCGCGATCCGCTGCGCCGCGCCGTGCTTTTGCTGCGAATGGCCCGAGCGCTCAATCAGGGCCGCCGGGCGATCGTGCAGGAAGTGAAAGCCAAAGCACAGGGATCCGAAGTTGTGCTCGAACTCAATGGAAAATCAGGGATGGATCTGGAAATCTGGGCCGCAGAAAAAGAGAGCGGATTCTTTCGCGACGTCTTTGGGCGGGAGCTGGTGGTGAGAGCCGGCAATAGGAAAAATGCAGCTAAATAACTTCAACAAATTCGTAGGATCACAAGTCACTTTGCACTGTCATTCTGAGTCCGCTGCGGCGGACGAAGAATCTCCGCAGAACGTTTCCCAGTGTCTGCCCTGTCTCGGTTTCACGCTGAGGAGAACTTTGCGTGGGACCAGGACAATGCAATCAAATCGGACGCTTTTTGCGGAGATCCTTCCGCCAAAACCGGGCGTCAGGATGACAGGTCAGAGTTAGTGATTCGTCTCACAACTTGTCCTCGGCGAAGTCGACGGCTCGGCGTCAAAATCTACCGTCGCCGCACCCTCGATCGCATGCTCCAGCGGCCCTCCGTGGCTTCTCCCTCGCGTTCCAAATCAGCAGACATTTCATCTCCGCCGTTCTCGTGCAGCGCCTCAGGTGGGGCAGGAGCTGCCTCGTTCACGCCCGCTTCAACGGCCGCTCGCGACAAGCGCGGCGTGAGTATCCACTGCAGGACCATTTTCTTCTGCTCGCTCTCGACGCGCGCTACTGCGCCTTTCTTTAGGTCCACGTGAGCGCGTCCGCCATTGTCGGCGATCAGATTTCCTAGAAAACGGCTAAAGTTCGGATTATGTCCTACCAGCAGGATCGCTTCCTGCTTGCTATATCGACGCAGCATCTCGCGAAACTGTTCGTACTTGGCTTCAGGACGCAAAGCATTCTCGATGTGCAGCTTGCCTTCGTAGCCAATCTCGTTGGCAACGAGCGCGGCGGTCTGCGTTGCCCGCTTGAGCGGGCTGGAGATTATGGCGTCCACGCTCGCCTGCATCGCGCTCAGCACACGTCCCATCTCGGCCGACTGGCTGACGCCCACGTCGTCCAGCGGACGCTTTTCGTCTTTTTTCGGATTCGGTTTCTTTTGGCCTGCGCTGGCGTGGCGGAAAAAATAGATGATCATGCCTGTTCAACTTTGTCGCGCAACCGCGGACTGCGCCGACGTTCCGGCACCAGGGGAATCGCTGCAAGCGACTTGCTGCCTGTTGCCAATGCTATCAGGAACTCCTGAGCGTTAAAGCGTGCGGGCAAAGTGCGGCGTCGCGCGGTGATCACGCGTCCGGCGCGCACGTACTCGCCGCTGGCTTGCAGAATGCGAGCTTTGGCGGTGTCCGCCAGGTAAGATTCAAGAATTTCCTGACGCACGCGCTGCCGCAGCAGCGGATCAAAAACCGGGAAGACCACTTCCACTCGCTCATATAGATTGCGAGGCATCCAGTCCGCGCTGCCCAGATAGATCTCTTCCTCTCCACCATTGGCAAAAAAGTAAATACGGCTGTGCTCCAGCAGGCGTCCGACAATACTGCGCACGCGAATACGATCGCTCACGCCGCGCACTCCCGGGCGCAGCGCGCACATGCCGCGCACAATCAAATCGATGCCAACTCCGGCCTGCGACGCGCGATACAGAGCCTGAATGATTGGCTTGTCCAGCAGCGCATTCATCTTGGCGATGATCCGCGCCGGACGCCGCGCGCGTGCGTGATCCGTCTCGCGCTGGATCAGCGCCAGCGTGCGCTCGGCGCAGTCCACCGGCGAAACCAGCAACGGATCGTAATGAGGCTGATCGGCATATGCCGTCAGGAAATTGAACACTTCCTGCACCGCCTCGGTGATCTCTTCATTCGCCGTGAGCAGGCTCAGGTCGGTGTAATACCTCGCGGTGACAGAGTTGTAGTTACCAGTTCCTAGATGGGCATACCGGCGAATCACGCCATCGGGATCGCGGCGCACGAGCAGCGCGAGCTTGCAGTGTGTCTTGAGTCCCACTAAACCGTGAAAGACCTGCACGCCGGCATCTTCCAGGCTGCGTGCCCAGCGGATGTTCGAAGCCTCGTCAAAGCGCGCTTTCAATTCGACAACGACGGTCACTTCCTTGCTCGGCGCGGCTTCGATCAGTGCCTGCACGATCGGCGACTCTTCGCTGGTGCGATAGAGCGTCTGCCGTAGAGAGATCACGCGCGGGTCTTTGGCAGCGGTCTCGATGAAGCCCACCACCGCGTCAAACGAATCGAACGGATGATGCAACAGGATGTCGTGCTTGCGTATCTCTTCGAAGATGTCGCGCGATTTGCCGGTAAGATGCAGCTCGCGCGGCACAAACGGCCTGTATTTCAAATCGGTCCGCTGCGTTTGCTCGTAAATGCTGGAGACGCGCGAGAGGTTCACCGGACCAGAAGTACGGAAGACCTGCCACTCTTCGAGACCAAAATTGCCGCGCAGCCGCTCGACAATCTCCGGAGCCGCTTCGGCTTCGATCTCCAGCCGCACAGCGTCGCCTTTGCGGCGGTTATGCAGCTCGGTGCGCACCGATTCGAGTAAGTTGCGCGACTCCTCTTCCTGCAAATACAGGTTGCTGTTACGCGTAACCCGGAACGCGGCGGCGGAGATAATTTCGTAACCGCGGTACATCTTCGCCGCATGAGCCGCGACCAGATCCGCGAGGAAGACATAGTCGTACGTGTCGCCTGAAGATGGTACACGCAGCACGCGCGGCAGCGAGCGTGGCACAGTGATCACGCCCATATACACCGCCGAAGCTCGACGCCGGCGCCGCAACAGAAACGCCAGGCAGAGCGCCTTGTTCACCACGCGCGGAAACGGATGCGCGGGATCGATCGTAATCGGCGTGAGCAGCGGATCGACCTCGCGCTCGCAGTAGTCTTCGAGGAAGTCTGAGGCGTTCGTGTCCAGCTCGCTGAAGTCGAGAATGCGAATGCCCTGCTCCGCGAGCGCGGGCCGCAGTCTTTCGTTCCAGCAGGCATACTGCGCTTCGGTGAATTCGTGCGTTTCGCGACTGACGAGTTCGAGCTCCTGCTCCGGCGTGAGGCCGTCAGGACCGGCTACGGTGTAGCCGTCCTCAATGCGCTGCAACAGCGAGGCGACTCGCACCTCGAAGAACTCATCCAGATTCGAGGCCGTGATGCTGAGAAACTTCACCCGTTCCAAAAGTGGATTCTGCTCGTCCTCCGCCTCCTCGAGCACACGCTGGTTAAAGCGCAGCCACGAGGTCTCGCGGTTGATGAAGTAAGCAGGTTTTTCGATCGAGAGCGGCGGCATAGCGGGACGTCAGGCGGGGGAGATTGCGGCTAAAAGCCTTGTCTCACAAATTTTATCGTACTTCCGCTTCAACCTGGTTTGAGCTAAAGGCGGGTGCCGTTACTTCGGTTGTCAGTGCGGTTCGCTTTTCGGCGCTCGCCTTGCCCAAAAGCACGGCAGACAGGCTAAGTCCGCAGACCAGCAGCGGATACCAGACTTCGGCATACCAGGGCTGCGGGATGAGGAAAAGAACATCGAGGTTCCGGAGTGAAGTCGGCCAATGGATCGTGGCCCAGAGGCCTAGATAGTAAGTCGCGTCCCACAGCGCGAAGCACCACAGGAAAGTCGCCCAGCGCTCGCGCGCTCGCGGAGCGGCAAGGAACGCAACGCTCACCAGCATGATCATCGTCGCCGCCTCGCGGATGGTCTCGATGTGCAACAGCGTCTGGGGAAACCTCTGCAGATAGGAATCGTTCGGCGCCGAAATGACAGCGGCCTGCCGCATCAGTTCTGGAATGTTGCCACGGAGATAATCCACTACCGCTGCTTCGACAAATCCAAAAGCTACAGCGAACGCAGCGGCAAACAGCAACGTGGCCCAGGTCAACGCCAGCCCTTTATTTCTCCAGGACAAGAACGAGATCACCGGAACCAGCAGAAGCAGGTTCACCCACCAGGGAGTCGCGAACAGCATAGAAGAATTCTTGCCCGTGGGAGCGGCTATTGTCTAGATCACGGTAGAGAAAAAACCAGACACGGACTACACGGAAAGAACACGGATGACACGGACAAAATAAATCGTCGGCTCTCGCCGCTCAGGATTTTACGAATTACGCAAGCGAGCTTTTGCATTCCGTGTCTTCCGTGCAATCCGTGTAGTCCGTGTCTGGTTTGTCGCTAGGAGCATGATAATGCGCATCCGCGCGCTCGATCGCATCTGAACTAATACTGCCGCACCGAAGCGCCGATGCACTGGATTATCGACACAGTCCGCCATTTTCTTGTCTCCTGGGGCTATTGGGCGATCGTGCTCGGACTGCTTGGCGAGGATGCCGGGGTGCCGCTGCCCGGTGAAACCCTGCTGATCTTTGCCAGTTTTCTCGCGTATAAGCATCATGAGTTGCAGCTCCCGTGGATCATCGTGGCCGGAATCGGCGCCGCGACGATCGGCGACAACATCGGCTACTGGATAGGCCACAAGGGCGGACGCCCGCTGCTCGATAAATGGAAGCGCTTTCTCCACGTCAACAAAGACGACATTGCCGCCGGAGAAGATTTGCTCAAGCACAAGGGCGCGCGCACGATCTTTTTCGCTCGTTTCATTTGGGGAATGCGTATGCTCGCCGGCCCTCTCGCCGGCACGCTGAAGATGAACTGGCGAAAATTCGCGCTGTTCAATTTTCTCGGCGCCGCTGTTTGGGTGACCTTCATCTCCCTGATCGGATATGCGTTTGCCTCGCAGTTCAGCAGCTTACTCAGCTTCTTCAAGAAAGCGGACATCGCGATCATGGTCGCCGTCGCGGTGATCGGCTACTACTTTTGGCATCGGCATAAAAAGCGCCAGAAACGGAAGAAGCGGTCGCATTCGCATTCAGCGAACGATGGCGACCGTGAGGCAGCATAGGCGGCGAGAGCACCCAAGCAAAGACGATGTGCCAGACGGGAGGCAAGTGCAATTCGCGTAAATATTCAGCAGAATGTGCAGTGTCTTGCAACAATAGCACGGGATGGACAGGGGCTAATGATGGGAATCTCCTCTCGCTTTTCGCGAATCTAAACGGTACGTTCGGCCGCGACCAGGCCGTGCACTTAAGTGTTTTAGCTAGTGACCTTTGTTGTTCTGACTGACCGAAAACGCTATGCCGGCCCGAACAATAAAAGTATGGTTTTGCACAGGGGGATCAGGATATACAATGGCGCGCAACTCTGCACCAGCAAGGAAAAAATCGATGAGTACTGCTGCGGTGTCGCGTTCTTTGTCAACGCGAAAGCGAGAAGCTCTCATTTCGAAAGTGGCCCAAGAACTCGCAGATGAACTCGTAGGAATCGCGAAGAATCACTTCGACGGCATGACTGAAAAGCAGCGCGAAGATCGTCTCAGGGATCTAGACTCCTACGTATCTTCTCTCGGGCGCGAAGCCAAGCTAGCTCGGCCTCGATAAAGGGAATGGTTCCCTGCACTACGCCAATTCGCCAAAGGGCAGCGGCCAATACCTGAAAATCGTCTGTCTGGCAACATTCGATTGCGACTTGGTGCAGACGAAACCTGAGCCTCTCGTAAAATTCGTCCCGTTCCTCGGCCATGTTGATGGTGGATTAAGCAGTCGCTCCCTGAGTAATTAACTTCTCCAATTTCAAACCATCGTGTGGGTTTTCTGTTTCGGCAATGCCCTGCATCATACGACAAAATCCTTCACAAATTGCATCGGCACTCACTTTCGAATCTGGGTTGCGTATTTCAGTAAGCCTTAATGCTCGCCACCGCCCAGCGTTACAGAACATATCCAGCCCACGTGACTCCCGTAACCCCTCACCGATGACTAAATCCCGCGGAACAACACGATAAGTCTAGGGTTCTAGCCCGGTGTGGGACGAAGATCAGCTTCTTGGCTGCTCTTCAGGAGGACTAGACCATGAAGAACCAGTGGCGTTTGGCTTTTGGTACTTTCGTGGCATTGTTTATTGCCTCGGCCAGCATAGCGGCATTTGCCGAGGCCGATCCGCCGTCACGCGTTGCCCGGCTCAGCTACATGAGCGGACAGGTGTCCATGCAGCCCGGCGGCGTTAATGACTGGGTAGCGGCTAGCGTGAACCGTCCGTTCACGACCGGCGACCGCCTGTGGACGGACAAGGATTCGCGCGCCGAACTGCAGACCGGCGGCACCAGCCTGCGTTTGAACAGCGAAACCAGCCTCACTTTCAGCAATGTGAGCGATGGCACCGTCCAGATGGAACTCGATCAGGGCACGCTCAACTTGCACGTGCAGCACCTGTTCCACGGCGAGATCTATGAAGTCGATACGCCCAACGCCGCCTTTACGGTGATGAAGTCGGGCGACTACCGCTTTGATGTCGATTCCCAAAATGGGATGACTCTGGCCACTACCTGGAAAGGCAAGCTGGACGCTACCGGCGAAGGACCGGCGGTTGAGATCAAGGCGCACCATACGGCGCAGTTCACCATGGGCAAAACCATGGCCAACCGGGTATACAACGCGCCGAATTACGACGGATTCGACCAGTGGTGCCAGGTTCGCGATAAACGCGAGGACAACGTTCTCGCCGCGCGCTACGTCTCGCCCGAAGTCGTGGGATACGAAGACCTCGACCAGTATGGCCGTTGGGAAGAAGTTCCGGCGTATGGTCCTGTGTGGGTGCCCACCGTCACCATTGGCTGGGCGCCATATCGGTATGGACACTGGGTTTGGGTCGCGCCCTGGGGTTGGACTTGGGTCGATGACGCTCCCTGGGGATTCGCGCCGTTCCACTACGGACGTTGGGTTTACTACAGCAACGCTTGGGGCTGGGTACCCGGACCCATCGCTGTGCGTCCGTGCTACGCGCCTGCGCTGGTCGCGTGGGTTGGCGGTGGAGTTGGCGTCGGTGTCGGCTTCGGATGGTTCCCGCTCTCTTACGGTGAGCCCTACATCCCGTACTATCACACGAGCCGCGGCTACTTCCGAAATGTGAACGTGAGCAATACGCGCATCACGAACATCACGTACGTGACGAACAATTACTACAACACGAACATCAACAATGTTCGCATCAACAACATTCATTATCGGAACCAGCAGATCAACAACGCGGTCACCGTGTCGCGCACGGATACCTTCATTAATGCGCGGCCGATCATGCGTGGCCATGGAGAAATGGAACACATCGATCTGCACGGACGCCAGGTCATGGCTGGCCCGCCTGTCGGTCCATCCAGAACCAGCGTGCTCGGAGAGCACGCCGGCGAAGCCGCTGCCGCTCCGTCGCGCGTAATGCCGCGCCGGGTAATCGTGCGGCAAACGCCGCCGGAGCATCCAGCTCCATTCCGAGGGCCGGAGAGATCGGTAGCGGAAGGAGCAGACCGCGGTCCCAGAATGAATCCTGGCCACAACGATGCTCATGAGGCTTCGAGACAACCGGCTGGTTCCAATCCAGGAATGAATCGTGGACCGCACGATGGAGACGATGCCAGGAACGGCAATCGTCGCGACTTTCCGGGTTCTGTGCCGCGTCCGCCGCAAGCGGTGGCGAATGGCAACGGCAACGCTTCCGCTCCGCATGGACGGGACTCGATGGACAATCGCCGGGCTGATGGCGACGCCGGTCCCGACCACAATCGTGTGGCTCCGGGCTACGGAGCCGGTTCCAATCCGGGAATGGACAGTGGAAATAAGGGCAGCGAGGACGCCAGAAACGGCAACCGTCGCGACTTCCCTGGCTCCGTGCCGCGTCCGCCGCAAGCCATGGCCAATGGCAACGGCAACGCTTCAGCGCCGCACGGACCTGAAGGGAACAATCGGGGATCTGACGCCGGTCCCGGTCCGGACCACAATCGCATGTCCCCGGGTGAATCGTCCGGTTCCAGTCCGTCGGTACCACCTGCGGTAGCGGGTGGCGCTGTTCCGAATCGTGGACCGCGAAATAGCAACGGCGCGATGAACGGTAATCGTGGGGAATCCCCAGCTTCGGTGCCACGTCCGCCGCAAACCAACGGCAACGAGAATTCGAATGCTCCTGTATCGTCGCCGCGCGGGCCGGATTCGATGCAGAACCGCAACGACAACGCTCAATCGCAACAGCCGTCGCACTGGGTACCGCGGCCAAACAGCGACTACACCAATCCGCGCGCTTCGATGCCGCAGCCCTCATCCGGGCCGGGCATGGCGAATCGCGACAATGGGCAAGCACCTGGCCAGTCCGCACGTCCGCCGCTCGTGAATGGTGGTCGCGACCAGCAGCTCAGTCCGCCGGTTCAGCGGCCGGCAGCTCCGGTGAACGAATCGCGCAACATTCCGCGTCCGCCTGAGGGATATTCCAACTCCACGGCGCCTCGCAATTACCAGGCGCCTCAGCGAGCTGCGCAACCCGAGCGCGTAGAAGCGCCACGGAATGCGATGCAGTCAGGGCGCACGGAAGCGCCGCCCCAGCGGTCTTCCTATACGCCAGCGCCGAGCTTCCATCAGGCAGCTCCGCCGGCACAACGAACAGTCGAAGCGCCGCGTTCGTCTCCGGCGCCTGCTCGCGAGTACCACGGGTCTGCGCCTGCATCGCGCCCGTCAGCTCCAGCAGCCGGCGAGCACGAGGGCCACGGACCGCATTCATCGGGGCACTGAGCCCGCCGCAAAAACCGGGGGTGAACACGAAGGACACGAAGGTCGGAAAGAACAGAAATTAACACTCCGTTCTCCCTTCGTGTTCCTCCGTGACCTCCGTGTTCAAAGCTTTTGACTTTCTCTTTGCATTTGCTTTTGCCCAGTTTGGAACTACACTCTCGCCCCGGGTTCCCATTCTCGCAAGCGTCTCTTCCAGCCAATCAGTAGCCTAATGCGCCGTCCTGGCGCGCCATACGGAGGAGCTTATGGCAACCGCACCGAAAGTCACGCCCATTTCGCAACCGGTCGAGAACGTTCTCGCTTTCCGCACGAAGGTAGGCGCACAGCCCATCAATGCCGGCGAAACCAAGGAGATCGGTATCGTTGACGTGAGTCAGTTCGACAAAATCCGGCTGGTCGCCGATGAGCGCATCGGCTCCGGATGCAACGTTCTGATTCGCCTCACGATTACGGAAGGCAACGAGCTCGTCGCGTTTCTCGACGAGGTGTTGCTTGCGCCGCATCAGCAGCTCACACGCGTCTATGACCTGCCCTGCACCAAGCTCACGGTCTTTATGGTCGGGGTGGGTAATCCGGGCGCCAAGGGAGCCGCGGATGTGCTGATCTACGGTCAGTACTGACGACAGGGGACAGGGAATAGGCAACAGGTTACAGAAAACAGCAAATTCCGTTTTCTCTGTAATCTGTCACCTGTTCCCTGTAACTAACGTATTCGGACGCGGTAGTTGCGAATTTCCTGGCGGGTCAATTTGCTACCTATCAGGGGGCAGTCAATCCGCAAGGTAAATTTCCTTGCCCGGTCGTGGCTCAGGTGACGCAAGTCAGTCCGGCTTGCACAGTAACGCTGCCCGCTGCCCGTGGGACCGCCATCTTTTGCTCGCAGCAACCTCTACAACGATGGTGGCGCGTACGTTCCAATCACAAGAATTTCTACGTGCTGGGATTCCCGCTCGGCGGCGTCGATGTCAGTTCGTTGGGAACCAATGCGGCCGGTCTGCCAGTGATTCAGGCGCAAAAAGGCGGCTATGGAAACCCATTCGACGAGCGCCGCGTGACCCAGCTCGCGATTCGGGTTACCTTCTAACCGTCTCCAGGCCAATCTCAAGGTGCGCAACAAATGAAGAGGTAGTTCACTTGGTTGGAAGCCCCGCCTCACCAAACGCACGTTCCAGAACGGAGCACTCAGCATGTGTACTCAATGCTGCTGACCAACCGGCCGGAGGCGAACAAACAACAGAACCCCGATCGGATGATCTCCGTAGAGTGGCTTGAGCCGGTTGGGCGTGGAGTAAATCGTAAGCTGTGCACCGGGAGCGATGGCCAGGTGCGGTAGCCTGAAATCCCGGTCGTATCCTGCCGTGTACGCTTGCACTCGTCCGATAACGCTTTCAGGAAAATTCGCCGGCTCAGGAATGTTGTGGAACAACAACTCGTTCGTTCGGTCCACGTTTTCTATGCGTCCCCAAACATAATTCCGTTGCGCGAAACGCAGAGTGGACTCAGCCAGATAGCCATTCCACGCCAGGCCATCGGAAGTGCGATTACGGCCCCAAAGGAGTGTGCTGGCCCAGTTGCCGCGCGCGATCGGACGGTTGTACATGACCGATGCGGTCATGCGGTTGATATCTTCGTCCGGATGTAGCGCTTCGGGACTGGTGAGATGTCCGAACGAATATTGCGCGCTCCAGTCCTGCACTGGATTCACTGTGGCGCGAAGAGACCATGAGTCAATCTTTCCGGAATCGATGTTCCAGCGAAATTCGTCCGGCTCTCGACCGTGAAAGCCCGATGCTTCCAGACGTGCGATCCTGTACGTGATGCCGGTTGTGATGACGTCATCGGCAATATGAGTGGAGTCCTCCAGATGATGCCCCAGCGTGGCGATGGGATCTTCTGACGCGGAGGCGCGATGCGGATAGGCCGCCGGTCCCATCGCAGGATCGCCCATCGGAGCGAAGTAAAAAGACAGCAGCGCGTTTTCACTGAGCTTCCAGTCATACAAGGCTGCCAGTTCCATTACGAAATCGTGCGGATGCTGACCATCGACGATGGGCCTGCCGAAAGCGGTCTCGCCCTCTTGAAAGATTTCAGGATAGTAACGCCCGGTCACAGTACCCGGCTCGAAACTCAGCATGGTTCGAACGGTGAATGTTCCCGGGCCAAGTTCACGCTGCGCCATTGGCATGAACCAGTTCGTCGAAAATACTTTGTCCGCGCCTCGCGGCCCACCTTGTTGCAGCGCGTTGAGAAATGCCTCTCCGTGGAACATCAGCATCCAGTTGCCTTTCGTGGTCATGAGCATGGGCAACGGCGTGGAGTTCGGCTCGGCGCTTGTGCCCGAGGTTCCGTGCTCCGTAATGGCTTGGATAAAAGTCATCGGCTGCTCGTTGTTATCCATCGGCATTTCGTGGCGATGGATGTTTTGAGACGCCTGCTGATGCTGGTGCTGCGAGTCGGGCATTTTCATCGCCGGCATTGGTTGGCGGGAACTGGATGACTGTTCTGCGTCCGTTGCGACTGAAGTTTGTTGCTGGCTCACTGTGTCAGATTGCTGGGCCCAGGCCCAACAAGAAGCGGCCATGACGATAAGAGTGCACACGCAAAGATTGTTTCCTGCGGACATTCCATTCCTCAAATCTTCGGCTGATTTGTGGTCCAACCCATGCTGTTGGAAAGGGACACGACTGCCATCGTGTCGGCAAAGACACGGAGGATGGAAGAGGATCAGATTCGAAGGACGAGAGGCCGCGGAGGAGAAGGGTCGCTCGCTTCCCTTCCCAAAATGGTGCTCTTCACGATTCGAGCCGCGAAAGAGGATGCAACATATCCGACGACACGTATGAGCGATACTGGCGCGCGCACCGCCTGGGTAGCCACCGGGACCTGATGAGCTGCATAGCAACAGCTATGCGAAGAGTTTGGCATGTGCTGGCCGCCATGGCAGTCCGCTGGCATCGGCGCATCGCTGGCGCTGATGTGCCCGCCCACAAATCCAAAGCAGAGAGAAGGCACTCCAAATCCCAAGAGCAGGAGGATCGCCAACACTGCAGTCGTTCTTGAACTTCGCATTGAAATCAAGCCCTATGATGCCACATGGCGGTATCGGAACGCTTACAGATGGGACCAACACGAAGGCAGCGAATTTGGAATCAGCGATTCGATTTGCGCGGAACGATGTTTTGCTGCGCATTCCACAGTTCTTGTGCCGCGAGCACTGTGTTGACGTGGATGGTCACCGTGTCCTCTACATTTCGTGCGTACCCACCGGCGTAGGTCACCATCACCGGAATGCCGCGCGCCTTTGCCACTGTAAAGACTAGCTCATCGCGGCGCTTCAGTCCTTCGATCGTCATGGCCAGTCCTCCGAGCTGATCTTCGCGGTAAGGGTCGGCTCCGGCGATATAGCAGAGCAAGTCGGGAGTGAACTGGCGCAGGCCGGAGCTGAGCGACTGGTCGAGCCAGGCGAGGTATTCGTCGTCTCCTGTGCCGTCGGGCAAGTTCACGTCAATCGACGACCGTGGCTTGTAGGCGGGGTAATTGTTTTTCTGGTGCAGCGAGATCGTGAATACCGACTCCCCCTGATCGCTCGCTGGATCGCTCTGGCTGCCGATCTGAGGCGCGGAGACGCTGGGCAGAGGCTTCCGCGTGTGCTGCTTGGGCGGAAAGATCGCTGCCGTCCCATTGCCGTCGTGCACATCGCAATCCACCGTCATGGCACGCTGGATCTTGCTTGTGGCCTGCATCTTGCGAATTGCCACGGCGACATCGTGAATCATGCAGAACCCTTCTCCGTGATCCGGATGCGCGTGATGGAATCCACCGCCGATGTTCACGCAGACGCCGTCCGCAAGGGCCTGCTCAGCAGCCAGGATCGAACCGCCGGCGGCCAGCCAGAACGCCCGCACCAGCTCCGGCGAATACGGAAGCTCAAGCAGCATTTCGTCCTGAAGACTGAGGCCGCCATGCAAGAGTTTTTCGACGTAGTACGAGCCATGCACCAGCCGAATATCCTCGTCCGAGGAAGGCGCGGGACAGAGGAAGTCATCGGCATCAGCTATGCCCGTCGTCAGCAAGCGTTCATGAATCAGCCGGTATTTTTCTGCCGGAAAGACGTGTTGCCCGATCGGCAAGTAATACTCGTCGCTGTAAATCAATCGAAACGGCAGGCGCATCGGGCAGTTCGCGGAGGAATGATCACTCCGAACCTTTCGGCGGACGAACCAAAATTATTTCACTTGGGCAAGATTTCCACAGAACTAATTCTTTCGCGTGGGGTTCAAGCCAGAGTGCCTGAATAGGCAATCTGTAACCCCTCCTGGTATTCACACCTTTATGCGCGCTCTTGAGAGCGCGCTTTTTTACGCAACAAAAACCAGGATCGAACACGGAGGTCACGGAGTGCACAGAGCAAACCAACAATTAGTGCCTCCGTGCTCTCCGTGTCCTCGCGTTGAAAGCCTTTGCTTTTCGGTCTTCTATCGCGACGGTATAATCGACACCAGTTCCCGCCATGAGCTACCAGGTTCTTGCCCGTAAGTACCGTCCGCAGCGATTCTCTGACGTGATTGGGCAGGAACACGTAACGCGCACTCTGCAAAACGCGATTGCGCAGCAACGGATCGCGCACGGCTACATCTTCAGCGGACATCGCGGCATAGGCAAGACGACCGTCGCCCGTATTCTCGCCATGGCTTTGAACTGTCGCGCGGCGGAGAAGCCTTCGCCGGAGCCTTGCGGCGTTTGCGATTCGTGCACCGAGATTCGTTCCGGCAGTTCGGTAGACGTCATCGAAATCGACGCGGCCACCAATCGCGGCATCGACGAAATTCGCGAGCTGCGCGACGCGGCGCGGTATCGTCCGGCGCGCGATCGCTTCAAAATCTACATTCTCGACGAAGCCCACCAGATCACCGACGCCGCCTTCAACGCGCTGCTCAAGACGCTCGAAGAGCCGCCCAGTCACATCGTGTTCATGATGGCGACCACACAGCCCGAAGACATTCCGCAGACGATCCGCTCGCGCTGCCAGCATTTCAGTTTTCACGCTGTGCGCTTCGACGAGATCGTGCAGCAGCTTCGCGACATCGCCGCTAAAGAAAATATCTCTGCCGAAGACGACGCGCTCGCCGCGTTGGCTGAGGCCGGAGACGGTTCCATGCGCGACGCGCTCTCGATCATGGACCAGGCCATCGCCTGCTGCGCGGTCTTCGACGGCGACTCTGGCGCAAAGCTTACAGCGGCGCAGGTGCGCGGGCTGATGGGCACGATTTCCTCGGAAGTGCTGGTGCAGGCGATGGAATGCGTGCACCGCGATTCCAGCCAGGACTTGCTGCGCCTGATCGATAGGCTACTGAACGAAGGACAAAGTCCGCTGCACTTCGCCAAGCAGCTTGTGCGTTTTCTTCGCAACGCTTTGGTGGCCAAGGTCGCCGGCGGCGATTCGAACCTGCTGCAGATCTCGTCCGACGAGCGCCAGAAAGTCGCCAGCGTTGCCGCGCTGTTTTCGGAAGAAGACCTCACGCGTTTTCTCAACCTCATGCTGCGTACGCACGACGAGCTTGGATATCGGCAGGAACAACGCTTTCACCTCGAACTCGGACTGCTGAAGCTGGTCAACGCCAAGCGCCTGCTGCCGGTGGAAGAGTTGTTAACACAGACATCCGCATCGCCGATGTCGAGAGCGCCAGCCTCGACCCCCGCCCCAAAGTCTTCCGAGCCGCGCAGTGCGACGGTTTCTCCTTTCGCGGCCAGACCGGCGAGCGCGCCGTCCCGGCCGGCTGTTTCTCCATTCGAATCTGATCGAGCGCGCAAAGCGAGGCTGGGTGAGCCGGAGATGTCTTCGACGCACGAGGCTCGGACGGAATCTGTCTCCCGCGCAGCGATTCCCATTTCGGGAGCTACAGCCTTGGCTGTCGCGGTCGCGGAAGAACCAGCACCGTCTTCACCTGCCGAGGCGATGTCCGTAGACGATCTTCGAGCCTTGCTCATCCGCGCTCTCGAAGATCAGAACCAGCACACCGCCGCCGACCTGCTGGCGAGCGGCGAGTGGAAGATCGACGGCAACCAGGTTCAAATACGTCTTCCCATTTCGGAAAAAGTAATCGACCTCTCGGTGAGTGCCGATGCTAAACGCGCGCTCGTGCAAGAAGCGAGTCGAGCTTGTGGACATCCCATGAAGCTGGTGCTCTCAGGAGGCGGCACGGCGCAAGCTGCGCCTGCGCCGCGCGTGCCCGCGAATGGAAATGGGAACGGTAGCCACAATGGAACGGTGGGGGCGCGCCAGCGAGCGGCCGAAGATCCGGTTGTGCAGCGTATGCAGGAAAAATTCGGCGGCGAGATTCGCAGCGTAATCGATTACCGCCAGAAAAAATAACGGAACAAGCATGGACATGAATCCCAGAGAGCTGCTGGCGCAGGCGCAACGCGCCTCGCAGGAAATTCAAGAAAAAATGCGGGCGACCGTGATCGACGCCTCGTCCGGCGGCGGCACCGTCTCGGTGAAGATGAACGGCCAAAAGCAGCTCCTTTCGATCAAGATCGATCCCGAAGCGGTGAAAGCCGGCGACATAGAGATGCTTCAGGACCTGATCACCGCTGCCATTAACGAGGCCACCCGCAAAGTGGACACCACGCTCCAATCCACGCTAGGCGGCATGCTGAGCGGAATGAATTTGCCGGGAATTCTGTAAGCCAGCAACTAGCGACTAGCAATTAGCAACTAGCGAAACTCGGATTATTTTGCGGGTTCGGCTAATCGCTAGTTGCTAATCGCTAATCGCTAGTCGTTATGACCAAATTTGCCGAACCGATGACGCGGCTCATTGACGAGCTGAAGAAGCTGCCTGGGATCGGCGGCAAGACCGCGCAGCGGCTCGCCTTTCACATCCTTCGTGCCAGCAACGAAGACGCCGATCTCCTCGCCGATGCCATCCAGCAGGTGAAGGCGAAGCTGCATCTCTGCTCGATATGCAACAACATCACCGATGTCGATCCGTGCGTCTATTGCAGCAGTCCCACACGCAACCAGCGGCTGGTTTGTGTGGTGGAGGAGCCCACCAATATCGCAGCCATCGAGAAAGCGCGCAGCTTCAACGGCGTTTATCACGTGCTGCACGGAGCACTGTCGCCCCTGCACGGAGTTGGTCCCGAGCACCTGCGGCTCACGAGTCTGTCGCATCGCGTCGAGCGCGGAGACGTCGATGAACTGATCATCGCGACGAATCCCACGGTCGAAGGCGAGGCAACAGCTGTGTACATCTCGCGCATGCTGAAGAATCTTCCGGTAAAGCTCACGCGCATTGCCACCGGCATTCCCGCCGGCAGCGACATCGAGTACGCCGACGAAGTTACGATGGCCAAAGCGCTCGAAGGACGCCGCGAGCTGTAATCCACTCCGGTGGATCCCTCGATTCTGGCATCAAGCAAATTCCCTGGTGACTTTGCCTGGGCTCACATTATCAGTGCGACATTGCCTGCCACCAGGCATGCTGTTGTCCAGCAAGCGGGCGAAGAAGCCAAAGCCGCACCGATGGACGAGTCCTACAGTAACTTGGCCGGAACGACCTCTGGTCTCAGAATCGCTAGGGCTTCTCTGGTCCGAGCGCATTTTGAACCGACAACCAACACAGCCGAAAACAATCACGTCATCGCTGCAATCCATGCGGCAGGTGGAAACTCGCGAGTGGTGGCTTTGGGGATTTGCCGTCACCGTCACGCTGGTGCTGACGGTCGGCATCGTTTCCCTGACCATTCCCGGAATCCAATCCTCGGGCACCAGTCCTTATTGGTATGATCTGCGCGACTGGGTGCGCGGACTCGCTGCGCTGGTTTTGCTCTTCGACATTTATACGGCGTATCAGCAGTTGCAACTGCAGCGAGTCCGGCGCGAGCTCGCGGAAAAAGATCAGCTCTTTCAGGTGATCACCGAAAATGCCGCGGACATGATCGCGGTGATCGACAACAACGGCCAGCGCCTCTACAACAGTCCCGCATATCAGAAAGTCCTGGGATATTCCGCGGAAGACTTGAAGTCCACTTCGTCGATCGAGCAGATCCATCCTGACGACCGCGACCGGGTGGCGGAAGCCGCGGCGAAGGCCCGCTCCACAGGCCGAGGCGAGAGGCTGGAGTACCAGGTACAGCACAAGGACGGGACCTGGCGCATTCTCGAATCCACCGCCAGCGTGATTCGCGGACGCAGCGGCGAGATCGAGAGCCTCGTGGTCGTGAATCGTGACATTACCGACCGCAAGCGCGCCGAGGAGAGGCTGGCGCACAACTCGCTGCACGACAGTCTGACCAACCTGCCGAACCGTTCGCTCTTCCTTGAACGCGTGCGCCATGCGTTGACGCTGTCGCAGCGCCACCGGACCTATAAATTCGCGGTGCTGTTCATCGACATCGATCAATTCAAGCTCTTCAACGACAGCTTGGGTCACACGCACGGCGATGAACTGCTCGTGCAAATCGCAAAACGATTGAGCGCGTCTTTGCGCGGCACCGACACGATTTCGCGTCCCAAGTTCGTCGGCGATAAAGAAGTCGTGGACGAGACCGAGTCCCTGGCGCGGCTCGGCGGCGACGAATTTACGGTGCTCATCGAGGACATCCGCGATTCCAGCGACGCGATCCGCGTCGCCGAACGCATTCAGGAACGAATGCAGCTTCCGTTCCATGTTGGTGGCCATGAGGTCGTCACCAGCGCCAGCATCGGGATCGTCTTCAGCGCATCGTCCTACGGCAGGCCCGACGAGGTGGTGCGCGACGCGGAGATCGCGATGTACCGTGCCAAGCGCGAAGGCAAAGCGCTCTGCCGCGTCTTCGACAATGCCATGCACGTGCTCGCCGTAAAACGTCTGCGCCTCGAAACCGAGCTGCGCAAAGCGCTCGAACTCGGCGAATTCCGCGTTCATTATCAGCCGCTCCTTTCGCTACCCGACCAGCGCGTGGTCGGCTTTGAAGCCCTGAGCCGCTGGGAGAAGAATGGCACGCTGGTTCCTCCCGGCGAGTTCATTACGGTCGCCGACGAGACCGGCATTATTCTCCCGATCAATCGACTGCTGCTGCGCGAAGCCTGCGAACAACTGCGCGCGTGGCATCGCCGCTTTCCCTCGGACCCGCCGCTACGCATGAGCGTGAACATCACGCCCAAACAATTCGCGCAGCCTGACCTTGTGCCGCAGATGGCCGCCGTCCTCGAAGAGCTCGGCATGGAACCGCGCAATCTCGATGTAGAGATCACAGAAACCATCGCCATGAACGACGCCGAAAAATCCGGGCAAGTGCTCAAGGAACTGAAGGCTCTGGGCGTCCACCTGAGCATCGACGATTTCGGCACCGGATACTCATCGCTCAGCCGCCTGCACGCGTTTCCCGTAGACGCTCTCAAGATCGATCGCGCCTTCATCTCCAAAATCGGAGCGGACGCCGAGAGCCTTGAGATGGTGCGCGTGATCGTCATGCTCGCTCATAATCTCGGATTGTCGGTCGTTGCCGAAGGCGTGGAAACCGCGGAGCAAATGGAGCAGCTCACGCAAATGGATTGCGAAGTCGCGCAAGGTTTCTTGTTCTCTCGTCCGGTGGACCACAGCAGCGCCGAGAAATTTCTCGAACAGCACAGCAAACCCGTTCCGTTGTTGGTGGCCTCGACCAGCAGCTCAAAGGGATAAGGACAGTATTTACGTGGGGCTTTCCACCTTCTGCTCTCACAAATGGAAACACTTGTAAGCCTGTGATTCTAAGTCCACCTTGGCGGACGAAGAATCTCCGCGAATGCTTCAGACTGAAATGTAGTATCCCGGTTCCTCGATGAAGATCGGGGTAGAAAAGCCAGGAGAAAGCATTTGAGTCTGAAATATTCGCGGAGATCCTTCGGCCACAACCGGGCCTCAGGATGACACTCTTTAGATTCATTTATCGAGCACACGAATAATCCAGGTACCCGGGAACGGTACTGATCCGCGCATAGCGTCCGCTCTATAATCCCGCCGTGGCTCTCGTCGTCTTCCTTCGCGGCGTGAATGTCGGTGGACATCGAACGTTCCGCCCCAGCCTCCTTGCCAAACAACTCAGCGACTACGACGTAGTCAACATAGGCGCAGCCGGGACTTTCGTTGTGCGCAAGCCTGGATCGCGAGCCAAATTCCAGGCTGACCTGCGCCGCAAGCTTCCCTTCGAAACTCAGGTCATGCTCTGTGAGGGCCGCGACGTGCTGCGGATCGAAAAAGAAAATCCCTTCGACTCTGCCTCCTCAGGCCGAGATGTTGTTCGCTTCGTCAGCGTGCTCACGAAACCCGGCAGCGGCTTGCCGGCGATTCCGTTCGCTCTTCCTCCCGAAGGCGGTTGGCTCGTGCGCGTCGTTGCCTGGGAAAAGCCGTTCCTCTTCGGCATGTATCGCCGCCACATGAAGACGATCGGCTACCTAGGCCAGCTCGACAAAATCTTCGGCGCGTCAGCCACCACGCGAAACTGGAACACCATCGCTGCGATTCAGAAAATCCTGAAAGCGATCTAGATCAACGAGCTCCCGCAGAGGCGACGCCAAAACAATCTTTTTTTTGCGTGATCTCAAGATCTAAAGGACTTAGCCGCCGAGATCCCTAGCTGATCCCTAGAATTGTTAGAGATCGCCAGCGATTGATCTCTAGAAAACTAGAGATCGGCTAGGGATCACTGCCCCAACACCGCTCAACGTTTGCCAAATTGTCGAAGACCGAAAGGATCGGTGGCGGCCCGGGCCGACACCAGAACAACTCTCCTATTGCAGATTGCAATGCGTTTTCGTGAGTCGATACCGTCCGTTCAACAACTTACAAGGAAAAATACCAAGCAATACCGAAGTCCCCACCGGTATCCCTCCGGAATTATTCCGGGCCGCTCCGGTATCAACCCGGAATCTCACCGGTATCAGTTCGGTATGTAAGTCGAGCAGGCATCGTGTGACTTCGAATCCGCCCACGGCACAAGAACCCACAAAACTAACCTGCGCCGCTCCGGTTCCACCCGCCAATGTTCTGCCAGGCAAACCGAGGGAGGCTCGATTCAGATCAGAGCCTGTTTAACATGTGAGTAATACCCTGATACTGCATATGATCAAAACATGTCAATAGCCTAGAACACTAGGTATGTAGATGCTGCTAGAGATGTTCTCTCCTGTTCGCTAGATGATTGGTCAACAGATAGAACAGAAGCAGTCGTGATGATGCAATGTGGGAAGCGCGTTGTTGCGCTACAGCTTAGGTCCTATTTTTCAAAGATCGAGGATTCGAGCCACAATAGGGTAAGGTCAGATGCCCATCCGTTTTCCACGCGCCGTAAACACCATGAAAGATAGCTTGTATATAGCTCGTATGATTGGCGCGGTTGCGGTCATAGGCTACGGAGTTTTTGAAGCCTCGGTCCGTCCGCACCGTTACGATTCAGGTTTCGTGTTTATCGGGCTTGGGTTTTATTTTCTTTGGCGCAACTGGCGGCTTTTGAAGGATCCGAGTTTACGGCTTCCTCCGCGCTCTGCGCTCACACACGTGGTCTTCTGGGTCGGAATACTGCTTGCCGCGACTCTATTGTGGTGGGTGGTGCAAGCGCGGTGAAGAATCGGCTGTTCCTTCCCAACAAAAAGTGAAGGTAAACGGTGCGCGGATCGTGTCGGCCAGCAGGACGAGAAAGCAAGACACAGGGTCCTTCGACTTCCGCGTCTCCCAGCGCTGGTGAAAACACGCGGGTCCCTCCTCGCTCAGGATGCTTAGACCAGGGTCCCTCTTCTCTTTTGCGAAATTCAGCCTTATACTCCCATAAGATATTTATGGGAGGCGGCTACATGAGTAAGTCCGACGAGAAGGACGAACTTTTGCAGGGCACGCTGGACCTGCTGGTTTTGAAGACACTCGCTCGACGATCCCGGCACGGGTACGACATAGCAGAGTCAATTCAGCAGAATTCCGGCGATGTTTTGCAGGTGGAAGAAGGCGCGCTTTATCCGGCGCTGCATCGCCTGGAGCTGCGCGGACTGCTCGCTTCCGAGTGGGGCTTATCCGAGAACAATCGCCGCGCAAAGTATTACCGGCTTACCGCGGCGGGACGCAAGCAGCTCGCGAAAGAAACCGAATACTGGAGCCGCATCTCAGCGGCGATCGGCCGCGTTCTTCAAGCGACATAGAAGGAGCAGCAATGATTAGCGAATGGCTCTCGTCAATTCGCCTGCGTCTGCGGGCGCTGGCGAAATCGCGCCAGCTCGACCGCGATTTGCAGGACGAAATGGCCTTCCATCTGGCCATGCGCGAGCGAAAACTTCACGAGCATGGAGCGGACGCCGAGGAGGCCCGCTACGCTGCGAATCGCGCTTTCGGCAACGTCGTCCGAATCCGCGAAAAAACGCGCACGCTGTGGACTTTTCGCTGGCTCGAAGAACTCGCGCAAGATATGCGCTATGCCGGCCGCTCATTGCGCCACAGCCCAGCACTGGCCTCGGTGGTAGTGCTCTCGCTGGCACTCGGCATTGGCGCGAACACGGCGATTTTCAGCTTGATGGACGCGGTCATGCTGCGTCTGCTGCCGGTCCAGCATCCCGAGCAACTGGTTCGGGTGGAAAGGCAGTTTGCAAAAGCAGGCGCGCCCATAACGGGAAGCTTTACCAATCCATTGTGGGAGGCGTTGCGCGATCGGCAGAACGTTTTTTCGGGAGTCTTTGCCTGGGGTTCGAGCTTTTTTGATCTGGCGCAAGGCGGCGAGGTCCAAAATGCAAACGGCATCTTCGTCAGCGGAGATTACTTCAGCACCTTAGGCATCCAGCCGGCGGCCGGCCGATTGCTGAACGCGACGGATGACCGTCGCGGCTGCGCTCCGCTGGCGGTCCTTAGCTACGGTTTCTGGGAATCCCATTTTGGAACAGCAGCCAACGTTCTCGGGCAGACGATTACGCTGAATCGCCATCCCTTCCAGATCATCGGCGTCAGCGCTCCAGGATTTTACGGCGTGGATGTCGGGACCAAGTTCGACATTGCCGTCCCGGTGTGTTCGGCTACCATCTTTGACGGGCAGCGTTCGCGAATAGATCAGCGTTCCTGGTGGTGGTTAAGCATCATCGGGCGAGTGAAACCGGGCCTAACCCCAGGTCAGGTCAAGAGCGGCTTGGCGGCGATTTCCCCAGCGGTGATGCGGGCTGCCCTGCCGCAGGATTGGCCTTCCAAAGAGCAAGAGCATTTCTTACAAATACAGCTGGCGACGGTTCCCGCGGCTACCGGAACATCATTCTTGCGCAACTCTTTCGCCGAGCCGCTGAATATTTTGATGGCCATCGTCGCGCTGGTTCTGCTCATCGCCTGCGCGAACATCGCCAGCCTCATGCTGGCGCGGGCGACGGCGCGCAACAAAGAGCTGGCGATCCGCAAAGCGCTGGGCGCATCGCGCTGGCGATTGATTCGGCAACTGCTCACCGAGTCCGTGCTGCTTTCCATTCTGGGAGCGCTGCTCGGACTGCTGCTCGCGCGGTGGGGCAGCGCGCTGCTCGTTCGCGATCTGTCGGCAGGACGGCGGATCGTCTCACTGGACCTGTCCCTCGATTCGCGCGTTATGGGATTCACGGCTGCCGTCGCCATCTTCACCGGCATTCTGGTCGGGCTGCTACCCGCGCTGCGCTCGACCGGCGTTTCGCTGACAGAGGCCATGAAAGGCAGCAACGTCGTCAGCGAAGAAGGACGCGCGCGCTTTCGCGCCGGCAAGTGGATTGTCGCCTCGCAAATTGCGCTCTGCCTCGTGCTCCTGATCGGGGGAGGCCTACTATTGCGCAGCTTCGTGAAGCTCACGACTCTCGATTTGGGATTCGATCGCAGCAACGTGCTGCTGGTGCGAACGAACTTCAAAACCGTCAAGATTCCGGCCGCCCAGCAGGAGGCGACCTACGATGAAATCGGTCGACGGCTGCGAGCTCTGCCCGGAGTCGTCTCCGAATCGCGCTCGATCATGTCGCCGATCAGCTCGTTTGTATGGAATAGCATCCTGCACGCTGACTCGAATATGGCGCCTACGGGAGACGAGGCGGTGGCCTATTTCAATTTCATAACCCCAGACTACTTCGCGACCATGCGCAGTCCGCTGCTGCGCGGCAGGAATTTCACTGAAGGAGATACCAAAGACTCGCCGCCGGTAGCTGTGGTGAACGAGGCGCTCGCGCGCAAGTTTTATCCCGGCATGGATGCGCTGGGAAGACATTTCCGCGTCGATCCCGAACCTGGTCAGCCGACGCCTCTGGTCGAGATCGTCGGCATCGTGAAGGACGCGAAGTATCAATCTCCGCGCGAGGACACTTACCCAACGGCATTCTTCCCGATCACGCAGATGCCGCCTGATCCCGGCCTGGGGAGAACGTACGAACTCCGCACCGCCATGCCGCCGATGTCACTGGCCTCGACCGTGCAGAACACGGTGGCAGGAGTGAGCAAAGAAATTCCGCTCGAATTTGAGACGCTCTCCGCGCAAGTGGATGATTCGCTCGTGCAAGAGAGGCTACTGGCCAAGCTCTCCGGCTTCTTCGGCGCATTGGCGTTGCTGCTGGCGATGATCGGCCTGTATGGCGTGTTGAGTTACCTCGTGACGCAGCGCCAGACCGAATTCGGTATCCGTATGGCGCTGGGCGCGCAGCCGCACTCGATCTTGCGGCTGGTTATGCGCGACCTCGTGACCATTTTGGGAATCGGTGTAGCGGCCGGCATAGGCATCGCTCTCGCAACGGTAACGCTGCTGCAGAAGATGTTATTTGGCCTGGCTCCGCGCGATGCGGAGACGATCGTGATCGCAGTCTGCCTGCTATCGGTGCTGGCCATCATCGCCGGAGCGATCCCGGCGCGCCGCGCCGCGCGCGTGGACCCCATGGTCGCGATTCGCTATGAGTGAAGGACGCTAGAGCAGTTGGCATTCGCGGGCCAAGGGCCGGAGGCCCGGATGCCAAACGTCAGCCTTCAGCGGAGCCTAGATCATCCGTGTAACCGTTAGATACAGTTAAAGGCTGTCATCCTGAGCCCGCCGCGGCGGGCGAAGGACCTCCGCAGATATTTCAGACTTAAATGCTTTTTCCAGGCTTTTCCAGCGCGATCTTTATCGAGGGACCGGGATACTGCGTTTAAATCTGAACATTCGCGAAGAAGGACAGGCTTACAAAAGCATTTCCATCATTAGCAGAGCAGAAAACTGTAAAGCCTCGTGAATACTGGACTATGTCATGGTCCGTGAAGAAGGATGGTGAATAATCCGGGCGGAGGGCGGCAAGGAGCGGCGATGAGTGCCGCGCCTCCGGCGCTCGGGATGTTTGGTGTGCTTCACCCAGCCCTCACGGGCTGGGCTAAAAGAATGTCGCGCCTTCGGCGCTGGCATCGGCTCTGGTTCAGTGGGTCCAGAATGGGCGAATTGTTCACTGGTCTCCTAACCTCGCCGAAGCCAGGTCGGTTGCTCAGGATGCTTGAGTTCGTAGAGGGCTCCATGTGACGTCGCGCAACCCCGCCGCCCAGGCTTGCAGATCATCCACTCCCATGAAATTCAGGATACGGTCGGGTTCAATTCCTGCCTTCAGCGCCGCTGCGGCGGAGTACTCCATGAATCCAAGTTGGGTTGGCCCGTGTGAGTCGGTGCCGAGCGAGATGCGGCAGCCGGACTTCTTCGCCAGCTGCAGCAGTTCGACATTCAGGTCCTGGCGATCGGGATAGCCGTCGATCTCGACTGCCTTGTCCAGCCGGGCAGCTTCGCCGAAGACCTGCTGCCAGTCGGCGGTGAGGCCCAGGCGAAAGTTGTAGATGCGTCCACGCGGATGACCAAGAATGTGAACTGCCGGATTGCGCAGCCCGGCGAGATAGCGAGCGGTCTGGTCTTCTTTAGTGCGCAGCGAGGAATGAAAGCAGCCAAGAACAAGTTCCAAATCGGGAAAGCAGGACCAATCCATATCGCCTTCTCCGCGCGGATTCAGGTTCAGTTCGATCGATCGCAGTACGGTCAGCTTATGTCCGCTGTGGCGAATCTCGTCATTCACCTGCGCGATCTCTTCAGCTTGCTCCCGCAGTTGCCGCTCGTCGATGCCGCCGGCGATCTTCAATCCCTTGGAATGATCGGTGATCGCAATGTATTCATAGCCACGAGCAATCGCCGCAGCCGCCATTTTCGGCGATCGTACCTTCGCCATCGCTCCAGGTGCTATGCATCTGGAGATCGCCTCTGATCCGCCCGAGCCAGCCGCGGTTTTCTTCGGCAGGCGAGCTTTCCCGAGTGCCCGACTTTCGCTGTCGAGTTGAGGAATAACTTCGGGTGTTCCACTCATCGTGCCGTTCGATGGGTGGGGTTTTCTGGTTCGCAACCTTGACTCGCGGGGCTGACGCGAGGATGAATCGCGCCTCGGTAAGCGTAAGAAATCCCCGTCGCAGATCAGGAGGCTCAGGGAGCTGCGGCGGCTTCTCGATCCATCCTGCAATCAACTTCGCTAGATAAGGACCGATTGCAGTCAATTCGGTCAAGGAACGTCCTTGGCGATGAAGCTCAGCCACCTCCTCCGCCCAAAACAATGCCCGCCGGGAAGCCCGCCGCAAAGCCTTCGCCGCCGGCATCTTCGCGGAAACGGCTTCACGAGCCAGCAGCTCGGCGATTTGAGCGTTCGTCAACGACTTGGCCCTGCGTCTCGGCACTCCAAACGTGAGATGCGAAATGCAGGGAAATCAAAGCTGACAGGAGCCTCGATTTCAAAGTGGAAATCGACCGGCAGGGCTTCTGCAAGATTTATCCTGGATCACACTCATATTCAAACTCGATCCGGAGTTGCATTGCCGTTGCTCCGGGCCTGATGGCTGAATGCTGAGTGCCGCCTACTAACCAGCAACTACTTAGCTGGATTCTGCATCACCCATGTCACGAACGTGTACGGCTTGTGAAGGGCACGGCCCAGGAGGAACGTCGATGAACTTCAAGTGGTTTGTGCTGGGCATTGTGGCTACGCTGGTCGTGCTGTGCGCCTGCGCCTACGTCTATCTGGAGCATGGATTCGTGGACGCCCGAGCCGACGTGAAAGCCGGCATGATGGATCATTGGCTGGGATCCTCCATGGACGCTTCCACCAGCCGCCATGCCCCGAACGTGAAAAATCCCGTGCCGGACACGCAAGAGACACTAGTTGCCGCAGCCACGACTTACAGCTCGAAATGCGGCATTTGCCACGGCAGTCCGGCCGAAAAAGACAGCAAGTTAGGCGCGGCCTTCAATCCGCCGGCGCCGCAGTTCTTCGGCGACGATCCGCCGGACATGATGGGGAACGAGAATTACTACATCATCAAGCACGGCGTCCGCATGACCGCGATGCCGGCATGGGACCATCTGCTCAGCGACGAACAAATCTGGCAGACTGTCGCTCTGCTCAAACACATCAACAATAAAGACCTTCCGCCGCCGGTGACTCAGCAACTCAGCCAGCCACCAGCACCGCGACAGTAGCTCCTAGTCTTTCACAGTAGGTCCGGATTTTTCCAGGCGGAAATCCTTGACTTTCTATCGGACCTTCCCCTGTCACAGACCAGCGGTAGCTAAGCCCATGGAATTTGGTTGAAGATGTTCCTCAATCGGATCGCCTTGGTGGGATTCACCATCTCTACAAAACACAATCTACCTTCGAGGTGAGCACGAAAGTCCGGATGGTGTTCTCGATTCTGCGATTCGGGACCATGGCGGATGCAGTTGGTGAGAATAGCTTTAAGGCGGTCAAACTCTTTGCGTGTGACGTTGGCATGTTCATTGGCCACGATGCCTGCGAGCCGCTGACGAACTCCCCGGCGCATGATGCGCGTTTTGTGGTGGTTCACGGAAAAGCCTTGTTCCATCACGATGGCGGCTACATGCGTGGAAAATCGTTCCACCGTTTTCTCAAAGCCTGCATCTCCGGAAAAAGCCAGATCGTCAGCGTAGCGGGTGTAGTGCGCGCCGGCTGCTTTGGCAAGGCCGGCGAGCCGGCAGTCGAGACGAAACGAGCAAAGATTCGCCAAAGCCGGCGAGGTCGGAGCGCCCTGCGGCAGGTGCGGGCGCGCGTACACCGTACGAATTTCCCAAAAGAGAACTGGATCTCCGATCGGCTTGATGCGCCGCCAGACGTCTCGCGGCGTAGCCGTGGTGCAGATGCCCGCCAGCAGATCTGCGATTCGTTCCGGATATCCCATCGTGCGGAAGAAGGCTTCGATTTGCGCGGCTCGGAAGCTGGGAAAGAAATCGCGCAAATCCATGCGCAGCACTACACGCTGCTTCACGTGCGGAGCGACGAAGGTTTTAATCGAGCGGCCCTTCACAAAACCGTGCGCCGCCGAGTGTGCGGGAACTTTGTCAAGGATGCCGTGAAGAACGCGGCGTTGCAAACTCCGCAGCGCCTGCTTAGGAGCTTCAATGAGGCGGATGTTGCCAGAGTCCTTGACCAGCACTCGGTAGTAGTAGTGCCGCAGCCTGGTGCAATCTGTTCTGTAGCCCAAGCTCTTTAGATCGGCGAACCATTCGAGGTAGTTTACGTCCATCCCAAGCCACTCCGCCAAGGCGCTGACGGATTCGATCTTTGGCACTTGCCACGCTCGTGCAGTCGGCACGGGCTGCATCTGCTGAGGCTCGGTAATCCAGTGGGCAATCCCTAAATGGGAAGGGAGCCTCTGCCAAGCTCGGTAAAATTCTTGGTCATGGAGAAGAAACTCAACAACGTCGGCGCGCCGCGGGCGAACTCGTCCGGCGAGGGTCTCGACATATCGGCGTGCGACCGGACGTAGCCAGCGCCAGTTGTGCCCGAGCACATGCGCGGCACGGGCTGCTACAGCATCAACCGTCAGCTCGCCGGCAAGGAACGCGTTTGCCAGCGCCTCAGGTAAACGCGGGTCAGGCCTCATAGGTGGAGATAGTTACAAACGGAACTGCAGCCGCCTAAGGCGGGCTGCATCTTCAGCGGCGAAGCGCTTCAACCAGTCTGACTTTGCGTGAGCCGATCTGCGGCTTCCGCAGGGTCGCTCATGCGACGAGATCCCGGCTATTCACCATTCCCTGGGGTATCCCCAGAGAGGCCTAAATCGGACCGAAGCCCAACCAAGCCAACTTGAAGCGCCGCGCCGCGAAAATCATAACAGTCTCAGGGGAGCGGCTCACCTGCGTAACGTGGAGTCGGGCACCCTCGCCCGGGTGTTGGTTAGCTTCTCGCAGATGACAGCCGGCAGCAAAGCGCCACCCGCTACCGCAGGTGGTACCGCAGAGGCTGCTGGATGGCATCCAGGGCAGGGAATACATCCCTTGGAGCCGCTAGCTCCGCAGCTTCGGGGCTTCGCGGCTTCGAAGCTTCCGGCGTGACTTCTGTCATATCGCGCAAGCCAATTCACGCTTTATGATGGAACCATGAATGCCTACACGATGGTCCCGGTAGAGACCGTGGACGCTGCCGCCGACGAGACGGCGGAATGGTTAGAAGCTTTTGATCAGATTGTGGCCGAGGAAGGTTCGCAGCGCGCGGCTGAGTTGCTGGAGGCGCTAGCGCGGCGGGCGCGGGAGTCGGGCGTCGATAGGCCGACGCAGCTCCACACTCCTTATCAGAATACGATTCCTGTGGATCAGGAGCTGCCTTATCCCGGAGACCGCGAACTGGAGCGGCGGGTCGAGAGTCTGATTCGGTGGAATGCGATGGCCATGGTCCATCGCCAGAACAAGAAAGACGCCGGCATCGGCGGACATCTTTCTACCTACTCGTCCCTGGCCACGCTGCTCGAAGTGGGATTCAATCATTTCTTTCATGCTGCCTACGGCGATCAGCCGGGCGACCTGGTTTATTTTCAGGGGCACGCCTCGCCTGGCGTTTATGCGCGCGCTTTTCTAGAAGGCCGAATCAGCGAACAGCAGGTCCTGAATTTTCGCCACGAGACGCGCGGCGAACCGTCGTTGTCGTCCTATCCGCATCCGTGGCTGATGCCGGACTTCTGGCGCTTCCCGACGGTCTCGATGGGCATTGGTCCAATCAATGCGATCTACCAGGCGCGATTCATGCGCTATCTCGAAAATCGCAAGCTGATAGAGAAGACTCCGCGCAAGATTTGGGCATTTGTTGGAGACGGCGAAACCGACGAGCCGGAAACGCTAGGCGCGTTGACTGTCGCTTCGCGCGAGAAGCTCGACAATCTGATCTTCGTCGTGAATTGCAATCTGCAGCGGCTCGATGGGCCTGTGCGCGGGAACGGCAAGATCATCAATGAACTCGAAGGGGTCTTCCGCGGCGCGGGATGGAACGTGATCAAGACCATCTGGGGCAGCGATTGGGATCCGCTCTTCGCCGCCGATCATTCCGGCCTGCTGCTCAAGCGGATGGAAGAGTCCGTGGATGGAGAATTTCAGTCGTTCAAAGCCAAAGGCGGCGCTTATATGCGCAAGGAGTTCTTCGGCAAATATCCCGAGCTGCTGGAACTCGTCTCCGAGATGAGCGACGAGCAGCTCGCCAATCTGCATCGCGGCGGCCATGATCCGAAGAAGGTTTACAACGCTTACCTGCACGCGGTCGAGCATCAGGGCGGACCGACAGTGATCCTGGCGCATACCGTGAAAGGCTACGGCCTGGGATCGGCCGAGGCGCGCAACGCCACCCACCAGGAAAAGAAGATGACCGACGAGGCGCTCGTCGCGTTTCGCCAGCGCTTCGATATCCCCGTGCCCGACGCGGCGGCAAAGGACGGCAAGCCGTATTGCCCGCCGAAGGATAGCCCGGAAATTCAGTACATGAAGCAGCGCCGCGAGAAGCTCGGCGGGTCTCTCCCAAAACGGGAAGTTCCCAAATTGGAATTCCATGCGCCGAAGATCGATCTATTCTCCGACTCGCTGGCCGGCTCGCGCGGACGCGCGGTCTCGACGACGATGGGCTTCGTCAGCATGATGCGCCAGATGCTGAAAGATAAAGATATTGGCAAGCTGGTGGTGCCGATCGTGCCCGACGAGGGCCGGACTTTCGGACTTGAGTCGGCGATTCGCCAAGTCGGCATTTACGCCAGCCAGGGACAGCTCTACAAGCCGCACGATCAGGACATTCTGCTCTTCTACCGCGAAGAGAAAGACGGACAGATTCTGGAAGAGGGAATTACCGAAGCCGGATCGATGGCTTCGTTCACGGCAGCGGGCACCGCATACAGCAATTATCGTGTGCCGACGGTCCCGTTCTACATGTACTACTCGATGTTCGGCTTCCAGCGCGTGGGCGACCTGATCTGGGCTTTCGGCGATGCGCGCGGACGCGGCTTCCTCATGGGTGGTACCGCCGGACGAACCACGCTCTCCGGCGAAGGTTTGCAGCATTGCGATGGACACAGTCTGGTGCTGGCGAGCACCGTGCCGAGCTGCGCATCGTACGATCCGGCTTACGTGTACGAGATGGCCGTGATCATTCAGGATGGCATCCGCCGCATGTACCAGGAAGGCGAGAGCCGTTTCTACTACATCACGATGTACAACGAGGATTACGCGATGCCGGAGATGCCGAAGGGCGCGGAAGAGGGCATCCTTCGCGGGATTTACAAGTACCAGGCTGCTGCGGGAGGCAAGGCGGCGGTGCAGTTGTTCGGCAGCGGTCCGATTTTCAACGAGGCGCTCAGAGCCCAGGGCATTTTGGCCGATAAGTACGGAGTGCAGGCCGATGTCTGGAGCGTAACCAGCTATAACGAGCTGCGTCGCGATGCTCTGGCGACCGAGCGCTGGAACTTGCTGCATCCGGGCAAGCCGGCGAAGCAGCCGTATATTTTGAAGGCTCTGGAGGGAGTGAACGGTCCGATCATCGCCGCGACCGATTACATGAAGATCGTTCCCGATCAGCTTTCTCCGTGGCTGCGCGAGCGGCTGGTCACGCTAGGTACTGACGGCTACGGACGCAGCGACAATCGCGAATATCTGCGCAAGCACTTTGAAGTAAGCGCCGAATCGATTGCCGCCGCCGCGATCTCGCGTCTAGCCCGCGACGGAAAGTTTGAAGCGAAGAAAGCGGAGAAGGCCTTTCATGACTTAGGCATCAATGCGGAGAAGGTAGATCCGGCAAGAGCCTGAGCATTTCGTGATTTCGCGATTTGCGATTTCGTGATTTGAAAATCGCGAAATCACGAAATCACCCGATCACGAAATCCCCGGTGATCTTCTAAAATCAAACTATGGCTTCCACCACCCAGGAATTCCAACGCGGTAGGTTCTTTGTCGATCCTCAGGACCGGGAGCAGGTTTTTGAGGCGTTTCGGCGTTGGGGGTATCTTCAAGCTCAGCTCGATCCCTTAGGACAATATCTCGGTCCGCAGAACGTTCCCGAATTGGAAATCGAAGGCGACTTCGCGGACGAGGCGCGCCGCTACTACTCCGGCACAATCGGCGCCGAGTTCATTCACATTCCCGATCCGGCCCGGCGGCAATGGATCCAGAAGCGCCTCGAAAGCGACGCTCCTGCGGTGGATCAAAAGCACATTCTCGATCAGCTAACCCGCGCCGATCTCTTCGAGCAGGTGATTCAGTCGCGCTATCTGGGTACGAAACGGTTTTCCCTCGAAGGCGTCACCGCGCTCATTCCCTTCTTGGACGAAGTGCTGAACGACGCTGCCGATCGCGGCGCGGTGCAGGTCGTGATCGCGATGAGCCATCGCGGACGCCTGAACGTGATGGTCAACACCATTGGCCGTCCGGCGTCGGAGATGTTTGCGAAGTTCGAAGATGTCGATCCGCGCAGCACGCTGGGCGGCGGTGACGTGAAGTATCACGTTGGGGCAACCGGAGTTTTCCGCGGACGAAACGGCAACAGCGTCGGCCTGCATCTGGTCTCGAATCCGAGCCATCTGGAAGCGGTCGATCCGGTGGCCACCGGGCGCGTGCGCGCGAAGCAAATGCGCTACGGCGGCGAAGACAAGGTTCTTCCGGTGATCGTCCATGGGGACGCGGCCTTTGCCGGACAAGGCATTTGGGCGGAGACGCTGAACCTTTCTTCGGTCAAGGGCTATAGCGTCGGCGGCAGCCTGCACGTGATCGTCAACAATCTGATCGGTTTCACAACGGGACCGTCCGAGACGAACTCCTCGCGCTTTTCTTCGGATTTAGCTAAGCGGCTGCCGATTCCGATCTTCCACGTAAACTCCGAAGATCCGGACGCCGTGGTGCGGATCGCGAAGCTCGCGGTTGAGTACCGGTACACGTTCCATTCTGACGTCGTCGTCGATCTCATCGGATACCGTCGTCACGGACACAGCGAGGTGGACGATCCCACGATCACGCAGCCGCTGCGCTACGCACGCATCAAGGATCATCCGCCCCTGTATCAGATTTACGCGAAGCAAGTTGGCATCGACAACAGCGCGCACGCGCACGAAATCACGGCCGAATTAGGCGAAGCGCAGAAGCAGGCGACCAAGCTGCAGAAGATGCCGGTACTGGCGCAACTTCCGCAATATTGGGACAACTACAAAGGCGGGAAACTGCTGCCGGAGTACGACATCGAAACCGGCATTTCCGCGAATGAGGTTGCGCAAATTTCGGAGAAGCTCGCCAGTTATCCGAAAGAGTTTCACATTCATCCGAAGATCAAGAAGCTGCTCGAACAGCGTGCCGAAATGGGACACGGCAAGCGTGCCTTCGACTACGGCATGGCCGAAGCGGTGGCATTCGGATCGTTGCTGCTGCAGGGCACGCCGGTCCGCCTGAGCGGACAGGATTCCCAGCGCGGAACGTTCAACCAGCGTCACAGCGTGCTGATTGACGTCGAGAATGAGAGCAAATTTATTCCGCTCAACCATCTCGCGCCGAAGCAGGCGAAGTTTGAGGTTTACAACTCGATTTTGTCCGAGGCGGCGGTGCTCGGCTTCGAATATGGTTTGAGCCGCGATTTTCCCGAGGCGCTCGTCTGCTGGGAAGCGCAGTTCGGCGACTTCGCGAATGGCGCGCAGATTGTGATCGATCAGTTCATCTCTTCGGGTGAAGATAAATGGGGACTGCTCACGGGCCTCGTCCTGCTTTTACCGCATGGCTACGAAGGCCAAGGTCCTGAACACTCCAGCGCACGCATCGAGCGATATCTGCAGCTTGCTGCGCGAGACAATATCCAAATTTGCCAGCCTTCGACCGCCGCGCAGTATTTCCATCTGCTGCGGCGACAGGCCATGCGCCCGTGGCGCAAGCCGCTGGTCGTCTTTACGCCAAAGAGCATGTTGCGGCATCCGGACGCGAGCTCGCCAATTCAGGAATTCAGCCGCCCGCGCTTCCAGAAAGTGCTGCCCGAGACCGAGGTGCAGGATCCCAAACGATTGCTGATTTGCACCGGCAAGATCGGTCATGAGCTGCATGTCGCGCGTAAGAAGCGCAAGGACACGAACGTCGGCATCATCTTCCTCGAGCAGCTGTATCCGTGGCCCGAAACGGAACTGATGGCGGAACTGAAGCGGCATCCGAGCGCAAAAGAAATCGTCTGGGTACAGGAAGAGCCGGCCAATATGGGCGCGCTCTGGTTCGTTGTTCCCAGATTGAAACGAATCGCCGGCGGACGCCCGGTGCTCACCGTGAAGCGCTCCCCCAGCGCGAGTCCCGCCACTGGTTCGGCCAAGGCGCACGAGATGGAGCAGAAGACGCTGATCGAAATCGCCTTTGGAAATGGAGCGAAGTAGACCAGCCAGCATGCCAGTTGAAGTGAAGGTGGATCGGGGAAGAAAGCTGGTGCTAACGTCCTTCTACGGGGAAGTGACAGACGCCGATGTCACGCTGCAAATCTCCGAGCTGCGCCGTCATGCTCCCTTTGCGGAGGAGTTCCGCGTGATTACGGACTTCTCACGAGTCGAGCAGTTCAACATTTCCAGCCAGATGATCCGGCATGTGGCGCAGACCGAGTCTCCACTCGCTTCTGCCAAGCGCGTGATGGTCGCCCCTTCCGATGTGGCCTATGGCACGTCGCGCATGTTCCAGGCGCTCGCCTCGCATACCCGTCCGAATCTCACGGTGGTGCGTACGCTGGTTGAAGCCTATGCCGCGCTTGATCTCGAAGGGACTTCGACCCAAGAGAGTATTCCGTAGGGCCATCTCGAAGAGAACAAGCCAAACGGTTCCATTAGAGCAGTTTCACGGTTAGTGTGGACAGGTTTAGGGAAGGGCACGCATTTATGCGTGCCGATAACCGTTGTACTTACGTTTAGCGGCTTCAGCCGCGGCTGAAGCCGCTGCACTTCCAATTTGATAGGAATTCCCGCTACGGCAAGGATAAATCCGTGCCCTTCCCTAAACCCAGCCCCGGTCTATACCAACTATGAATTTGTTCTAGAATTCGCGTCGAGACCATCGGCTACTTCCTCCGTCGCTACCGCGAAGATATGCTGCGCGAGAAAGAAGCCGTCAAAAGCATCGACGAACAAATGGCCGAATACGAACGCAGGATTCGCGAAGAAGTCATGGCCGCCAGCGCCGGGGACTGAGTTGCTTTGTCATTCCGAATCCGTGCAGCGGACTCGGAATGACAAGCCTCCGTGTCCTCCGTGCCTCCGCGGTGCAAAGGTTTTGCCGCCCGCACAAAAAGTACCTGTACTTACCCGGTACTTTGGTTTCCACAAAAAAAACATCCAGCTACTCACAACTTTCGAGATGCTCACGGTTTTATCTCCTGCGGCACGACTTTTGTTTTGGAGAGAATTTCCATGAAATCGAAGTACTGGCATCTTTTGTGTGCATGCTTCTTATCTGCCGCGCTCACGTTGAGCGGCTGCGGTGGTGGCGGGTCGTCGAATCCGAATAACCCCTCACAAGGATCGAATCCGGGCTCTGGTACTCCGCAGAACGGAACCGTGAGCATGGTGGTAAGCGACGATTCGACGCAAGACTGGGCGATGATCGGCGTCAAGATCCTGAGCATCGGACTTGTTCCGCAAGGCGGCGGAAATGCGGTAAATGTGTACACCGCGCCGAGCCCCACGCCGATGTTTAATCTCGTGCAACTCGATCAGCTAGGCGAGCTAATCGGCAATCTGCAAGTTGCCGCGGGAACGTACACAGGAGCCGTGCTCACGATCGGCGGCAATCCTGGAGACATAGCGCTGACTACGTCTGCCGATCCCGAAACGGGATTTGCCGGGGCGGCAAGCACGAGTATTCCCAGCAGTCAGATTCAGATCAAGAATACGCAAGGTGCGAGCGGAAGCCTGACCGTTCCAGTCAAGGTGAACTTCTCTTCACCATTAGTAGTCACGGCGAATCAGAACAGCGCCATGGACATTGATTTTGATCTCGCGCATCCGGCGTTCCTTGTCGATCATGTTCCTGCAAGCGGCGGCGCAACGATTTGGGCCGTGAACTTCAATGGCACGGTTCGGCATCGCGTCCTGCGGGACATCACGCGAATGGTGCTGCGTCATATGTATGGCACAGTTACGGCCGTCGCCGGCGACAACAGCTCGATTACGATCACTCGCGATTTTCCCGAAGAACCAGCCGCAAATCCTGAGACAGCGGTGCAATCTTCCCAAAGCTTGACCATTCTGGCCGACAACACGAACGGAACCATCTTTTACGATGTGGATGCGAAGACCCGCAGCGTGATCAAAGATTTCTCGTCTGTCGCTTCTTCCCTAAACGGGAAGTTTGTACGCATCGCTGCACGCTATCAGCAGAATGGAACTCTGGTGGCAGTCCGCATTTGGGCGAGCACCTCGTTCAACAACGTGTGGTTCAGTCCCGAAGGCCACGTGCTGCACGTGAACCGCACTACTGATGTGATCACGGTGCAGAACGAAGACGGCATGGGCATCCCGATCACCGTCGATGCGAATACGCAGTTTTTCTATCGCACGCCGGCGAATGCTCTGGCGGACTCGCAGCCCATCGCCACCGGCACGGCATTCCTCGGGAGCCAGAACCTGGTGCGCGGATTCAAGGTGCACGTCAGTGTCGACGATCCTCTGGCCAATCCGCTGGTCGCGCAGACGGTGGACATTGAGATCGCGAAGTACGACGGTGCGATCACTTCGTCCAGCGCATCCGGCTTCACCGATACAGCCAAGTTCTTCATCTCGAGCGACGATTATTCGGTGCAGCTCGGCTACATCTCCAGTTCGACTCCGAACGGCAAAGACGCGAACGGCAATCCCATTACGGGATTCAAGTGGTGGAACTTTGCCTTTCCGACGCTGCTTGACTCTGGCACAAATGCCATCCAGGACTTCGTCAATGCTACGAACGGCACTGTGAATTTCGGCGGCAGTGTCGGTCCGCTGACGGTGCTCGGATCGAACTATATGACTTGGAACGACCCGGCGAATCCGAATGCCTGGTCTACGAAATTCTCGATCCTCGTGCCGGATAACATTCCGCGCGGCGCTGTGGCTTCGCCGTTCGCTTCCACTCAGAACGGCGGCAGCTTCGGTATGACCGCGAATGGCGGCACGAATACCGTGACTGTCGATTTGAGTAGCGTCTCCGGGTCGGCGACGCTGGTTTACCAAATCGATAAGACGAACGGGATCGTGACGATCAGCGCCGAGGACATCACGACGAGCAGTGGCCTAAGCGCGGTGCAGTCGAACCTGATTAACGGCACGCCGGTGAAGGTCTTCGGTTTGCCGCAGTCGGATGGCACGGTCAAAGCGTACGTGCTCTTCTACTACACGGGCGATATGCCGGCTCCAACCACATAATCAGCTTTTCCTCTGAACCAAGCGCCGAGCGAAAGCTCGGCGCTTTTTCTGTTAGGGAAGGGCACGGATTTATCCGTGCCAATCCACGCAGGACTTGATTGAGTTTTCTTCCGTGAAAGCCGCGGAAGACCTTGGAGGGTTAAAGCAGCTCCTTGTTCCACGGCACGCATAAACAGGCTGCGGAAAAATGCGGTGGAAATCAGACTCAGGGAAGGGCACGACTTCACAGGCTGCGGAAAAAAGGTGTGGGAATCAAGGCGAGTAGCAGGTTTCCACAGGCAAATAGGTTAAGAAATAGGCATGCGAGGACACGACGAGCAACAGGAGAATGCGTTCAGTTATCGGATGC
>DASTJH010000017.1:0-57222 GCA_035716645.1 Terriglobales bacterium | reverse complement strand
GACTTTCCCGCCTTACTTGGAAATCCCGCAAACAACGCGGGATTCCCACTTTCCCCCAGCCACGACTGCTGCTGGTTAATCTCTAACCACCGGACATTTCATTTGCTATGAAAACCGGACATTTTAATTTGCTAACAACATCTGTTTCACCACGGAGGCACGGAGGACACGGAGAAAAGAGGGGAATCACAGCCGAACGAATGTTCTTCGCCAAAATCTAGGTGAACTCACCGAGGAAAATTCAGGTGAATGGTCGCGAGAAACCTGACGTGATTCAGTCCACACTTACAGATACATAACAACCCAGGCGTGACATTCGGGTTAAATCAGAGTTGCTGCAAGTCACCGGAGCATTCAGCCTTTATGTTTCTCCGTGTCCTCCGTGACTCCGTGGTGAAAAGGGCCTTTGGTCCATGTACTTGCGTGGTACTAGATCGGCAAAAAGTGTTGTGCAGTCTTTGCCATCGCGAGTAGCAGTTTGTTAACTTTAAGCAGAGGTATCAATGACGTTTATCCCCTCTCTTCTAGCCCTGTTTACGGCAGACGTTGGGAATCTGATCGCGCAAACCGGACCAGTAGCCAAGATCGTCCTCCTCATCCTGTTGTTCTTCAGCCTGTTTTCCTGGGCGATTATTCTCGCCAAGTGGTCGAAGTTCAAGCGCATGCGCACGCAGAGTGGACGCTTTATTCGCGCCTTCCGCAAGGCCGACGGGAGATTGCGTGACGTGGCTTCGGTTTCCGAGCAGTTCAAGCCGAGTCCGCTGGTGAGCGTCTTCGAAAACGGCTACGACGAGTATCGGCGTCAGAGTGGAGCCGGAGCGGCACGCAGTATTACCGCCGTGCAGCGCGCGACGCAGATCGCCGCTTCCGAGGAGATGACGGTCATGGAGTCGCGCCTGAGTTGGCTCGCGACTACCGGCGCCGTCACTCCGTTCGTCGGACTCTTCGGTACCGTTTGGGGAATCATCGACGCCTTCCAGGGACTGGGCAATGCCGGCGCCGCCACGCTACGCGCTGTCGCTCCGGGCATCTCGGAAGCTCTGATCACGACCGCTGCCGGCCTGTTCACCGCCATTCCAGCCGTCGTCGCTTACAACCAGTTTATGCAGCAATTACGCGAGTTCGGCTCGCGCATGGACGATTTTGCGCTGGAGCTGCTGAACAACATCGAGCGTCCAGTGCCCGCTCCGCCCGCAAGAGCTCGCGAGGCCGTCGTTCTGGAAGAGAGGTAGAAAGCCAGCCGCGGAGCCCGCCGGAGGCGGAAAGCTCCGCAGTCTGAAACCGAGTCATGGCGTTTACCAACAAACAAGGACGTACGCAGAGTTCGCTCTCGGACATCAACATCACGCCGTTTGTCGACGTGGTGCTGGTACTGCTGATCATCTTTCTGCTGACTGCCCCCATCATTCAGTCGGGAATCGAAGTTTCCGTTCCTCATACCAAAACGGTGGCGCAAATCACCGAACCGAGAATGGTGCTGACGATCGATCGCGAGCAGAAGGTCTATCTCAATAATCAGGCCATCAACGTCAATGCGATTCCGGATGCGTTGCGCGCCAAAGTGAAAGATCCAGAGCACCAGGCAATTTATCTGCGCGCGGACGAGCGCGTTCCGTTTGGCGCCTTCGCGCAGTTAATGGATGCGGTCAAGCAGAGCGGCATTACCAACGTGAGCGTCGTCACCGAGCCGATTCAAGCAGGACATGGCGCGCAACACTGACATCTTTAACCTGCACGAGCCGTGGCGCGGACCACTCGCGGCCTCGGCTATGTTTCATGCGGGAATCGTGGGCTTGATCTTCGCCTATGCCGCGTGGATGGGCCTGGGCCAGAAATGGGGTGGGCCGACTCCTGGTGAGGGAACGATCCAGGTCACGTTGGCGAGCGCTCCTTCGATTCCGCTTCCGCGCGAAGCGCAAACCGACAACATCGTCGCCAACGATTCTCCCGGCGTCTCGTATTCCAAGCCGAAAGAAGTCGCTCCGCCGGAGACGAAAGCGATCGAAATTCCACGCACGATCAAAGTTCCGCCCAAGCCGCAGCAGCACACGAATGTGCAGAAGCGTCCGGTGCCTGTGGAGCAGCCCAGCAACGTGGTGGCCTACGGAGAAGGCGGGCAAGTGCGCCAAAGTTTCGCCACCTTCAACACGCAGCTTGGACAGGGTTCGCTGGCGATGGGCGGCGGCGATTTCGGCACCCGCTATAGCTGGTACGTGCAGCAGGTACTACAGAAGCTCGAGCAGAATTGGTTTATGTACGAAGTGGATCCGCGCACCGGCGCAGATGCGAAGGTGACGGTCACATTTGAGATTAATCGCAACGGCAACCCAGGAAATGTAAAGGTCGAGAGCTCCAGCGGCATAGCTTCGCTGGATCAGTCTGCCGTGCGCACGTTGCAGCGGATTGATACTTTTGGTTCGTTGCCCCCGGAATATCGCGGGGCCAGCGTCGATGCGACGTACATTTTCGATTATCGTCCACATCCGCATTAGAGTCGATTCACGATGGAGGTACGGAATACACCGAGAGCGCGAAATAATTGGCTTCGGAGCAGCGCCTCTCCCCGAGCGAGATGAAAATCCTACGACTGTTCCTTAGCGTTGCATTGTTGTTCGGAACTTCCCTCATCGGATTAGGGCAGGCCGACCAGATTACCGGCACGGTGAACCGTGGCAAGCAAAGGGTCCGTATTGCAGCCGCGGACTTCAAGCCGGCGACCGCTGATCCCAACACCGCAGTTTTACTGACGACATTTAATCAAGTCCTCTATTCCGATTTGCAAAATGCCGGCATCTTCGACGTGGTATCGAAGAGCTTCAATCCACTGCAGACGCCCGGCACACCCGATGACTTAACCGCCTGCGACACAAGTACGCCCAACACAACTGGTTCCGGCAGCTGTCCAAAAAAGATCGACGCCTGGGCGAATCCGCCGACCACAGCTGAAATGATGGCCTTCGGCAATCTGGGCGTGAGCGGCGGCCAGGTCACCGTTAACGGCTGGCTTTTTGACGTGAAGAACAACATCGCGCCGCAAGTCTTGGGCAAGCAGTATCGCGAACAAGCCACGCAGGACAACGCTCGTTTGATCGCCCACGAATTTGCCGACGAAATCATCTTCCGTCTGGGCGGCGGTATTCCTGGCATTGCCGAGAGCAAGATCGTCTTCATCAGCACTCGCAGCGGGAACAAAGAAGTCTGGATGATGGACTACGACGGTTATGGCCAGCATCAGATCACGCATCTCGGGCAGATTGCCCTCTCGCCGCGTATTTCTCCCGACAGCTCGCGGATCGCGTTCGTCGAGCTCAGCAGTAAAGGCGTGAGCCTGCGCATGTATTCATTGCTGCTCAACCGCATGATCACGTTCCCGCACGTCGGCGGCCTAGGGATGTCGCCGGCCTGGGGACCGCTTCCCGATATGAAACTGGCGTTCACCTCGACGCGCAGCGGCGATCCGGAAATTTACACGTCGAGTCAGGATGGGGCCGGTCTGAAGCGAGTGACAGACTCCAAAGGTCCGGATGTCTCGCCGGTATGGAATCCCAAAACGGGAGCAGAGATCGCGTTTGTGAGCTCGCGGGCCACAAACTTGGCGCAGATTTTCACGATGGCTCCGGATGGCACGAACGTACAGCGATTGACGGATGGTGGTTACGCTGTATCGCCGTCCTGGTCGCCAGACGGGCAATGGCTCACCTTTGCATGGCAGAGGAGTTACGGTCCTGGCATACCGGGCAATCGCGACATCTATGTCATGAACGTCGCCAATAAGACTTATTCGCAACTTACGGCCAATGCCGGCACGAACGACGTTCCATCCTGGTCGCCGGATGGACGACACATCGTCTTCCAATCGGATCGCAGCGGCACGACCGAGATCTGGACCATGCTGGCGGACGGCACGCAGCAGCACCAGCTCAGTCAGACAGGCCAAAACTCGCAACCCAATTGGAGTTGGAAGTGAACTAGCTTCGAGGCCATGAAGCCCCGAAGCTGCGCAGCTTTAATTGTTTCAGACAGAAGCAGTCTTGGAGGAGATAGAGAGTGCAGAAAAATAATGAACTGATGCAGCAAGGAAGACTGCACAGCTTCGGAGCTTCGCAGCTCCGGGGCTTCGCAGCTTCGTTTCTCGCATTGTTGCTGTTATTCGCGATCGCCGGCTGTCACCACCCCAAACCGGCGCCACCACCGCCGCCACCACCACCGCCGCCCGCGCCTACGGCTTCGATTTCAGCGAATCCCGCGACGGTCAATGCCGGCCAGCCCACAACGCTCACATGGCAAACCGACAATGCGACTGACGTCTCGATCGACGGCATTGGCGCGGTGAATGCCAATGGGTCACAATCGGTGACGCCGACCGATTCGACGACCTATCATCTGACCGCGAAAGGTCCGGGCGGCACGCAAGAAGCGACCACGCGTGTAACGGTGAATCGTCCAGCTCCGAAAGTCGAGGAACCGGCGCCCCCGTCGATGACCGATCAGCAGCTCTTTGATCAGAACATCAAAGACGCGTTCTTCGACTACGACAGCTACAGCGTTCGTCCGCAAGATGCGAGCGTGCTTCAGGCGGATGCGCAGTTCCTCAATCAACATCCGAACTGGAAGATTATGGTCGAGGGGCACTGCGATGAGCGCGGATCGACTGAATACAACATGGCGTTAGGCGCAAGCCGTGCTGACTCGGCCAAGCAAGCCTTAGTCAGCGCGGGGGTCGATGCCAGTCGTATTAACACCACCAGCTTCGGAAAAGAGAAACCGTTCTGTACCGAATCGAACGAGCAGTGCTGGCAGCAAAATCGTCGCGCACACCTCGTGCTCGCGCAGTAGGATCACTGATAATTGTAGAGACGCCCGCCACGGCAGGCGTCTCTACGTCGCTTAGGACTAACTTATGAAAACGATCAAAATTTTGGCAGCAGGCATCGTAGGCTCGGCCCTCTTGCTCTCTCCCGCAGCATTCGGCGCGAACAAGGACATTGTCCAACTGCAAACGCAGGTGCAGCAGCTCTCGGACCAGATCGCGCGCTTGCAGCAGACCAACGACGAGCGCTTCGGCGCGCTGCGCAGTCTCGTCGAGCAGAACACCGACACGATTAATAAGGTCGCCAACTCTCTCGACGCGATCACGCAATCACTGAAGGCGCAGAGCGTCGATCAGGGCGGCAAGATCGATCAGGTTTCGTCGCAAGTGCAGTCGATGCACGATTCTGTCGACGAGCTCAAAGCGCGGCTCGCGCAAGTGAGCAAGCAGCTCAGCGACATGGCCGCCGCGCAGCAGAATATCCAGTCGCAGCCGCAAAACGGCCAGCCTGGAGCGCAACCCGGTCAACCTGGCCAAACCGGCCAGCCGCAAGCGCAGGCCCCACCGGCTGACCAGCTCTACAACACGGCGCTCGGCGACTACAACGCCGGCAAGTACAATTTGGCAACACAGGAGTTCAACGACTACATCAAGTATTACGGCAACACCGATCTGGCGGGGAACGCGCAGTACTATCTTGCCGACATGGAGTATCGGCAGGAGAACTACCAGCAGGCGATTCAGGATTACGACAAAGTCATCGAGCAGTATCCGAGTGGAAACAAGGCAGCAGCGGCGCAACTGAAAAAGGGATACGCGCTGCTGCAACTGAATCAGCGCGAAGCAGGCATTCGGGAGCTTCGCGCGCTCGTTGCCCGCTATCCGCGCTCGCTCGAAGCGCAGCAAGCCAAAGATCGCCTACGTTCGCTAGGCGCAAGCACAGCCGCCTCCAAGCCCAGTCCTTCGCGCCGCTAGTCGCCCGCCCGGAATCACATTCACTTTTCAAGAGAGATGCAGCACTGCTGTGTCTGCACCGCTCAGCGCGGTAGTCCGCGCGCGGGACCGTATCCGGTGCGATAACCTTCCTCAAATCCTCGACGATAAATCCGACGGTACTCGTCTTTCTTGCCCAGTGACAGGTCGTAGCCGCGATCCGCGTCGTGATAGGCCTGGGAACGATTCACGTGGAAGCTTGCGCTGCGAGCCCAGTCCGCTTCACCTTCATTCCAGCCGTCCTGATATCCGTTCTGGTAAGCCGGCGTCTGGCGCTCCGCCTCAGAAACCGGTCCTTGGGCGTAGTGATTGGGCTGCTCGGAAGGTTCCTCTCCACCGAGCTGTACGAACGCGAAAGCCCCGGTGCAGAGGATCAGCAACAAACAAGGGGAGAAAAGCTTTCGGGCACTGCACATAATGTCTCGATGATGCCACAACCGCAAACGACTTGCTCATGCCACCGAGTGCCAACGTGAGTCACTGCACCTGGTTGATCAATGCTCGTTTGCGCAATAAGGCGGCTACCGTGGGTCCGGTGACGGCGTCAGCTTCTGATGCGTGATCTGGTTGGGACCTGGCGCGGGGACGTAATCCGTCTTGGCTTCTGAGACCCGCCGTTGCTGCAGCGTGAGTGGGCGCTGCAAAACCATCTCGACCGCTGTTCCTGGCGGATAGTTGATGTCGTTGCCACGAGTGAACAGAACCTCAGCCAAACCGGCTGCTCCGCCGATCCCACTGCCGATCAGCGCGCCTTTGCCGCCACGCGCCAGCGCGCCAATAATCGCTCCTTCCGCTGCGGGGCCAGCGATCGTGCCAGCATCTTTGCCCTTGGTGCCATCGGCCTCCACCGTGCCTTCGGCATTCTTCACGCGCGCTTTATCATCTCCGGGCACATTGTCGACCGCACCCGGTATTGAGACGGTGTAGCCATTCGGGAAGATCAACGTGGTGAAGTGAAAGAGAACCTCCGCGCGTCCCTTCACGCGACCCGACCGCTTCACATTGTCGATCACGCCCTGAACATATGTGCCGGGCGGAATCGCCATAGTGTTCTCGATGCTCACAGGAAAGCTTGTCTCTAGATACACGCCATCCCCCGGCTTAGCGGATTTGGTATTGATGCCGCTCTTAAGCTGCATCAGCAGCTTGGTGCCGGCAGGGACAGTCACCGTCTTCATGTCAGAGCTGTTGCTGGAAGGCTGCGCTTGGCCAACGCAGAAGGCAGAACAAAGAACAAAGCAGGCGAGTAGGCGCATGAGGAACCTCTCTGGAACCAAAGTAGTGCATTCACGACGAAAAGAAAACCTTCTCACCACAGAGACACAGAGTCGCAGAGAAGTTCAAGGCTTGGCGGGAGGGTCAAAGGCAATCGAGTGACAACGATCAGAATTGTTGCTTGTAATCATTCTTATCTCCGTTAGTTTTCTCTTTCGGTTTTCTCTGTGACTCCGTGTCTCTGTGGTGAACAACCCCACTATGGCGCATAAGTTGCGGGAATTTCTTTGGCTAACCCTTCTGGGGACCAGGCATCCATGATCTGCTTGGCGATATGGGCCACCAGCAGCTCGGCCTTATTGTCGTTGTTCCAACTGTGGTCCTCATTGTCATAGGTAAAGGCGGAAATGATAATCGGACCATTTTTCGAATACACGACGGCCACGTCGTTGCGAACTTCGTCAAGCGACCCAGTCTTGTTCCCAATTAAGGACAAGCCTTCCGAAGTGTCGGAAGTCTCGATGTAGTGCGGAATCAGATTCCGGTATTGCTGATTGCGCAGCATGTACAGCATGTCATTACACAACTTCTGATCGTGCAGATCACAGCGCACAATGCTCTCCATCACCTCGGCCATCTCGCGCGCTGTTGTCTTGCCCAGCCCGAACTTCTTCTGGTCAGCGGGCATCGGGCCGGTCGCTGGCTTGTAGACCTTCTTGTAGAGATACGTGTTCTTCAAACCCATCTGCGCGATGTTGTCGTTCACGTTTTTGATCCCGACCTGATCGATCACCAGATTGGTCGCCGTATTGTCGCTCTCAATGACCATGAACGTGAGCGCATCTTTGAGCGTGATCACGAGCGGCGTGTCAAAGAATTGAAGGATGCCCGAGCCTTGCACGATGTCATCTTTGTGCAGCGTGACCTTGTCCGACAACTGGTGCTTGCCATTCTTGATCTGTTTCATGGCTTCGACCAGGATGGTTAACTTGATCACCGACGCGGTGGGCACGGGCGTGTCCGCATCAACGGCGATAGTCTCGCCAGTCTTCATGTTGGTAGCGTAAAGCGCGAGCTTGCCATGATGTTCGGCCGCGAGCTTTTCGATGCTGGCCTGCAGAGTGGCGTCGGTCTTGGCAAATGTTGTGCAAGAAAGGATGAGTAAACAGCAGAAAGAACTCACGATTGTTTTCATCAGCGGAACGGGATCTCCCGAAATGTATTTTGTGGCGGGGCCACTATATTACAGAGGCAGGTCAGCGCCCAAGCAGCCAGCAGGGAAGCGGACGCGCGATGAACGCGGTGACTGGCGCAGAAGGGAACTAAGCGATCGAAGCGGCCAGCTTCAGTAGCTCCGCCGCCACGCGATCTGTGGCATGACGAACAACACCGCCTTCCGCAACGAAGTTGCCCATGATGCAACGCACGCCCAGAGCTTCGATGGCCTCGCAATCGACCACGATTTTGCTGGCGCCTTCGAGAGCGTATTTGGCCTGCAGCGATCCGCTGATCGGAGCGGTGTTTACGATCGCGTAATCGAAAATTGGCTTGCCCGCGTGTTCGTAGAGCTTACTGATATGGTCGGCCGCGGTTAGGCCGAGGCTCTCGTTGGCTTGCGTCATGAGATTGCACACGTAAACCTTCACGGCCTTCGACGCGGCAATGGCTTCGGGGATCCCATGCACCAGTAAATTCGGAACGAGGCTGGTGAACAGCGATCCCGGACCAATCGTGATCATGTCTGCTTCGGCAATCGCTTCGAGTGACTGTGGCAGGGGCTGCGCATCCTCAGGCACCATGCGCAGGCGCACAATGCGGTGCTTGCTAGCGGTGATATTGGTCTCGCCAAAGACGACCGAGCCGTCGTCCATCGAAGCTTCGAGTTGCACGTTCGATACGGTTGATGGAAAGATCGTGCCACGGGTAGCAAGAATTTTTGACGATTCGCGCACTGCCTCGGCAAAGTCGCCAGTGACTGCCGCCAAAGCCGTGACAAAAAGATTGCCGAAGTTGTGTCCTTCCAGACCGGCGCCGGTATCGAAACGGTACTGAAAGATGCGCGACAGCAGCGCTTCGTCCTCCGACAGCGCAACCAGACAATTCCGAATGTCGCCCGGAGGCAGAATGTTGAACTCTTTGCGGAGGCGCCCGCTCGATCCGCCGTCGTCGGTCACCGTCACAATCGCCGTCAGGTCGGCAATGCGCGAAGAATCGGCGGCATTGTCCGGGACGTCGTTGACGTTGTGAGGCACATACCGCTTCAGCCCGCGCAGGATCGTGGAAAGTCCGGTGCCGCCGCCCATAGCAACGATCCGCAACGGCCGTAACGGCTGGCCAAGCCGTGGCGAGCGCATTTGTGGCGCTTCGATTTCCGAAGTCGGCGAGGCCAATTTGCTCAAACGCGAGGACACACGACTATCTTAAATGCAGGGAATAGGGGACAGGGAACAGGGGACAGTAAAACCAGGATCCTTTTCCTCTAAACCTGTCCCCCGACTAACACGCTAACCTTCGCTCGCAGAAAACGTCTATAGTATGCCTGTAGACGTTCTACATCCTTTTGAGAACTTGGCAGCGAATACGGAGGGGCGATGGAATTCTTCAAGAGGAAACAGAAAGATTTAGACGCCGAAATCAACAGCCACCTGGACATGGCGGCACGCGATCACAAAGAGCAGGGAAGCAGCGACCGTGAAGCACGCGAAACAGCGCTGCGCGAATTCGGCAATGTGGGGCTGGTGAAAGAAGCCACGCGCGAGATGTGGTCGGGCATGTTTCTCGAAACCTTGCTCCAGGACGTGCGCTACGGCTTGCGCATGCTCGTCAAGTGTCCCGGATTTTCGCTGACTGCGATCCTCACGCTAGCGCTGGGTATAGGGGCGAACACCGCCATTTTTTCCGTGGTGAATGGGGTGCTGCTGGATTCCTTGCCGTATCCTCAGCCGAACCGAATTGCTGTTCTATTCCAACGTTATCCGGGCAACAGGTTTCCCAAAGGCGCGATCAGCTACGCGAATTTCCTCGATTGGCAGAAGATGAATCGCACCTTCAGTGCCATGGCCGCTTACCGGAATACACGATACACGCTGGTGGGACAGGGTATGCCGGAACTCGTGCGCGGCGAGATGATCTCCGCAGGATTTTTCGAGATGCTCGGCGTCAAGCCACTTTTGGGCCGCACCTTCACCGCAGATGAAGATCGCCTGAGCACAGGCCAGGTTGCACTCATTTCCGAGAGACTGTGGCACAACAAGTTCGGCGCCGATCCGGCAATCGTCGGTAAGCGCGCAATCCTCGACGATGTGGGCCGCACTATTGTGGGCGTGATTCCCAGCAGCTTCGAGCTGAGCATTCACAATTTCCAAAACTGGCCGGCCACTGACGTGTACACGCCCATCGGGCAATTTGCCGAGCCAGGCTTCCGCGATCGTGACTCCGCGTCGGCGACGAACGCCATCGGCCGCCTGAAACCCGGAGTTACCTTGCAGCAGGCCCACGAAGATATGGAGCGAGTCTCGCGCGAGCTGGCCACCGCCTATCCCGATGCCGATTCCAACCTGGGCGTCAACATGGTTCCATTGCGGGAAGAGATGGTAGGCGAGCTTCGCACGGTGTTGCTCGTTTTGCTCGGAGCCGTAGGTTTTGTGCTGCTGATCGCATGCGTGAACGTGGCCAACCTGCTGCTGGCCCGTTCAAAGGCGCGGCAGCGCGAATTCGCCGTTCGTCTCGCGCTCGGAGCGGGACAAGCGCGATTGATCCGGCAGTTGCTCACGGAAAGCATTCTGCTGGCCGTGGTGGGAGGCGCATTCGGCGTGTTGCTGGCCCATTGGGGACTAAAAGCGATCGTCACGAATCTTTCCAGCACGCTGCCGCGAGTGCGCAGCATCGGCTTGAATCCTCCTGTGCTCTTGTTCACACTGTTCGTCTCCATCGCCGTTGGCATCGTCTTCGGTCTGACGCCGGCCTGGAAATCATCGCGTCCGGATTGGGGACACGCCCTCAAAGACGCCGGAAGATCGATGGCCGGCAGTCGTTCGCGCGCGCAGAGTGCTTTCGTGATAGCCGAGATGGCGATGGCGCTCGTGCTGCTAGTTGGCGCAGGGTTGATGGTCCGCACACTCTTTCACTTATGGGCGAGCGATCCTGGTTTCAACCCGCACAACGTAGAAACGTTTAGTACCAGGGCGCCGTCTGAACTCGGCAATCGTTCGCCGGAAGCCATTCGGTCTTATTACGGGCTGATGCAGCAGGAACTGGCGTCCACGCCTGGCGTGAAAACCGTCTCGTTTAGCGCGCAAGGGGATCCGATGCAGAGCGACAGCGAACGTTATTTTGCGATCGTGGGTACGCCAAAGCCTGCGCACTTATCGGATCTGCCGATGTCGCTGATCTATACGGTCGGGCCGGAGTACCTGAACGTGATGCAAATTCCACTCAGGCGTGGACGCTTTCTCGCTGCTAGCGATACTGAGCACACGCAGCCAGTAGTCGTGATCGACGAGAGTTTCGCCCGCAGGTATTTTCCGGGACGCGATCCGATCGGACATTACCTCGATTTCGATCCAGCAACCGCTGGCTCAAGCAAGCATCCGCCGTACGAAATCGCCGGAGTCGTCGGACACATCAATCAGTGGGGGCTCGGCCAGGACGATCCGGGGAAAATACAAGGCGAGTGTTATTTTGCCTACTGGCAAATGTCGGACCGTGAAGTTACTCGAATGGCAAGATACAATGGCGCGTATTTGCGTACGAAAGAACCTGGCGTACCCGATCTGGAGACCCTGCGCAGCAGGCTGCTCCGGGTCGATAGCCAATTGGTCGTGCACGATTTTGTGTCGATGGACCAGGTCCTCGCCGACACCATCGCCGAAAAGCGCGTCGCCATGTCGCTGCTGTCGGCTTTCGCTGCGCTGGCGCTCTTATTGGCCGGCATAGGAATCTATGGCGTTTTGTCCTATGTGGTCGGCCAGCGCACACAGGAGATTGGCGTACGTGTGGCTCTCGGTGCACAACGCCGGCACGTGCTTGGGACAATTCTGGTTAGCGGAGCGAAGCTGGCGGCCATCGGCATCGGTATCGGAATCCTTGCTGCGCTAGGGGTCACGCAGCTCATGTCCAGCATGTTGTTCGGCGTGAAGCCCACCGATCCGGCAACTTTTGCAGCAGTCGCCGGACTGCTGGCTGGGATCGCGCTCCTGGCTTGTTACATCCCGGCAAGAAGAGCAGCCAGGCTGGACCCGATGGTCGCGCTGCGCTGTGGGTAGCGCTTCGACGATAAATTCAAATCCGCCCTGGAGAACTCAGCAGTCTGGCAGGAAATATCACGATAGCCCATACCAGCTTCAGAACACCCTCGACGGCGATACCGACAAGACGAAACGGCAGCAGGAACAGCCAAACAATCGGATATAACACTAGTGCAGCCAGAGCAATCGGCCAGCACAGGACCAGGAGTATGCACCACATCAGAAAAGTAAGCATCGGTTCTGGTACCTGCTACGAGGGAGGAGCGATCAAGGTTCCTGTCTCCATGGGAACATGGAATATCGAGATTACCCTTGGGGGCGGTCAATAGGTAACAGAATATCCGTTATCGGACATTGCGAATCGGGGCACTCTGTGTGGCGTTGAGAACGACTTTTGGTTGGAACAACGTTCCGGCGATGCGTGTAGCGATAGCGATGAGCCTTTTGGATCCAAGAAACACTTTCACTTGGTGGGCCGGAGAAAACTCGGGCAGGTTCACGGCTCGGCCATTCGCAATCTGACCGGCTGTCTCGTCAGTCACGGTCAAGCTTGGCATTGTCTGCAGTACGGATCGAGGATTTACGAACACTTTCGCTAGCTCGGCTTCCAGTCCATCCTCGGAACCGCCGTTCTGATCCGACAAGCTCTGCAATTGTTGGAGGGTGACTGCCTCTTCCAAGGTAAACTCACCGGACGCAGTACGCCGGAGCCGAGCTAGATGAGCCCCCACCCTCAGCTTCTGACCTAAATCGTGCGCCAGTGAACGCACATAGGTTCCTGCGCTCACCTTGGCTGTGAAATCTATCAGATCGTTTCGTAAATCGCTTAGCGCCAATTCTTCAATCGTCACTTGAATTGATTTTAGGGATACTTCGCGGCTTTTGCGCGCCAGTTTGTAGGCTGGAACCCCACCAATTTTCTTCGCAGAAAAGTTCGGGGGAACCTGCTCAATCCGGCCGACGAACTGCCTGGCAGCTTGCTGTATCTCATCAAGCGTTACTTGAACTTCCTGAGCTGGTCCGAGTGGCTGGCCTTCCGCGTCATATGTGTCGGTGACAAAACCCAAACGAATCGTTCCTTCGTAACTCTTTGTCGAAGCTTCGAAGAACTGGGCGAGGCGCGTGTAATGTCCGATAAGGAGCGGCAGGACTCCGGTCGCCATCGGATCGAGAGTTCCCAAGTGTCCCACCGAGCGCTCCCCCAGGATGCGGCGCACGCGCGCCACCACGTCATGCGAGGTGATGCCTGCGGGTTTGTCGATGACCAGGATGGCGTTCATACGAAGTTCTGCTAAGGTGTGAAGAAGATTTTGTGATTCTGCGATTTCGCGATTTCGCGATTTGACTTTCAATCACGAAATTACCAGATCACGAAATCACAAAATTTTCCGTGATTCCTATCCGCGACGACACTCCGCGCTATTCCACGCCGTACATCAGCTATCTGCTGATTGCGCTGAATACGCTGGTGTTCCTCTTTGAGCTCGCGCTGAACGGGCCAACGCGGGAGGCCTTTGTCTATCAGTTTGGAGTCATCCCGGTGCGCGTGTTGGCCGCGATCGGCCTCTCGCACACCTACGCTGCTCACGCTTCGGTTGTGCCGCTGGCTACCTCAATGTTCCTGCACGCCTCCTGGTTACATTTGATCGGCAACATGTGGGTTCTCTGGATTTTCGGAGACAATATTGAAGATTATCTTGGACATTTTCCCTATCTAATTTTCTATTTCGTCAGCGGACTGGCGGCATCGTTGGCGCACGTGGTGCTGAACCCAAATTCCACGGTTCCCAGTGTCGGCGCCAGCGGCGCAATCGCCGGCATCATGGGAGCTTATTTTCTGCTCTTCCCTTCCGCGCGGGTTCTGACGTTGGTGCCGCTGATCATCTTTTTTACCTTTATCTGGCTGCCTGCCTGGATCGTGCTCGGCTACTGGTTTGTCCTGCAGTTTTTGAGCGGCGCGGCCACCTCGATAGCGTACTCCAGCCGCACGGGTGGTGGCGGCATCGCCTTCTGGGCCCACGTGGGCGGATTCATGGCCGGCATCATTCTGATCAAGCTCATGCCCCAACGAATGCATCAGCGTTCGCGATATTCGTATTGAGTTTCTCGACAGTCGGCCACGAATTCAAAAGCTTTCAAACGAAGGATACAGGAGGTTTCCTCAGTGCTCTCCGTACCCTGTGTGTTGAAGGTTTCGACTTTTTAGGCGCTTAGGCGCCTTTCGCTGCGGCTGCTCCCATGCTTGACGTGCAGAACGGGCAGCGGCGCGCTGCGATGGGAATTTCGCTCAGGCATTCGGGGCATTTCTTGGTGGTCGGATCTGGCGCCATTTCTCCGCGTTTGCGATGTTCCGCCAAAGCATTCAACGGGGCAACGATGAAGAAGTACACGGCCGCGCCGATCATCAAAAACGAGATCAACGCGTTCAAGAATGATCCATACATGATCTTGCTGTTGTTGACCGTTATGCTGAGGTTGGAGAAGTCGGGCTTGCCGCCGATGGAGGCGATGAGTGGGGTGATGAGGTCTGCCACCAGCGCTGTAACGACTGCACCAAAAGCAGCGCCGATCACGACGGCAACAGCCAGATCGATCACATTGCCACGGAAGATGAACTTCTTGAATCCCTGAAACATACCCGCCCCCCTGCTGTGAAATGGCAAGGGCGGAAGCATAGCACAGGAAACCGGACATGGTTCCCGAAGAGAACTCCAACTCGCGTTCAAAACAACCTAACGATTTCGGAGGCCAACGAAGCGCGCTCTTCGGCGCGCTTTTTTCCTTGGCAGGGCGCGCCAGCTTCAAAGATTCACTCTGTTCAACAGAGCAACGTTTCCAACTCCAGCCTGTTGCAGAGCCTCGATCACTACTGCGATGTTTCGGTACCGAGTGCGAATATCAGCCTTAAGAAAAATTCTCTTGGTCCTACCAGAGCGCAGACGCTCTTGAATCAAAGGAACAAGATCGTTCGTTGTTGCACGATGAAGGCCAACAAAGATCTTGCCATCCCGCGTCACCGTTATCGTCACCGCATCCTCTCGGAGCGCATCTCTCATTGCAACGCTATAGGCAAAGCGCGGCAGCTCCACTACTGAGCCCCTGTCTCCCTCCAGGGCTCGGCTGAAGAACAGCATTTCGAAGATCAAAAGCGCAAGCGCAACAACGGCGAAAACTGAGGTGAGGGTGCCGACATCAATTTCCGAGAAGAGCTGCGCTTGGTGTTTGCGGCGATTGGCCATGTACAGGGATTAGACCCCGAATCGCTATCCAATGGCAGCAAACGGGACTCTGACCGAATTCCTAAAGAACGAGCGACATGATTCCGTATAACCCGCGGGACTAACGTTCAATATTGGCCCGACCAGGAAAACTCCAGCTTTGTGAGTGAGTCCTCAACAAATAGCGCCGATATATAAATTTCAAGACCATAGAAGGCATAGTTTTCGACGAACTCTTGATAGTTAGCGGTCGGGTTTTTCTTGATTTCCTCCTGCCACCACATTGCCAGCTTCCGTGGATCAGTTCTTTTCTTCCCTTCAAGAACGTAGATAAGGGTCTCGGTGCGTCGGTCCCTATTGCGGGTCTCCTTCGTTGCCGAACCAAGAATGGCAATCAACTGCTCCTTATTTAAGCCAAGATGCAGTCCGGATTCGGTTGCAAGATCGCGTTTAACCTTGGCAGACCTTGTGCACAGGTACACTCGTTTTTGTTGAAGAGCATCTGCAGAAAGTGTGAATGAAGAATCAACCTCTCCTCTTCCGAAGGTCAGCTGCGTGTTGTCATCCTGGTCTGCTGACTCGTAACAAGCCTCCTGCTCTGCGGTTCCGGCGTCGCCGCTGGATTGAATCGGGGTTTTCCCAAAAACTTTGGTTGCTTGCAGAAGCACGTCCTCATCGCTCGCCAGATCTACTCCGGATATCCGAAAATTCGCGCTTGCGAGATCTCGATGCTGGAGTCTCTCCTTCTCACCGTCGGCCTTTACCGAATAGCTATCTGATTTGGCGGGCGGGGCTACATCATTTTGAGCGTGGGCTTTCTTCACAAGTACAGAAAGGAGCAATACAGAACAGAAGAGCAGAGCATGTGTTGAACGGTTTAGGCGCATTCGATGTTTTTCCGAGAATACTTCAGCGCGCTGGCTCCTGGCTGGAGCCCGATCTTTGTAATGAGCCAATTCACCACGAAACCACATCCTACTCGCACCGCAAAGCAATCATCGGGTCCACTCTTGTCGCGCGACGTGCCGGCAGGTAACAAGCCAAGAATGCCACTAGCGCAAGCAGGAGCGTGACTGCGACGATCGTAATCGGATCCTTCGCGTGAACGTCGTAGAGCATCTTGCTGAGGTACTTGGTCACAGCCAGCGCAACACCGATTCCCACGGCGACTCCGAAGATCGCTACCGCCATTCCCTGCCTCAGGACCAGCTTCAGTACACGCTCGCGCTGCGCGCCGAGCGCCATGCGGATGCCGATCTCGCGCGTACGGCGCGAGACTTCGTAGGAGAGTAATCCGTACAATCCAATGGCTGCGAGGACGAGGGCCAGAATGGCGAAGAATCCGGAAAGGCGTGCCACGAGCCGTTCCTGGAAGAGCAACCGGTCAATCTGTTCCGACTCGGTTTTGACGTCGTAGAGCGGCATATTGGCGTTCACTTGGGCGACAACTTTGCGAATCGCCGGCAGAATCGCCTGCGGATCGGCCGCAGTTCGCACTTCGAACGATGCCGGCGAGCCGCTCTGCGGGGCATACATCGTGGCATGGATCTCGCGGCGGAGACTGTTGTACTTGGCATCCCGAACAACGCCGACAATTTCATATCCCGGAGATGGCGGTTCGGTAGGAGTGCCGGCAGACTCACCGAAGCGTTTGCCTAGGGGGTTCTCTTTGGCCAGATACTTCTCCACGAAAGCTTGATTCACAACTACAGGAGTGGGAGCGCCAGTCGTGCGAAGCTCGGTTGCCGTTGACCCGGGACCGCCGCGATGATTTCCGGCGGCGATCTGAAAGTCCGAATTCGTGAACTTGCGTCCGGTAAGGAGCGGTATGTGCATGGTCTCGAAGAAATCAGGGCCCACATCGAGCGCATCCGATTGCGATTCCTGGTCCTGCGGCGTACCCGGCCAGTGGAATCCGGTGATCATCAAGCCATTGCTCAGCAGCGGCATCATCGAGTAGCTCACGGACTTCACGCCCGGAGTTTCGGCGAGGCGACCTTGCAGATCGCGATAGAAGCTGTCGATTTGCGATGGCTTATAGCCGGCGAGGCCAGGATCAACGCCAAAAATGATGAGGTTATGCGAATCAAACCCAACATCGACGCTGCGCAAATTCGACAGCGTGCGCACGAGCAAGCCTGCGCCGACGAGCACCACAATCGCCAGCGCCACCTGCGCGATTACCAGGCCGTTGCCGATGCTGAACCACTTTCCGCGGGCAGAACCCGAAGCTGCCGATCCCGATTCTCCTTGCTTTAACGCAGGAGTGAGTTCAAAGCGAGCGCTGCGAAAGGCCGGAGCCATGCCGAACAGAATTCCCGTAAGCAGAGATATCCCCACGGTGAATCCGAGCACGCGCAGATCGACTCCAGTAGCAAATCCCAATGATCGAGTCTGATTCCGTGAGACGAACGACACAATTGCGTGCGCGCCCCAGTAAGCAAAGAGCACGCCGAGAATTCCGCCGCAAACAGAGAGCATCACGCTTTCAGTCAAGAGTTGACGGACAATGCGCAGCCGGCTGGCGCCGAGCGCAACGCGAACTGCCATCTCGCGCTGCCGCGCCGCCGACCGAGCCAGCATCAAGCCGGCGACGTTCGCGCAGGCAATCAGCAGAATGATGCCGACCGCGAGCATGAGCAGGTATAACGGATCGGCGTATTGGCCGCGCTGGCCGACGAGTCCGCTTTGTGCCGGCACCAGCGTAACCTCAGGATTGTCGGCTGGGGTAGACAAGGTCTTCGGAGCAGCCTCCGCTTCGGGTGCTCCGCCAGGCGGCACTGGTCCGGCAACGATCATGCGCGAGCTTTCTGCCGGTGCAGGACGACCGGGTGCAGTCGGAATCCGCGCAGCACCTCCTCCCGCTCGAGGCGGTGCCCCGGCGAGCATCATTGTGCGCTGTCCCGGGCCCGCGGCAGGCGCTCGCGGTCCTGGACCTATCGGCGCATTGCCGGCGTGAAACAGCGGCACAACTCCGTGTATCACTTCATTGTGGAAAAGGCCGCTCACGACCGCCTGCGCCTGCGCGACGGGTGTTCCCGGCTTGATCCGGCCAAGAACCGTAAGCCACCAGAAACTCACATCGCTCTGGCGATTCTGCCAACGGCGTGCGTCGGTGATGCGCTGGCCGGCCGAAAGAGGCAGCCAAACATCGTAGTCGCTGCCCGGACTAATGCCGTTGAATTGAGGTTCGGCGACACCGATGATCGTGAACGGCGCGGCGTTCAATTCAATCGTGCGTCCCATCACGTCGCGCGAACCGCCAAACGCGCTCTGCCAGTAGCCATAGTTCAGGACCGCGACTGGAGAGGCCGCAGGCACGTCGTCGCTGGGCACAAACAATCTCCCTGCCGCGGCTTTGATACCGAGCGTCTGAAAGAAATCGCCCGACGCGAGTTGTCCATTGATCACCGTCGCCGGACCATTCCTCGTCAAATCGAGTCGCCCAGAGTTGGCAAAAGCGGCCATGCCGGAGAAAACGTTCGTCTGCTGCATTTTCCGAAAGACAGGTTCCGAAAAGGAACAGCCGGAAGGATTGTTCGGACGAAAATCCAGCTCCTGAGGACAGTCGCCAGAGGACATATATCCATGAATGTTCGGGGGATGACGCGCGCTCCAGCGCAGTACAACGAGCTGACTGGGATTCGCCACCGGCAAGGCGCGCAGCATGACAGCATCGACGAGGCTGAAAATCGCGGTATTCGCGCCGATGCCTAACGCGAGCGTGAGAATCGCGATCAACGCGAACGCCGGCGACTTGGCCAGCATTCGAAATCCGAAGCGCACGTCCTGTCCAAGCGAACTCATCGACTGTCCTCCGAAATCAGCAGATCATAGTAGAACACCGATCTTTGGACGGAGCTGATCTCTCGTGGGTAGCGATAGCACGGCGAAAATTCGGGACTTCGTGAATCTCCGTCCCGCCGCTGGGAATCCAAGTTGTTTGCACGCTTTCTGCCCTAGAACGCTGCTTCGGCGAGCAGAGGCCAAGCCCCAATTCAAGGGCGCACATTGGCTGCAAAACTCACATCGGCGGCGAACATCTAAACTATTCGCCATGAGCTGCGAGCTGCGAACTCGCGCGCTCGATGCCATTTTCACTGTTTCATCTTGGGAGGATGCATGAACGACAGTGGTTCTATTTTGGAACGCTACAGAGCCGCTCGTCGTTTGTGGATAGTCATGATAGCTTCTGCGGGCGTTGCCTTGGCCCAGGGCGGGAGTTCCGCTGCATCGTCCGGAATCCAAGCCGCCTCACAACCTTCCCGCAGCATGAGCGTCGGGACGCGTTCCACTTCCTCAGCGCAAGATTCTTTTGCCGGAAGCGTCGCTTCAGGAAAAGCTACGGGCGAAGTACTCTCGCTCTCGCTGCGCGAGGCGATCGCACGGGGCATCAAACAGAATCTCGGGGCGTTGGTCACAGAGCAAGGTATAACTGCAGCGCAGGCGCAACGCTGGCGCTCACTGCAGGGGCTATTGCCTGATGTGACTGCGCGAGTTGGCGAGAGTGTGCAACAGATCAATCTCGCCGCTCAGGGCATTCGCTTCCCTGGCGTGCCGTCGATCATCGGGCCGTTTTCGAATTTCGATATACGCGGGTATGCATCGATTACCGTTGGACTTTCTCAATATGAAAGCATCCGGTCTTCCATCGAAGGTGTTCGGGGTGCGCGCTTCTCTTACCAAAACGCTCTGGAGCTCGTCGTTTTTGCGGTAAGTAACGCGTATCTGCAAGTGCTAACCTCGGCAGCCGACGTTGCCAACGCTCAGGCGCAGGTGAACACGGCGCAGGCGCTGCTGAATCAGGCGGAGCAACTGCACCAAGCGGGAGTGACCGCGAAGATCGACAGTCTTCGGGCCTCCGTCGAGGTACAAGCGCGAAAGCAGGATCTGGTCGTCGCGCAAAACGATTTCGACAAATCCAAGATTGCTCTGGCGCGCACGATGGGCTTGCCGCTGGAGCAAAAGTATCAGTTGAGCGATACTCTCCAATTCACGCCCGCGCCGACTCTCACACAAGAAGAAGCGCTGCATCGAGCCTTGCAGTCCCGGGTCGACTATCGCCAGGCACAAGCGCAGGTTCGTTCCGCCGAGTCGGCTTCACGAGCCGCGCATTTCGAGCGATTGCCTATGCTTTCCTTTAATGGGAATTACGGCGATATCGGTTTAACTCCCGGATCGTCGCACGGCACGTTCATCGCCGCGGGCGCGCTGGAAGTTCCGATTTTTGAAGAAGGCCGCATTCGTGGTGACATCGATCAGGCCGACGCGAATCTCAAACAAAGTAAAGATCAGCTTGCCGATCTTGAAGGGCGCATCGACGCCGATGTCCGCACCGCGATGCTGGACGTGAACGCAGCGGCTGAGCAAGTCCAACTTGCCGAGTCCAGCGTGAAACTGGCACAAGAGGAACTTTCGGAAGCGCGCGATCGTTTTTCTGCGGGCGTGACCGACGATCTCGAAGTCGTCCAAGCCCAGGGATCGCTGGTGAGCGCGCAAAATCAGTATGTCGCCAGCCTGTACATTCATAACTTGGCAAAATTGAGCCTGGCTCGCGCGTTGGGCGAGGCGCGACAAAACGCCGCTAGCTATCTGGGAGGAAAGTAAATGGCCACCAGCGAAGACAGGCCAACCGAAGTCATCACCACCGAAGAGAGGCAACATCCTGCTGACGGCGACCGAACGACGGTTGCGCAGAATGGCAGCCCCGCGGAGCGGGTCGCGCCGGAAGTCGGCAATCAGCAGAACCAGGAAAGAGAGCAGGAAGAACGCGAGGCCGCTGAACGCACAGCCCAACGGCGCAAATCGCGCCTGAAGAAGATTGTTCCCGTCGTTGTCATCGTGATTGCTGTGGGCGTGCTGCTCTGGTGGCTGCACGCGCGCCAGTACGAAGATACCGACGACGCGCAGGTCGATGGCCATATCAGCCAGATCAGCTCTCGTGTGAGTGGCTACGTTACAAAGGTTTATGTAGAGGACAACCAGGAGGTTCAAGCCGGACAACTGCTGGTCGAGATCGATCCGCGCGACTATGAGGTCGCGCTGGCCAAAGCCCAGGCCGATTATGCCGACTCACAGGCCTCGGCGGCCGCCGCCAATTACAACGTGCCAATCACGTCTGTTTCAACCGCGAGCCAACTTGCGTCGGCACAAGCGGAAGTCAAGAATTCTGAGGCCGCCGTCGCAGCAGCGCACAAAAATCTGGATGCCGCCAAAGCAAAGGAAGTCGCCGCGAATGCCGACAACGTAAAGGCGCAAGCCGACTTACAGCGCTACAAGCCGCTAGTCCAGCGCGACGTGATTTCCAAGCAGATGTACGACGCAGCAGTCGCCACGGCACAAGGTGCACAGGCCAACGTTCAAAGCGCGCAGGACGGCGTAGTGGCCGCGCAGGCCGGAATCACACAAGCGGAATCGCATCTGGCACAATCGCAAGCGAACCTGCGCGCCGCCGGTACTGGACAGCGCCAAGTACGCGTCACTCAAGCCAAGGCTAACTCCGCGCAGTCGAGCGCCGCGAAGAACAAAGCTGAACTCGAACAAGCGCAGTTGAACATTCAGTACACCAAGATTTACGCGCCGATTCACGGCATTGTTGGCCATCGCACGGTGGAAGTCGGCCAATACGTGCAACCAGGTCAGGCGCTGATGTCGCTGGTCGATGTCGAAAATATCTGGATCACCGCGAATTTCAAAGAAACCCAGCTGCAGAATATGAAGGCGGGAGAGCCAGCCGAGGTGACGGTCGATGCCTTCAGCCGGACATACAACGGCAAAGTCCTCGACATCGGCGGCGCCAGCGGGGCACGCTTCAGCCTCTTCCCGCCGGAGAACGCGACCGGCAACTACGTGAAAGTTGTGCAACGAATACCAGTGCGCATCGTGCTCAATCAAGATAAAAATCATGCTCTGCGGCCTGGCATGTCAGTGGAGGCAAAAGTCAAAGTAAGATGAAAGCCTTTCATCACAGAGACACGGAGGCACAGAGAAAGTCAAAAGCGTTTGAACACGAAGGTCACGAAGGAACACAGAGGAATTCAAAAAGTAGCTCCTTTGTGTTTTGCTTCCTGACCTTCGTGTTCACTCCCGGTTTCTCTGTGTCTCCGTCTCTCCGTGGTGAAAACGCGTTTTGCGGGACTATGATTTATATGGATGACGTATGGAGATCCGTAACATTACGATTGACCGCGAGGTAGGCTGCTGCGGCGTGGAGATCGCTGCCCATGTCGCTCGCCGGCTCAATTGGAAGCTAATCGACAAGTCGCTCGTCCACGACATCGCCAAGATGGCGAATGTCGATGTCGAAGCCGTCAAGAAACTGGACGAGCATCCCGACCCATTCCTCTCGCGCATCAGCCGGCTGTTCTGGGGAGGCGGCGCAGAACGCGGCGTGCTTGGAGCCGATCAGTTCGATTGCAAAAAGATGACCGAGATCACGCGCTCGGTCCTGCTTAAGGCCGCGAATGAAGGACATCGCGTAATCGTCGGCCGCGGCGCTCCGTACATCCTCTCGGGTCGCGCCGATACCTTCCACGTTTTTCTCTATGCTCCCCGCCAATTCAAAATCGAGCGCGTTCGCAAGTACTGTAAATCCGACCCTCACGCTGAACAGGTGATCGACACGGCAGATCGGGAGCGCGCTGCCTTTATCCGCCAGCACTTCAACATCGAGTGGCCCGAGCGCCACGTCTTCCACATGATGATCAATACCATTTTGGGACAAGACGCAGTCGTGGACACAATCCTGCGGACGGCGGGAGTGGTGGCGGAAGAAGGCTCGCTGGTTTAACAGAATCGCCTGCGGTAGCAGGCGGCGCCATCCCTTAACAAAACCGCCTGCGATAGTCAGCGGCGCCACCACAGTGCGCCGCCCGCCACCGCAGGCGGTTCCGTTCGGATTCTATGTGCCTTCGCTCCAGCTCGCGAGGTACTCTTCCTGTTGCGGTGTGAGCTTGTCGATCTTGATGCCCATGGCTTCGAGCTTCAAGCGAGCGACTCGCTTATCGAGCTCTACCGGAACCGCGAAGACTTTGCGCTCGAGGCTTTGGTGGTTTTTCACCAGATATTCGCAGGAGAGCGCCTGGTTGGCGAAGCTCATGTCCATCACCGACGCCGGGTGCCCTTCGGCAGCAGCAAGGTTGATGAGCCGGCCTTCGCCGAGCAGATAGATCTTCCGTCCATCCTTCAAGGCATATTCGTCGACGAACTCACGCGTGGCACGTTTGGAAGACGAGAGCTTTTCCAAAGCGGGAATATCGATTTCCACGTTGAAGTGGCCGGAGTTGGCGACGATTGCGCCGTTCTTCATTACTTCGAAGTGTTCCTTGGCTATCACGTTCTTGTTGCCGGTGACGGTCACGAAGACGTCTCCGATTTTGGCGGCTTCGGCCATCGACATCACACGGAAGCCATCCATCACTGCTTCGAGCGCTTTGGTCGGATCGATCTCGGTAATGATCACATCCGCACCCATGCCCTTGGCGCGCGAGGCGAGACCGCGTCCGCACCATCCGTAGCCGGCGACGACGAACTTGGAGCCGGCGAGCAGGAAATTCGTGCAGCGCACGACGCCATCGATCGTCGATTGGCCGGTGCCGTAGCGGTTATCAAACATGTGCTTGGTGTCGGCGTCGTTGACGGCGATGATCGGATACTTGAGCTGGCCTTCCTTGGCCATCGCGCGCAGGCGAATGACGCCGGTGGTGGTCTCTTCCGTGCCGGCGATAATGCCATCGAGTACGTCTTGACGTTTCGTCAACGCGACGGTCACGAGGTCGGCGCCATCATCCATCGTGAGATGCGGACGATGATCGAGCGCGCTGAGGATATGCGAGTAGTAGGAATCGTTGTCCTCGCCTTTGATCGCAAATGTGGCGATGTTGTAATCGCGGACGAGCGATGCAGCCACGTCGTCTTGCGTGCTGAGCGGATTGGATGCGCAGAGGACGACATCAGCGCCCCCGTCGCGCAGCGTAATCGCGAGATTCGCGGTTTCGGTGGTGACATGCAGACAAGCCGAGATGCGGATGCCCTTTAGCGGCTGGTTTTTGATGAACTCTTTGCGAATGCTCTGGAGCACGGGCATCGACTGGTTCGCCCACTCGATGCGCTTCTTGCCCTGGTCGGCGAACTCGATGCTCTTTACGTCGTAAGGAACTTGCGTTGTGATTGCTGTTGCCATGATCTCCTTGAACTAGCTGCTAAGCTTCTAAGCTACTGAGCTTCTAAGCCTGGACCCGCGAAGCTCTGCGTTTCATTTTTCGAGCGAAACTCGAACCACAGGCAGAAGTAGATTTCACTTCTGCCTTGACCCGATCTGACTTCTAACTTCCTTACTTCGCTGTGGCTGCGATTTTGCTACCCGCTGCGCTCTTCAAAGCGGAGGCTTTGTCGGTCGCTTCCCACGTGAATTCCTTCTCTTTACGACCGAAGTGACCGTAGGCAGCCGTCTTCTTGTAAATCGGACGGCGCAGGTTCAGCGACTCGATAATGCCCTTCGGCGTGAGCTGGAAGTTCTCGCGCACGAGGCCCTCGATCTGCTTCTCCGGCAACTTGCTGGTGCCAAAGGTCTGGACCAGAACGCTGACCGGCTCGGCAATACCGATCGCATAGGCAAGCTGCACTTCGCAGCGTTCCGCGAGTCCAGCAGCGACGATGTTCTTGGCGATGTAGCGGGCCATGTAGCACGCCGAACGGTCCACTTTGGTCGGATCTTTTCCAGAGAACGCTCCGCCGCCGTGACGGCCCATGCCGCCGTAGGTGTCGACGATGATCTTGCGTCCGGTGAGTCCGGTATCCCCCATTGGACCGCCTACGACGAATCGTCCCGTGGGATTGATGTGGTATTTGGTGTCAGCGTCGAGCAGATGCTCCGGCAGCGCTGCCTGGATGACCTGTTCCAACACATCGGCGCGCAGACGGCGATTATCGACCGTCTCGGAGTGCTGAGTGGAAATTACGACGGCATCCACGCGGACAGGCTTGTGATTGGAATCGTATTCGACGGTGACTTGGGATTTGCCGTCCGGACGGAGGAAATCGAGAGAGCCGTTTTTGCGAACTTCTGAGAGGCGGCGGGTGAGTTTGTGGGCCAGCGAAATGGCCGTGGGCATGTAATCGTCATTTTCGTTCGTGGCATAGCCGAACATCATGCCCTGATCGCCGGCGCCGCCGGGATCGACGCCCATGGCAATATCCGGCGACTGCTCGTGGATTGACGAGATCACCGAACAGGTTTGCGAATCGAAACCGAAAGCTGCATCGGTGTATCCAACCGCCGTCACCGTTCCGCGCACGATCGACGGAAAGTCCACGTACGCCTTTGTGGTGATTTCCCCAGCAATGAAGGCTAGGCCAGTGGTCAACAAGGTCTCGCAAGCAACGCGGCTGTAAGCATCCTTTTCGAGACAAGCGTCTAAGATAGCATCGGAGATTTGATCGGCGATTTTGTCAGGATGACCTTCGGTCACCGACTCGGAGGTAAACAGAAAACGATCACGAGAAGACAAAGCGGGTACTCCTCACAAGTTTAGATTTTCGGCTGCTCAGGCTGCCGGACAGGGAATACAGCTCAGGAAGACTCACGCAGGTGATTCGGTTCTTTGCTGTTCCCATTACAGTAGCAGACACTCACGCGTCAAAACAATAAGTCCTGCAGCTAAATGATTATAGGAACTTCCACTTAGCGGGGCACAAGCAATAGCGATTGGGGGCGCAGATTGACGTTCTGAACGGCTGCAAACTCCGGTTGAACGGAATTATTGCTGAAGGCCTTGAGCGGTGAACGTAAGCTCCTTCACCTGCTGCGGCTGACCGTCGATATCAACAGGCTTGCCGTTGAATGAGATCTCGACACCGCCTACATTGCCCAGTCTTAGCTTCACTTCCTTGTCGGCGCGAATGTTTCGCGTCTTCTGCGCTGACAGGATGCCCTGGCCTAGACTCTTGCCGTCGGCAAGAATCGACATCCAGGAGTCCTCGCGAGCGAAGACCTGCAAGCGAATCGCAGCGGGATGATCTTGGGCTGCAATTTCTTTAGGAGAACTAGCAACCGAATCGGAAGTGGATTCGGCGCCTACAGTCGCGCCTGCAACCTCACTGACAGATGCACGGTGAGCAGTAGTTGTCCGGTGATCCGATGCCTTCGCCACCTGCGGACCATCATGGCTGCTCGACTGGCTGAGGGTAACTGGAGCCGAAACTGGAGTAACCGGCGCTGCCGTCGTGGACTCCGGTGGAACAGCCTGGTCGCCAGTCGCCGTGCCAGTGGTCCGGCGATGTCCGACGATCCAACCGACGGCAGCCAGGATCAGCACAAGAAGAACGACCAGAGCCCAGGAGAAACCCGTTCTTTTCTTCTCCGGCTCTTCCGGCTCAAGCACCGGCGGAGGCGCTTGGGCCAGTTGGTATTGTTTGAAGGCTTCTTCGAAGTCGGCGACTGTCTGCTCTTCGTTTAGGCCCAGAAATCGCGAGTAAGCGCGTACAAATCCTTTGTTAAAGATGCCGCCTGGCAGGAGGTCGTAATCGTCTTCTTCGAGAGCGCGCAGCGATCGGGTGCCGATCTTGGTGGACTCAGAGATTTCCTCAAGCGAGATGCCGCGCATCTCTCGCTCCCGGCGCAGTTTGTCCCCAAAGCCACTCACGGGTATCTCGTCACACACCCCGGTTTTTGACTGCCGGGCTGGCGATTCGGCTTGAAACTGCTCGATAATAGGTTTGCCCCTGGAAGCTGTCAAACGCTACACGGAAAGTAATGTTTACTTTTCGAATAATGCAGGGTATATGTTCCGTAGACTTTAGAGGATAATCCGGGGAAACCCAACGTTACTAAAGGAACCGCCGAGTTGGTCGAGACCGGGCGGCTATTTTCGGGGCAAATCCTATTTTCATGACTGAGGCAACCGCAACCGACCGCAAACGCCAGATGGAAGAAATCAGCATCTTCCACGACGTGGCCAAGGCCCTCACGTCTTCGCTGAACCTCGATTCCATTCTGCAGACGATCATGGAGAAAATGGCTGTCTTTTTCCGCCCTGACACCTGGTCACTGTTGATGGTGGATGAGCAGAAAGACGAGCTCTACTTTGCGATCGCCGTCGGCGATGCGGCCGACGCTCTCAAGAGCATCCGCCTCAAAGTGGGAGAAGGCATAGCGGGATGGGTCGCCAAAAACGGCGAGTCTTTGCTTGTTCCGGACGTGTACAACGATCCTCGGTTCGCCAAGCGCATCGACGAGATGACCAAGTGGGAAACGCACTCGATTATCTGCGTCCCGCTCAAATCCAAGCATCGCGTGCTCGGCGTGATCCAGTTGATCAATTGCGCGATGGAGAGCTTCAGCGACAACGAGATGTTCTTCCTCCATGCCCTATGCGATTACGCAGCCATCGCGATCGAGAACGCGCGCGCGGTAGAGAAGATTCAAGAACTGACGATCACCGACGATTGCACAGGTCTGTACAACGCGCGGCATCTGTACAAGACGCTGGAAGCCGAGGTCTATCGTTCCCACCGGTTCAATTACGAGTTCAGCGTCGTCTTCATCGATCTCGACCATTTCAAGCAGGTCAACGACACCCACGGCCACCTCGTCGGCAGCAAGCTATTGAACGAGATCGGATTCAAGATCAAATCTCATCTGCGCCTGATCGATTATGCGTTTCGCTATGGCGGCGATGAGTTTGTTGTGCTCCTGCCCCAAACTGGGAAAGAATCGGCAATGGTGGTGGCCAGGCGCATGCGCGACATGCTGCGCGAAACCGAATTCTCTATCGAGAACCTGGACCTCAACATCCGCGCCAGCATGGGCGTGGCGACCTATCCAGAAGACGCGAAGAGCGCCCATGAGATCATCCGTCAAGCCGACGAAATGATGTACATGGTCAAGAACTCCAGCCGCGACAATATCGCCGTTGCGCAACAGGGGATGCTGACCTAAGAGCTTCTAGCTACTAGCTTCTGGCTGCTAGCTCATCCAATCCTCGCCCCAACTATCGGAAGCTCATAGGGAACCTCTTTGAATCAGCAATTCGGAGCGTCACTTTGGTCTCTGTCCCAAAATGGGACTCTGCTCTTCGCTAGTGGATTTTGGCTTGACCTGCTGCGGCTTCCAGGCAGTCGGATTATCCGGCGCGCTGGGATTCACGCCGAAGTCCCACACGAACATGTTGATCGTCTTGGGATCGAGCATCTCGACAAGCGCATACTCGCCCGGAGCCAGCGGCGCGGTGGGCGTAATCTTCAGCCACTGCCCTGCTGAAACCGGCGACGAGGTGGTCGGAATTGCGCTCTCCTGATCACTGACTTTGCCCAAAAGCGAGATCTTTACATTGCTCACCACGCGCGTGTCCTTCTTCGGTTGCACGCGGACGAGCTCGAAGCGGTCGGTGGTGTTCAGCTGCGCGGCCGTCTGGTTGGACTGGGCGTCGGTATCGGAGCTGTCCGGGACAATATCGACATACAGCACCGGCTGCGGATCGTGAGCCTGCACCTGCGCGTGCTGGCCTTTGAGCTCGATGCTTTCTTTTGATCCGGTGGGAATTGGGTTGATCACCGCGCGCATGATGTTCTTCCCCATCTGCTTGTTCAATTCACCGCCATTCTGATCAATCTGCACAAGCTGCGGCTGGTTCCCGTAATGATCGAACAAAAAGACACCGCCGCTGTCCGGCAATCGCAATCCTGGTGCGACCTCGGGACGAGAGGCCTCGTCCTTAGTTCGCTCGGCCTCCTCTTCGGCGTCAACCTGCTGAATCTGTGACAAGCTCACATTCGGATTAGCGTGCGGATGCTGCGCATTGAACTGATTCGTGGCGTTCCAATCGACCAGACTGTTAGGGATGTCCTCCCACTCATAGCGCTCAGCGCTGTAGTAGTGAACGCGGTCGCCTTGAACCTCCCATTTCGTGACCACCTGGTAAGAGCCGTCTTTCAGGATCAGACGCTTGGATTGGGTCTGCGCGTGCAATATCCCGGGTAAAAACGACACCAGAACGAACACGGAGGCCACGGAGAGCACAAAGGCTCTGAGAAGGCGATCACAGAGTTGGCTTTTCGACAGCATGCGTTCTTCGTCTCAATTCTAAAACTCCGGTTTCCAATCACGAAATCACAAACCGCCCAATTCCTCTGTGTTCTCCGTGACCTCCATGTTCACCCCGGTTTTCGGCCGAGAAATTCACAATTCCCCCACAGGCCGACTTCTGCCATAATTGGTCGTGCACCGCTATGTGGTTCAACCCGGCCCAGCCTGGAAAGGCGCGGGACGGAGTCTCCTAGCCACAAATTTTCGGCTACTCTCGCCGAGGCTTGCTTCACCAACTCAGACGAGGAGCGCATGGCAAAGTACATCTTTGTGACCGGTGGCGTGGTCTCTTCTCTCGGCAAAGGACTGGCAGCCGCATCAATTGGATGTCTATTCGAGAGTCGCGGCCTTAAAGTCAGCCTGCAAAAGTTCGATCCCTACCTGAACGTCGATCCGGGCACGATGTCCCCCTTCCAGCATGGCGAAGTGTTTGTCACCGACGACGGCGCTGAGACCGACCTCGACCTCGGTCACTACGAGCGTTACACCCACGCCAAGCTCAGCCGTGATAACAACCTTACGACCGGCCGTATTTACGAGCAGATCATCACCAAAGAGCGACGTGGCGACTACCTCGGCAAAACCGTTCAGGTGATTCCGCACGTGACCAACGAGATCAAAGCGGCGATGAAGAAGGTCTCGCAGGACGTAGATATCTCGCTGGTCGAAATTGGCGGTACGGTCGGCGACATCGAGTCGCTTCCCTTCCTCGAAGCCATCCGCCAGATGCGTCAGGAACTCGGACGCGAGAATACGATCTTCGTTCACGTAACGCTCGTGCCCTGGATTGCGGCTGCAGGCGAGCTGAAGACGAAGCCCACGCAGCACTCGGTCAAGGAACTGCTCAGCATCGGAATTCAACCGGACATTCTGCTCTGCCGCACGGATCGGTTCCTGTCCAAAGAAATGAAGAGCAAGATTGCACTCTTCTGCAACGTGGAAGAAAACGCGGTGATCACGGCCAAGGACGTCGCTTCGATCTATGAAGTCCCGCTCGTCTTTGCTCGTGAGGAAGTCGATACTCTTGCTCTTCGTTATCTGCACGTGCAGGCGCCGCGGCGCGACCTCTCGCGCTGGGAAGAGCTAGTTCATCGCGTCTATAACCCACAGGATGAAGTTTCCATCGCAATCGTCGGGAAATACGTCGAATATGAGGACTCCTACAAGTCACTCAAAGAAGCCCTGGTCCATGGTGCGCTTGCCCACAATCTCAAGCTCAATGTCACTTGGGTAGAGGCCGAAGGCCTGGAGAGTCGCGATCCTGACGATCGTTCCTTTGAAGCTCAGCTCGAAGGCTACGACGGCATTCTTGTTCCCGGCGGTTTTGGCAAGCGTGGCATCGCGGGCATGCTGAACGCGATCCGCTACGCCCGCGAAAAGCATGTGCCCTATTTCGGTATCTGCCTGGGCATGCAGACCGCTTGCATCGAATACGCGCGCAATGTCTGCGGACTCGACGATGCAAACTCCAGCGAGTTCGATCCGAGTACTCCACATCGCATCATCTACAAGCTCCGCGAGCTCAAAGGCATCGACGAACTCGGCGGCACCATGCGTTTAGGCGCCTGGGAGTGCAAACTCGAACCTGACTCTATTGCTGCCCGCGCTTACGGAGCTACCGATATCAGTGAACGCCACCGTCATCGCTATGAATTCAATCGCGAGTACGAAGCATTGCTCACCGGCGCCGGTTTGCGCATCACCGGATCCACGCCCGACGGAACCTACGTGGAGATTGTCGAAATCCCCGGTCATCCCTACTTCCTCGGCTGCCAATTCCACCCTGAATTCAAGTCCAAGCCACTTGAGCCGCATCCACTGTTCCGCGAGTTCGTGAGAGCCGCGTACGAAAACGGACACAAACGGCGGGAACGGCGAAATGAGCTCGAAGAAGTGCTGTTCTTGCGATCGGAAAAAATGCGGCGGTAGATTTCCCGATTTGGAGCCTTGCCCTCCCGAGCTCTCCTTTGTTCACTCCGACCGGGTCGCCAATCGTTCCACCCTCATCACGAAACCGGCGCCTCGAGAAATCGAGTTTCGAACTGCTCATCCCATTCGTCCACGCAAATTCGCATTTTGGCGTTTGTTTTGTTGACGGATAGGTTTAACATTTCTGCCAACTCAGTTCGCTAACATTCGCACGATCCATTTCTTCAAGGAGTTCTCACCCATGCAGAAGAAGGTCGTCGTCTTCGCTCTGTTTTCTTTCGTTGCATTCCTTCCAGCGACTCTTGTAGCTCAACAAACATTCGGCACTGTGACCGGCAAGGTCGCCGACGCCAGCGGCGCCGTCGTGCAGAACGCCGATGTCACGATCACGAACAACGGAACCGGACTGCAGCAGTCCGTTCACTCGAAAGGTGACGGCTCGTATTCCGTATCCGATCTGCCGATCGGCACGTACACAGTTACGGTCAACCACGCGGGATTCAAAAAAGAAGTTCACAGCCAGGTGCTGGTGCAAGCGAACCGCACCACGACGCTCGACATCGCACTGCAGCCAGGAACGGTCGAGACAGTCGTGCAAGTCACCGGCACGCCGCTGCTGAATCACGTAGACACAACGAACGGATACATTCTGAACAGCCAGCAAATCGAGCAGATTCCGCTCGGCACCGGCAGCTTCACGCAAATGGCGATTCTGAGCCCGGGCATCAATGCCGATCTGCTTGCCGGCGCCGATACGAACGCCGGCCTCGGCAACCAGAGCATCTGGGCGAACGGTCAGCGCGATACGAGCAACAGCATCACCATCAATTCGGTCAGCGCCAACAACCTGTTCAACGGCAAAACATCGAGCCAAGTGGCGGGCAATCGCAACGTCCTCAATACCGGCGAGAACTTCCTTGCCGGCGGACAGATTCAAACCAACACTTCCGTATACGACGCCATCGGACAGGCGATCCCCTCGCCTCCGCAGGAGACGATCGAAGAGCTGCGCGTGAATACGTCCATGTACGATGCCTCACAGGGCGCCAACAGCGGCGCGCATGTTGACATCCTGACCAAATCGGGAACGAACAAATTCCATGGGCAGGTGTACGGCTATCGTCAGACCGATGCCCTGAATGCTGCTCCATTCTTTTTCAAAAATGATCCCAACATTCCGGCATCGGACAAAGTTCCCAAACTGCATCGCGGGATTCTCGGCGCAACGCTCGGCGGCCCGATTGTCAAAAACAAACTGTTCTTTTTCGGCTCATATCAATGGACTAGCGTGCACGATCAGCTCAACGGGTTCCAGAATGTGACGGTGCCGACGGAGCTCACCGATGATCGCAGTGTCGCTGGCCTAACTGCGCTGGCGACTGTCTTGAATGGCGGTACGCCGCCTGCCGCGCCACTAGACCCTGTAGCAGTCAAGCTGCTGCAATTCAAGCTGCCAAGCGGACAGCTTATGATTCCATCGGCCCAGATTACCGATGCCGCGCAGGCCGATGCACTCGGCTTCACCAACACGCTCATCGCACCTCCGTCGACATTTACTGCGCATCAAGCCAACGCCAACATCGATTACAACTTCCGCGACAACGACCAAATCTACGCGAAGTATTACTTCCAAGATGATCCAACCACCTCGCCATTTTCGAATATGAGCAACCTGCTCGGCTTCCCGCAGGACCTCAAAACCGGTAGTCAGGCTTTTTCTCTCGACAACACACATACGTTCAACCCAAATCTTGCCTGGGAACAAAAGTTAGGATTCGTGCGGCAACGAGTTTTCTCCACCACCGGCCAGTCGCTTACGGCGCAGGATGCTGGAATCAATCTCTTTGGAAGCACAAGCTTTCCAGGCATCAATATCGACCAAATCAGTGATCCCGCGACCCAGTTCGTTTCCGGGAATTCGTTGGGATTCGGACCGATTTCCAACTTTGCCAATACCGGCTCATTTCAGAACCAATGGGAATTCACCAGCAACCTGAACTGGGTGGCCGGCCGGCATACGCTTTCCTTCGGCGGCAACTTTGATTACACGCAGTTGAATGTGATTAACAGAGCTAACAATGTTGCCGGTGTGGATTTCCGGACTTTCGAAGACTTTCTCGTAGGAAACGTCCGGCCCGGTCTGGATCATTCAGTGCTGTTCTCCGGTGCGAGCAGTCGTTACTATCGAGCCGACCAGTTGGGCACCTATGCGCAAGACAAGATCCGCCTCACCAGCAACGTCAACGTGACTCTGGGGTTGCGCTATGACTGGGATGGTCCGCTCTCAGAGAAGTTCGGCCGTCTTGTGAACTTCGATCCCCGAAAATACCAATATGATTTTGCGACCGACACGATTGTGAATGATGGCCTCGTAGTAGCCGGAAATAACAAACAGTTCCGCACTCCGGGAACCAGCGACTCCACGCTCACAGGGCGTCAGTGGGGTATTGCCCCGCGCATCGGAGTGGCATGGAGTCCGTCCTTCATTCCGAATTTCGTCGTGCGCAGCGGATTCGGCATTTACCTTGATCGCGGCGAGTTCTTCGCCGAATTCTCTCCGAGCGCCGGATTCGGCTTCAATGGGCCTTTCGGTGTAACTCTCCAACCGCCCTTCGTCGTGTCCGATCCGGCAGTGAAAGGCGCCACGTTCTCTAACCCGTTTGGCACGATGGCGCCCTCGCTGGCCGGCAGCAATCCCGCCTCCTTCGCAAGTCAGTTGCCGAACATCGCTGCGCTGGAAACGGGCACCGATCCTTACCTGTTCGGAGGTTACGATCCGCGCAACAAGCTGCCGTATTCCGAAAACTGGAATTTGGACATCCAGTGGCAGCCGCGAAACGACATGGTATTCACCGCTGCTTACATCGGTAACCACGGATTGCACGAGACACTGCCGATTCCGTTCAATCAGCCGCAAGTCGCTACACCGCAGAACCCGATCAATGGCCAGATCTATTCCTACGGATACAACGTAACTTCCACCGAACCACTTTCCACTTCCACGGGAGGCAACACCGATATTCGAGTGCCCTTCATCGGATACTCGCCGAATTCGGTCTTCTACGAAGCGGAAGGCATCTCCTGGTACCACGCACTGCAAACCCAGCTGAGTAAGCGCTTCTCGCACGGGCTGCAGGGCAGCATCTCTTATACGTGGTCGCATTCTACCGACGAAGGCAGCGGACTCGGGCTGTTCTATAATGGGAACAACCCGCTCGATCCCAAATCGGGATACGCCAACTCGGACTTTGATCGTACGCACGTGGTGGCCATCAACTACGTTTATGATTTGCCTAAAGTGGCGGCCTTGACCGGCATTGCCGACAAACTGCTGAACGGTTGGGGAATCAGCGGAGTTGCGATTCTGGAGAGCGGCCAGCCTTATAACGTTTACGACTTTAGCGGCGCGGTTGCCAGTATTTTCTACTCGAATAATGACTTCCTCACAAATCCAGTGGTGCCGCTTGCGCCTGGATTTACCCCGGGTAGCGCGCAAACCGGCCACCTTGGGACAAATCCGAATGAGCCGGCGCTGAATCCTTCGGCATTTACCATTCCCCTGCTTCAGCCCGGACAAGACGGCGTGCCCCCATGCGACGCAACGGGCGGGCCGAATAATGGACCGCTTTGCGACACCTTCGAATCGGGATTCGCCACTCGCGGACGGAACATCTTTCGCGGATCGTTCCAGAAACGCGCCGATCTTTCGATCGTAAAGCAGACCACGATTTCCGAACGCCTGCAGGCCCGGTACAGCTTCGACATCTTCAATCTCACCAACACGCCGAGCTTCGATACGCCGAACAACAATGTGTCTTTCTCGGATTTCGGCAACCCACCCAATTTTTCTTTCCCGCCATCCGGAGATTTAGGAGTCGTGCAACATAGCATCGGGAGCCCTAGACTGATTCGTATGTCGTTGCACTTCATTTTTTAAGGACAAGGGGAGAGGCAGTGCACCGCAGAGGACTGCTTCTCCCCTGTCAATCTAAAAGATTCAGGAATCCTGGTTTTCTCTTCGTGGCCTCCGTGTTCTCCGTGTTCACCCCAGGTTTTTGTCACCCCACAATCCCATTTACAGGATCACCGATCCGCAGTACACTTTCGTCCCTATAAGGACGCGAGAACGTGCTACTAAATCGATTTAGGTCAACTGCCTGCCCTTTCGCTCTTCTGCTCTTTTTTCTTCTTCCGTTGCTCCTAACGCCGCCGCTATCGGCGGACGACCACATTCCGCGCGCGGCCTGGCGCATTGGCATCGGTGTGCCGCCCGCGCATCCCGGCGGACGCAAACCGGAGCTTTCGCCGCAGGGCAACATCGACGACGGATACTGGCAAGGCGCGCCCGTCGGCGGCTTTGGAGCAGGCACCTTCTCGCGTTCTTATCGCGGCAACTTCGAACGCTGGCACATCAAGCCCGGTGTGGACAAATACGAGAACGTTCCCGCCAACCAGTTTGCCGTCTTCACTCAGGTCGAGGGCGAGAAGCCGTTTGCGCAAGTTCTGTCCACGGGCAAACCCGCAGGCGGACAGCTCTCTTCCTGGAATTGGACCTATCCTGCTGGAGCCGGCGAGTACGCGGCGCTGTATCCCAAGTCGTGGTTCGCCTACCGCTCGCCGCAACTGCCGATCATGTTGACGCTCGAACAGTTCTCGCCCGTGCTGCCGAACAACTACAAAGAATCGAGCTATCCGGTCGCGCTCTATAACTGGTACGCCGAAAATCCCGGCAGCAAGCCGGTCACCGTCTCGATTCTGTTTTCCTGGACCAATATGGTCGGATGGTTTCGCGACCAGACTCGCGGATTCTCCGGCGCGATCAACGATCAGGACAAGAACATCTACCGCACCGAGCAGACCCAAAATGGGACCATGCAAGGCATGGTCTTCGATCGCTTACGTACTGAACCCGTCACCGAGGAATGGGACGGACAATTCGCGATCGCTTCGCTGAGCAGTCCGGGCGTCGAGATCACCTACACGACAGCACTGTTCCCTGATGGGCCGGGAACCGAAGTCTGGCAGCCCTTCTCCACCACCGGACGCTTAACCAACTTCGATCCTGGACTCGCTAGCGCCGGCGAGCCATGGGCAGCCGCGATCGCTGTGCGCTTCACGCTGGCGCCGAAAGAGAAGCGGATGGTCCCGATGGCTCTCGCATGGGATCTCCCGATCATCCAGTTCGGCGGCGGGCGCAAATGGGTGCGCCATTACACGCGATTCTTCGATGCCTCAGGCACGAATGCCTGGAAGATCGCGCGCACCGCGCTTGAGAATGATCAGCAATGGAGCCAGGGGATCGATGCCTGGCAGAAGCCGTTCATCGAAGACGAATCGAAGCCGCTCTGGTATCGAGGCGAACTGTTCAACGAACTCTACATACTCACCGACGGCGGGACGGTCTGGGCTCGTGAGTTGGAATCCGGCGCAAACCGACAAAATGCTACGGACGAACCCGACAGCTTTAGCTATCTCGAATGCTATGACTACACCTACTACGGCACCTCGGACGTTCGCTTCTACGGCTCGTTTCCGTTGCTGAAGTGGTGGCCCGACATCGAGAAGCAGGCCATGCGCGAGTACACCGCTACCGTCGCACAGAGTAATCCGCAGAAATACATCTGGGCGTGGAAGGCGCAGCACGATCGCAAGCTCGAACTCATGCAGCGCAAGACCGCCGGTTCTGTACCGCACGATCTCGGCGCGCCTGCTGAAGATCCATTCGTCAATGTGAACCAGTACAACTACCAGGATGTGTCGAACTGGCGCGATTTGAACAGCAAGTACGTCCTGATGATCTGGCGCGATTACGTCTTTACTGGATCGAAGGACACGGATTTCCTACGCAATTCCTGGAACGCCATCAAGATGGCCATGGAGCACCTGCGCCAGTACGACACCAACGGCGACGGCCTCATCGAAAACGGCGGCTTCCCCGACCAGACCTACGACAACTGGATCGCCCGTGGCGAAAGCGCGTACAGCGGCGGACTGTATCTAGCCGCGCTGCGCGCCACCTCCCAGATCGCTCGCACACTCGGTGACAACAACACCGTGCAGAGCTATGACGAAGTCTATCGTCGCGCAGACGCAGCCTACATTCAGCATCTCTGGAATGGCACCTATTTCGACTACGACACCGGCAGCCCTTACAAAACCGACATCATGGCCGAACAGCTTGCGGGCCAGTGGTACGCCACGCTTACCGGACTAGGCGACCTCGTTCCACAGAACATGCAGCATTTAGCACTTCAGCACGTCTTCGATTACAACGTGATGAAGTTCCAAAATGGAACGATGGGCGCGATCAACGGAATCGGAGCCAACGGCCAGCCGCTGCACGAGAACGAGCAGGTCGAAGAAGTCTGGACCGGTACAACCTTCGGCGTCGCCTCGCACATGCTGGCTGAAGGCATGCGCGACCAAGCCTTCAAGACCGCCGAAGGCGTGTACAACGTAGTCTGGAAAGATCGCGGCTACTTCTTCCGCACCCCCGAAGCATACGACTCCCGGGGCTTCTATCGCGCCAGCATGTACATGCGCCCCGGCGCGATCTGGTCCATGGAAATGGTGCCGGAGAAGCCAACGAAGTGAAAACCTCTCGCGCAACGATGGTGTAATCTAAACAAGCCCACCATCGCGCGCCCGTAGCTCAGCTGGATAGAGCGAATGCCTCCGGAGCATTAGGTCGGGAGTTCGAATCTCTCCGGGCGCGCCACAACAATTCCCTTTTGACTCACGGGCTAGCGGCAGACCCTTCCCTTTGTTTTTGCAGGGAACCAACTGCAATTTATGATTTATCTGTCGATAAGGGGTAGTTCGAAAATTCGTGCTTTGGCTAGCGTACGGACCTCGCTCCGCAGAAGTTCCTGGCGTCGTCAAAGTTCGACTCCGTTCTTCCCCGCCAGTTCCAATCACCTCTTACTACCGAGGATCAATGTTGCTGAACGAAACATCTGCTCACGCCTTCTTTTTCGACTCCGCTGCAGACGCAGTTCCCTCTTACTACGGCGGCGTATTCGATCCGGCATTTCTCAAGGCTTTGTCGTCTGCCGATTCGACAGGCTCTGTTTGTTCGCGCGTCCTACGTGGGGATGCCAGTATTGAAGCGATATGCGTTCGGGTAACCAATGTTTCGCAAACAGTCATCTGGGACCTCGCCGACGCTTTCGTTCATCAATGGCACACTGTGGATCTGGAGTCCTTTCCTTTGCGCCTTCCCGGAAACCGCGTTCACTGCATCGTTTTAACAACTTTTCCTGGAGTCCTGCGGGAGGAAATTGATCGGCATCTACAGGGGAGTTTGGGGTATTTGGGAGCGGCGGAACTGGACCTTGGTAACCCGGTGCAAGTCGCGATATTCATAAGCCATTTGATTGACAGCGCATTCATCAGTGATGGAGTGGTTTATTTGGAACGAAGCTGGGAAGGTATAGACGATACGGTTTTCGAGGGAGCTTCATCTTTCAAGCCGGGCGGAGAACGGCGATTGTTACGAGAGGAATTCGACGAACAGAAACCGCCTTTGGCATCCGTCAGTCTTTCCGAACGAGGGCGGGTTTCAGCTGAGCGTTATGACGGCAAACGAATCTTCACGATCGAGGAGCGTGTAATCAACTCGCTCGCGACATTTAGAGATGCGGACAAGAATCCGTTTGCGTTTACTGCCACTGCAGATCCAGAATCAATTTTGGAGGCTGACGTTCCGGAAGCAAAGTTCATTCGTTATCTTCTCGATCCTCAACACCCAAAAGGCGGCGGAAAAGCAAAATTCTTCCGAGAAGTGCTCTCAATTGGTCCCGACGATTGGCGTTATCTCGCTGCACAGTTCTACGACGGACTTTTGCGGACCGAGTTCTCTGATTTGAAGATAAAGACATGGCAGGACAAGAAAACGGGGGAGGATGGGCTCGGTGCGAGTTTTAACTGTGTGTTGCCGATACGTGGGCTTAACGGCCGGGTCGCTCGTGTCCTAACAAATTGGGTTTTGAAACCAGGACAACAGCCTCAGTTTTCGACCGCGTTCCCTGCCGAAAAGGACAGCGCGCTTTTATCGCCCGAACAGCCTGGCATCGTATCTGGAAAGCTACCCGACCAAGAACGATGGAAAGAACTCTACCGACTTGCGGACAAGGCTGGCAACAGGGCGGCTCAGGTGAGCGTTCCGACACCGATGAAGGTCGAAGGTTGCGCCATTGAAATGGATGGCCTCTGTGGATCGGCCTCAATAAACATTCCTGACGCGCGCAGGGGGTTCGCACGCTGGGTAATTCGTTCCAAGGTCGGCTCTCGACACTATAAGGGCGGTGCACAAATTTTTACCTATCATCCAAGCCAATCCATCGACCGCGCTGTGGCCTACGCCAAAGCATTTGCTGTTACTTTGAAACTGAACGGAATTGATTGCACGGTCGAGTCCTTCCTCGACTAAACTGTCGCTAGTCCGGGAAGTCTTACACTCGATGGCCCACCCGGAGACTCTCTCTTTGGCCCACGGCAAGTATCGAGCATGTCCCTGTCGTCAACAAGAACCCATAGGATCGCCGACCGCTTGCCGCTAAAAGAAATCAAATCGAGGTCCGCTTGCCGAGTCAAGGCCCAGGAAAAACTAGAACAGTAGAAATCCTGAAAACGCCTTGGGTTTGTTTGTAATGACTTGCCGTAACCCCTTCGTGAGAGACGGGGATCAGAGCCGAAGTTCTGAAACCGCGTCCTCGGGGAGCAAGAAAGTTCTAAAATCGTCCACTCGGGCGCGCCAGCTTTTCGCTATGTTCGCGACTTACGTGATTATGACGCGCTCGACCTCTAAAGGCATCCTCCACTCGCTCTGTATCACGACTGCACTAATCATAGTGATGGAAAAATGATGATTACTCGCCAAACTGTGTCGCGCACCTTGGTCACACTGGGTTGTATTGTGCTGTTTGCGGCTGCCGCCATGCATTGCGTGGCGTATCAAAAGTTCTCCGCGCCAGCGGTGCATGCATCGAATCTGCCGATTGCGATGCAATCCGTCTTCGAGATTGCTTTTCTCTCGATGGCATGGACCTGGATTGTCTTTGCAGTCCTTGTGCTGGTTGTCACCTTCAGTGAAGCACGTCTGGCCAAGCCTATCGCCCTGATCTGCGGTTTCGCTGTGTTGATTCAGGCCGTAGTCACAGTTCCCATGCTGGGGTTTTTCATCGGGAACGAAATGATCGGCGCCGGGTCCTTGCTGGTTATTATCGGAGCGTTTTTCAGCATTCACGAGTCGCCGCTCGAGCCGTGAAATAGACTCTTCTGGATGATCAAACCGCCGGCTCTTCATCCTGGTGATCGGATCGCGGCGCTCTCATTATCGTGGGGAGGTCCGCGCCTTTTTCCGCATCGCTATCGGTCCGGAAAGCGCCAGATGGAAGAGGCGCTCGGAGTGAAAGTAATCGAAAGCCGGTATGCATTGGCCGAGCCAGAGTGGCTTGCTTCTCACCCGCAGGAGCGCGCTGCGGATTCAAAGTCGCGATACAATGCCGCCAATCAGTACCGGTGAGGGATGACTCTGCTGGCGGGAACCCGGCTTGGACCGTATGAAATTGTCGCGTCGCTCGGTGCGGGTGGCATGGGCGAGGTCTATCGCGCTCGCGACACTCGGCTGGATCGGATAGTAGCTGTCAAAATTCTGAATTCTGACCTTCCTCTCTCAGCCGAGTTGAAGCAGCGCTTTGAACGAGAGGCGCGCGCCATCTCTTCCCTCAATCATCCGCATATCTGCACGCTCTACGACATCGGCCGGCACGATGGCACGGATTACCTGGTCATGGAGTACCTGGAAGGCGAATCGCTTGCCGAGCGGCTTAGGCGAGGCCCGCTGTCTCTTGAAGAACTCCTAAGAATCGCCATTGCAATCGCGGACGCGCTGCAGAAGGCGCACCGCGCGGGGATCATTCATCGGGACCTGAAACCCGCCAACATCATGCTCACGAAGTCGGGAGCGAAGCTGCTGGATTTCGGTTTGGCAAAGCCGTTGGCGACAGTCAATGCATCAGCCTCTTCTGCCGTTTCGGTATTCAGCGCGGCCATGACGCAGAGCAGTCCAGTTTCACCGCTTTCGGGTGCCGGAACAATCGTGGGCACCGTGCAGTACATGTCGCCGGAGCAGATTTCCGGCGCCGCCGTCGATGCTCGCGCCGACATTTTTGCCCTGGGCCTCGTGCTCTTTGAAATGTCCACCGGAAGACGCGCCTTCAACGGCAAGACACAGGCCAGTGTGGCCGGCGCCATCCTCGCGGTAGAACCGCCGCGTGTCAGCTCAGTGCAGCCCGCCTCGCCGCCCGCTCTCGACCAGGTTGTGCAACTGTGCCTGGCCAAAGACCCGGAGGAGCGCTACCAATCGGCGCATGACGTGAAGCTTCAACTCGAGTGGATCGCCGAGTCGACTTCGCAAGCCGGAGACACCGCTTCTGTTTCAGCTCATCGCAGCGATCGCTTCGTTTGGCTTGGCGTGGCATTACTCGCGCTGGTTGCGATATTACTTGGCGCCGCCTACCTGCTCCGCGCGCCGCAAGCTTCGCAGGCGGTTGTGGCAGAGATCTCGCCGCCTAAAGACACTCATTTTGCACTGAGTGGACCCGCGCCCGGGCTTCCAGCGCTTTCGCCAGACGGCAAGCAGCTCGCCTTTGTGGCGACCGACAGCGAAGGCAAGCCATCGATTTGGATTCGCCCTCTCGATTCATTGGCAGCGCGAGTTCTGCCAGGCACGAATGGCGCGAGTCATCCTTTCTGGTCGCCGGACGGACTCTCCCTAGCCTACAATGCGCACGGAAAGCTCTATCGCGTTGACGCGGCAAGTGGCCCATCTCTCGCGCTCGTGGACGGCAATGGCGTCGTCGGCTCCTGGGACCGCGATGGCACCATCCTGATCACCGGCATCACGCCGAATGGCACGCGCGAGCTGTTGCGCGTTTCCGCTTCCGACGGCGCCGCTCAGAGTCCCCTGAAGTTGGCCCAGGCGCCTGGCAGTTGGCCGCAGCGCCTGCCCGACGGCAAGCATCTCCTGTTTTATTCACGTTCGGCCAATGGCTCAGATTCCGGCACATACGTCGCTTCTCTTGACGGCGGTGAAGCGAAGTTGTTGATGCGAGGCAGTTCGCGCTCGGTGTACGCGGCTCCCGGCTATTTGCTGTTCGTTGAGGACGGCACACTGATGGCGCAGAAATTCGATGCGGAAAAACTGCGCCTCTCCGGCCGGCCATTACCGCTGGCGCAGAACGTTGCCGTGAATACCGTCATTAACAGTGGGATTTTCTCGGTGTCAGAAAACGGTGTGCTCGTCTATAGCACCGCAGTACCCGGAAGGAACCACATCCAGTGGTACGACCATCTGGGCAAGCAGACCGCAGAAGCCGATGTCTCCGGTTATTTCGGTTCACCCAGCCTCTCGCCGGACGGCAAGAAGCTGGCACTCTCCGTAACCGACCCGGAAACCGGTAAAGACGATATTTGGCTGTTTGACCAAGCCCGCGGGATCAAGACGCGGCTGACGTTTTCTCCCGGCATCAATGCCGAGGCGACCTGGCTACCGGATGGAAAGAACGTGAGCTTTCTATCGAGTCGCAGCGGAGCCTTCCATATCTATGAGAAGTCTGCCGATGGAACAGGAAGCGCAACCCCGCTAATCGTCGATGACACGGCGGAGTTCAATCCGTCGTGGTCGGCAGACGGTCGTTACGTCGCCTTCCAGCGCAGTGCAGGCACTCGGATTTCATCAGCCAATGGTCCTGCCAGCGGTGATGTCTGGGCCATGCCGCTCTTTGGAGATAGAAAACAATTTCCTGTAGTCGTCAACAAACCGTACAACTCCGTCAGTCCAGCACTCGCGCCCAACGCCAAGTGGCTGGCCTACGTTTCCGATGAATCCGGGCAGCAGGAAATTTATGTCGTACCCTTCCCGCACGGCAGCGGCAGGTGGCAAATCTCATCCGGCGGGGGTATCTGGCCGCGTTGGTCGCATGATGGCAGAGTGCTTTTCTATCGCGCACCAGGCAATAAGATCATGTCGCTGAAGATCGCGGAGGAAGGCGGAAGCCTTACCATCGGGCAACCTCAAATGCTGATTCAAGCAAAGCCCGGCGCCGGCGGCTTGGGTCCCATGTATGACGTCTCTGCTGATGGCCAGAAATTCGTAGAGGTTACGGCAGACCCGCACGAGCAGTCTGTCCCGTTTACCATCGTGGTCAATTGGCCGGCGCTGCTGAACCAGCAGCCGTGATGACCTGTTGAATTGAGCCAGCACGAACTAAGCGGCGAGCGGATTTTCCTTCATCAGCCGATTGAACGCTTCGCCAAAGCTCTCGCCCTTTGGCTGCGGATGATCTTTGGCGATCTGAGCGACTTTTCGGCGCAGCGCGTATTCCTCGTTGAGCCGTGCCAGACGGCGCTTGGCCGCTTCGGCGTTGGCTTTCATTCGGTCTCTGGTTTCTTGGGAGTGTGTAAGTTTGGACATGTTTAGGTGGACAACACAGAATTTGTCGTCGTGAACGTGCATTTCATTGGATGTTCCTCGATGCCCAGCCGTTGCACGTAAGAGAGTTTGTGCTTCTACCGGCTCGGCAGAAGGTTACTCGCGGCATTCGCATAAGCTTTCTTGCCCTCGCACAATCAGCTTGCGATGGTTCATAATCGCAAGTTCCCCATGCGAACTCTTCTATCCCTGATTTTTCTCTCTCTGTCTCTCCCCATAGCGTTTGCCCAGCAAGCACCTTCGAAGAAGATCGCGAGCAAAACGGCTAAGCACGCGCCCACCAAAGCCGCAGCGCTTCGCTTCAAGAACCTCGATACCGTGATCGAAGACGCGATCAAGGAGCAGGACTGCCCCGGCGCCGTCGTTCTCGTCGGACATCATGGCCGCGTGCTCTACCGCAAAGCCTACGGCATGCGCTCGCTTGAGCCCACGCGCGAGAAGATGACCGTAGACACGATCTTCGATCTGGCTTCGCTCACAAAAGTCGTCGCCACCACGCCTTCCATCCTGCGCATGCTCGAGCTGGGACAGATTCGGCTGAACGATCCGGTCGCGAAATATCTTCCCGAATTTGCCCAAAATGGGAAAGAGTACGTCACCATCCGCGAACTGCTCACCCACTACTCCGGACTGCCTGAAGACCTCGACCTCAAAACCGAATGGTTCGGCAAAGCCACAGCCGAGCAGATGGCCTTCGCCGAGAAGCTGGTTACACCCCCCGGTTCGGTCTTCCGCTATAGTGACATTAATTTTGAAACGCTCGGCTTTCTTGTCGAGAAAATCTCCAGCATGCCGCTCGACAAATATGCGAGCGCCTTCGTCTTTCAGCCGTTGGGCATGAAGACGACGCGGTTTCTGCCTCCTCCGGAATGGCGCCATCGCATCGCGCCTACCGAATATGACGAGCATGGCGAGATGCTGCGCGGCGTTGTCCATGATCCCACCGCGCGCCGCATGGGTGGAGTCGCCGGACACGCCGGCCTCTTCTCCACTGCGGACGATCTATCGAAGTACGCGCAAGCGTTGCTCGACGCGATCCACGGCAAACCAAAACGGGACTTCCTTAAGACGCTCATCGTGACGAAAGCCACACGTCCCGAGCAGCCACCGGACGCGGTCAGCCTGCGCGGCCTGGGATGGGACATCGATTCGCCGTTCTCCTCGAATCGCGGCGAGCTCTTCCCTATCGGATCCTTCGGCCACACCGGATTCACCGGCACCTCGATCTGGATTGACCCATTCACGGATACGTATGTGATCCTGCTCACGAATGCTGTGCATCCGCATGTCGGTCATTCGGTCGTCGCATTGCGCGCGAACGTTGCGAATGTAGTCGCGACGACGCTCGATATAGGCAAAGAACTGCACAACAAACATCCGCTGCTTGCCATTACCGGATACAACGAAGCCGAGCCCGGCAGCCGCCGCATGGCTTATCGCAACGCTACGGTGCTCAACGGGATTGACGTTCTCGAAGCGACTAACTTCGCCGCGCTTAAGCCTACAGCGAACGACGTTCCACCACGCCGCATCGGACTGCTGACGAACCAGACCGGCGTTGACTTGAACGGCCGCAGAACCGTCGATGTGCTGAACTCCGTTCCCGGCATCAAGCTCGCGGCCCTGTTCAGCCCTGAGCACGGCGCGGTGGGAGAACTCGACACGACCCAAATTGGGAACACCGTCGATCACGCTACCGGGATTCCCGTTTACAGCGTGTATGGCAGTACGGACGCGCAGCGCCATCCTCAACTCGATCAGCTCAAGCAACTCGACGCGGTTGTGATCGACCTCCAGGATGCCGGCGTGCGCTTTTACACCTACGACACAGCGATGGCGTACTTCCTCGAAGCGGCAGGTCAGACCGGCACGGAGATCGTCGTCCTCGATCGTCCCGATCCGGTCGGAGGCGCGGTGGTCGAAGGCCCGATCGCCGATCCCGACCGCTATAACTATGTCTCCTACTACAGCGAGCCTTCCCGCCACGGCATGACCATGGGCGAGCTCGCGCGCTTCTTCAACGGCGAACGCCATCTCGGAGCCAATCTCACCGTCGTGCCCATGCAGGGCTGGCAGCGCGGAGATTGGTTCGATTCCATCGGCCAGGTGTGGATCAATCCTTCGCCCAACCTGCGCAGCCTGAATGAAGCCACGCTCTACCCCGGCGTTGGCCTGATTGAAGGCACCAATATTTCAGTGGGACGGGGCACGGATACACCGTTCGAACTCCTCGGCGCGCCCTGGATCCACGCCCGAGAGCTGTCTTCGTACCTGAACAATCGGCACATCTCCGGCGTGCGCTTCGTTCCGATTGCGTTCACGCCGACGTCGTCCAATTACGCCAGCCAGCGCTGCGAAGGCGTGAATATGATTGTGATGAACCGCCTGATCCTCGACTCTCCCGAATTGGGAATCGAGCTGGCCTCGGCGTTGCACAAACTCTATCCCAACGATTTCCAGATGGAGAAGATGATGACCCTCGTCGCAAATCAGCAAACGATGGACGATCTAAATGCCGGAGTCGATCCGAGGTTCATCTCGATGAAGTGGAATGAAGCGCTGGAAGCCTGGGAACCGATTCGGGACAAGTATTTGCTGTACCGGTGAAGTCAGTACCGTCTGCGGTAGCGGACAGGTCAGTCATAGTCTCTTGAGCTGTAGCGCCGTCGCGTATCACCCGTCCGCTACCGCGGACGGTACTGACTGACGCTGCTCGCTACTCATTCCTCAACGCCAGCATCGGATCGATATCCGCAGCGCGACGCGCGGGAATGTACATCGCCAGCAATGCGACCACAACCAATAGCACGGCAATGCCGACAAATGTGACCGGATCGCTCGCCTTCACGCCATAGACAAGACTGGTAAATACTCTTCCGCCGGCAAACGCGATCACCGCACCGATCACAACCCCCGGCAACACCAGCCAGAGACCCTGGCCGAGAATCATGCGCAGCACTTCCCTTGGCTGCGCGCCCAACGCCATACGCACGCCGATCTCGCCCTTACGCTGCGCGACCGTGTACGACATCACGCCGTACAAACCGGCGATGGCTAGCACCAAGGCGAGAGCGGCGAAGAGGGTGAGCAGACCGCTGCGGAATCGTGAGGGGGCAAACGCCTGATCAACCACGTCCTTCAACGGCGTAAACTCGACCGCAATCTCCGGATTTAAGCGATGCGCCTCTCGCGCCAGTGCCGCCGCGCTATCTTCGCTTCCGCGAAATAAAATGTCCATCCCCGCAGCTGGCCCGGGATGCTGCTGGTACGGCATGTAGATGTAGGGATATGGAGGCTGGTCAAGACTGACCTGGCGCACATCGGCGACAACACCAACAATGGTCATATAGGCCTGGTTGAGGTCATAGCCGGTTTGCAGACGATGTCCGATCGGGTCCTCGCCGGGAAAGAACCGCCGCGCGAAAACCTCGTTAATGATGCAGGTTTGCTGCGCTTGTGCCTGATCCTGATCGCCGAATTCACGTCCCTTTGTTAGTGGTATTCCCAAAATGGGAAAGTATCCGGGACTCACGACCATGAATCCGGCTTCCTGCGTCTGAAAATCGCCGGGCGCAGGTTTGGGTTTGCCTTCGATGTAAAAGAGTCCATCGCTGCCCCACTCGTTTGGCAGAGCTGTCGTACCGGCTATGGCACGAACACCCGGCGTGGCTGCTCCCTGCTGCAGCAAGTTCGAATAGAACTGCACCGCTTGTTTTTGATCTTCGGGAGTCGATGCTGGATACGAAAGCACCATCACGGAGACACCCTGCGCCTGGTAACCCGGATCGACCGCGCTCAATGCTAGCAGGCTGCGAATCAGGATTGCCGAACCAATCAGCAAGGCCATCGACATCGCAATCTCCGCCACGACAATCGACCCACGCAGCCGGCCCATGCCGCTGGACATCACGCGCGAGCTTCCGCCTTCGTGCAACGCGCTGTTCACGTCCACCTGCGAGCCTTGGAAGGCTGGCGCGAGTCCGAAAAGCGCCGTGCACAGCAGCGCAATCCCTGCCGTAAAGACGCCCACATGCCAATCGAGGGAGATAGTTTTGGCTTGCGCTAACATCTCCGGCGAGAAGTGCCCAAGCAGTTGCGCCGACCACCATCCCAAGAGCAGACCAATCGCTGCAGCGGGCACTGCCAACGCCATAGCCTCCAGCAATAATTGCTGGATGACATGCTTGCGCGATGCCCCTAGCGCGGCTCGGATCGCAATCTCCTGCCGGCGCATCGTCACCCGCGCCAGCAGCAGGTTGGCTACGTTCGCGCATGCAATCAGCAGGACCAGAGCGACGGCGGCCAGAAGTAGGTAGAGCGTGGTACGAACCCGATGAACAAGCTCGTCGTGCAAAGGCGTGACTGCCATGGATCGCTTCGAGTCGTCATTCGGATACTCGGCTGCTAAACGCAGGCCGATGGTGGTCGCCTCGGCACGCGCCTGGTCTAGGCTTATGTTCGACTTCAGCAGCCCTACGCCATAGAAATTATTAGCCGTGCGCGCGGAGCCCCACTGCTGAAGAAACGCCGGATCAAACGCCCAAATCTGACTGCGATCGACAAAATCGAAACCGGCAGGCATCACGCCGATGATGGTGAGCGCGTGCTGCTCCATTTTGATCGTCTGCCCCAAGGCGCTGGGATCACCATGAAAAACGCGCTCAAAGAATTGTTGACTGATTACAGCTAAGGGGGCTGCCGACGCTTTATTGTCTTCTCCGCTGAACACCCGTCCCATGACCGGCGAAACACCGAACACTTTAAAAAACTGCGGATCTGTCCAGGTCACATTCACCCGCAACGGCGTCTTGTTCGCGAAGACATCCTCCGGAGATCCAGCGTAGAGCGACATCGCTTGAAAGCTGTCGCTCTGCTTCCGCCAATCGATAAAATTTGGCCCCGAGATTTGGCCCGTGTGCCCGCTCTGGGGCCAAAGAGTACGTAGATCTACGATCCGCTCCGGATGCTGGTACGGAAGCGGCTTCAGGAGCACAGCGTTTACTACGCTGAAGATCGCCGTGTTCGCGCCAATGCCCAGCGCCAGGACGACGATCGAAACGACCGCAAAAACCGGATTCTTCCACAACGAGCGAAAAGCCAAGCGCAGGTTCATTTCAGTTCCTTAGACGAGCTACCGTAGCGATTGTTGCAGTCCAGTATCCAGAGCCGCTTTGTCCCGCTGCAGCCAAATACGCAGGTATTTCTCGAAGAGTTCAAGCGCGAACGATGCGCCCTTGTCCGAGGCTGAAAGTGGACTGTTCGAAAATGGACGGCCTCGCCTGTCCAGTCCAATCCTTGGTGACGATGTCTGCCATATTTTCTTGGTCGATAACGAAATCAACGCCCATGCCCTTCGTGTAGCGGTAAAAAAAAATCCTTTTTTTCGTCTGAACCCAAAATCTAAAGGACTTATGTCGGGATAACCCAACGATAACCCAACCTGAACCCAAGATTTTTGGGTTGAGTTTGGGTTCAACCCAAGTTTTGGTTGGGTTGGGTTTGGGTTAACCCAGTGGAAATCTTGGGAGCAATCGTTCCCAGTCCTTCCGGCAGATTGCGCTCTGCCATTCGGATGCCTTCAATGGCTCGTCGGAATACGCGGCTGAGCCAGGGTAAAGTCGTCGGGAATTTCTTCGCGAACTCGACCGACACGCCACCTGGCGCGCGATGGGCCTTCCGCCACGGCATCATGCGTTCTCCTCTTCTTCTCTCAACAGGGAAACTGCATGGAACCGCAAACCGCATTGAGAGTCAAGCGAAAAATGAAAGCGGCGGAGGCACCGCAGAGTCCTTCACTCCGGCGCAAAAGGGCGCGCCTCCGTCCAGGATGACAGCCCACAGTGGTTTACAAACAGGCAAAATCTCAACACGGATTTCACGGATGATAACGGATCGGACGGATGAGTCAGGAGCAAAGAGCTCGAATGTGCTGTATCCGTCGGATCCGTCGCAATCCGTGAAATCCGTGTCGGGCTTTTGCTTTTCGTCAGTTTCTCTGCTCGATTGCAGGGCGGGAGTCTCTTTCATTCCTCGCAAGGCGAGCGGTCTCCATCAAGTTTGGTTTGACATTCACTACGGATGTCCCCGAAAATCGGCGCGTGTCCGGCTCTTACGCAGCTCGTCTTGCCAACTTGGTGTTGCGCGACGTCAATGGGCAAGCCGTGCGCCTCGGCGATTTGTGGAGCACGCATCCGGCGGTTGTAGTTTTTCTGCGTCACTACGGCTGAATCTTTTGCCGCGAGCACGTCGCGCAGTTGCGCGAATTTCAGAAAGCGTTTGCTGGCAAGGCCGCGCAAATCGCCGCTGTGGGACTGGGAGATGTTAGTTACGCTAAGGCCTTCCGTGAAGAGACAGGAATCGAGTTCCCACTGCTGATTGACGAGCGCCGCGAGGCATACCGTGCGATCGAGCTAAAGAGCGGAAATCTGGCGCACCTCTTCTGGAAAACCAATCGCGAAGGCCGCAAGAGAGCGCGAGCCAGCGGACATCGCCAGCATAGGTTCGGCAAGGACCCATTCCAACTAGGCGGAAGTTTTGTCTTTGGTTCCGGAAACGTCGACTACTTCACCCACGTCAGCGAGACCTTTGGCGATAATGCCAGACCGGAAGCTTTGCTCGAGGCAATTCCGACCGCCCAGCAATCGGCGGCACAAGCCGACAGACCCGGTGAGTTCATCAGTCCGGCAGATTGCATTTCTCAAAAGCGCTGTTGACGTATGAGGCGTCTCGACGGCCAGTCAGTACCGTTCGCGATAGCGAACGGGTGACACGCCGTGCGTCATGTGGAAGCCTAAACTCACCCATTCCCTACCGGGAATGGTACTGAACTTGTCCTCGGGTTTGCGCAGCAGCTTCTGCCAGAGCTGTTTCGCGGTTATTTCATTTCTGCTGGCGAATCCGCAGACGCACGGCCAGTTAACGACGGCAATCCACGCAGAAGATGAAGAAGATCTTCGTTTTTGGCTATGCGCTCGTGCAGAGGCTGAAACGTTTGAGAAATCCCGGCGCTTATTGCCGGATCGGATTTCAAGGCTGTGAAAAGCGCGGCACAGTTGGGATCTCGTTCCGCGAGCACCTTGTACACCATGCGTTCTGTGTACACGGTCTCAAACAGCCCGAGCAGCGAGTTGAGCCACTCGGAATCATGATGCGGCGCTGTTCCTTTTCGGGAAACATCGTCAGGACGGAAGGTAACTCTCCCACAGCCGTTCCCGCCGCAAATGAGCGCAACCAGATTCAACGTGGCGCCGTTCTCCGCCAAGGGCAGGCAGATGGCAATTTTATCGAGTTCCGTGTTGCCGCACGTGCAAGTCAACATCTTTGCTTTTTGGGTCATGGCATACAACTCCGTGAGGCCGGTCTAGATGGTTCATGAGAGCGCAGGTGTTTCAGCCGGAACGTCCGCGCCGAGGTCGCGTACTAACTCGCGGCGTGACTTGCGTTCCTGTCCCTGGAGCACGCGGACGCGACGCGCCGGGATCGCAACCGCCTCTACCTGCAAAATGTTTCCGTTGTGCACCAAGACGCGAAATCGGAACCAGTCGGTGCGGAACATACGTCCGGCGGCGTAAAAAGTCATCGACGCGGCAATGGGACCGTCAAAGTCCTTCCCCGCCATTGCCTTTAGACGGTCGCCTATGCTCTCGCGCCAGGTCATGCCGCCGACTAGCGGATCGTTCAGGATCAAGCGATCGAAAGGCACGCCATGCGATAGCTTTCGCAGTTGCAGAAACTGCAGAAGCACCGAAGTTTTGGCCAAATTCGTGACAACAATATCGACATCGGCCGCCGACTTGCGTTCAAGTTTGATGTGCAGCTCGGGAGACCATTCGCGCTCGAACTCTTCACGCGCCAATTCCAGACTTTTATCGGTGGCTTCCACGTACCGCAGTGTCGCGCGCGCCAGCACCAAGCTGAAAATGCAGGTCACCACGGTGGCGACCACTGGTATGTAGTTCACAACATTAACGATTAAGTTGCTGTGCTCGTTCAACCAGTTGGGATGCATGGCGAACAACAGAGTACCTGTATCCGGAGGCCCTGCCCTAGATGCGCATAGGATGCCGTCTTTGGTAATCATCAGCGAAGGCGGACTCGGGCTTTGCTTTGCAAACATGCGAGTTAGCTCGCCAGGAGAGAACCCGCTCCGTCCGTTGCACCCGGCTTGCCTACCTATGGTCGTTGCACTTCCGTGATGCCGGCATACGCTCGCCCGGAGTTATGTTGGAGATGGCAAATAGGAAGGCAAGGACCGTCGTGCACCATTGCGGCGGCCGGCCGCGGAGTACCGGATTATGGAATGTCCTCGTTGTCGAAAAACAATCAGCGCGGAGACGCGTCGTTGCATGGCGTGTGGAGCTGTAGTTCCGCCGGGACAACATCTGCTTGAAGAATCCGGCGTTGTGGAACCCATGCTGCCAAACATCGCAGACGGCGCGAACGACGATTCCGACGAATCAGGAATGACCGTGCGATTGGCGACCTTGGGAGACAGGATGATCGCCATGGCCTTGGACTCAATCCTGCTCCTAGCCTTGCTCGCTGTAACGGACTTTCTGTTGCTGAAGCGATGGAACCTTGTTTCCGCCGGCGAGGTGAAGCTCACGGTGGCGGCGGTTCTGCTCGGAGGAAGCCTAAACCTGTTGATCTCGTTTCTTTACCTCTGGCTCATGGAAGCGGCGTTCGGGGCGACTCTCGGCAAGGCCATGATTGGAATTGGCGTAGTCAACCAGTCGGACCGCAGCGCTCTCGCGGCTTCAGCGATTCGCAACCTTCTCCGCGCTGTAGATGGCATTGGCTTCTACCTGGTTGGAGCGCTGGTCGCAACGTGCTCGAAATTTCGTCGACGCATCGGAGATCTGTGCGCCGGCACGTATGTAGTCGAAGGACAGCAAAATCATTTATGGCGAATCGCCGCCGTCGCCGTCTGGCTGGTCGTCCTGACTGGATCAGCCTGGACGCTGCCACGCATGCGAACACGACTCAAACCAACCGCACCTCCCAAATACTTCAACCAGACCGTGCTGCAAGTGGGGCGTTCGGAAAATTCGATCTACATGCAGGGAGCGCATCTCAGGATGGACATGCGCGTGGGCAAGAGCGAACAGCCATAGACCGGGCCTGCTGCATAGCGATTCAAACGGTATGGCTGTCGCTCAATGCATACGGGCTGCTATCGCGATAGCGCTTCTCGAATTCCTCTCGCGTGCAGATGCTCTTCGTATCGATCACACGATCCAGGGCGAGTATTCCGTCCAGATGATCGATCTCGTGCTGAAGCAGTTCCGAGTAGTTGTGCTCCTCGCCGGCTTCAAACTCGCGTGACTTCCCTTCCAAATCCTGATAGCGAACAGTAATCTCCCGATGCCGCCTCACCTGCATAAAGATACACAGGAAACTTAAACACGCATCCCAAACGACGATCGTTTCGCTGCTGCGCGCCACGATTTCAGGGTTGATTAAAGGCCAAGGTTCCATCCCTGGCAACTGCAGAAAAATGATCCGCTCGAGGGCGCCGATCTGCGGTGCAGCAATGGCACGGCCGTAGCCGGTCTGTTCCCGCCAGTGACGGAGTGTGTCGGCAAGATCGCTGACCACGCTCGCGGTTTCGAGCGACTGCGGATCCGGCACCTTACGACAGATCGCTCTCAGCGCAGGATCGCCGAGTTGGAGCAGCGTACGGATGGCCATAAAGGACTCCTGACTAGTTTAACCACCTAAGACGCTCGCGAGCTCGCCTGTAGGTCTTGCGCTATAGATCAGTTGCGCTAAAACGGAGATAGTTTTGTCAGAACGGGAGAATCTTTTGAGTTTCTGAGTTGTCATCCCTCGCGCCGGCGAGGACGTACGGAGCCGAGAAAAATTGGGTGTTCGCGGCGCGGGGGATCCGCTGTTCACCGCCGCTACGAAACAGCAGATCCCCCGGGCCGGATTTGCGTGCACCTAGCGTTTGCATTCGCGCGGCGGCCCGAGGGATGACAGTTCTAAAAATGAACATGACTATTTGATTGCGAGTTTACGGAGCTGTGCTACTATTCGCGCGATTATCTGTAGGAAGGAGATTACCCATGCCCAGATTGGGTGACGACATCGACGACCACTGCTCTCGCTGCAAGCGCACAACCGACCATTCTGTAGTCACTATGTCCGGAGAAGAGGTGGGCAAAACGAGATGCCGCACCTGTGGCTACGAGCACACGTACCGCAAGAACAAAGGCGGCCGCAAAGAAATGAGCTCGCAGGAAGCCTTTCAAAAAGTGCTGGCCAGCGTGAGCGGCCAGATGCAGAATCGCGACGATTCGGGAGCCAAGGGCAAAAAGCGCAAATGACTAAGGAATTATCCGTCCAATCCGTTGCATCCGTGTTGTGTTTTTGTTTTCCTGTACGCTCGATCCGATTAAACTTCTTTCTACCTTCATGCGCACACTCATTGCCTGCTCTGTTCTCTTTCTGATTTCTTTGTGCTCGGCCCAAACGCCGAATGAGACCAAACTGGATTACACAATTTCCCTCGCCGACGCTGCGCAACACCGCGTGCACGTCACGATGTCCTTCGATCCGGAGAGCGGCGGCAGCGAGGTACAGTTGCCGGTTTGGAACGCGACCTACCAGGTCCGCGACTTCTCGAAGAACGTGCTCGACGTGAAAGCCAGCGCTACCGATGGTACGGCCATTCCCATTGTGGAACTCGACAAAACTACCTGGCAGGTGCACCCGAAAGGCGGATGGGTCAACGTTGACTACGACATCGTCCTCGACGACCCCGCGCCGTTCGGCGCGCAGTTCAACGAGCACCATGCTTTTCTGAACTTCGCCGAAGTCTTGATGTATCTGCCTGGCGGACGCGACCTGCCGATCGGTCTGAAGTTCGCCGATGTGCCGGCGAACTGGAAGCTCGCCATTTCCCTTTCGCCTTACGTGCAGGTTGCTCAGCCGGGAAGCACGGTGGCAACAAGCGTTTTTCGCGCCAAGAACTATGATGGCCTCGTCGACACGCCGGCTGAATTTGGTCAATTCGAAGAAAAGGATTTCGATGAAGGTGGCGCACATTACCGCGTAGTGGTAGACGCCGCTCCCGGTGACTACGACGCTGGCAAGCTCGTCGCCGCACTCGAAAAGATCACGCGCGTCGAAACCGAGTGGATGAACGATCGTCCATTCGACTCATACTTGTTCATCTATCACTTTCCCCGCGGACCGGCGGGCGGAGGCATGGAACATGCCTACTCGACAGCAATCTCGATGTCCGCCGACTCGCTAAAGGAGATTATCCGTTTTGAGTCGGTTAGCGCGCACGAATTTTTCCATCTTTGGAACGTGAAGCGAATTCGTCCGCAGACCCTGGAGCCGGTTGACTACTCCCGCGAGAACTACACGCGCGCGCTGTGGTTCAGCGAAGGTGTGACCAGCACAGTGGCTGATCTCGCGCTGCTGAAAGCGGGCCTGCTCGCGCCGCAACAGTACTTCGATCGTGTCGCCGGCGGCATCACTGGTCTGGAAGCGCGTCCTGCTCATCTCACGCAGTCGGCGGAGGAATCCAGTCTGGACACCTGGCTCGACAAGTATCCAGGTTATCGCGAGCCGGACCGCAGCATCAGCTACTACAACAAGGGTGAGTTGCTCGGGATTCTGCTCGATCTCAAGATTCTCGAAGACTCGCACGGCCGCTATTCGCTGCGTGATCTCTTTCAGGCGATGGACCACGACTATGCCAAAGAAGGCAAGTTCTTCGACGACTCGGCAGGCGTGCGCGCGGAAGCCGAAAAGCTCACGCATACCGATCTACACGACTTCTTCGATCGCTACGTTGCCGGCCTCGATGAGCTTCCCTATCGGCAACTCTTTGCCACTGCCGGTCTCGATTTGGAACAACAGCCGCAGACAGTTGGCGATCCTGGATTCACGACGAGTTCCAATTTCTCTGGACCGCTCGTCATCGATCATGTCTATGGTTCATCGGCAACGGCTGCCGGCTTGCGCGAAGGACAGGAGGTCCTCGCGATCAATGGCAAACCCAGCTCGCGAGGGTTTGGACGTTTGCTGGCGCAGCTTAAACCAGGAAGCCAGCTTGGCTTGACTGTGCTGGAGGACGGAGCGCGCAAAGATGTGGAGATCAATATAGGAGAGCGCCAGGTCACGACTTACACTTTGCGGCCGACCGCGAATGCCACGCAGGAACAACTCGCGCGCCGGGCGGCGTGGCTCAACTCCGAAGACGAGCCGGCGCATTCCGCACTGCGATGATTGCCGCACTGCGTACCGCGGCCAGTCTACTGTTTATTGTCATCTTCACCTCACTCGGCGCGCTCATCGGCTTTCCGGCCACTTGGATCACCGGCAGCGCCGATCTTCTCTATTCGATCGCCATGTGGATCGTGCGCAATGCCGTTCGCATTGCCGGCATAGAGATCGAGATCGAAGGCCTGGAGCAGATCGATCCCGAGGGCACGTATATCTACATGTGCAATCACGTCTCGAATCTCGATCCCCCGGTGCTGATTCCGAAATTGCCGCAGCGCACTTCCGTGCTGGTCAAAAAAGAGTTATTCAAGGTTCCCATTCTGGGACAAGCCATGCGCGCGGGTGACCTCGTTCCAGTGGACCGCAGCAATCGCGAAGCAGCGGTTGCGAGCATGAAAGAGGCGGAGCGGGCGATGAGTGCAGGCCTGAGCATGACTATTTTTCCAGAAGGTACGCGGTCGCCGGATGGTCGCCTGCTCCCGTTCAAAAAAGGTCCATTCTACTTGGCTATGGATAGCGGCATCCCCGTTGTTCCGGTGACGATCTGCGGCTCCGAGCGGCTGATGCCGAAAGGACACACTGTAATCCAGCCGGGAACAGTGCGCCTGATTTTTCATTCTCCGATCTTGCCGTCGTCATTTCGTGACAACGATGAGTTGATCGAAGCAGTACGCCGGCAGATTGAATGCGGACTGGCTAAATGCAAGCAGGAATTCGGAGAAGTGCCAGGGCACGAGCGTCTGTAGTCAGTGCATGTTTCACAAATGCGGATGCCGTGATCGGAAGTGCTGAGATTATTTCAGCTTCTGTCATCCTGAGCGAGGGCGAACGCCCGAGTCGAAGGACCCCTGCGCACTATCTCGGCAGAAGTGCCGACCGAGATTTTGGAAACGATTCTGACAGCCGGTATTGATTCCGCGCGAAAGCCTGAAAGGCAGATACGCATTGATATCCTTGGGGTCCTTCGACTCGGGCGTTCGCCCTCGCTCAGG